>CAKTYZ010000018.1 GCA_934635225.1 uncultured Kiritimatiellota bacterium
CGCATATGCTTACGATTCACGTCTGGCCAAAGTGGCTTAAGAGGTTTTTGCTGACCCACTCCCTTTACAAGTCACCGCTTGGGCTAAATCCCCGTTCCGCGACGACCGGGGGCGGCACGGTCTCGGAGATCCGCCGCGCTGTCGATGCCAAGTCGCGTGGCACACATCTGCCCAGGCTTCAGTTTCGACAACTCAGGGAAGTCATCCAGCGGATAAAGAAGGCCGCAGTTGAAGAGATAGATGCTGCGATTGACAATCGGCAGAAGCCGTCGGGCCTTCACGCCAAAGCCAAACTTGTAGACACGCACCTTTGTCCGCGCCACGTCACGGTTCCGATAACGTTCCTCGTCCGGCATCGCCGCATCTTTCGAGACGAACAGCGCATTCATCCCCTCTTCGAGGAAATAGCGGAGAATGCTCATCTTCCATTCGCGCCCATCGGGTCCGCGCAAGGTCGCCAACGCATACCGCTCGTTCGCCTTCGGAATCTCCTCATAGGCGATGACGCGGACGATGCACGCCAACGGCGGGTTGGAGAAGGCCGTCTCGCCCTCGCCAGACCTCAGACGGTCAAGATACGCAATCGCCGCAAGATCTTCCGGCGTCCTCTCGGGCTTCTCGCGCCTGACACGCTGTCCCCGCTCGTCCGCATCACTCGCGTCGCGCACGGCGGGCGCGTCATTCGGGGCATCAGCCTTCTTCTGTCGCCGCTTGGCCATAACGAATCACGAGAGGTTGCCGACAACCGCCTTGATGCGGCGAACGCCCGCCGACGAACTTTGCTCCTTCGTGATCTTGAAACTGCCGAGTTCCTTCGTGTTGGCGACATGCGGACCGCAGCAGATCTCCTTCGAGATGTCTCCGATCGCGTAGAGCGAGACTTGATCGCCGTATTTCGCGCCAAAGAGCGCCATCGCGCCTTCCTTCTTCGCTTCCTCGACGGTTGTCATCTTCTTCGTGACGTCGATGCCTTGGGAAATCCAGCCGTTGACCAGTTCTTCAACCTTCGCCTTCTCCTCTGTCGTCATCGGCTGGGGCCAGGTAAAGTCAAAGCGCAGGCGCTCGGCCGTGATGTTCGACCCCTTCTGAAGAGCCGTCGGACCGAGAACCTGATGAAGGGCCGCGTGCAGGAGATGCGTCGCCGTATGCATCCGCGTAACAACGGCGGAGTTGTCCTGCAACCCAGCCTTGAACGCGCCCGCGCTCGTCGTGCGCGAAAGCTCCTGATGCTTGCGGTTCGCCTCCTCGAAGCCTTCCCTGTCAACCGTAAGCCCGTCCTTCGCCGCCATCTCGCAGGTCATCTCGAACGGGAAGCCGAACGTGTCGTAGAGCTTGAACGCCGTCTTTCCGCTGATTTGCGTCTGCCCATGGGCCTTCAGCTGCTCGGAGACCTTCTTGTACATCGCTTCGCCCTTGTCGAGAGTCGCGTTGAAGCGTTTCTCCTCCGCCTCCAGATCGTGCCGGCACTGCTCCAAGTTAGCCTTCAGCTCAGGATAGACATGGCTGTACTTCTCGCAAATGACCTCGGCGAGCTTCACCGTAAAGCCCTCGGCGATGCCGAGCATACGCGCATAGCGAACCGCACGGCGGATGAGACGACGCAAGACGTAGTTCGCGCCGACATTGCCCGGCTTCACGCCGCCCTTCGGGTCGCAGAGAATAAACGTCGCCGTACGCATATGGTCGGCAATGATGCGCCGCGCACGGAGGACTTCCTCGGGAGAGAGCCGCTCCTCCCCGGCGTTCGCCCTCAGTCCGTCGATCGCGTCCATGATCGGCCTGAAGATCTCAGTATCGTAGACGGTCGGTGCGCCCGTCATCATGCAGACCGTGCGCTCGACACCCATGCCCGTATCGACATTGTGCCGTCCAAGCGGGACGAACTTGCCCTCTTCGTTCTTGAGGTACTGCATGAAGACGTCGTTCCAGATCTCGATGTACTTGCCACAGGAGCAGCCCGGACGGCAGTCGGGACCGCACTTCGGCTTGCCTGTGTCGATGAACATCTCGGTATCCGGACCGCATGGGCCGGTCGTGCCCGCCGGTCCCCACCAGTTGTCCTCGCGCGGCAGGCGGAAGATGCGTTCGTCAGGAAGTCCCAGCGACTTCCAGATCGCAACCGCCTCCTGGTCCGCCGGAATGTAGCCGTCGTCGCCCTCCTTCCCCTCGCCGCGAAAGACCGTGACATTGAGCTGTTCGGGGCTGAAGCCCAGCTTCGTCGTCAGGAACTCAAAGGACCAGCTGATGGCCTCCTTCTTGAAATAGTCATTGAGCGACCAGTTACCGAGCATCTCGAAGAACGTGAGATGCGCCGCATCGCCAACGGCATCGATGTCGCCCGTACGAACGCACTTCTGGACATCCGTCAGGCGCGTTCCAGCCGGATGCTCCATCGCGCCCATGAGATACGGCACAAGCGGATGCATGCCCGCCGTCGTGAAGAGCACGGTCGGGTCGTTCTCGGGAATCACCGAAGCGCCGGGAATGATCTTGTGCCCCTTCGACTCGAAGAACTTGAGATAGAGATCGCGGAGTTCATCCGCCGTAATGTCAGTCTTGGCCATCTTGTATCCTTAACTATCCTTAACTTGTTAAGCCTTTACTTGTTGAAACCCTTTGCCGTCAGGAACTCCCACGCGCGGTCCATCCACGTGTAGCTGCCCGTTCCGGGCGATGCCGTACGCTGGAAACAGTGATTGCGGAGCGCAAGCGTGTGAAGTTCACCCTGAATGTTCATTCGACGCAGCTGTTCCCACGCCTTCACCGAATTCATCGCCGCCCAGCCGTCCGCATCGCCATGGACGAAAAGAATCGGCGGCGTATCCATGTCAAAGAGGAACTCCGGCGCAAGAACCGCCGCATCGTCGTTGCCGCCCGTCTTGTTATGGCAATCGAGGCCATCCGTGAGCGCATAGGCCGGATAGATCGCAATCGCCCACTGGACCTTGCAGGAGACATCGTCGAGCGCGTCAATCGGCGCATAGGCCCGCATCCGCGAACTCGTCGCGCCCATGAGAGTCAGATGTCCGCCCGCCGAGGAACCCATGATGCCGATGCGATTCGGGTCAAGCCCCTTCGACGCCGCCTTTGCGCGGACGATGCGAATGGCGCGCTGGAGGTCTTCCCACGCCGTGACGTGCTTCGGCAAGCCCGCCGGGCGCGGCGTGCGATAGCGCATCGTCACGACCGCCATGCCCTTTTCATTCAGGTAGCGGCGCATCGGCGCGACCTCAAAGCCATCCGGTCCGTTCCCCATGTAACTGCCGCCCGAATAAATGACTTGGATGGACTTCGTCTTCAGTTCTTTCGGAAGATGCCACTCAATGTACGGCTGGCACTGGTTCGTCCGCACGTCGGGCATCCTCCCCTCTGGCCAAACGCTCTCCTTCTCATACGACGCGCGCGCGGCATCATCCGGGAAACGCTTCATCAGATCAACCTCTGGCGCAAGCTTCGAGGCGAACTGGATCTGGTTCAGGAACTCCAACGCACGGTCGAGGCCGAACGCCCCATGCCCTTTGTCGGCATAAAGATGAAGTTCCGTCGGGACCTTCCGCTTGCGCAGTTCGCGGTAGCAGAGCGTCGAACCGTTCGGCGTGTAGGGATCGTTGGCGCCATGAAGAAACACTATCGGGCAGGTCTTCGCATCGAACTTGAAACAGGGGTTGATCGTCGGCACGACCGTTGTGCCGTCCTGCGGCCGCGCATCGCCATTTGCCGCGCCGAGCGTGTTGTAGGCCGGCGCGTTCGCAATTGCCACGTTCACATGGCACGGCAAATCGTCGAGCGCATCAACTTTCGGGTACGCGGGCGTGAGTGCGCTCGTCGCCAGCATTGTCACGAGGTGTCCGCCCGCCGACATGCCGATGACACCGATCTTCTCGGGGTCGAAGCCGCGCGCTTTCGCCTGGGAACGCACGAGACGAACCGCGCGCTGGCCATCTTCCCATGCCGTTTGGTAGACGGGAAGACCATGCGGGCGCGGCGTGCGATAGACGAGGTTCACCGTCTGGTAGCCAAGCTTCGAGAAAGTCTCCTTCCAGATCTTGACAAGCCCGATGTCGCAACAGACCTGATAACCGCCCCCCGAGATGAGGATCATGCACGCGCCATTCGGATGCGCAGGGGCCTCAAACCATTCAAGATATGGCATTTGCCGCCTCGGCGAGACCAAAAAGTCCGCGTCCTTCACCTCGTCGGTCATCCCGGCGATCTGGTGCGTCTGCAAGTTCGGAATCTTCCCGTCCGGCCAGATTGACTCGCGCGTACCGCGCCGCCAATCCGACACGGCAAACGCCGCGCAAGAAAGAACGACGACCATGGATCCGAACAGTGCTTTTCTCATCTGATGCATTTTTGTTTCCCTCTCTTATTTCATGTCTTCTCTTAATGAAGCGTGTTTACTGCGTAAGTGGAGATTTTATCAGAATCGCGTCCCCCCTGTCAACTGTCCGCCTCCTTAAGCTCCAGTCCTGCGTCAAGCCGAAGGTCTTAGGCCAATCGACCTTCGAGCGTCGCGTCGTGATGGACCTTTGTGACAAAAAGCCGAACCAACGACTTGCGCGGAACTGGCGAAACGGTCTTGCACCGCAAATACTCAGACGTCCAGCCTTCCGACTTCTGTTCGCTCTCAACCACGATCTCAACATCCTGACCAAGAAAACGACGTGCGAATCGTTCACGCTTTTCTCGCAGAAGGCGTGCCAGCTGATGTGCGCGAGCGGAGCGGACGGCTTTCGGAAGCGCGCCCCCAAACGCCGCCGCCAATGTCCCCGGGCGTTCCGAATAGGGAAAGACATGCGCATGGTTGAACGGAAGACGGCGGAGAAGGCCTTCGGTCGCCATAAAGTCAAAGTCCGACTCGTCAGGGAAGCCCGTCATCACGTCACAGCCGAGGCCGAGGCTCGGCAGATACTTCACCGCCGTCAAAACCAACGACTCGACATCCCGCACGAGGTACGGGCGCCTCATCGCCGCGAGAATGCGATTCGAGCCGGACTGCACGGGAATGTGAAGAAAACGGCAGACATTCGGCGATTCCGCCATCGCGCGAACGGTCTCCAGCGCACATGCGCCAGGCTCAACGGACCCGAGCCGAATGCGGCAAGCCGGAGAAACCGCCGCAAGCGCCGCCAGGAGGTCTGGCAGACGTCTCCCCTCTGACGCATAATGCGCCAAGTTGCAGCCCGTCACGACAATTTCATGGTATCCGGCGTCAACAAAACGCCGCGCCTTGTCCAATACCGCGTCAAACGGATCGGAAACGGACTTGCCCCTGAACTTCGGCACAATGCAGAACGTGCAACCGCCCGAACAGCCGTCCTGAACCTTCAGATAAGCCCGCGCCGTACGCGTCGGGACGGCTGTCGTACAGGCCTCTACCGCAGACGGCTTTTCGACTTGCGCAGATGAATGCGCATCCTTCGCAAGACATCCGCAAACGCGCATCGGCACGCTTGGATAGTGGCGCCTCAGATGCTCGATGAGTTTCTCACAGTCGCGCTGAGCCCGTGCCGTCACGCTGCATCCGCGCACGATGAAAAGGTCCGATTCGGAATGCGTCTCGGTTATTTCCCACCCTTTCGCGAGATACTCGGATTCCATTTCCAAGGCCTCGGCCTTGTTAAGCCGACAGCCAAATGTCTCAAAACAGACCTTCATTCTCCAGACTCGAACAGAAAAAACATGCGCGTATTATAATATTGCGCAGATGAGCGTGTCAACCGCATGACCTGCGTTTGTCAGAGTTGGAAATTGTAAAATCTAACGGGTCAGCAAAGAAGAAAGGAAGGCCAGGGGGTCCAACCGAAGAAGAAAAGCGAACAACGCCACCCCAGAGACGCCGGGGACGACCTGGAACGGATGCGTCAACCGATGCGGATGGAAGGGGCATCTCCATGCGGATGGAAGGGGCGTCTCCATGCGGATGGAAGAGCCACCCCCATAGCAACCATAATTTTCGAATTTCTTTTTGCGCGTCAGCGCGAGGGAGAAGACAGCAAGGAGAAAAGGGGTGAGGGGGAAGGAGGAAGGGAAGGAGAACCCTTTTGCGAATAGAGTCTATCTCGACGACCGTCGGGCTCCAGACCAAACTTCGTGCTACTCAATGCGGACACCGCGCAACAACATGCCCGCGCGTTGCGAGCCAAAGGGACGAAGCTGGACGCAGAAACTCGAGAGTTCCGTCGCATCAGGCTTGACCAGGCGCCGCAAAGGGATGCGGACAACCTGCCAAGTCTGCGGATCGGTATCAACCATCCCGCCGCGCGTCGAGACATAAGCCCCCTGCTCCGACGTTCCATCCGCCAACTTGTAACCGAGAGCGAACTGGGGGAGACTGGCCGACTGCATCGCCCGTCCTGTCGGAGTGTCGCCCAGGTTGACTTCAAGGACGAGACTCCGCCCAGCCACATCACCTATGGCGAGCGGGATGGGAGTCCTGAAACCCGCGTAGAATCCTGCCCAATCCGTCGTCGCCTCACTTACCCGCAATTCAAGACGATTCTCCTGTGGGACGAGCTTTAATCCGCCCCACGGAGCAAGCTTCAGGTCCGTCGGGAGAAACGAAGCCGAATACGGGTTCTCGTCTGGTTTCTCCAAAGACAACGCGGCCAATGCAACGCCTTTTCGCCGCGTTGCGATCTGGATGGACACAAGCTCCTGACAGGGATTCGGATTGCGTTGCCGCGCCAGCAAAAGAGACCTCCCGGCGAGATTGCTCCACCCGACAAGCTGCGTGTCTTCCGGCGCGGAGAACACAAGTTCCTCGGACGTTCCATCCGCATAGTCGAGACGACTCGTGAAAAGTTGACCGTCTGCGCGGTCGGGAGCGGCAAAAAGGAACGCCAGCGCATGGACAAACGCGCCTCGAACCGGAATCGTCACCGGCCCCTTGTCGAGAAAAACGCCCGAGCGTCCGTCATTCTGGTCTATACGGATAATCTCAAACGGAATGCCTTCACGGACCTGCCGTCCCCACGGCAGTTGCCCGAACGCGTCTTCAAGCGCGCCATTTGCCACTCGACGCAAGTCAACACACGTCACATTCGCGAGATCGACACAAAAGGCGTCCGTCGAGACGTCCGGCCGATTCGCCGCAAGCCAGTCCGACAGCCCGGCAAAGAACGTCTCAGGCGTCTCGGCCTCATCCGGCATTTCGCCTGCGTGCACCGATCGAAGGACGACAGGCTGGTTCGGGAGCAGCCGAAGCAGAAGATCCCCTTCGTCCGTACACGGCACGCGTCGTCCCGTCGTTACGTCCATCCAGTTCGCGACATTCGCCCCAACGGCATCCGGGCGCAAGCGAACCGCATACGGCAAGAGGTCGTTGTTGATCAAGATGAAGCCGGATTTTCGCGCATTCTTCTTTCCTCCCGCCGCAACGCGTTGCGCCGCCGCGCATTCGATGCCCGGAAGTTCCTCTCCCGTCCGCGCATCCATGATCCGGCAACTCGGACGAACGCCAAGCCGTTCGGCAACCGCGCGATAGACGGCCGCCGCCTTATGTGAGGGGGGACGCTTCGTCAGATGGAGCAGACGGCCTTTCCCCAGCGTTCCACTGTGTCCCGTCACGAACGCCGTCTTCTCGGGTTCGCCCCATTCCGTCAGGTTCAGCGTGTTCTCGACAGTCAGCAAAGCCCCGCCCTCAGAAACCCAGCGTTCGAGTCGTGCGTTCGTCTTCGGCAACGTCGCGTCAATGCCGGCGGCAACCAGCAACTTCACGTTCGCAAGATGCTTCACATCCAGTTGCTCCTCAAAAACGACCTTCACCGGCAAGCGCGCCGCCAGCAACGCCAAGGCCGTTTCGCGCGTATAGGTCGCATTCGGGTGCTTCGCCGCGCGATCAAGGCGCGCCGTCGCCTGAGAGACGAGAAGCGCCACCGTCTGCTTTACGCCTCGGAACCGTGGCGTAAAGAGATCGTTCACGGCCTCAATGTCCTTTGCCGCGTCTTTCATGCCGGCAAAAGCCCCTGGCGGACACGCCGCCGGGTTCAGGCATTCATAGGGAAGCTGCTCAGCGAGATGCCGAGGTCCGTCTGCCGACTTCCATTCGGGGTGCCTTCGGGCGCGACGCCCCCATTTGAAATAGTAAGTCGCATTCAGCCCGCGCGCATATTGCCGCAGAATCGTCGCGCGATGGCTGGTGCGCGTCCCACCAAGATACGCCTCGCCATCCACAACCGGGCGCGTCCCCGCAATGGAAAGACAGACCAATGCGTCAAACGGATCGCCGCCGCCCGTCGGGGCCATCACGACATCCGTCGTTTCGTTCGCCAGCAAGGGGTTCACGAACCCAAACGAGATGCCCAGCGGCTGAAAGCAAGTGCGCGCGGACGAATCGACCTCACGCAACGCCGCCTTGCCACGCGCCATCGCGCGGGCGAACTGCCGCTCGTCGAACTTGATACGTTCCACTTTTGAGGCAACGGCTGGCGCGGAGGCGGGCAACGACTTCAGCTCTTTCGCGAACGCCGCCTCGGCGGCAGGTGACGTGTCGTGGTAGGTCGGCTCATTGAAGAGTTCGTACACAAAGGGCCGCACGCCATGGGCCAGCAGTTCACGCGCACCGCTTTGCCACATCTCGCGATAGAGGGCGAATCCTTCTTCCGTCACGACAGAATACGGCATGAAATGGCAGGAACCTTCCGAAAACGCCTCTTTTGACGGCGGACGCTTCGGGTCCCATTTCAGCCCGCCGTGCGACCAACCCGCGCAGGTGAAATCGACGAAGACAGGCAGATCGCAGAGGTAGTAGCCAAGCGCGACATCCTTCCAGTCCAAAGAAAAATTGCCCTGCCAAAACCACTTCTCAGGACGGTATTTGCGCATCCAAGTCGTGGAGACTTCGCCACCTGTCGCGTTGAAGCCCAAGCGATCGAACTGCGCACGCGTCGGCGGACGCTCGTAAAGCCACTCCCAACCCGGAACATTGACGGGGAACGGCGCATACTCCTCTGCATGAGGCGCACCATAGATGATGTTGCCGATCAAGTAGACAGGAACTCCATCGCGGCGAAAGCTCCCGTCACGCGCAATCTCCAGCCCGCCACCCGCTGCGCATAGGCAACCAAGCAACGCCGGAAGGACAAGCATCTGGCTCTTCTCCATATGATCATTCACCCTCTTCGACACGAAAGAACACCAAAATACGAAAGGAATCATAACAAAACCCCGCACAGAAATCAACGGTGAAAATGGGACAATGTTTTGCGAAGGCTCGAAAAAAGAGGCACGGTCGAAAACGACCGTGCCCTTTGAGGAATGGTAACCTTGCGATTACCAGCGGGTCTCGCGACGCGGACCGCGGTCGCCGCCGCGGAAACCGCCACGGCCGCCTCCAAAGCCGCCACGACCGCCGCGGAAACCGCCGTCACGCTCTTCGCGCGGCTTTGGCTGCGACTCGTTGACGCGCACGGTGCGCCCGTCGAGTTCATGTCCGTTCAGCGCGTCAATCGCAGCCTGCGCCTGAGTGGCGTCGGGCATCGTGACGAAGCCGAATCCCTTGCTGCGACCGGTCATGCGATCGGTGACAACGCGAACGGCGGTAACTTCGCCAAAAGCCGCGAACGCCGCCTTCAGACCGTCGTCGGTCGTCGCGTACGCGAGGTTACCAACATAGATTTCCATCTGAATCTTTCCTTGTTTGTTTTCTTTTGCACCTGAACTCGAAAGCACCCGCCCTCTTCATCCAAGCACGAAAATCCTTAGAAGTTGAACGACACGCCGATACCGCCCCACGCAAAGTCCTTGCGTGAACCGTAGCTGTACCAATCGTACGGCATCGCGCGGATCGCGTCGCAATTGTCACGAAGGTCCGGATCAACGACACAGCAGTAGGCAACCTTCGCGAAAAGGCCGAAATGTTCGCTGATCTGATAGTTGGCATCAAGGCCGATCTTCATCGTGGCAATGCCCGAATTCGCATGCCGAATGCCACCGATCTCGGTGTCAAACGCCGTCGGGAAGCACCAATTGTACTGGGATTCGCGCCAGACGCCCTCAATGCTCGGCGTGAGCGAGAGCTCGTCGCTCACGGCCATCGTCTTCTTGAGACCGAAGACAAGAAGGTTTGCACCCTTCGAGTACTCGCGAATAACCGTGAGGTACGGAATCACATAGGGGTTCACGAGCGCGAAGCTGTGGTCGAAGTCCCAAGTCGTGTGGTTTGACTCACGCGCATCCTTGTAGTTCTTCGGCGGATAGTAGAACCAAACGAACGATGAACGCCACTCAAGCCCCCACGACTTATCATCGTCAAACCAAAAGGTACGCCCAAAGTGGAAGTTCGGATCATACTCGTTGAAAGCCTGACCAAGCGCATTGCAGCGGCGGCGGGGGGTCAGATCTGTGTTTGACCAAAGGCCAACGCCGATGTAGCCGAAATCACCGATATTGACATTGGCGTCAACATAACCCTGAAGCGTCGGGTTGTCATTCACAAGCGACCCGTAAAGCTGGTAGCCCGAATACAGTCCGTAATTACCAAAGCCCCAGACAGAGAGGAAACTCTGCTCTTCGGTTTCGACCTTCTCTTCCGCAAAAGCGGACAACAACGACACCGCGCACACAGCGGCCATCAGCTTCTTCATGTAACTCCTTATTTGTTTTTTGTTTTGGTTAGGAACATCTGCTCTACAAACCCAAGGACATTATAACATTTCGACATTCACCAGTGCAACAGGGCCGCCGCCCTCAGCGGGCGACGCCTTTCTTGAACGCGTCACCCAATCCGACGGCTGCGCCACCGCCTGAAACCGGCGCGACGATCGTCGCATCCAGAACTTCAACCTGTTCAGAGTCGATCCAGAACTTGATCTTGGAGCCACGCAACGTCTGGTTCTGCCCCTTCGAGGCATCGACAATCTCCGCATTCACGCCATCACCACCATAGAGAACGACCATGCCGCTCTCCTTGTAGTAAGACGCCTTGGCGCCCGTCGCATACTTCAGTTCGTTCGTCAGCGCGACGTTCCCAATGGCGACAATGCGCTTGAGCGTGTTCGTCCCCGTCATGAAGACATACGCCTTCTCGGCATGCATCTGATACTGCTCGTCATCGACATGGACATGTCCCGTAAAGACCGCCATGCCCTCCTTGCGATCATAGTATGTCGTGTCAGACGTAATCCGCGCCATGCGTTTCGCAGCCGGTTTCGCCATGCCCATCGCAGGGGGTTCGCCCGCCGTCGGAGACGAAACAGCCCCCTCGTCCGCAAACGTCATGCACACGGCGAACGCAAAGGCTGTCAAAAAAAGGCGAAGCTTCATGTGCGAGAAATTATATCATAAATCGGCGCAACCGACTATCAGACATTCAATCGGCCGCGAATCGCGCGCTTGAGCGTCAGCGGATCCGAATAGGCGATTCCCGAATCTGCCGGGAGGCCGAACGCAAGCCGTGTCACCTTCGCGCCCGTGCCGCGCAGGAGTTCGGCAATGTAGCCCGCCGTCGCGTCACCGTCCATGTCCGTCGAGACGGCCAGCAGGACTTCCGTCACGCCTTCGCGCACGACGCGGTCCTGAAGTTCCGCCAGACGCAGTCTCTCCGGACCCTGACGACGCATCGGCGAGAGCTTCCCGCCAAGCGCGTGATAGCGGCCTCGAAAGGCCCCGGAGGCCTCGACGGGGAGAATGTCTGCCGGTTCCTCGACGACGCAAAGGAGATTCCCTTCCCGCGTATCGTCCGTGCAAAACGGACACGGGTCGGCCTCCTGCGTCGTGAATGCGCCGCATCGCGAACAGCAACGAACGGACTCGAAAGCAACACGCAGGGCCGATTCAAGCGGTCTCAAAAGCCGTTCTTTCTCGCGGACGAGGGCAAGCGCCGCACGCGCGGCCGAACGCCGACCAAGGCCCGGAAGCCTCGCCAGACACTTCTCAAGCTCGTCAACTGGCTGCAGCATGAAAATTCGACTATCTTACACTCATTTCCCGAAAAGGCCACCAAGACCGCCGTTTGCCTGCATCATCTTCGCCATCTCGGACTGCACGGCCTCGCGCACTCGCTTCAGCGCGCCATTGACGACATTGAAGAGCATCGTCTCAAAACGCGCGGGCTTGCCCTTGACGACTTCCTCGTAGGCTTCGGGCGCAATGGCGATCTTCTCAATCGACATGTCACCCTTGGCGATGACCGTGATGCCGCCATTCGAGTACTCAGCGGTAATCTTCTTAATCTCTGCTTCAATGCGCTTCGCTTCCGAACGCATCTTCATCGCTTCACGAACCTGATCAAACATTCCCATGATGTCTATCCTTTTCTATGTGTTGAAAGTGGAAAGGAGGAAAGGCAGACGGCTGAGGTCTCGCCCTCTTCACGCCAAGTCCTTCCCGGAGAGGTCGCGGTAGGCCTTGATATAGATCTCGCGCGTCTTCGAAATGACCTCATCCGGCAGGACCGGCCCCGGCGGCTGGTGGTTGAAATTGACCGAGTCAAGCCAATCGCGCACGTATTGCTTGTCCAACGACGGCGGATTCGCGCCGACCTTGTAGCTTTCCGCCGGCCAGAAACGGGAGGAATCGGGCGTCAGGACCTCGTCAGCCAAGATGAGCGAGCCGTCCGCGTCCTTGCCGAACTCGAACTTCGTGTCGGCGATGATGATGCCGCGTTCCCGCGCATAATCCGCCGCATGCGAATAAAGGCCTATCGTCGCGTCCTTCAGAGCCTTCGCCATTCCTTCGCCCACGAGAGCCTTCGTCTGCTCATAGTCGATTGCCTCGTCATGATCGCCAATCGCAGCCTTCGTCGTCGGCGTGAACAGGACCTCGTCCAGCTTGGACGCGTTCTCATACCCCGCACGCAAGTTCACGCCGTTCACCGTCCCCGACTTCTGGTATTCCTTCCAGCCCGAACCCGTCAGATAGCCACGGGCAATGCACTCGACCTCGATCATGTTCACCTTCTTCACAAGCATCGATCGACCGCGCAAGTCCTCCTTATAGGGCTGAAGCTCGATTGGATACGCCTCAACGTCCGCCGTGATGAGATGGTTCTTCACGCCGAAGAATTCAAGCCAGAAAAGCGAAAGCTGGTTCAACACCTTGCCCTTGTCCGGCACACCACACGGCAGAATCACATCAAACGCGCTGATGCGGTCAGTGACGACCATCAGGAGCTTGTCGCCAAGGTCAAAGACATCGCGGACCTTTCCGCTCTTCTGCGGAATCCCCGAAATTGCGCATTCCAACAGCGCATGGTTCTTGTCGTATTTCATGATCTCTTCCTTAGAATTCTCCGGGACAGACGACAACACCCGCGCGCCAATCTCCGCCGGAAACGAATAGTATATCAAAAAATGGTGCGTGTTTGTTCGTTCAAAACGTCCCGCAAACGGCAGATGGGCGGAATCAGAACTTTCGCTTGTGGGAAAGGACCATGAAAACAGCCGCCAAGACAGCCGCAAAAAGCCCCGAAACGCCCATTACGAGCGAAAAGGCATTCGGATTGTCCTGAAATGGCAACGAAATGTTCATGCCGTAGAGCGACGCGACGAGCGTCGGTACGGCAAGGAAAATCGTCGCCGCAGTCAGATACTTCATTACGTTGTTCAGGTTGTTGTTGATAATCGAGGCAAACGTTTCAAGCGTGCCGTTCAAGATGTTGGCATGGATGGTTGCGGTTTCCAGCGCCTGCTGGTATTCGACCATCGCGTCTTCCAAGTAGTCCCGGTCGTCTTCGGACAGTGTCAGTTGCCGCGCCGTGTTCGCACGCGCGAGGGCAATCGTGTCCGCCTTCAGAGACGTCGTGAAGTAGACGAGCGTCTTCTCGATCTGGAACATTTTCAGCAAGACCTCGTTCGAGATCGACTCGTGCAGTTCGTCCTCCAACGAAGTCGTGCGGTTGTGGATGTCGTTGATGTAGCGCAAGAAGAGCACGCCCGCATGCCAGAGGAGACGAAACGCAAAGCGGTACTTGTCGGACGGCGGACAGACGCGGCGAATTTGGTCGAGAAACGCCGTCGTCACGGGAGTCTGCGCACTGCAGACGGTAATGACGGACGCCCCAGCGAGGATGATGCCCAGCGGAACCGTCCGATAAGGCGAAACGGCCTCCTCCTCGTCCTCCGGCGGAACCGGCGTCGGGACATGGACAATGAGAAGCGAGGCATCGTCTTCGTAGTCGAAACGAGGGCGTTCTCCCGCATCGAGAGGATCCGTCAGGAAATCACGCGGCACTTGGCAGTAGGTCAGGACTGCCTCCAGCTCGGTCGTCGACGGGTCCACGAGATTGACCCAACACGAAGGCGCGAACTCAGGCGCCTCACGAAGCCCTCCGTTCTCCCATCTGTAGATCGACATCATGTCCGCCAACCTCCTTTCACGACGCTCAGGCCCGTTTCATCTGCGGGAAGAGAACGACATCGCGGATCGAGTCCGCCCCCGTGAGGAACATGACGAGACGATCGACGCCGAAGCCGAGCCCACCCGTCGGCGGCATGCCGCATTCCAGTGCGCTGATGAAGTCCTCGTCGATCTTCTCCGTGTCCTCGCCCGCCTGATTCTCAAGGGCCTTGCGCTGCTCAATCGGATCGTTCTGCTCGGTGTAGCCCGGGCAGAGTTCGCGACCGGCGACGACGAACTCAAAGACGTCCACTAGCGACGGGTCGTCCTTGCACGTCTTGGCCAACGGCACGAACTCGCGCGGAATGCGCACGACGAACGTCGGCTGCATGAGGTTCTTCTCGATGAGTTTGTCGTAGACCTCGTGCGTGAGCATCAACTCAGTCGTCACGCCGTCCAGTTCCAGATTCGTCTCGGTCTCCTTGCCCTTCTCCTTCGCCTTCGCCAACTGTGCCTCGAAGTCGAGGTCAAACCAGTCCGCGCCCATCAGGTCCTTTACGAGATCCTTGTAGGCGACGCGGCGATACGGCGGCGTGAAGTCAATCGGGATTTTCTTCTCCCCATATTCGATCACGCGCTTGCCAATCACCGTATCGCAAAGGTGCGGCAGAAGCCCTTCCATAATCGCCTCCATTGACGTGCGGTCTCCGTAGGCCTCGTAAATCTCGCAAACCGTGAACTCCGGATTGTGCGTACGGTCGATGCCCTCGTTGCGGAAGTCCTTGCCCAGCTCGAAGACCTTGTTCATGCCGCCGACAAGAAGGCGCTTCAGATAGAGTTCCGGCGCAATGCGCATCACACAGTCCTTGTCCAGCGCGTTGTAGTGCGAAAAGAACGGCTTCGCGGCCGCGCCACCGGCCTGGTCTTGGAGAATCGGCGTCTCGACTTCAACGAATCCTTTCGACCAGAGGTACTTGCGGATTTCCATCAACAGACGCGAACGGGTGAAGAAGCGCTTCCGAGACTCGTCGTTCGTCATGAGATCGACATAGCGACGGCGATAGCATTCCTCCTGATCGGCAAGCCCGTGGAACTTTTCCGGCGGCTGCTCAAGAGCCTTCGCAAGCATCGTCCACTCTTTGACGACAAGCGACTTCTCGCCCTTCTGCGTCGTGAAAAGCGTCCCCTCCGCGCCAATGATGTCACCGAGGTTCAGCTGCTTGAAAGCGGTAAACGCCGTCTCGGAAAGCTCATCGCGCTTGAAGATGAGCTGGAACTTGTCCGTGCCGTCGTTCAAGGTACAGAAATTCATCTTGCCCATACGGCGGATCATGAGGAGACGACCGGCCAGACGGACGGACTTGCCCTCCTCAAATGCGGCGCGGACCTTCGCGAGATCCTCGTGGTCGTATTTGCAGCCATAGGGCTCGTAGCCCATCTCGGCAAGCGTCTTCATCGACTGAAGACGCTGCTCGCGGTATTCGTTCGTTTCCTGTGCCATGATGAGCGCGTATTATAGCATTTTATCCCTCAGGAGAAAACCGTCCTTTTCTCACGCGGCTGTTGCGGGCGGCACGAATCCGAGGCCGCCGGCGAGGCGTCAAGGCTCCAGGTCACGCCTGAGAAACACCAGCCGGGCCGTCAGGATGATGAGCGCACCCACGCAGTAGAACAGCGCAAGCGACGACATCGAATAGGCCATGTTATTGTGAAACGCCCGTGCGATCCACGGCAGGACGGTCGAAGAAAGGGAACCGAAGAGAAAGGCGATGCACATGATGATGCCAACGCCCGACGCATGATAGCGCGGATTCACGACATCGAAGAACGACGCCATGAAATTCGAGTCGTAGACGCCGCGAAAGACACCGAAGCCGAACATCGCGGCACAGCAGAGGTAAAATGACGGGGTCAACGCCATCCAGATGATGAACGGAATCGCACACCCCAGTCCGACCACGCCGATTTCAAGGCGAACGCCCGGACGCACTTTCGCCAAGCGATCCCCAAACCGACTGCCGACGAGAATGCCAATGACCGCACCCAGATAGTGCCAGAGAACGGCGTGAAGGCCAGCCCATTGCCTCAGGAACGGACATCCGTCGAGAAAGGACGCCTGAAGGTGCGTCGGCATCCAGTTCTTGAACCCGATATCAACATAGATCATCATTGCAAGGCCCAGCGCCACGCACAGCGCCGTCGGCTTCGCGAAGACGGCGCGGACCGCCTCGCAGACACGCGGCTTGTCCACCGCGCCTGGCGTGACGACTGGCCTTGTGTTGCGCAGAAAGAGCGCAAGCGCGACTGACCACACGAGGCCAAGGCCGCCAAGGATCCAGAACGGCATGCGCCAGCTCTCGCCGCCTCTTCCGGAAAGGAAGCCCGCCAAACCACCACAACCGACGATACCGAGATAAAGCCCAAGCTGAAGAAGCGACATCGCCGTCGCGCGCGAATCCTTATGAAGTTGCGAGATGAGCGAACTCGCCGACGGGTAGTAGAACGTTTGACCGAGGCCGTTCAAGACACCGTAGGTGACGATGAGAAGCCCGACCGAGGCGACAAAGCCCGAGAGAAAGATGCCGAGGCAGAAGACGGCGACACCTACGGTGACCATCCATTTGCGGCTCAGCAGATCCGCCGCCAGCCCCGCAAACGGCACGCAAATGCCGTAGACCATCGCGAAAACCGTTCCAACGACGCCAATCGCAACCCGATCAATGCCAAGCGAACCGCAGATCGCTGGAACAGACGGACCGAACAGCTGCCGCGTCCCCTGTTGGAGGAAAAAGGCGACCCACAGCAAGGCGAGTGCCGTCCACTTATAGTCAAGCTTCTTCATGAGATGTATTATACCATAATCACCCGTCCACGCCGAGCGCACATGGTCGGAAGACTATGAACGGAAGAGCCTTAATGGGAATGGTTTCGAATCGGACTGTACACGCGACACCACGAGATGGACAGGCCTCTGCATTTACCGCAAAACCATCCACGCCGAACGGAGAGGCGCCGACTTGTTGTTCCAGCTGTCGCACGCCCGGACAACGAAACGCATCTCCCGTTCAAGCGGCAGCTCCTCTCGCGCAAATGTGCAACCGACAATCTTGTGCTCGATTCGTTCGGGTGCCCACGAACGACAACTGTAGACGCGCTTTTGGGTCAAGACGCGACTGAAGTCACTCTCGCGCGTCTGGACCGTCACCTCATAGTCGAACGGACGCACCCGTCCGTCTGAACGGTCCTGCGCAATCGGAAACTCGACATAGACCTGTTCGCGCGAATTCCCGAGACGGTCTTTGCCGGCTCGAAACGGATGCACCGTCACTGTCGCGTCTGACGCGAAGTCGTAAGGTCGCGACGATGCCGAGACCGTCTTCCAGGCATACGGTCTCTTTCGCACGTCCAGGGGAATCACCCAGTCCGGCCCAATGCGCTCACCATCGGTAAAGGCGAATTCGCGACGTTCCAGGACAATGCGATCGTCATAGACCAGCATCAGCATTGCCTGACGCCCGTCCCCTCCGCCACCACCCATCGGCGGCATTTGCTGGACGGGCGTCCCGTGCGCCGTCTGCCAGCCATTCTCACGCCCATCCGGCGCCCAGACGTAAAGCAGGGACCCCGTCCCAACAGACGTAAAAGCGCCTTGCCAGATGTTCCGCTCATTTGTCAGGGTCGTGTGCGAATCGCCGCTAAAGGCAATGCAGTTCGGAAAGTCGGAGAGAAGCTCCGTCGCCACGCCGTCGTCCTGTGCGACCCAATCGCCGAGAACCGTCCCGCGCAAGTGAACGTGCTGGAAGTAGAAAAACGGCTTGTCGCGCGGTAACGCGCGCCGGTGTCGCGCGAACCATTCGCGCAGACCCTCGGACTTATCGCTTTCAAATTGCGAACCGACGAACGTATAGCCTTTCACTGTGCGAATGAAATGGCTCTCGTAGGCCTCGCCATAGACCTCTTTCCACTGTTTTGCGCGATCGTAATGAGCCCGCTGTCCGTCCAGTTCGGCCTGAAGCTTCGGATCATTGGACGAATAGCGGTAATTGCAGGGACCACCGTATCGGAATCCGCCATTGTCGTGGTTGCCATTGATTGCCAACAACTTCACGGGCCGTCCGTCACGACCGCGACCACGCGCAAAAGTCTCGTCCCACGCACGCTTGAACGTCTCGTGCTGGCTGCGAATGCCCCAGTCGGTAATGTCCCCCGCGACAATCGCCGCGTCGATCCCCGCCGCATCAAACCAGGCAAGCGCCTTGCGCAACGTCTCATCAGTCTCAGGCTCCGAATGCAGATGAACATCGCTCATCACGGCCACACGCAGCCGCACGGGGTCAACTGTCTCTGACTGCGCGTGAAGAGCCGCTGCACAGACGCCTACAATTAAAAGCGTACGCATCCTTCTCTCCCTCAAAAGCGAAACGGCGCAGCATCGATGACAAGTCGAAAGCCGTACATCCAACTGTCCTGAGGGGCCTTCCACCAATCGATCGGATCGCGTTCGCAACAATCGACATCCCCGGCGTTCGAGTATCTCGCCATGCCGCCGCGCGCAACGGAATCGTACCCCACGTCCGTTGCCAACGGCCCGACGGGATCCTGCCCGCCGTAAGCCGACCGATCCTGCAAGTACCAGTCGCGGCACAGTTCGCAGGCATTCCCCAACATGTCGTAAAGGCCCCAGGCATTTGGCTTCAGCAATCCGACCGGTTTGAGGTTTGCGCCTCCACTGTTCTGCTTGTACCAGGCAATCTCCGACAGTGCGGTCAGCGCGTACTGTGCCGTCACGTCCGGCGAGTTCTGGTTGTTGTACCATGTCGTCGTCGAACCCGCGCGACAGGCGTATTCCCACTGGGCTTCCGTCGAGAGGTCAAGCGTCGCGAAACCCGTCTTCTCGCGGAACTTTCCGATAACGGACGAGCCCTCGACACTGTATCCGTTGGTCGGCCAAACGTTTCCATTCGCCCCTCTCAGGCATCGCCCGACTGTACAGCCGTTTGCCGGCAGGGTCACGTCGTCTTTTAGATACGAGATGTCCGAGCCGTAGATTAGCGACAGCTGGCGAACCGTCGTCTCGAAGACGGCGATGAAGAACGGCTTGGTGATCGTGACGTCAAATGACGCGTTCTTTGCGTTTCCTGCGCTCACGACATCCGTCGGACCCATCCGGAACTTGCCCGCATTCACCTTGCGGAAGACCATCTTGCTCGTCTTGTAGACCTCGTTCGTAACGCCCGTCCACACAAGGCCTTGCCCAAGTCCCCAAAGGTTCTCCTCCCACGTTCCCCAATCTCCTCGACGAATCTCCGCTTCGGAGACAGGCGTGACCTGCCCGCTCTCGCCCACCGTCTTCGTCAAGTCAACAATCAGGTACAATGCGTCCTGCGGGGTCGCCGTGACAGAGACGCGAAAGGCATCTGTGCGACCGACGGACGAAAAGGCTGGCCATTTGCTGACATCGACATAGGCCGTATGAAGTCCTGAATGCGTGACGACCGTGTCCCCCGAAAGCGCGTCCAAGGGAATCACACCCAGATCAAGGCCGTCCTTCAAGGCCCTGAATGTCGCCGGACCGTACGGATCCCGACCGGCATCGGAAATGACATATTGAATCATGAGGTCTTCCGAAAACGGCCAGAGCTGGCGGCACAGGACATCCGAGACAGCCTCACCAAAGGCTATCGAGACGCAGAGGCAAGCACAAGTCGTGAGAGTACATTTCATGGGAATGCTCCTTTTGCTTAGGATAATGTTAACGGATTAAAAGGCAAAGCGGACGACTGGTCCCGCGAATCGACAATTCGCGCACATCGCCGCCTACCGGCGCAAATGAAAGACCGTAGGTTCGCCCGCCCCTGATGGGAAACCCGAACCAGTCTGGGACCTCCGTCGAAGACTTCGCAAGCCCATCGACCGACAGCTGTCCGCATGCAGTCAGGAGCCCAACGGCAGACGGTTCGCGCCAACGCCGACGCGCCCCGGAGAACGCATCAGCTGGAAGCACGGTGAAGTCGCGTGCGCCACGACCGGAAACGGACGCGATTCCTTCGACCGTCAGCCGTTCATCGGCAAGTTCCTCCTGCCCGGCGAAGAAGGCGAGCGAGAACGTCAACAGGTCTTCGCCTTCGGGGCTCTCGGGCACGGCATACTCCGTCCATGTGAAACGGCTGATTGCACGATCCGTGAATTCACGCGTCAACACCGTGCCATTGAGGCCCGTGACATTCAAGACGGCCCGATCGGCAAGAGCCGGCCAGCGCCAGCAGACCTCAGGGGACGGTGTGCCCAACGTGCGACCGAGCAACGAGAATCCCCTTCGTGAATCCACGGTCGTCGTCGCAGAGACACGCGCCTCAAGCTGACAGGCCATGATGGCGCAGACGGCCAGCAAGGCCAAGCGACGCATTTTCTTTTCGGACTTTCGTCTTTTCATCGTCAACCTCCTTATTTGCTCTCTGAAAATGCCTGAACGACCCGCGCGTGCGGAACGTCCTCCAAGGAGACAAGGCCCCAGTTAAGCGTTTCGGGAGAGCCTGTCGCAGAGGGAAATCGCTCGTCCGTCCACATGTAGAACGCATGCCCGACGACATACGGCAACCGCTCCGTCTCATTCAGGAAAAGCGAAACGGCCTGCGCCCGAAGGTCCTGGTTCGGCAGTTCCTGTCCATTGGATTCGGCGCGCGGCGACCCGATGTCCGCACCACGAAAGCTCCATTCCGAAATGAAGAGCGGACGCTTGGCGACATCAAAGCGTCGCTGGAGCATGACCGACAGGGGTATGGGCGTCCACTGCTCCGTCGGCACGTCGTAGCCCGGGGGCAGAATGCGGGCATCAACGCCCAAAGTCAATCGACGGGACGCCACATCAGCCTGCGGGTAACAATTCAGCGAGACGACATCGCACCATTCGCCGCAAACCTCCCACACGATGTCAGGTGCGCCGGCAACGCCAGCAAATCGACAACCGAGGACCAAATGATGCAGGTCGTAGCGCCGTATTGCCTCGACAATTGTCTTGAAATAGCGGCGCGCCAGCGCCCGCGTGAACAGGTTGCGCAAGGCCACGCGTTTCGCATTTGGCAGCTGATGATAACCCTCTGGCTCACAACCGCCTTTCTTGCGCACAAGCCTTTCGGCAACCCGACGCGCCGAATGCCCGGCGGGCAGACGCGACAGCGCGGCGTCCAGCAAGCCAGGCTCCCACCACGGACCAGTTCCCCACCAGTTCTGCTCGTTGTCAAGGAAATAGCCGAGTAGAGAACGATTGTCCGCTCCTGGCACGCAGGAAGCCTTGGCCGCACGGTCGCAAATATCGGCAAACACGGGACTAAAAGGATTGGCCAATGCACCGCACGGACCTGACGGACAGACATTGAGGACGCAATCCTCCCCCGCATCTCGTGCCCAACTCGACAAAGCAATCATCTCGGTCGTCGCAAACGAGCCGTCCGAATTGATGCGCGTATCCGTGCCGGAGCCAAGAAGGTTGAAGCCCCAGTCGCGCAATCGTCGAGCCGTCTGGGCGCACCAGGCCTCACGCGTCAAGCCCGTCCGCTCAAGCGTCTCGGCATACGGATGGCCAAATGCTCCGCAATTTGGGCCGTACCCGTTGGCCTTTTCAATGCCTCGAGCCCGCCAACAGGTCCCGTCCGCTCGACGGAAGCACCAGCCCCGCGCCGTCTCCACGACAGAGACCTCGCGGCCAACAAGCGAAAGGCCAACCAGAAGACCTATGGCGCCTATACTCATAGATGCAGATAGTATACCATAAGCAGCTGGCCAAATAAGACATCTTTCACAACCGAAGAGGGACAATATTCACAATGACCTTCGCCAGGCCGTGAGCGTCATGCCCGTCTCCCGCCTGAAAACTCGTCGAAGATCGTCTGCGGAAGCAAAGCCGCAAAAATCATGCAAGGATGACAGACCTTGGGATGGACGTGACAGCAATTCCTTGACCTTTCGCAAACGTTCGTCAACGATGGCCGCATGAACGGTCACATGGCATTGGCGTTTGAAAAGCAGATCGGCCATGTTGCGAGAACAGCCCATCTGCATCGCCACGGCCTCGACGGTGACTCCCTCGGCCACATGCAGACGGATGTATTCGAGGGCCCGGGAAACGCGACAGTCGGTCAGAAAGAAACGGGTTGACGCGCGCCGAACGAGCGTCAGCGCACCAAAACGCAGTTGAGCAGACTGGATGTCTTGCCCCATCAGCATGCGTTGCAGGGTCTCCGCCGCACGCCGTCCGCAGAGTGCGGTGTTCTGCTCAACGCTGGTCAGCGTGACGGGGGCGTTCTCGCAGACCTGAAGATCGTTGTCCACGCCGATGACCGCAAAATCTTCCGGCACGCGGAATCCGAGATGCCGCACCGCCGAAATGACTTTGGCCCCGACAAGGTCGTTTGCCGCGAAGATGCCACAGCGTCGCGGCAGGCGGCTCAAGCCCTCCGAAAGGGACGCGACGTCCAGCACATGATAAGCCGAGCCGCGTTCCAGGACTTGCTTCCGGAATGCGATTTCACGCGCACGGCTCCAGGATTTCTCCATGGTCCAGCCAGCGAACGCGAAGTCCCGCCAGCCAGACCGAAACAGCTCGCTTGCGCCGACCTGCACGATGTCATCGTTGTCGCAACGGACGCAAGGTATGCCGCGCACGGGACTCGTGTCGTTTCCGGTGGTGACGATCGGAATGCCGCGAAACGACCTGTCGCGCAACAGCGTCAGATCACTGCCGATGGACACGATGCCGTCGGGACGGACATATCGAATCGCCTCGCGCAACGTACAGTCTTGTCGCCAGCCCGGCACGCTCCAACTCGTCCGCGCCCTGCCATCAGGGGCCTCAATCAAGCAGACATTCCATTCATGTGCCTTGCCGAACCGATAGATGGCTTCCAACAAGGACCTCGCCATGATGTCGAGCGATTCCAGCAGGACGGCAATCTGCATCTCGACCATTTCCAAACGCGATTAGCCCGGCAAGGCGAGACCGCCGTCAACCATCAGCGTCGCGCCTGTGATGTAGCGGCCCGCGTCAGACGCAAGGAGAAGTGCCGCGCCCGCCGCGTCTTCGGGGACGGCATAGTCATGCATCGGGATCGCCGCCGTCACCTTCGGACCGTAGACGGGGTCTGCGAGGCACTCGCGGTTGCGGTCGGTGTTGAACACGCCTGGGCATAGGTTGTTAACGGTAATCCCCTCGGACGCGACCTGACGGCCGATGCCGCGCACAAGATTCTCCTGCGCGGACTTCGTCGCCGCATAGACGCACATGTCGGGGTGCGGACGTCGCTCGTTGACCGAACCGACGACGATGAGACGCCCCCATTTCTGTGTCTTCATTTTCGGATAGCACCGCTGGAACATCCGAAGCGTCGCGAGGAAGTTGACCTGAAACTCCTTCAAGGCCTCGTCCCTCGGGAACTCCGTCCAGGGAATCTTCGCCTGGATGGACGCGTTGGCGACCAGGATGTCCGGCAACGCGCCTTCGGACGCGAGCCGATCAAAGAACGCCTCGATGGCCGCCGGATCGGACAAGTCGCAGACCTTCGTGTTATGGCGAATCACCCGTGCGCCATATTCCTCGAACGCGTCCCCGATAGCCTTGCCGATGCCGCGCGTCGAACCGGTCACAAGCGCGACCTTTCCCGTCAGATCAAACTTTTCCTTCAACATGTGTCACTCCTTGGTATTTTCTCCTGATGCAGCGGATTATACACGATTCTGCCGCAAACGGGAAGAGAGCATCGGGCAAAACGACATCATCCATTCGGCAATGACTGACAGTCCCGCACAATCTGCGCCCGCAGTTCCTCCACCGACCCAAACTGCCGCTCAGGACGAATGAAGCGGAGAACGTCCACGGCATACGGCGCCGTGGGGATCTCGTCCACACGTCGGTTCGGAAAGTGGACCTCCAAGACTGGCGCCGTCCAACGGCGAGTCCCCAGCGTCGGGGCAACGCCATAGTTCGCGAGTCCGCGCACACCCGCAACCGAGACCTCGTAAACGCCACGAGGCAGTTCAATCACCCATTGGGGAAGATGAAGGTTGACCGTCGGGAAACCCAATTCGCGCCCAATCCCCTTTCCTCGCTGCATATCTCCCCCAAGGCGGAAGGGATGCCCCAGCATGGCGTTCGCCACAACAACATCCCCCGCCGCGAGTGCGAGGCGGATACGCGAAGAAGAGATTGGCTCTCCCGCATAAACGGCATAAGGAACCGTCGTGACTGAGAACCCGTGCGCTTTCAGCCAGTCCGCATCGCCCGCACCACCTTTCCCAAAATGGGCATTCGCCCCGCAACGGACATGGAACCGCCCAGTTGACGAGACCAAATAACGCGCCACGAACGCATCTGGCGCAAGCGCGGCAAGTTCCGACGTGAAATCAAGCGCAAGGATCTCACGAACGCCACAAGCCCGGATCGCCGCAAGGCGGTCCTCCAGCGACATGATCAGACGCGGCGCACGATCCGGCGCGAGAAGCGAAAGAGGGTGGTTCTTGAACGTGAGCGCACGGTCAACGCCCCGCAGGATCGACTGATGCCCAAGATGGACACCATCGAAAAAGCCTAACGCAAGGCTTTGGCGAGCGGAATCACGCATGCGGCAAAGTCCTTCATCTCCGTTTCCAGAAGACGGTCGAACGCGATGGCATCCTTCACATCGAAGTTCCCGATAGCCGTCCGGCGAAGGGCCTCCAACGACGCACCGCACCCAATCGCATCGCCCAAATCACGAACGAGCGCACGTGGGATCACGCCTTTCGACGTACGGAGCGCAAAGCGGTCTCCCTTGAGGTCGAATCGGTAGACATGCGCAAGAAACGGCTTGTGTGCGCCCGTGTCGGCAATCTCATAGGCCGCCGTCCCTTCCCTGCGAATCGAGCAGAACTGCGGCTCAGTCTGGAAGACGTCCCCGCGAAACTCCGGCAGAGCCTCCGCAATCTTGACCGCGAGGTCGCCCACAACAGCCGTCGGAGTCCCTTCGGGACGCCCGTAGATGTCGCCCGTGTCGGTCCGCACGCCAAAGCGTATCTTTCCTTCGTAGGCGCGGTCCGCGCCCATCACACGGCCGGCGAACTTGTTCGCATCCCCCAGCAGCAGGACAAAGAGCCCCGACGCCAAGGCGTCAAGGGAGCCGCCATGCCCCACCTTGACGAGATTGAACTTGCGTTTGACGGCCTTGATGACCGTTGCGAACGCAAGGCCTGTCGGCTTGTCCACGAGGAGTACGCCACTCAGGTCTTCGAGCATCTTCAATTGAACGAGATTTGCCATGAACTTCTTTTAAGTGAGCGATTGGATTGACTTATCTAAAACCAAGGATCTTGTGGAGCTGGACGGACAACGACCAGCCGTCCAGCCGCGAGAGGACGGCTTTCGCTGTCGCAAAATCGATCTGCCCCTCGCGCTCACACGGTGAGATGTAATAGTCCGTCGCGGCAATTCGTCCGCGAATCTCCTGCGCAAAGCGAACGACCGCATTCTCCTCAGACGAGGCGACAAGGCGCACTTCATCACACTGCCGAAGCGCACCCTCGGACCGATAGCGGTCGGCGACTTCCGCCTTGGGCGAACAGGCGACATAATCGACGGAAGAAAGCCACGTCGGCGCACAAAGCCCGTTCGTCTCCACGGCAACCCAGTAGCCCGCTTCCTTCAACGCCGCGACCAGTTCGGACATCCCGCTCTGAATCGTCGGTTCGCCACCCGTCAAGATCACGCTTTTCGCCCGAAAGCGCCGCACGTCAGCCAACAAGTCGTCGCACGAGAGGATCATGCGACACGATACGTCAGTGTCGCACCACGGACAAGAAAGATTGCATCCCGCAAAGCGGATAAACACGCATGGTCTGCCCGCATTGCGCCCTTCGCCCTGAAGCGACTCGAAAATCTCAACGAGGCCATACGGAGGCTTGGTCCCGCCTCCCGCCATTTCATCCATTTCCATGATTTGAGCTTTCGTCGCGAAGCGCGCGCGAGGTGACCTGGCCTTCGGGCGGCAGGTCCGCACGCGACTTGCCACATGCGTCCAACACCTTGTCCGTCGTCTGGAAATGGGCTTTGCAATGGTTCATGATCCATGTTGGGCCATGGGCGCGGACCATTTCCTCGGCGAGACTGCGAACACGCGGATCGGATGACCCCATCGGTATCTTCGGCGCGGTCTTCTTCGCCTCTCCCGACGCGGTGTTTGCCGCCAAGGCCCCAGAGCCAAAGACCTCCTCAGACATCTTCTGGATATCGCGGATGAACAGTTCGCGCGCGATGACTGACGCCGCCGCGACGGCGATGTCGCTTTCTGCCTTGTGCCGCTGCTCGACCGACGCCTCCTTGCCCCGAACCTTAAGGGCACGGCGAATCGTCAACTCGGTCGGCGCAAACTGATCGACAACGACGCGCGTACAGGCCGTACGCTTCGTCAGAAGCTCTTCAATAGCCGTACCGTGTGCCCACGCCAGCATGCGGTTGATGTTCTTGATCCTCGCGTACAGCCGATTGTAGGCGGAGGGGCCGAGTTTCACGACCGCATAGCCGTCCGGACCAAGCAACTTGCGCAACGCCGCGCCCGCCACCAAGACCGCCTTGTCCGTCATCTGCTTACAGTCTTTGACGCCCAGCTTGACCATCTCGTCCGACAGTCGTTCGTCCGTATACGCACAGCAGACGACGAGCGGGCCGAAATAGTCGCCCTTGCCCGACTCGTCGCTTCCCGCATGGGCGGAGAAAAGCTCGGGCGAGAGGATCTTTTCATAGCCGAGCGAGACGGGCACGACGCCCTTCGGCTCCAGTTGGAACTCGACGAAGTCCTGTGCACCGGAACCTTGCACGCAGAGCTTGCGCTTGCCATGCTTCTCCTTTGCATAGAGCGTCGCGTTGAACCGGTCGCCTTCAATGGAATAAAGCGAATAGGGAACTTCGCGCTTGCGATAGTTTCCCGTGACCATGACCCCCAGCAGGATCTCCTGCTGGTCGTTCGTCAACTCGAACGTGAAGGTCGTCTTCTTCTGTGGTTCTTCGTCTGTCACTTCGCCGAGAAACGGAATTCTGTCGTGGACGAGTAGACCTCGCCCGGCTTGACGAAGACGGACGGCCATTTCGGATGATTCGGCGAATCCGGCGCGTGCTGCGTCTCAAGCGCACAACCGCAGCGGAACGAGAGATGCTCGCCCCCCTTCGCCGTCTGGTCGTAACTCGCCCAGTTCGCCGTGTAGACCTGCAGACACGGCTCGGTCGTCCAGACCGCGACGCGCCGCCCATTCAGCGGACACGAAAGTTCGGCAGCAAGGTTTAAGCGCTTCGACTTCCTCTTCGTCGCCATCTCGCCCTTGTCAAGAATCCAGCAGTGGTCATAACCCTTGCCGATCTCAAGGTCACGGTTCGCGGCATTGATCCTCTCACCAATGCGCATGCCCTTCGTGAAGTCAAACGGCGTGCCCGCAACAGCCTTGACCTTGCCGGTCGGGATCTGTCCCACATCCGTCGGCAAATAGCCCTTCGCAGGAATCTTGAGGATGTGGTCCTCAATCGTTCCGCCGGCCTCGCCCTTGAAGTTGAAGTAGACATGCTGCGTCATGTTGATCGGCGTCATCTTGTCCGTCACGGCTTCGTAATCAACGCGCCAAACGTTCTTTTCCGTCAGCGTGTACGTGACCTTGACCTCAACCTTGCCGGGGAATCCCTCGTCACCGTCCGGCGAAACGTGCGTGAAGACGACTCCGACGTCCGTCCCCTTCACAAACGGCGCGGCTTTCCAGACATAGGCATCCCAGCCGCGCGCGCCGCCGTGCAGATTGCAACCGATGCCTCCCGGCGCATTGTTGAGCGAGAGGAGCCTGTATGTCCGGCCAGCCATCTTGAAGGCGCCCTGCGCGATGCGATTGCCGTAACGTCCGATGATGCAGCCCCAATACGGGTCACCATTGTCCCAGCCCACCGGAGAATCGAAACCGACGACGACGTCCTTGAGGTTGCCCCTCTTGTCGGGCGTAAAGAGCTTCACGATCTTTCCGCCGTAGTCCGAAACCTCCATCACAACGCCGCCAGCGCCGCAAAGGGTGTATTTCTTGGCCCTCTCGCCATATTTGGTCACGCCGAACGCGGACACTCGATAAAATGGTTTTCTCATTATGTCCGTATTATACCATCCTCATGCACCCCGCGTCTACCACATTCGGGCCGGGGAAATGGTAATATCTAACGGGTCAGCAAAGAAGAGGCGACTGGCCCGTACACCCCCAGGCACGGCGATCCGGCCCATAGCTCGGCGTCGCCACTTTGCGTGGTCAATAAGCTGAATGGCTGCAAGGGCTGTGGGCCCTGCAAGGTCCGGCAGTTGCTTTCAGCTCGTATGAGAAAGCATGCCATGAATCAGTCCAGAATGCGCGTAGGAGTGGATGTCGGCAAGGACAGCCTTGACATCCGCCATCCAGACGGAACCAAGGAACACATCAAAAACACAAGGCGATTCCGAACCAAACTCATCAAGAAGGCAAAGGGCCTCGGGACCATCGACAGCATCAAGGCCACGGGACCGCATGAGGAACTCCTCGCCGACGAATGCCGCGTCGCTGGCGTCGCCAAAGGAAAAGCCTGGTCGGCCCCGAAAGGCATAGCAGCCAAACCATCCATGATTCCATCCCGCCGGCGCCATGACTTCGCAGCGTCCGTGAAGCCATTGTCGCAATCCTGTCAAATCAAGCCCCCCCCCCCTGCTGTCTTCTCCCTGCGCTGGTGCGTAAATTCAGCATCGGCATGTTAAATTGTTCTTTCTCTGCGGTCGCGGCTTCCGCGAACGCCACGAGCGTCAGCCGCTTTGCAACCCTTTTTTTTTCATCGTCTGCGGCGAACATTCCTTCCTTCTGTCTGGGAAGAGAACGCGATGGCTCAGATATGAGACGGCGTTTTGATGCCGAGAAGATTGAGACCTGTCTTAAGAACCTTGCCGAAGAGTGCGCAGAGGCGCAGTCGCGCATTGCGGACCGTCTCCTCACTCTTCAATATCGGCGCATTCTGGTAGAACGAGCTGTACAACTGCGCCGTCTGGAAGAGGTAATCCGCCAAAACGGACGGCTTGTAGGCTTCCGCCGCACGCACGACCGCGCCCGGGAACTCCAACAGCTGAAGCGCCAGACGCTTCTCATGGGACGTCCGAAGGGAAAAGGAGAAAGGAACAGGCGCGAGACCCGCGACATTCTCCGCTTTTTCGCATCCCGCCATGCCGCTTTTCTCCAGCAACGAGCAGACGCGCGCATAGGCATACTGGAGATACGGCCCCGAATTGCCTTCAAGGGCCAGAGCCTTGTCCCAGCTGAAGTCTATGTCCGTAATCGGATCGTGCGAGAGGTCCGAATACTTCACGGCACCAATGCCGATCTGCGAGGCCAATTCGCGCGTGCCGTCGCGATCCTTGACAATCTCGTAAGCGCGGCGTTCGGCTTCGGACAGAAGTTCGTCCAACTTGATGAGATTGCCTTCGCGCGTGGAGATCGCCTTGCCCTGATAGCTCATGAGACCAAACGGGACATGGACGAGCTGGACCTTGTCATATCCCATCTTGCGCGCGATGCTGAACCACTGCTTGAAGTGAAGCTGCTGACGCGCATCCGTCACGTAGATGATGCGCTCTGGGTCGTATTCGCTGACGCGCGATTCGACGCACGCAAGGTCCGACGTCGTGTAGTTATAGCCGCCATCTGACTTGCGGACAATGGCGACGCCCAGTTTCTCCGTCTCCAGGTTGACGACGAGCGCACCCTCCGATTCGACGGCCAGCCCCATCTTCTGCAGTTTCTCGACGACGCCCGGCATCATCGCGTTGTAGAACGATTCGCCGCGATAGGTGTCGAACTTGACGCCAAGCTTTTGGTACATGCGGTCGAACTCGCCGATGGAAATGTCGATGAACTTCTTCCAGAGCGCCAGGTTCTCCGCATCGCCTTGCTGGAGCTTCACAAGTTCGCGCTTGCAGTCCTCCTTCCAGACGCCGTCCTCCCCCTTCGCCTTCGCCGCCGAGAGGACATAGCATTTCTCCAGATTCGCAACCGTGAGGTTGTCGCGCTCCTCCTGCGTCAGGCATTCGCGATATCCCTTGATGAGAATGCCGAACTGCGTGCCCCAGTCTCCGAGGTGGTTGTCGGCGATGACCTCGTAGCCAAGCGCACGAAAGATCCGGTCAATCGCGCAGCCGATTACCGTCGAACGGATGTGCCCAATGTGCATCTGCTTCGCCGCGTTCGGAGACGAATAGTCGATGACGATCCTCTTGCCCGCGCCGCTTTGCGGAATGCCCACCTTCGGCGCATTGTCAAGCGACATGAGCTGAGACGCGAGCCAGTCCGTCGAGACCGTAAGGTTCAGGAAGCCCGGCCCCGCGATCTCGACTTTCTCAAAGGTCCCCTCGCCTGAAAGGATCTCCGCGACCTTCGTACCGATTTCACGTGGGTTCGCGTGCAGCCTCTTCGCGAGCTTGAGCGCATCGTTGCACTGGTAATCGCCGAACCTCGGATCAGTTGCGGGAAGAACGCGGACAAAGGAGAAGTCTTCTCCCGGAAAAGCCTTCTCAAAGGCCGACTTGACGATTTCGCTGAGTTCCATAATGATAATAAGGATCTTGTAACTGATGCCACCGTGAAAAGCACGACACGATTCATGCCTGTTCTATACCACGAGGAGCTTGCGTGCTCGTTCGAGTTCCCCCCTTTTTGCGTCCGCGCCAGCGGCAATGAACGCCTTCAGCGCAGATGCGTCCTGCGCGTCCAATGCGGCGCGAAACGTCGCCAGACGCCCAATGAAGTCGTCCAGGACCGCCAAAAGCGCCACGCGATCGGCCAAATAGAGCGCCGCCCATGTCTCCGGGTCTATGATGGCGATGCGCGACATGTTCGCGAAACTGCCCGCTGAGAAGCCCACGGAATCCGCGACGCGCGGATCCTGCGCATAAGCCGAGGCGATCACGTGGCCAAGCTGGCTCGTGAAGGCAATCATCTCGTCATGCCGCGCGGGCGTCGTCACGACAGTCTGCGCGAAGCCCAGCGAGAGGAAGAAACGCTTCAGCGCGGCAAGGTCCGCATCCGCCGCATCCGGGCACAGCACCATCGACTTGCCGATGAAAAGGTCCGCCGTCGAATTCTCAAAGCCCGTCACTTCCTTGCCCGCCATCGGATGTCCGCCGATGAAACGCCAACCGCCCTGCGGAATCTTCGCCATCTCGCGGCAGATTTCCGTCTTGACGCCACAAATGTCAACGACCGTCGCACCCGCCTTGAAGTCCGGCGCATGCGCACGAATCCACGGCGCAATCGCGTCGGGCGGCAGACAGACAAGGACGATGTCCGCACGCGACAGGCCTTCGCTCTCGCCGTGATGCAGAGGCGTCACGTCATATCCGGCGCGAAGCGCGGCCTTGTAGAACGAACCGCCGATCAGACCCATCCCGACGACGGCAACGGTGAAATCGCCCGCCTTGACCGTGTTGGCAAGCTGAGCGCGTTGCCGCGATTTCGCGACATCGAACAGCGTCCGAAAGACCGTCTTCACTTCATCCGAGAAGTCATCGCCGGCCTTCTCGCCAACGGCTTCAAGAATCGCCTCCTCGCGCGTCGGGTCGCAAACGGCCTTGCCTGTCCGACGCTTCGCCTCGGCGATTTCGCGAACAGTCTTCAGCCGACGAATGACCAATGCCGAGAGATCGCGGTCTATCGCGTCAATCTCGGCACGAAGCGCTTCAAGAGACTTCGGCTCGGCCTCTTCCATTCGGTCTTCAGCCCTCAATCTTCTTCACGACGCTCGTGCAGGCCTTGAGGACACCCGCGACATCCGCAAGATTGGACGGGATGATCATCGTGTTGTTCGTCTTCGCGAGATTGCCGAATTGCGCAAGATACTGCTGGGCGAGCTGCATGTTGACGGATTCCAGCCCGCCCTTCTCGCCGATCGCCTCAGCGACTTTGCGGATGCCAGAGGCCTGCGCCTCAGCCACAAGCAGGATTTCCTGCGCCTTGCCCTCCGCCTCGTTGATGCGACGGGTACGTTCACCCTCCGACAGCGCAATCGCCTGTTGGCGTTCGCCTTCCGCGCGGTTGATCTTAGACTGGCGCTCGCCCTCGGATTCGGCGATCATCGCCCGCTTTTCGCGTTCGGCGCGCATTTGCTTCTCCATCGCATCGCGAATCGTCTGCGGCGGCGTGATGTTCTTGATCTCGTAGCGCGTCACCTTGATGCCCCACGGATCGCTTGCCTTGTCCACCGCCGAGACAATCGCCGCGTTGATGGACGTGCGCTCCTCGAAACTGCGGTCCAGGTCGAGCTTGCCCATCTCGGAACGCATCGTCGTCTGCGCGAGCTGCGTCGTCGCGAAGAGGTAGTTGCCGATGCCATACGAAGCCTTCACGGGGTCCATCACCTGAACATAGAGAATGCCGTCAACCGAAACGGCAATGTTGTCCTTCGTGATGCACTCCTGCGGCGGAACGTCAATCGCCTGTTCCTTCAGCGTGTGCTTGTAGGCGATCTTGTCGATGAACGGGATGAGGATGTGAAAACCCGCATCCAGCGTACAGCTGTATTTGCCGAGCCGTTCGACGATATAGGCCGTCTTCTGCGGCACGACGATGGCCGTCTTTAGAATGGCAATCAAGACGATAAAGGCTACAATGCCGAAGAATATAAGTGCGCCCATGGCAATCTCCTTTTCTGTTGAAGTTGGTTTGGGAGGGATTATATCACATTTTCAGTTCTCCAAGCAAATCCGCCGCCGCACGCATGACGGCTTAGAGAAGGCCGCGCACACGGAGATTCCGTACGGCTTTCTTGTAGGCGACCTGTGACGCCGGGTCCGAACGCCCCATCAGGGCTGCGGCATTCTGCCGCGTCAAGAAGTCGTTCTTCCAGGAGCCGTCCGGGTTCTGCGTGCGGATCATCTCCTGCACGGCCGCGTCATTGCGCATCAAGGCGAGACGATACTCGTTCTCGGCCGTCGTCGCCCGCACGGTGTAGACCTTCGCCTTGGGAGACTCTGCCCGCGGGGAGCGAAAGACGACGCCAAGGCCAAGGAACACCAGAAGCGATGCGGCTGCGAGATAGCTGATCGTCCAGCCGGCCAGATGCCCGCGCCGTTCACGGCGCATGGATTCCGGCGGCCTCTCCGCCGGGCGGTAAGCCGACAAGAGCCGGTCAACGACCTCGCGGTAACCGGGTCCCATCTCGTCCAGCGTCTCCTCAAGGTCTTTTGTCATCAAACATCTCCTTCAGTTTCTTCAATGCGTTCGACATGCGCGACTTCACGGTCCCGACCGGAATTCCCAGGATCTCGCCGACTTCGGCATATGGAAGGTCCTGGAGAACGCCAAGCTCAACCACTTCACGCAAAGGCTCGGACAGCTGCGAAACCGCCCATCGGACATCTTCTCGCACCCCCAGCGCGTCGGGAAGCGCGGCCGTCGGCTGACATTTGCCCCAACCTTCCTCCCGCGCCTCGCGACGCGTCTGCCGCCTCAGGGCGTCGATGCGGACCTGCCGCGCCAGCATGAAGAGAAATGTCGAGAGCTTCGCCGTCGGCTGGTAGGTGCGTCGGTAGTTCCAAAGCCGCAAGTAGGTCTCTTGGACAAGATCCTCGCCTTCAAAGAGTGAAACGCCCTGACGGCAGAAGAAGTTCAAAAGATTTCTCTCAAACTTCCTCGCCTCTTCCATCAGGGCCTGATCGTCGGTCATGACACTCCCGTCAGAGCAAGCGCCTGCTCCAAAAGAACGGACTTAACTGGCCAAATGTCCGACAAGACCAGAAGATAGGATGCCGCCAAGGCCAACGCGAATCCGCTCAGGGCCGCGACAAAGAAGCCAAAGATCGCATCTCCCGGTTGCGCCAGAAGACGATGGACGACCATTCGGACAATCTTTCGCGCCACCCCGAAAGCCACCAGCGCCAACGCGAATGACGACAGCGCACGCGCCCAGCCGGCATCGAACCAGTCAAGAGAGGCGTACCAGACGATTCGCCCCACAACCGCCGCGCCAACAGTCCCCGCCAAAAACGCAAGAGCCCCCGAGAGACCGCCGATCAAGCCAAAAACCGACGCGACCGCCGCCGCGCCGAGGATGACATAATCTGCTGGAAGAAAGTTCATGCTGAAGATTATATCATATTCGACGCGCCTTGCGTCAATGCGCAGACGCGAGGACGGACTTCCGGGCGCGACAGACGCCATTCATAAAGGAAACATAACCGTCGTAGATCCGTTCCGCATCCAGAAGTTCCTCGCACAGGCGCCGAGACGCACCGCACACCGCCGTTCGCGCACGCCGCACCGCGCGCGCAAAAGATTCGATATCACCCGACCGATAGGCCGCGCCGCATTGATAGCGCTCAAGCAAATCCAGCGACTCGCCCCCTAAGGACGAGACGATGAACAGTCCGGCGCGCGCATAATCACAGAACTTGTAAGGCACGCCAACCCAACTGTCCGCCGACATGGGGACGACCCCCACGTCCGCTTTCGCCAGCAGGGCCTTCAAGGCCGTCTCCGAAAGAAGCCCGTGCAGATGGACGCGCGGACAGTCGCTTGCAAACGGGCCGAACCCCGCGACATCAAGTTCCATCTCAGGATGCGCCTGAACCGCGCGAACGACCGTCTCCAAGTCGTAGGTTCGCCCGAGGTTCCCCGCATAGACGATCCGAATCCGTTCCGACGGCAGTCGCCGTGCCACAGCAGACTCCCCCGAGCAGTCAATGCCGTGATAGGCAAGATAATAGTCCGTCCGTCCCGTCAGGTCACGATAGCGCGCACAGACTCCCGTCACGGCATCTGCCGAACGATAGAGCCGACGAACCCGGAAACGAAGCGGCGTCAGGAGAAGCCGCGTCACGAACCGCAACCCGGGCGGCGCCAGCCGCTCAAAGGTCTCCGGCCAAGCGTCCATGACGTCCACGACGACCTTGGAGCCGAGTCGTCGCCCAAGAGCCATGGCCGTCTCAGCGGCCGAGATCGACGGAATCGAGGAGATGATGAGATCGGGTTTCTCCATCGCCGACTCAGTCGCCAAGCGAAACCAAGCGCGTGCATAGGCGCGGTGACTCCAGATGCGCGCCCAACACACGTTGCCTGCATAAGGGAGCGTCGGAATCAGCCGAACCTCAAACGGACTCGGCTCGGCATCCGCACGAAACCGACGGTGCTGTTTCGTCGCATGGCTGAAATCACCGGTCCAGAAGACGACGCGATGTCCGGCACGGGCGAACGCCTCGCACATCAACCAGAAACGCATCTTCCGGGAACCCTCGCCCGGCAGACTGTCAAACGGATTCTGAACCCATACGACCATCCGTCCTCAATGAATCAGACGTTTGGCAGAGTGTTCAGGAGGGCCAAGACCTCATCGCCCTTCTCCAACGAGAGGTCCAAGACGAAATTGAGGCGCGGCGTGAACTTCAACCGCACTTCTCGGTTAATAATCGCCTGAAACTTGCGGGCGTTGTGTTTCAGATGCTGGAGCGCTGTCCGCTTGAGACTGTCATCGCCAAAGACGGAAACGCGCACCGTTGCGTCGCGCAGGTCCTTCCCGCACGCAACGTCGGTCACGGTAATGAGCCCCGGCGCGACAGTGTCGCCCTGCATGACCGTGAACATGCTCTCGGCGATGACGCGCTTCAGCAGCGAATTGATTCTTTCAAGTCTATCTATTGCCATAACGAGCGAATTATAGCAAAACGCCTTACAGAAGGTCTAGCGGGGTCTTGCGGCGTGAATTGGGAAGGTCCGCGACAAAGCGCGGCAAGGAAAGCCCGCCGATGCGCTCGGCGCAATAGGACTCAATCGTCTTCGCCTTGTCCAAAGGCACGCCGAAGCGTTCCGCCAGACCCTCGACGGGATCGCACTGAAAGACGTAATAGGGGCGAATCCGTGCCGCCGAAAGCGCCCGCAACAGGGCCAACATCTTCCGAGGCGTGTCATTGACGCCGCGCAAGAGAACGGTCTGGGAAGAAACGGGAATGCCGCGCGTCACCAGTCGCGCAGCGGGTTGCGCCGCCCGCCGCGCTTCCGTCGCCGTGTTGATGTGGACATTCGCCCAGACCTTGCCCGACTGTGCAAGCCGCCGCGCCAGACGGTCCGTCACGCGCACGGGATTCGAGACAAGCGCCCGCGTGCAGATGCGGATGACGTCAACCTGCGGGAGCGCGGCAAAGGCCTCGACAAACCGGATCACGGCATCGTCCGGCAACGTCAGGACGTCTCCACCCGAAAGCAGAACGTCTCGCACCTTCGGATGGTGCTTCACGTACGAAACGCACCGCAACAGCTCTTCGTCGGACGACACGACAGGCGTCTTGCCGAGAATGTGCATCCGCGTGCAGTGGGGGCACTGCCCAAAGCACTTGTCCGTCGTCATCACCAGGACTCGGTCCGGGAAACGCTGCCTCAACCCAAGTGGCAACCCCCTTCTCGGGGTCAGTTCACCAAAAGGATCCTTGCTGTTCATGTCCGAAGTTTCCTGAGGTCGAGTATCCGCTGGTTTGAACTGCCGCGAAACGCAAGTGAAATGTCCTTGAGTGCCTCGACGAACGGCCCGTCCACCAAGACGTCAACCATCGACAAGAGCTCGTCCGTAACCTCCGTCCGCCACCGATGCCCCCCCCGTTCGTCCGCCTTCTCGCCGTCCAACTCCTCATACACGCATCCCGTGTAGACCCAAAGCGTCTTCGTCGTGCCGAAACGGGCGCGGAAGCGACGCAGGAAAGGAACGAGCGCACGCTGATTCGCCGGTTCCATCGGCTCGCCGCCGAGAAGCGTGAGTCCCGCGATCTGCGGCGGCTCAAGCGCGGCGAGGATCTCGTCCTCAACCGCGCGCGTGAACGGCCGCCCGCAGTCAAACGACTGAGCCTCCGCATTGAAGCAGCCGGGGCAATGATGCGTGCAACCCGAGACAAAGAGCGACACGCGGACGCCTTCGCCGTTCGCGATGTCGCAGGTTCGAATGGACGCGTAGTTCATGAGGCGTGCAACCTCTTTCCAAGACGGGACCTCACCACTCGATCAGGGCGAACGAATTGGGCTTCAGCTTCACGAAAGCCCCGCCCTTCGCGTCAATGACAAGCGGCGTCTCCGTGTAGGTGCGCGTATCGTCCGTGACATGGCAACGCGCAACCGCAGGATCAACCCCCTTCGGCAATGCGAGCGTCACGCGACGCGTTTCAACGACGTTGTTGTCCTCCACGTAGCGCGCGAGGAAGAGCGCCCCGTGTCCGTTCGCGTCCTTCGCCGCGCAGGCATAGAGCTGCGAACGCTGGGCATCCGCCGCCGTCACGGTCGTGCGCACTTGCGTGCCGAGGTCGCGCAGACGACGCCACGCGAGGAACGGATAGTAGCCCTTGAGCGGCTGAAGCGAAACGACGTCGAAGATGTTGTTCATGGACGAGCCGAGACGCGCGTCGTAGAACATGAGCAGGTCGAGCGGCGCGTCCTGACAGGCGATCATCGTCGCGGCAACGAACGCCGCGCCCTTGTAGTTCTGGCGACCGCTCTCGCATTCAAGCGAATAGATCCACTCGTCTCCCCAGCCGCGCACGTAGTTCCATTCGTTGAGATGGCTCTCCGCCTTCGTGAAGCCGTTGTCGTCGAGGAGCTTGCGCGCCCTGCGCGCGTCGTCCGCGACGCGCGTCGGCTCGACCGTGTAGCAATGCCAGGAGTAGAAGTCGAGCGGCAGCTTCTCTTTCGCGCAGAAGGGCAGGAAGTCCTTCGCCCACGCGCCCCACCAGCAAAAGGCCGGGCCGCCAATCTTGATCGTGTCGCCGAAGCACTTGCGCAGATGAAGCGACGTCACCTTGTAGAGGGCAAGGAACTGTTCGGTCGTCCCCGTCCATGTCGGGCCCTGCCGTCCGTCGGCCGTCACGGCGTTTCCATCCGGCTCGTTCCAGATTTCCCAGTACTGGATGTTCCACTTGAAACCATTCGCCCAGCCTTCGTTGTAGTGGCGCACGATATGCTCGCAGATGCGCGCCCACTTCGCGTTGTCCTTCGGCGGGTTGACCCCGTACTTCTTAATCCAATGTTCGATGGCCTGCCCAAGGCGGAAGTAGGGTTCCGTGCCGGCGGCGCGAATGTTGCCGAGATATTCGTCTGTAATCGTGAAGTCGTAACTCGCGGGGTCTTCGACATCGGCCTCGAAGTTCGGAAACACGGCGCTGATGTCCACCACGTGGGGACCGCCGTAGGCCGCGGCGTGTGAAGCGTCATGGACGCGCGCATACGGAATCTTCAAGGCTGCGTACTCGTCGAAATTGCCGCGCGACTGGTCGCTCCGCGCCTTCGTAGGTCCGTTGTTGACTGCGTTCATGAGGCGTATCGGACCAACCTCCACGGACGAATCGACCGAAACCGACCAACTGGGAGCCGCAGACAAGGACAGTCCCGCAAGGCCCGCCATCATGGCAACTGCTTTTTTGCGAAATAGAGACACGCGCCGTGCCTTCGTCGAGACGTCGTCTCCCGCATCAAGCCGCAGATGCGCATTCCCCGTAGATGTCTTTCCTTCAAGTGCTATTCCCGTTGTCATGGACTTAATTCCTTATTGATAGTAGTATGCCTTGCTTGGGCGCAAGAGATAATTGCGAAACACTATACCATAATCCCCGTCAGATGGCAAATGGATGAGGTGCAGCTGTGCGCCTCAAGGGCCGCGCAAGAGGCGTCCGCCTCGCCCGCAAGAGACCGTTCGGCCCCCAGCGTGAATCTCCAGACAGAGGTCTATCTTCTTCGGCGCGTTCGGCAACGCCGCGAGTTTCGCCTGTATCCGCCGCAACTTCGGACGCATCATGAACAGCGTCGGCGCGTTGCGCACATAGAGGAAGATCTTCCCGTCCTCATAGCGTCCGGGACGCGCGGGCAAATCCGGAAAGAGCGTCGTCCAGTTGTCGGCAAACGACTCGAAGAAGGCGTTCTTCTCGGTCAGCAGGTCCTTGAGCGCCGCATCAAAGGCCGAACGGACCGTCCGATGCCGTCCGCGCTGGTCAAGGCCCGTCGCCCGCCCATAAAGGTTCGTGTCGTCGATCACTTCGCCTTCATCTGAAGCCACGCCTCGATGAACGGCTGGATGTGTCCGTCCATAACCGCGTTGACGTCGCTCGTTTCGCACTCCGTGCGCAGGTCTTTCACCATCGTGTAAGGGCAGAAGACATACGAACGGATCTGGCTGCCCCAGCCGTTCTCGGACTTCGCGCCATAGAAGCGGTCCATCTCGGCCTTTTTCTGGTCTTCGTAGTATTCGTAAAGCTGAGCGCGCAGCATGTTCATCGCCTTTTCCTTGTTCATGTGCTGCGAGCGTTCCTTCTGGCAGGCGACGACGATGCCCGTCGGCAAGTGCGTCAGGCGCACCGCCGAGTCGGTCTTGTTGACGTGCTGACCACCGGCGCCGCCGGAACGGTAGGTGTCGATGCGCAGGTCCTCGTCCTTGATCTCGACATCGATGTCGTCATTGATCTCCGCAACCGTCTCGACGGACGCGAACGACGTCTGGCGACGCTTGTTCGCGTCAAACGGCGAAATGCGCACGAGACGGTGAATGCCGCGCTCGGCCTTGAGCATACCGAACGCATATGACCCCTCAACGCGGAAATAGACGTCCTTGTAGCCCGCCTCTTCGCCTTCCTGCGTGTCGTATTCCTCGACCTTCCAGCCCTGATTCTCGGCGTAGCGCTTGTACATGCGGTAGAGCATCGAGACCCAGTCGCAGGCTTCCGTGCCGCCTTGCCCGGCGTGCAGCTTCACGAAGACGTTGCACGCGTCAAACTTGCCGCCGAGAAGCGACTGGAGACGGAGCTTCGAGAAATAGCCGTCGGCCTTCGCGCATTCGCCAAGCGTGTCCTTGAGCGCGGTCTGCTGGGCCTCGCCCTCTTCCATCTCGGCGAGTTCGAGCATCACGCCCGCGTCTTCGACCGTCTTCTCCAGCGACGTGAACGGCACGACATACGCGCGCTCGGCATTCGTCGCGGCGATGACTTCGCGCGCCTTCGACTGGTTGTTCCAGAAATCGCCCGAGGCCTGCAGGGCCTCAAGGTCAGCGAGTTTCGCGCGACGATCGCCAATCTTGATGTAGTCGGCCATTTCACCGACTTTCGTCTTCAGGTCCGCAATCCGCTGACGAACCTCTTCAACCTCTAACAGTTTCGCTTTCTCTTGTTCCGCCATGATTCCCATATTATATCAAAAATGGGCGGGGCGGAACGACAGGGCTTCAGGCGAGAATCTTCCGGGCTTCCGCCAGTGCGCGACCGCGATGCGAGATCGCATTCTTCTCATCAGACGAGAGGTCGGCAAACGATTTCGCGTAGCCGTCGGGAAGGAACAGCGGGTCATACCCGAAGCCGGCCGTGCCCGACGGTTCCTCGGCAATCGTCCCATAGCACTTGCCCTCGGCGACGTGCTCCGTGCCGTCTGGCGCGACAAGCGCAATTGCGCACGCGAAGTCCGCGCGACGGTCGGCCACGCCCGAAAGGTTCTTCAGCAAAAGCGCGTTATTCGCCGGCGTATCGGACGGTTCGCCCGCATAGCGCGCGCTGCGCACGCCCGGCGCGCCGCCAAGCGCCGCGACTTCCAGTCCCGAATCGTCCGCAAGACACCAGTCCCCGCGATGGCGCGCGGCAATCGCGCGAACCTTGATGAGCGCATTTCCGACGAAATCGGGCGCGTCTTCAACAATGCCCTGGGGATCGTCCGAAACGATTTCCCAGTCAGGCAGGATTGCCGCGATTTCACGGACCTTGTGCGGATTGTGCGTGGCGACGAAGAGCTTCTTCATGTCTGTCATTTCCAGAACGCACGGTCTCCCGTGCGCTTGTAGAGTGTGAGGGTGAATTCCTTCAGCGGCTTTTTCTCCCAGTCGCGCTTGTACTGGAAACGAACGACCGACGGCCCGTCATAGCCTCGACGGACGCGGACAAGGACCTCGGCCTTGCCCGGTACGCCCGTCCGGCCCCTCGGCGCCGCGCCGGCCACGTGTCGAATCGAGACTTCCACGTCCGAGTCGTCACACGTCGCGCGCCAAGAGTAGCCCGTCGTCCTGTTCTCGTCGAGATCGAAGAGGAAGCGGTCGCCGCTTTCGGCGTGCAAGACCTGATTTCGCTCTGGCACGACCGAATACCGCCGCTCGACGGCGCAACCCGCCAAGCACGCACAGACGGCGAAGGCTCCCAGCCACTCCGCTCTCATACGTTCGCGACGCGGCCTCAGCGGTTCGTCGCGTAGAGCGGCCCGAAGTTCTTGCACGCGCGATAGTCCGCGCCCGTCGGGTCGTCCGACGCCCCGAAGAGTCCCCAGCAGTGCGGCTGGAAGACCTGCTCTTCCGGCACGTTGTGCATCGCGACCGGGATGCGAAGCATCGAGGCGAGCGTGATGAGGTCCGCGCCGATGTGCCCGTAGGCAATCGCGCCGTGGTTCGCCGCCCAGGCGTTCATGACGGAGTAGACGTCCTTGAAGAAGCCCTTGCCGGTGAGGCGCGGCGTGAACCACGTGCAGGGCCATTCGGGATTCGTGCGCTCCATCAGCGTCTTCTGCTGCTTCGCGTCGAGTTCGACAGACCAGCCTTCGGCGATCTGGAGAACGGGCCCCTGCCCCTTCACGATGGAAATGCGCGTCATCGTGAGCGGCAGCCCCTTCGGCGTGAGGAACGAGCTTGAGAAGCCGCCGCCGCGGAAGTACTCGACGCCCGCCGGGACCCACTTCGTCGCCTTCAGCGTCGCGTCGATGTCCCGTTGCGTGACTTCCCACCAGTTCTTGAAGACGCGCTTCCCCTTCTCCTTCATCTCGCCCGCCGCGTCGAGGCAGCACGAGCCCGAGTTGAGGAGATGGATGATGCCCTGCTTCGCGTCTTTTGGAAGGCCCTTCCCCGTCGCGCGCTTCACGGCCGAGTCCGACCAGTACGTGCGCACGTCGGCGAACATCGAGGCCTTGTTCGTGAGGAGCCACATGAGGAGCATGCAGATGCCGTTCAGCGAGTCGTTCTCCGTCGCGAGGATCTGCGGCATCTTCTTGCCGTTCCAGTCGAACGAGCTGTTGCACAGGGTCTCGGCGACATCGCCGTTCGGCCAGTGGTCCGTCCACTGGCGCTGGCCCTGAAAGCCGCCCGCGATCGCGTTGCGACCGACAGCCTCCTCGCCAAAGCCCATCTCCTTGAGCTTCGGGTTGCCCGCCATCATGTCGCGGACGATCATCGCCATCTTCGCGAGGAACTCCCAGTCCCGGTCCTTCGCCTCGCGCGTCTTCTGGATCTTCACCGGGTTATAGTCCTTGCCCTCCTTCAGGTTTTTGCGCATCCAGGCGATGCAGCGCGCGTACTCGTCCTTGTCGTAGATGCCTTCCTCGATGCGGCGCAGGATCTCGCACTCGTCCATGTTCTCGGGGGCGATGCCGAGATAGTCCTGCATGAAGTCGACGTCCACGAACGAGCCGGCGATGCCCATTGCGGACGAGCCGATCGAGAGGTAGCTCTTGCCCTTCATCATCGCGACGGCGAGACCCGCCTTCGCGAAGCGCAGGATCTTCTCGGCGACGTCAGCGGGTATCTTCGCGGACTCGTCGCGGTTCTGCACCTCATGGCCGTAGATGCCGTAGGCGGGCATTCCGCGCTGCGCGTAGCCCGCGAGCATGCACGCGAGATAGACGGCGCCCGGACGCTCCGTGCCGTTGAAACCCCAGACGGCCTTCGGCATCTGCGGGTCGAGGTCCATCGTCTCCGTGCCGTAGCACCAGCAGGGCGTCACCGAAAGCGACACCCCGACGTTGGAGTCACGGAACTTGTTCGCGCACATCGCCGCCTCGAAGCGCCCGCCGATCGTCGTGTCGGCGATCACGCATTGCACGGGCGTCCCGTCAGGATACGTGAGGCTGTCCGAGATGAGTTTCGCGGCCGCCCGCGCCATTTCCATGGTCTGGTCCTCCAGCGACTCGCGCACGCCGCGGCGACGTCCGTCGATGATTGGGCGAATGCCGACCTTGGGGAATCCGTTGTGAGTGAAGACTGTCTGGTTCATTTTCTTTCGTTCCTTTTGGATTGTTCAATGGATCAAGTCATTTGGGTGACCGGCGTTACGCCCTTCTTGAGAATGATGTTGCCGTACTTGCGCGTTTCGCCCGTGAGAACGATCGCATACGCCTTTCGGGCGCGTTCGTAGAACGCATGACGCTCCATCCGCTCAATCTCGCCCGTGTAGCCGAGCGCGGTGCGATAGGCCTGTTCGACGGCCGGGTCGAGCGCGTCGCCCGCGACGGCCTCCATCATCACAAGGGGCGTCGCGTAGCTGTCAAGCTCAAAGAGCGGGATGACGCCCTTGAGAAGCACGTCCGCCGCAAGGCCGTCCGCCCGCAGCACGGATGCGCCCGAACGAACGAACGTATGCGCCGGGAAGTGCGCGTCGGAGAAGACGATCTCGTCGCCATGCCCCATTTCGGCAAGGATCTTCAGCAGATCCGGCGACACGACAGGTGAAATGCCCTTCAACATCTTATTGCTGGCCTTTCCTTTTCGAGAACAACAGCGCATAGGCGCCCACGACGGCAAAGCAGATCGCCGGAACGGCGAAGCTCGCGCGCAAGGAGGTCTGGCAGAGCCGCAAGTTCGCATCCCAGTCCGTCGCAAAGCCCGGCACAAGCGCACACCACGCCGAACCTGGGTTGCCGAGGATGCTCGCCATCCAAGGCGTGACAATCGCGCCGCCCAAAATCGCCATGATGAGGCCGGACGCTCCGAGCTTCAGGGCTTTCGGGTCAAGCCCGCCCAGCGCAAGGCCGTAAATCGTCGGAAACATGAGGGACATGCAGCCGCTCATCGCGACAAGGCAGAGGATGTTCCACGCGAACGGCAGGCCTCCGACCGTGAAAAGGACACGCGTCGGAAGGTACATGACCCCAAGGCAGCAAAGAATCGCCAGAGCCGAGAAGACGGCCATCATCTTCGCCGGCTCGACGTACTTCATGAGGAATGTCGCGACCCAACGGAAGACAATGAAGAGGGTGATCGCGACGGTGTAGTAGGTCGCGCCGTCCGCCGGCGTCACGCCCAGCTCCTTCTGGCAGTAGACGTTGAGCCAAGTCCACGCGGCGATCTGAACGCCGATGTTGAAGAACTGGGCGACGACGCCCAGCCAATAGCGCGGCGTGCCGAGAAGGACCGCGAGCATCGCCCGATAGCTCCGCTGGCAGACCACATAGGCGAGCGGGCCAAGGCAGCCGCAAAGCACCCAGACGATCTTGTTCATCTCCGGGAAGAAGAAGTAGAGCGCGGTGACCGGCGCGAAGGTGAAAAGCGCCGCGACGCCCACGCGCCTGAGCGCCGCCATGCGGTCCGCGCCCGGGGCCTCGTCGTCTTTCGAGCAGAGGAAGAAGATCCAGATGAGCGCCGCAATCGCGCAGAGGCCGACATAAGGCGCACAAACCCAGAAGAGCTCGTTGTGAATGATCTGCTGCCGAGTCGCGGCGTCCATGAGCGCACGCTCGTCGGCCGTCGCCGGATGAAGGTTCGCGAGGATGAGCCGCTGGGCGAGGACGATGCCGGCCATTGACCCGACGGGATTGAACATCTGCGCAAAGTTGAGTCGCCGCACGGCCGTCGCCTCGTCACCGAGCGAGAGGACATACGGGTTGCAGGTCGTCTCCAGTAGCGAGCATCCGCCCGCGACGACGAAGATCGCGATGAAATAGATGTCAAAGCTCTGCGCGAGACAGGCGGGGATGTAGAGAAGCGCACCCGCTATGTAGACGAACAGCCCGATCAGGACGCCCTTGCGGTAGCTGAACTCCTCGGCGAGGACCGCCGCGAAGATCGCAAGCACCGCGTAGGCCCCATAGAACGCGACCTGCACAAGGCCCGCCTTCGACTGGTCCATCGTGAAGATGCGCTGAAACGACGGCACGAGATTGTCCGTCATGTTATTGAGGAGACCCCACAGCGTGAAGCAGCTCACGAGCATGACAAAGACCGGCAGGCTTCCCTTGCGAACAAGACGCGAACAAGACATGGCTCAGGCGGTTCCTTTCTACTCAGATGAACGGAAGCAGGGATACGGGCGCGAGGAGGAGCGAGTCGAACATGTCCAGAAGGCCGCCGAGACCCGCCGGCATGAACGTCGCGGAATCCTTGACGTCGACCCAACGCTTGAGCTTCGACTCGATCAGGTCGCCGAGCGTGCCGACAAGAGCCGCCACGAGGCCAAAGGCCAGCGCCTTGCCGATGCCGAAATGCGTCAACGGCAGAAACGCGCCCGAGACGAGGCACGAGCCGAAGACCGAGCCGAAAAGCCCCTCCCAGCTCTTGTTCGGCGAGATTGTCGGGCAGAGCTTGTGGGTCCGGCCGCGAAGCTTGAGCGCACCGATGCCGAACGCGAAGCCGCCCATGTCGGAGATCTTCACGATCGCGACCACGTAAAGGAGCGTCACCGGACCAAACCGCTGGGCGATCAGCGGCAAGACCGAGAACGTCACGGCTATCAGGGAACCGAAGACCAACGCCGCGCCAAAGGCCTTCGCCTTCTCCGTGCGAACCTTCCGCTGCAGGAGGAGGACGAGTTCCAGCCCCGTCAGCATCGCCAACACCAAACAGACGGGACGAAACCAGGAGACCGGCGTGTAGAGAATCGCCAGGACAGCCAGCGTCGCTGCGGCCAGTGCCGTGACAATGCGTCGAACAATTGGGTTCATCTTGACTTTCTTCCCCTCCTCATCGTTTACCGCATATTTTATCAAATATTCGGCAAGAGCACAAAGCCGCGCCCGAGACGAATCGGCTCACGACGCCCGTTCGGCCAGTTCTGCCCACCGCTCGACGAGCCGCTCCAGCTCCGCCTCAAGCCCCGGAAGCTTCTCGTAGCGCGCGTACTCCTTGACGGGATCCGCCGCGTTGATGTCACCGATCTCCTTCTCCAGCGCGTCAATCTTCCCCGGCAGGGCTTCCAGTTCACGCTTCTCGTTGTAGGAGAGCCTGGTTGGTTTGGACGAAGGGGAAGACGAAGACTCGCCTTCTGAGGCTTTCCCGTCTTCTCTTTTGCCTCGTCCTTCGTCCTTCGCCCCTTTCGCGTTCCCCCGCTGCCGCACATAGTCCTCATACCCTCCGGGGAAGCCGCGCACGATGCCATCGCCTTCGAGAACGAACGTCGAGGTCACGACATTGTCAAGGAACTCGCGGTCATGGCTCACCAGCAGGAGCGTTCCCGTATAGTTCAGGAGCTGTTCTTCCAGAAGCTCCAGCGTCTCAATGTCGAGGTCGTTCGTCGGCTCGTCCATGACAAGCAGGTTCGCGGGCTTCAGGAAGAGCTTCGCCAGCATCAGCCGTGCGCGTTCGCCGCCCGACAGCGCCTTCACCGGCGTGCGCACGCGTTCAGGCGAGAAGAGGAAGTCCGCCAAATACGAATAGACGTGCTTCTTGACGCCGCCGACAATCACCTCGTCCCGGTCGCTGGCGACGTTCTCGCCCACCGTCAGCTCGGGCTTCAGCTCCCCGCGCAGCTGATCGAGAAACGCAAGCGCGACATTCGTGCCGCGCGTGACCGCGCCTTCGTCAGGCTCAAGCTGTCCCGTCAGGAGCCTGAGGAGCGTCGTCTTCCCCGCGCCGTTGCGCCCGAGGATGCCGATGCGTTCGCCGCGCAGGACATCTGCCGTGAAATGCGAGACGATTTTCCGCTCGCCGTACGAGAAGCCGAGGTCTTCGATCTTCAGCACACGCACGCCGCCCGGGGCCGCCGTGTCAAGCTTCATCGTCGAGGTCCCGACCTGCGCGCGCCGCGCGGCGAATTCTTCGCGCAGCTTCATCAGCGCCGCGACGCGGCCCTCGTTCCGCGTCGTGCGCGCCTTCACGCCACGGCGGATCCACGCCTCTTCCTGCGCCAGCTTCTTCGACTTGCGCGCCCAGTAGACGGCTTCGTCCGCCAGCAGTTCGGCCTTGCGCTTCACGAATGTCGGATAGTCGCATTCCCAGCCCGAGAGTTCGCCCCGGTCAAGGTCGAAGATCTTCGTCGCGACGCGCCTCAAGAAACGCCGATCATGCGTCACGACCAGAACCGCCATCTCGCGCTGGCGGCGGATCATCCCCTCCAGCCAGTCGATCGCCTCGACATCGAGATGGTTCGTCGGCTCATCCAAGAGCAAGACGTCCGGATGCGAGAGAATCGCCTCCTCCAGCCGTGCGCGGCGAATCTCCCCGCCCGAACGCGCATCCTCGTCCTCGACGCCTTGCGAGACGAAGACGGTCTTCAGGTTCGGCGCACGGACAATCTCGCCGGAATCAGGATCCGACAAGCCGGCGATGACCTTGAAAAGCGTCGATTTCCCCTCTCCGTTGCGCCCCGTCAGGGCCGCGCGAAGTCCCTTCGTGATCGAAAGCGAGACCTTGTCGAGAATCTGCGGCCCGCCGAACGCGAGGGAGACGTCCTTCAGGGAGAGGAGGAAATCGCTCATTTCCCGAAATGCTTCACGCGCGGCGTCCAGCCCTTCGCCTCGTCCTCGGACATCCGCGCAAAGCACATGACGATGAGCCGATCGCCGACCTTCCCCTTGTGGGCCGCCGCGCCGTTCAGGCAGCAGACGTGACTGCCGCGCACACCGGCGATGGCATACGTCTCGAAGCGGTTCCCGTTCTCGACATCGGCGCAGAGGATCTTCTCATAGGGAAGAATCCCCACCGCCTCCATGTCATCGGGATCCAGCGTCAGCGAGCCCTCGTAGTCAAGGCACGCTTCCGTGACCCTGATCCGATGGAGCTTCGCCTTCAGAAGTGTCAGTACCATTCGATTATTTCCCCAGGCGTTCTTCAATCATCTTCGGCGTAACGACGATCTTCTTCATCTTTGCGTTTCCGGGAGCCTCGTACATGACATCCGTCATGAGCTTCTCCATCTCCGCGCGAAGGCCGCGCGCGCCCGTCTTGCGGGCCAGCGCCGTCTTCGCGAGCGCCTTCAGCGCCTCCGGCTCGAACGCGAGCTCGACGCCGTCCATCGACAGGAGCTTCTGGTACTGCTTGACGAGCGAGTTCTTCGGCTCCGTGAGAATCCGCACGAGATCGCCCTCGGAGAGGTCCTTCATCGTCGTGATGACGGGCAGTCGCCCCGTGAACTCGGGAATGAGCCCGAATTTGACGAGGTCCTCCGGGCGCACGTCCTGCGGATTGATCTCCGAGCTTGCCGAAGCGCGTTCGCCCGACGACGACGTCACGCCGAAGCCAATCGCGTGGGCGTCCTTGCGCGCGGCGACGATCTTGTCAAGCCCGACGAACGCGCCGCCGCAGATGAAGAGGATGTTCGACGTGTCGACCTCGATGTACTCCTGGTCGGGGTGCTTGCGCCCGCCCTTCGGCGGAATGCGGCAGACCGTGCCCTCGACCAGCTTCAGCAGCGTCTGCTGGACGCCCTCGCCGCCGACGTCGCGCGTGATGGAGACGTTGTCCGTCTTCGAGGCGATCTTGTCGATCTCGTCCACGTAGATGATGCCGCGCTTCGCGAGCTCGACATTCCCGTCGGCGTTCTGCAAGAGATACCGCACGAGGTTCTCGACGTCCTCGCCGACATAGCCCGCCTGCGTGAGGACCGTCGCGTCGCCGATGGCAAACGGCACGCCCAGCATCTTCGCAAGCGTCTTCGCCAGAAGCGTCTTGCCGCACCCCGTCGGGCCGATCAGCAGGATGTTCGACTTCTCGATCTCGACGTCGTCAAAGGAGCTTGCGCCCGCGCGCTTCTCCTTCTTTCCCTTCCCCTCGGAGGCTTCCAGCCGCCGGTAGTGGTTGTGGACCGCGACGGCGAGGACCTTCTTCACCTCGTCGTGACCGATGACGTACTGGTCGAGAAACGCCTTGATTTCCTTCGGCGTCGGGGTCGGCGGCAACGGGGGAACGTCTTGCGCCGACTGCGCGTGACGCGTGATCAGGTCGTTCGCGTGACGCACGCAATCGACGCAGATGTTGCCATCTGCGCCGGGAATGATTGCGACTTCCTTCGAGGATCGCCCGCAGAAGGAACAGGACAGCTCTTTTTCTTTTTTCACGTTATGCCTTCAATACCTCGTCGATGAGGCCCCAGTCCTTCGCCTCTTCCGCGCTCATGAAGTAGTCGCGCTCCGTGTCCTTGACGACCTCATCGAACGTCTTTCCCGAATGCTTGGCGAGAATGCCGTTGAGGACGTCCTTCAGGCGCAGGATCTCCTTCGCCGTGATCTCAATGTCCGTCGCCTTGCCCTCGGCGCCGCCCGACGGCTGATGCACCATGATCCGGGCGTTCGGAAGCGCGAAGCGGCGGCCCTTCGTGCCGGCCGAGAGAAGCACCGCGCCCATCGACGCGGCCTGACCGAGGCAATACGTCGCGATCGGACACTTCACGAACTGCATCGTGTCGTAGATCGCGAGACCCGCCGTGACGCTGCCGCCCGGCGAGTTCACGTAGCAGGAGATCTCCTTCTTCGCGTCTTGCGACTGCAGGAAAAGGAGCTGGGCGCAGATGGCGTTGGCCATCTCGTCGTTCACCTCGCCCGAAATGAAGACAATACGGTCGAGAAGAAGGCGCGAGTAGATGTCATAGGTCCGCTCGCCTTTCCCCGTCTGCTCGACGACGTAAGGAATCATGTAATTAAGTGCCACTCTTTTACCCCTCGACCTTACTTCTTGGCGTTCGCGAGGATGAACTCGATGACCTTCTTGCCCTTCTCCTCGTCCTTCGCCTCGATCTTCTCCTCCTTGGCGATGGCATCGACCACGTACCACAGGCGAACCTGCCTCGTCGCGGTCGCCTCGGCGTCCTTGAGGATCTGCTCGCGGTTCTTCTCGAAGTAGCTCGCGTCAAGGCCCGAATACTGGGCGCGCTGCGCAAGCTCGTTGAGGTAGCCGTCCATCGCGCGGCGAACCTGCGAACCCGGGACGTCGAAATCGACCTTCTTCATCAGCAGGTCAATCGCCTCGTTCTCGCGACGCACGGACTCCTGCTCGACGGCGCGCTTCTCCATCGACTCGCGGATCGTCTCCTCCAGCTTCTCGACGCTTTCGGCCTTCGCCTTCTCGGCAAACGCCTTGTCGTCCGGGAGAACGCGGCGGCGGAATCCCTTGAGCGTGACGGTGTAGACCGCCTTCTCGCCCTTCAGCCCTTCCGGCGCGGAATCCTTGTCGAACTTCGCCTTGATGCCGTCTTTCGTCTCGCCGACTTTCATGCCCTTGACCGCGTCAAGGATCTCGGGCAGGAAGCGCCCCTCCTCGACCTGCGTCCAGAAGCCCTTGCCTTCGCCGACGATCTTCGCCTCGGGGTTGATCTCGAGAACCTTCTTCTTGCCGATCATGCCCTCGTAGTCGATCTGGACGTAGTCGCCCTCGGCGACCGCCTCGCCGTCCTTCGCGTCCTCATAGGTCGCATACGCCGCGCGCAGACGCGCCATCTGGTCCTTGACGGCGGACTCTTCGACCTTCGCGTCCTTGAACTCGACCTTGAGGCCCTTGTAGGTCGGAAGCTTGAACGTCGGCTTCACTTCGACGATCGCGTCGAATGAACCGCCGTTTTCATCGTATTTCAGCCCCTGAACGTCAGCCAGCGCGACTTCCTCGACCTTCTCGGCCTTCACGGCCTCGGCGTAGTTCTTCTGGAACATCGCATGCTCGATCTCCTGCTTGAGCCCCGACGCGAATTCCTTGCGGATAAGCTGAAGAGGCACTTTGCCCTTGCGGAACCCGGGAAGTTGGGCCTCGCGGAGGAATACTTTTTCGACATCCTTGACAATGGCCTTCATCTCATCCGCGTCAAGCGTGACGGAAATCTTCACCTGACACTTGTCTTGTGCCTTGCTGCTGGTCTTCATATGAGTACAATTCTCCTCTATTTTGAAAATGTCTGTGTATTTTATCATAATCTCCGCCGTGCGTCCACTGCACCCCCGAATGTGGAAATTGTAAAATCTACCGGGGACGGTCTGGAACGGATGCGTCAACCGATGCGGATGGAAGGGGCGTCTCCATGCGGATGGAAGGGGTGTCTCCATGCGGATGGAAGAGGCACCTCCATGCGGATGGACTGCGAGACGGGCGAAACGACGAGAAGCCAGCCGCATTCCCGTCACCTGCGGCCATGCGCGTCTCGACCGTGCGATTCGTACAGCCGACCTTCAGGAGTCCCACGCGGGCGGCAGTCTGGTCGTCCTCTCGCCCACGCCGGACTTCAAAGCTGATTTCACCGTCTCGCGTCCGCTTGACAATGAAACCACACTTGTTGTATACTGCACCTCATCAGGAGAAGAACCAGCCATGGCACAAGTCAGTTTCAGAATCGACGACGACCTCAAGTCCCATGCCGAAAGCATTTTCAACGGCATGGGCATGAACCTTTCGACGGCCATCACGATTTTCATACGGCAGACCATTGACCGACAGGCCCTTCCCTTTGAGGTTCGCGCGTGTGCAAACCCGCTCGCCGATCCCGCGCGCATTCGCGCCGCCGCCGAAGACTACCGGAACGGCAAGCGGAACTACCACCTCCACGAACTGCCGCCACTGGCCGAAACGACCGCGCCGCGTCGCACGCATCGGAGTCGTCGCCATGCAAAAGCTGTGGTCTGACCTCGCCATCGACGAAGCCAACCGCCTGATTTTCCGAATCGACGACGGCCAGCTCGTCATCAGCTCCTGCATGGGGCATTACGAGTAAGCGCGCAGGGCCTCTCACCGCCCGCCCCTCAGCCGCCGCAGCTCGTCTTCGAGCTTGCGGATGCGCTGCTCGTTCAGCCTGTTTTGCCGCCGCTCCTCTTCCAGTCCTCCTTCTACCGCTCAATCTCCCGCAGTTCGAGCGAGGTCTCAGACTGATTTCATGATGGCCAACAAATTCTGGTAACTGTCCACCTCATGATACACCACCTTGTTTGTTGCGATTCCCCTGAACAATTTCTTGGCGCACGCGATTTTCGCCTGCTCGATCGGACGCAGCTCAAGGCTTTCCATTGACCCTTTTGTCTCGGCGACGAAGAAAATGTGCTTGACGGTGCCTTCATAGAAGGCGATCGCCCAGTCCGGCGAATAGTTGCCTACAGGCGTGGGAATCTGAAAAGCCCGCGGCAGCTTGGCATAGACGCAAACCTCATCCGCCGCATCCAGATCCTCGGCAAACTTTCTCTCAATGCTCTTGTCTGCCGTTCCGTCCGTGAACACATAGTCCTGAACGGCTTTCTTCGCAAGGAACACCCTGTCAAATCTATGTTCAACGTAGTTATCGCCTTCCTCGCCATAAGGTACAAAAGCCCCGACAAGGGCGATGGCTCCCCCTACAAGTCCTCCAACAAGATCGCAAGTACCGTCTACGAGATTTTCAACACATCCATTTTTCTTTCTTCTTCTGCCCATGATTAATCCCACTACCATCCCATAGACATGGTGAACCATTCACCCTGTCGGGTACGAGAATGATATCACGGGCGAACCTCCCTCGTCAACCGTCCGCGCAGACATAACTCAAAGAATCTTCGCCCCCTCCCGAATTGGCTACATTATGACAGAACCGCATCAATGTGTACCACCCCCATACACACTTGTGTACCACCCCCATACACACCTGTGCCACAAAGACCTCACCTCTTTACCCCGAAGAGCAGACCACTTTGACCCAAAGAGCAGACCACTTTGACCCAAAGACCCTATGTCTTTGCCCCTCTTGACTCCAAAGACCTTACCTTTTTTCGTCCGAAACTCCCCCGACTTTCGGATGGGGATTCGTTTAGAGTGCGGCAGGTGTTCTACAAGTCCGAAACCTCCTCATAGCGGGCGTTCTCGGAAGTCTCGACGAGAAGATCGAATTGAACCGCAAGAAAATCGCCGAATTGGAAGCGTTGGCGAAGACGATCTACGACTACTGGTTCGTCCAATTTGACTTCCCCGACAAGAACGGCAAGCACTATCGTTCGTCTGGCGGAAAGATGGTCTGGAACGAACAGTTGAAGCGAGAAATTCCGGCGGGATGGGAGGTAGGAAACTTGTATGATATCGCCAACTTTGAGAATGGTCTTGCCTGTCAAAGATTCCGTCCCAAAGGAGATGAGCCATCACTTCCCGTAATCAAGATACGAGAAATGCATGATGGTATCAATCCTGACACCGAACGAGTGTCGGCAAACATACCCGAAAAACATAGGATAGCCGATGGAAACTTGCTGTTTTCATGGTCTGCATCACTTGAAGCAATGATATGGTGTGGCGGCGATGGTGGTCTCAATCAGCACATATTCAAAGTAACGCCACAAGGCGAATACTCGGTCGAATATGTGTATCGACAACTTGCGTCTTACATCGTCACCTTTGCGAAGATGGCAGAAGCTCGAAAAACAACAATGGGACATATCACGGCAGACCATATCAAACAGAGTAAGATAATTTTGCCAAGTGATAGAATCCTCTCGCGTTTCGCGGTAAGTATAAAGCCCATTTTTGAGAGGCGCATTGTATTACGAAAAGAGACGCGGTCACTGGTGGCGCAACGAAACGCGCTTCTTCCACTCCTGATGAATGGCCAAGTTGTAGTGAAATAGCTCGCCGTCATATTATTCTCCGTTTGATTTCTATGTCGGGCACGGTGCTCGACGGAAAACGAACGGAGGTAAAAAATGACAGAGCAATTCGCTCGTGCGTTGAAGTTGTCCGATTTGTCGGACAACACGATAAGCTCGTATTGCAAGGCGGTGGAATACTTCTATCGGCAGTATGGGGAACTGAACAAGAAGAACCTGCTGTCCTACAAGGGATGGCTGGTGGAGAACTACAAGGCGAAGACCGTCAACTTGCGGCTGCAGGCCTTGAACCGTTACCTCGACTTCGTGAAGAAGCCGAACCTGAAGATGAAGTTCATCAAAGTTCAACAGCAGAACTTTCTGGAGAACGTCATCAGCGACGCGGATTATCGGTTCTTTTGTCGCAAACTAAAAGTCGAAAAACGGCTCAACTGGTATTTCGTGGTGCGCTACCTGTGTGCGACGGGTGCGCGTATCTCGGAACTGCTGCAAATCAAGGTCGAACACGTGGAGGCGGGCTATCTCGACCTCTACGGCAAGGGCGGCAAGTTGCGCCGAATCTACATCCCGAAACGGCTCAAGGCCGAGACGGACAAGTGGCTTGCGGAGAGCGGACGCACAAGCGGCTATCTTTTCTGCAACCGTTTCGGCAAGCGCATCACCGCTCGCGGCGTCGGCTATCAACTGAAGACGTTTGCACAACACTACGGCCTTGACCCCAAGGTGGTCTATCCGCACTCCTTCCGCCATCGCTTCGCCAAGAATTTCTTGGCGAAGTTCAACGACATCGCGCTACTTGCGGACTTGATGGGACATGAATCCATCGAGACGACGCGCATCTACCTTCGCCGCACAGCGACCGAGCAGCGCGACCTCATCGACCGCATCGTGACGTGGTGACGCACCGGAGGGCGTATGTCCTCTCGCGCCGTAACGGTGGCTGGGGACAGTCGCCCTCCCAATTATCGCATCACAAGCGAAAGTATGGCAACCAAAAGCGAAATGACGGCCACAATCAAAGCACGTTTTGCATCTCGCGTAGAATCGTGGGCTTGCTTCACAAGTAGTTTATTCGCTTTTTGAACCTCGGCAAGTTGCGCTTTCAATATCTCGTTCTGTTGCTTTGTCCGTTCGTTCAGTTCTATTGTCGCCTCGCCAACTCTGCGCTTGCGCTCGTTCTCGGCGCGTACGACACGTTCAAATGCACGATTTGATTCTTCGACCTCGGCAAGTTGTCGCACAGACCAGATGTCTGATAAGGATTTTTCGTTGTAATTCATTTCAATTCTCCGACTGAAACTTGTCCGTTCATTAAAAGAGGAAGAAGCGCGGAGCACTGTCTATTAAGTTCTAAATTCGCAACGCCCAAATGGACTTTCTGTTTAACGATATTATTCAGAAGAGAAAGCGCAATCGACATTGACTGTGGAGGCAATGGCAATACGATCTTATCGAGGTGCGCTTTCCCCAGATGTGCAAGGGTAGCTCCTGTAAGTGACTTCTCAAGGTGCTTTATTGGTATTACCAGTGACAATGAGAGCCAAGAAGCATATAAATTATCTTTCGCACTTATTCGACATGACCGTTGGACAAGATAAGCATTGCCACCAATCCAATGGTTCATGTCAAAATAGCCGTCCATTCCGACTATGAAATCCCCATTTGTGATTATGTATTCTTTGGATGCCGTTTCCGTTGTGTAGTCATTTGTGTGCCCATCTTTAACATTGCGAATACGCACGATGGGGAATCCTTCTCCTGTGGCATTGAATAGGGATGAATCGAAGGGATTGCCAAACAAGTAATTGGCTATTTGCGGAAGAGGCTTCACTTCCCACCCCTCCGGCACTTCGCGTTTGAGTTGTTCGTTCCATACCATCTTTCCACCAGACGAACGATAGGGCTTGCCGTTCTTGTCGGGGAAGTCGAACTGCACGAACCAGTAGTCGTAGATGGTCTTCGCCAACGCCTCCAATTCGGCGATCTTCTTGCGGTTCAACTCGATCTTCTCGTCGAGACTTCCGAGAACGCCCGCTATGCGAAGTTGCGTAGGCAGGTCAATTTCTGGAATCGGTATAGATTTCAGAGCAACTTCAAGCTGCAGGTTCTTAAGGCCAGAAGTTTTTCCCTCATAATTGAAGAACACTCCAGAATTGTAAACTTGTCGCCAATATTGGTAAACAAAATACGGGTTCCATTCTGGCTTAAGGCGTATTGCTGTACAGAAGTTAGAACAGATTATATTCCGTTTTGCGGACAAAAGAGACTGCGAGATATAAACTGCTCTTCCAGTCGATTGTGTAGGGCTGCCGCCAGATTTCTCAATGACTATATCCCCTTTGATCAAGTGCCGTTGGTCAAAAGAGCTTTGGGAGACAAATCGTTGAGGGATCGTAGAATAGTCATGCGTTTCAATCGGTATAATGTCAGCAGCCCTAATGCAGTAACCCGATTGCGTAGCAGAGTCGCTTTCCGCTTCACATCCCCAATCTCCGCTGATGAACTCAGCTATTGTGTCATATAAAGTCTTCATTGTTTACTTTCATGAAATTCTCAAAGCACAAACTCGGTGAATTGTTGCGTGTCACTCGTGGCACATCCTTGCCTGGAACAGGATATGCCGACGAGGGACGATATCTGCGACTAACCCTTGCCAATTTCCACGAAGAAGGCGGGTTCAAGGATTTCAAGTCAACGCAAGGCAAGTATTTCGTCGAGGCGTTCGACAATCGCTTCCTCATGCACAAAGGCGACTTGATAACCCCCTTGACCGAGCAAAGCCCCGGCTTGCTCGGTAGCGTCGCGTTTATTCCATGTGACGATCTATACATACAGAGCCAAGATGTAGGGTTGATTACTTGCAATACCGAGAAACTTGATAAGACTTTTGCCTATTACCTGTTTCTCACTCGTTCCGTGCGCGAACAAATTAGCGCACGGTCGCAGCAAACGAAGATTCGCCACACCTCGCCCGATAAGATTTCGGACGTGGAAGTTTACCTTCCCGACCTGCCTACGCAACTTCGCATAGCGGGCGTTATGGTGTGGTCCTGGATTCAACATCAAGAAGCACCCTTCTTTTGTGTGGGAATCGCTGCATGATTCTTGGCAAGAAGTTTTGCAACCTGCCTACCCTTCCGCGTGATACGATACTTCTGGAGACGGCTGTTCGGCTTGTCTGGCAGAGTCTGCTCAATCAGCTGGTCTTCAAGCAGGGTCGTAATCCGCCGTGCAAGATTTCCGTAAACGCGGCGGAATCCGAAACTCCGTGCCACCTCAGTACTTCCCTGCGGTTTTTCTGCGATAAGAAGCAAGATCTGTTCCCGCAGGGAGAGTGCGACTCCACGCCCCGACTCCACCCCCTTAAGGGAGGTAGGGATGAGTCGGCGTGTACTGCCGAGACCCCTTGATTTTACAGGTTTTTTTTCGTCTGACTCCACCCCCATTGAGACACTTGACTCCACCCCTCTTTCGCCTGCGACTCCACCCCCCTGGGTGGAGTCGCAGGGCTCCTTGACTTCCTTCCGCCACAGCACAAGACGGAAATCGACTGCCGACGGGTGGTATTCGGGTACGCGCAAACCCCACGCCTTGCATTTCCGCACGATGTCTTCTGTGCCGTAGCCGGATTTCTCGACATATCCCGCCCATTGCATCGCCGTCGCGAGGATGCCGTTATGGGGTTTCGAGTCGTGGGTCTGCAGCAGGTTCGCCGCCGTCCAGCCACGCGGCAACGTTCCGGGGTTGAGCACTTCCAGCCGATCGCGGAAAAGCATCACCTGAACGCTGCCGTCGTCCGTATAGTCGCGATGGCAGACGGCATTGACAATCGCCTCGCGCACGGCCTCTATAGGGAACTCGCTCCGCGCCGGTGCCTGGGCCGATTTCGCCGCGTCACGCGCCCCCACCCAATGATCCACGCGGCTCATCACGAAATCAAGCGCCTGGTCTATCTGCTCGAACACCGTGCCATGGTAGATGTGGTAGGACGGGAACGGCTTCTCGAACGTCGTCCCCCAAAGCTGCAGGCACTTGAGTTCCCATGACGGGCGGAACAGTGCGGGGTTCTTCGCGAACAGAAGCGCCGCCGCATTGGCAATCTTCCCGGTCCCCGCATCGAATGCTCCAAGACGAGAAAGGATTTCAGTCGTCGAAATGCCGGGGGCGAACGTCACCTTGCCAGCGACCCGAACCATCCGCACGAAATTCGCAATGCGTTCCGGGTCCAAATCCTCCAACTTGACGCCAAGGGAATAAGATCCGTCAAAGGGACGAACATTCACGACATCCCGGTCCTGAAGATACCGGAACAACGCCTCGTAAACCATCTTCTTGAGCATCGCCAGGGACGAGAAAGACTTGCGCGTCACCTCGCGCTCGACCTTGGCGATCAACGTGCGCTCTTTCGGCATGCGGTTGTGCGCGGCGGTTCGCTTGACGAATGCGAGACGGTACTTGCCGCATTCGGTCGCCAAGTCATACTCACGTTCGGTCGGGGAAACGCCCTCGGCATCCTCGAATCCATATTCGCACCCGAACAAGCCGAGATAAATGTCTGAATTGCGCACTTCGTCCAGGTAAACGCTTTTTGCCGAACGGTTCTGCGCGGCCATCTCCTCGAAGAGGAACACGTCAAAGAACGTGCCGAGCAGCATGTCTTTGCGAATCATTTCCGCAAGTGCCCTGCGTTCCTTCGCGAACTCACGCTGGACGCTGCTGATGAATATGCGCTGGTTCATCCTTCTGATTCCTTATCCCCTGCGACATGCTCGTTGAGCTTGAGCGAGTCGAGCGTCGTTGCAATCGTACGGTCAAGCTCCGCGCCCTTGGCGTTGAGTTCCGCAAGGCGGGACTTGAAGCCGGCGATCTTCTCGGCAAACTCGTCGGCGGTAATCGGCACGTATTCGATCTTCACGTCGAAGTACTGCCCGGCGGAAAGCGTGTAGCCCTTGGCCTTGATCTCGTCGTGCGAAACGACAACCGAAAAGCCGTCCTCCGCTTTCTGATCAAGGAACGTGTCGACAATCTTCTGAATCTCGAAGTCGCGGAGTCGCTTGCGCTGGTTGTTGCCGTCCTTGTATTCCTCGCCGAGCTTGGAGGCGTCGATCAGCACGACCTTGTCCGCCTTGCGGGAGTTGTCGAAAAAGAGGACAGAGACGTTCGTGCCGGTCGTGGCGAACACGTTGGACGGCATGGAGACGCAACCATAGACGATGTGCTGATCGACGATGCGCTGAAGGATTTTCCCCTCAATGCTCTGTTTGGCGGTGATAAAGCCGGTCGGCACGACAATCGCGCCCTTGCCCTTTGCGGAAAGCGAATTGAGCAAGTGCTGGATGAAGCAGAGAAATATCTTCATCGCGGGCTTGTCTGGGTTGATCTTCCTCGGCGCATTCGGAACGCCCGCCCAGAAGCGGACGGTGTCTTTGGCGATGGCCTCGCGCTCCTCCGGGAAGTCGAGCTTGAACGGAGGATTGGAAATGCCGAAGTCGAACGTTCGGATCGAGCCGTCGGGATTGCGGTGACCTGGCTTCAGGAGCGTGTTGCCCTGCACCACGTTCTGAATCGACGCGGCAAGATTGTTCAGGATGAGATTCAGGCGAAGCATCTGCGAGGACTTCTGCGAAATGTCCTGCGAGTAGATGGCGCAGCGGTTTTCGCCAATCTGGTGGGCAAGGGCCATGAGGAGCGTGCCGGAGCCGGCGGACGGATCGTAGCACGTCACGCCGCGAAGGTTCGTATCACGCCCGACAAGAAGCCTCGCCATGATCTGCGCAATCGAGCGAGGCGTGTAGTATTCGGCGTACTTGCCGCCGCCGTCTTTGTTGTAGTCTTTGATTAGATGCTCGAACATCGTCGAGAAGAAATCATACTTCTCGGAGAACATCGGCTCGAAGTTGGCCTTCGGGTCGGCGATATGGCGCATCAACGAGCGGGCGAAATCGTCGCGCTTGGTGGGGTCGTTTATCGTCCCGGCAATGAGCGAGTTGTCGAAGACGGTTATCTTCGTCTTGGAGTCGGTCGCAATCGAGAAGATATCGGCGTTGAGTGTGGCGATTTCGCGCAATGTAGAGTCGAAGAGAACCGAGAAGTCGCCCTGCGTCATCGCGTTGTAGAGGTGGGCGATTGTCTGGTGCGGACGCAATTTAGGAGTCGATGGCGGCAGATAGGCGAACAGGTCTTCAACCTCGTCATCGGTGAAATTGTCGTATGCGGCATCCCATTTCGGGCTGGAAGCGAGCCGCTTGCCGTAGCCTTCGGCGGCGATTTTCTTTGCCTCGTGTCCGAACTTGTCGTTGAAGTATTTGTAGAGGAACACCTGAACGATGATCTTGTACTCGTTGCCGTCGTTGCCGAGGCCGAAACTGCCGCACGACTGCTTGAGAGAGTCGATGAGTTCCTTTGTTGACTGTTCGATGATGCTGTCTGCCATAAGATCCTTTCTAACCGGCCAAATCGTAGTCCGCGAGGTATTCCTCCGCTATCTGCCGCTGGATGAACTTGCGGTCGTCAAGCGATGCCTTGATGTCCATCTCGTTCAACTTCAGACTGACGGCGCGAAGCACGTCCTGATTGAACACCGGCGGATTGCCGAGCACGTGGACGTTGTAATAGATCGTATCGTCTATCATCGCCTTCACGCGGTTTAGGTTTTCCATAACCTCCACTTCGCGCAGGGAGATTACGGGCTTCTCCGGCGGGATCGACCGCTTGGCGTTCTCCTCGCGTATTCGCTTGTGGATGCGGACGAACTTCTCGTCATCGTGGTACTTGCGCTTGAGCATATTGTTCAAGCGGTTGATCTCGCGAATCTTCGCCATCACGCCGTCCATGTAGCCAATGGCCTCCTTCGCCTCGGCAACGGTCTGCGGCGCGAAGCCACGCTCGCGGAAGAACGACTTGAACTCGGAAAGCAGATTGACGTACTTGTCCTCGTTGTGGTCGAAGTTGGACTCGAACTCGCGACGGACGTTCTGGTAGCGGTCTTTGAGGTCGTTGAAAAGAAACTCCAGTTCCTCCTTGCCCTTGCAGCGGAACGTGAACTCCATCTGCGACAAGGCCTCGTTGATGATGCCGGCAACGTCCTCGGAACGGTCAAGCCCGTCAAGGAGGTTCATTCGCTCGATGCGATGGTTGACTTCTGCGAGAAGCTGCGGGACGGCATCGGGAGCGAGATTGCGCACTTTGTCCTTCAGTTCGTCATCGCCGAAACTGCGAATCTGATTCATGAGCGCCTTCGCCTCTTCGAGAGTGCGCCGCAGGTAAAGGAGGTGGGACTTGTCTTCATCGGCATCAAGCTGCTTGCGGAACACCTCCTTGTTGTCGATGTCGTACATGAAGAGGGCGTCTTTGAGGTTTTCGAGCTTAGCCTCTATCTCTTCCTTTGACGCAAGCAGCACGCCGGGATTGGTTCCATCATCGAAGCCATCTTCACCGTCACGCCCGTAGATGGCATCGTGAAGTTCCTTGAGATAGCGATTGTTCGTCTCGACGAAATTCTCCTTTATGTCGGCAAAGTCGACCACGTAGCCGTAGCGGAAATCGCGATACGGGCGGTTGACGCGGGTCAAGGCCTGGAGGAGGTCGTGTCCATCGAGTTTCCGACAGAGGTAAAGCCGCTTCAACCGTGGCGCGTCGAAGCCTGTCAACAGCATTTTGTTCACGATGAGAAAATCTATCGATTCCGTCTTCTTGAACTCGGCGATTGAGCCTTTGCGTTCCTCCTTGTCGCCCTCGTCATGAAGGATGAGAACGGCTTTGAACGGTTTTACGCCCTGCGGCAGATTCTCCGGCTTGTTGCGATCCACGAACAGGCGGTAAAGTTCGCGGGCCTGCGGATTCGTTTCGCAGACGATCATGCCGGCCACCGGGGGACAATCCTTCTGTATGCGGAACTTGCGCATATCGGAAAAGATGTAGTCGAGAAGTCCATTGAGGTAATTTGGATGCTCGATGATCTTGTCCTTCTTGACGTCTGACTTCTTGACCTCTACGTCCCCGGCAAGCGTTGCAAGGATGTTGGATATGCGTTCGCGGTACTCCGTTTCGATGTCCTCGCGCATCAACTTGAGCGTGTAGCCGTCGGCAATGGACTTGTCGTAGTAGTAGGTATCTATGTAATCGCCAAATACGCGCCACGACGCCCTTTCGTCGGAAAGAAGCGGGGTTCCCGTCATTGCGATCTTGATCGCGTCCTTGTCTGCTTCAAGGAGGTTTGCGAGGAAGGAGCCGGCGGGATTGTAGCCGCGATGGGCTTCGTCGATGAAGAACACTCGCTGTAGGCGCGTGTTATAGCCACCTTCGATCACGACTGGCGTGTGATCTTCCTTGAACTTCTGGATATTTACGACGATGATTTCCGGCTTGCCCTCCGGGTTGTAGATCGGCTTGTTGTCCCTGATCTTCTCCATCAAGTCCTGGCGGCTTTGGACGGTCTGAACCATGAGGCTGCGGGCGGCGAACTCGTCAACTGACTGCTCAAGGAGGTCGAGACGGTCAACAATGAAGAAGAATTTGGCGACAGTGTTGCGTTCGGCGTAGTAGTCGGTGAGGCACTTCACGTTGTAGTAGGCGAAGGCCGTTTTGCCGCTGCCCTGCGTATGCCAGATCACGCCCCCCTTGATACCTTCGGAGAGTTTCTGGCGCAAGGCAAGCGTGGCGAAAAACTGCTGATAGCGCATGATGTGCTTTTCGAGTTTTTCCACCTTCGTGCCGTCAGCAAGTTCCACCGTCTTTTCCACGTAGGCGAACGCATAACGCAGCAAGAACAGGAAACGCCTCCGTGACAGCATCGAGGTGATGATGCGGTTCGTCGGGGTCAACGGGGCCTTGTTTGTCTGATATGCCGGGTCTTCTCTGATTGGGATGCAGTTGCGATGCTTGAGAATCTTCTTCTGCACCTCATCGTCAATCAAGTCGTTGTAACCGGATTCTCGCAGGATGTTCGCGCTTTTCTCGCGGAAGACATTGAAGAACGTATGATTCTTTGCAATGGTCGCATAGAACGCTCCCTGAACCGGAACGACATTCGCCGTGTCATATTCCTGGTTATTGGAAAATATCATCAGCTGCGTGACGTTCAAGAACGGACGAAATGACTTGACCTTGAACCGCTTGTTGATGCGTTCGCGCTCGGCAAGAATGCCCTCGTGGTTGTTGGGCTTCTTCACCTCGATGAACGCAAGAGGCATACCGTTTACGAAGCACGTTATGTCGGGGCGGAAATTGTCGTGGGTTTCGGGGTGCTCGCAGGTGAACTCGGTCGTGCAATGCCAGAAGTTGTTGTTCGGATTGTTGAAATCAATGACTCGCTCGCCGCTCGTGGCGGTGATCTTCTGAAAAAACTCGCGTCCCAAATCATCGTTCTTTGCCGCTTGTACGAGTTCGGACAGCAAGGCATTTACCCTGTCTTCCGTGATATCAGGATTGAGCCTTGCGACCGCTTCCCGAAACACCTTCACGAGAATGTTGGTGTTTGGCTCATAGTCATCCTCGCCGATGGAGTCGAGGTACGTGTACCCGAGTCGGCACAAATGAAGTGCCGCCGGAACCTGGACACGTGTGTTCTCGTTGAACCTTCCACTCATAGGCGAGTCCTCCCGAAGTAGTGATCTTCCGATAGTTTCTTACTATCGGAAGTTGAAGAAGACGACAAAAAGAGGCATGGGCACAATACCTCCATTGTGCCATCGACGCGTGTCGATTGCAGTGTCTTTTTTCCTTTCATGACAATTTAGCTTTAGAGATTGGCGAGTATTATACCATTTCTGGCCGTTTTTTGCCTTTGCGCGAAAGACGCGGGAAATGGTAATATCTAACGGGTCAGCAAAGAAGAGTGGAAGGCCATGGGGATCGAAGAAGAAGAAAGACAAG
>CAKTYZ010000019.1 GCA_934635225.1 uncultured Kiritimatiellota bacterium
CGGACGGCCGAGCCGCCCGGTCTCGTATATGAGTTGTAATTCTCTTTATTCTCCAACCAGCAGTTTTCAAGGAACGAATTCAACCCTTACGAGCGAACAGGTGCATAGTATATCAATTTTTCGGCCTACCGCGCAAGGGGGGAAATTCAACTCTTGAAAGATTTCCAATTAATCACACAAATATACGACGAACAGTAAAAATAAGGTGAAATACAAGACTGAATGAGAACAAAAGCGCTGCGGTGAACCGCAGCGCCCTGATGCCTGAAAAAGTGGAATCGATGTGATTACCAAGCGTAATGCGCAAACGCCTTATTCGCAGCGGCCATCTTGTGGACGTCATCACGCTTCTTAATGACATTACCCTGACCAGCGAATGCATCGAGTATTTCGGCAGCGACAGCTGCCGGCATACCCATACCGTGACGTGCCGACGCGTACTGCGTCGTCCAGCGGAGCGCAAGCGAAAGTTGACGATTCTCCTTGATCGGAGTCGGGACCGGATAGGTCGTGCCACCAACGCGACGTGTCTTGACCTCGACCTGCGGCTTCATGTTCTCGATTGCGGACTGAACGACCTCAAGCGGAGACGCAAAGGTCTTCTCGTCTTTCACGAACTTCGACGGATCATCTTTCATCTTCTCGGCAATCTTCTCAATCGCACCATAGACGATCTTCTCCGCGACAGTCTTCTTGCCGTCCTTCATGATGACGCGAATCATGTGCGCGACAAGTTCCGAATTGTATTTCGGGTCAAGAACAATGCGCTTGACAATGGCTTTACCTCTGCGGCTCATGGATTACTTCCCCTCTTCCTTCTTCTGACGCTTCATGCCGTACTTCGAACGGCTACGGTTGCGGCCCGCAACGCCCAGAGAGTCGAGCTTGCCACGAACAATGTGATAACGAACGCCCGGAAGGTCCTTCACACGGCCACCGCGCACAAGAACGACGCTGTGCTCCTGAAGGTTGTGACCTTCGCCCGGAATGTAGGCCGTCACTTCATAACCCGACGTGAGACGCACACGAGCGACCTTACGCAGAGCCGAGTTCGGCTTCTTAGGGGTCATTGTCTTGACGACGAGACATACGCCACGGCGCTGGGGACAACTCTTCAGCGCGGGCGACTTCGAATGCTTAGCGAGAGGCGCACGCCCCTTACGAATCAGCTGATTGATAGTCGGCATTTAGGTATTTCCTTACTTTTCCAAACAAGTCTGGTTATTATATCATTATTGACCGTCCCTTGACAAGGGGGTGAAAATTGTGGAAATTGTAAAATCCATTGGATTTGCAAAATGAGGGGAACCCATGGAGTGCATCGAGGAACGAGCTCTTGAACGACAAGACCGATGCACGTGTGATCGACCGCACGACGCAGGAACGCATGGATATATATTATCACACGAGAGATAAACAAGAGAAACGTGACGTCCTGCGACATAAGCGAAAAGGAACGAATATCTACAACTATGCGGTTTCAACCATTCTATTACAGCGAACACATTTGAATGGTCGCCCTTTGCTTATCGCATTAAACCGTTCGTTATTTTCCTTGTCGGTCGGGCAATCTCGATGGGACTTTACTGCACGCTGTCCGCAATAAGGGCAAATGAGACAATCGTAGGCGGCACATTCACAGAAGAATGCAGGAAGTCCGAAAAAAATCATGCATAGAATGCCTGGAGCGGCGGCTTTCCATCCAAAACCAGCCAATGCTATTATTGTACAAACAAATCCTGCGACAGCTGGAATCAGCAACACTAAGGCCATTTTTCTCAATCGTCTGAACCTCTTGAAGTCGGTCTTCATGACAATGTGACCTCCTTACAGCCGCGTGATCCTTTGGGTCTAGGATACTTTTCCAAATCACGAAATACACCGTGCAAACACATGAAGACAATGCTAATACCAATGCTGAAGATACACACAACAAATAATGAACCAAACAAAGTGGAAGAAAGAAACATTCGCCCAGAGTTTACGAAAACAACAAAACAAGCAGGAACTAATGTCAACAGAAGCCATGTAATCATTAATATTCTTGCTTTTCGATGCGCAAGATTCAGAGTCACGCCCATTACAATGCTCTCAGCGCTTATAGACATAGGTACAGGAATCGTCTTTGTTTGAAAGAATAACTTCATTATGTCTTTTCCAAACGGATTCTCGGAATGGAACATGAGATTCTGTGCTATCCATATTCACATATCAGATTATATCAAAAATCGCCGCGCCACGAATAGGGTTTCCAAATGGCCAAAATGGTAATATCTAACGGGTCAGCAAAGAAGCGAGGAAGGCCATGAGGATCGGAGAAGAGGAAAGACAAGCCACGACACCCCTATGGGGAGGGGCAGAAGAAAAACGCCCACGGCGTCGAGGGAGTCGTGTATCATGGAGCTGACAAACAAACCAAGAACACGAAAGATCGACGCCATGAGCAAAAGGAGGCATGCCATAAGGCAGGACGCGTGGAAACGCCTCACGGACCACCGACGCGAAATCCTCGGGACCGCCTGGAACCAGTACGTGAACCGGTGCGCCCGGACATCGCCGCGGCACTTCGCGAGAGTCCACGGCCGCGAGTTCCTAAGCCAGAAACGGCTCGACCGCGCGCTCGAGGCCGAGACATGCTACACGAGGGCTTTTGCCTCCTACGAGCAAGGCGCCGTATAGAACTGCGACCGTCTCGTCAGGAGACGGCATCCGAAGGGAACCGACTTCGACCGGCTCACGAGACGCCAGATCCGGCAGCTTGAAGACTGGATAAACCCAATCCACAGGGAATCGCTCAACGGAGAGACCGCACATGCTTACGATTCACGTCTGGCCAAAGTGGCTTAAGGAGTTTTTGCTGACCCACCACCCTCCCCCTTTACAAGTCGCCGTTGCGTTTGGGACGGCATCCGAAAAGCAAATAGGGATTTTACCCGGAATAGAGACAGGCTGGAGGAAAAGGAGCGAGTCCCGATAGCGCCAGGGCTGCATAGCAAAAAAGTCCCAAACACGGGACTTTATTACGATGCGGGAAACCGCGCCGTTTTGGACGGCTCAAGAGTCCCTACTTTGTTGGTGGAGGTGAGGGGAGTCGAACCCCTGTCCGAAATGGCGTCACCCAGACTTCTACGCGTGTAGGCGGTCTTTGGTCTCGGATGCGGTACGCCGACAGCCGGGCTTATCCGCACCCACCCGCTCGCTTCGGCACCCTGCAGCGGACGAGCGGAGCCCCCTGCAGCGTGGCCCGATAAATTATGCCTTCCTGCTCATCGGACGTCAGCAGATCGACATTGCGGCCTTTATTTAGGCGGCAAGAGCGTAATCGTTGTTCGCAATTACAGTTTTTTCCCGTTTTTTAACGAGGCCAACGAGAATCCTCGACGCGCGACCTGACCTCAACACATCCCGTCGAAACCGGTTCACCCCCATTTGTGAAGCCCTTGGTAAATGGTTGCCTCGCAGGGACTCGAACCCCAACAAGCAGAATCAGAATCTGCGGTGCTACCATTACACCACGAGGCAAGCTCGACTTTTCAAGATTGGCGGGGTCGACGGGGCTCGAACCCGCAACCCCCGGATCGACAGTCCAGTGCGCTAACCAATTGCGCCACAACCCCGTTGCTCCGAAAAGTGGTTGTAGTATACCATTTTTTTGCCCTTGTGCGCAAGGGGGTATTTTGAGGATTCGATTCCACGATATCCATCGCACGCGAACGGCTCTGATATAAGCCACGCGAGACCCCACGAAGCGGGGCCTCGCGCTGTTTCGCGTCCTATTGCTTCTATTTACTGTTCACTTTCGCTGCGTTTACTTACGCAGGGCCGCCTGAGCCGCCGCAAGACGAGCAATCGGCACACGGTACGGCGAACAGCTCACATAGTCAAGCCCTATCTTATGGCAGAACTCGACCGATGTCGGGTCGCCGCCATGTTCGCCGCAGATGCCGCAGTGAAGTTTTGGATTGACCGGCTTGCCAAGCGAGATCGCCATCTGCATAAGCTTGCCGACTCCGACCTGATCAAGTTTCGCAAACGGATCGTTCTCAAAGATCTTCGCGTCGTAGTACGCCGAGAGGAACTTGCCCGAATCGTCACGCGAAAAGCCATAGGTCATTTGCGTGAGATCGTTCGTACCGAAACAGAAGAAGTCGGCTTCCTTCGCCATCTCATCAGCCGTCAACGCCGCACGAGGAATCTCGATCATCGTGCCGACCTCATAGGAGAGTCCGATGCCCGCATATGCGATCTCGGCATCCGCCGCCTCAACGACAATGTTCTTGACGAACCTAAGTTCCTTCATCTCGCCCGTGAGCGGAATCATGATTTCTGGCTTCACCGTCCAGTCCGGATGACGTTTCTGCACATTGATCGCAGCACGGATGATGGCGCGCGTTTGCATACGAGCAATTTCCGGATAGGTGACGGCGAGACGGCAACCACGATGGCCCATCATCGGGTTAAACTCGTGAAGGCTCTCGATAATCTCCTTGATGCGGGAAATTGGCTTGTTCTGCGTCTTCGCGAGAAGTGCAATCTCATCTTCAGTATGCGGGACGAACTCATGCAACGGCGGGTCAAGGAAGCGGATTGTGACAGGGGCACCTTCCAAAGCCTCGTAAAGCTGCTCGAAATCATCCTGCTGATACGGAAGAATCTTCGCAAGCGCAATGCGGCGCTCTTCCTCGGTATCGGAGCAGATCATCTCACGGAAAGCCGCAATGCGGTCCGCTTCAAAGAACATATGCTCCGTGCGGCAAAGGCCAATGCCTTCCGCGCCCAGTTCGCGCGCCTTCTTCGCATCGCGCGGCGTATCGGCGTTCGTGCGCACCTTCAAGCGGCGGAACTTGTCGGCCCACGCCATGATGCGGCCAAACTCGCCCGCAATCGTCGCATCGACCGTCGTGATGACGCCGTCATAGATGTTACCGGTCGAGCCATCAATCGAGAGCCAGTCGCCTTCCTTGAACGTCTTGCCGTTAAGGGTGAACCGCTTGTTTTCCTCGTCCATCGCGATTTCCTGACATCCCGACACGCAGCATGTCCCCATGCCTCGTGCGACAACAGCCGCATGAGATGTCATGCCGCCGCGCACCGTGAGAATGCCCTGCGCCGACTTCATGCCCTCGATGTCTTCCGGTGAAGTCTCGAGACGCACGAGAACGACCTTCTCGCCGCGCTTCTTCCACGCCTTGGCCTCATCTGCCGAGAAGACAATTTTCCCGCACGCCGCACCTGGCGACGCGGGGAGACCACGCCCCATGACCTTGCCCTTCTTGAGCGAAGCGGTGTCGAACTGCGGGTGAAGGAGCGTGTCGAGGTTGCGTGGCTCAATCATTAGGACGGCCTCCTCCTCGGTGCGCATACCCTCATCGACGAGGTCGCACGCGATTTTCAGCGCAGCCTTCGCTGTGCGCTTGCCGTTGCGCGTCTGGAGCATGAAGAGCTTCTTGTTTTCAATCGTGAACTCCATGTCCTGCATATCGCGGTAGTGAGATTCGAGTGTCGAGCAAATCTTCTGAAACTGCTCAAAGCACTCCGGCATCACCTCAGCCATCTTCGCGATCGGCATCGGCGTACGGACACCTGCGACGACATCCTCGCCCTGTGCGTTCATGAGAAACTCGCCCATGAGTTTCTTCTCGCCCGTCGCCGGGTCGCGCGTGAAGGCGACACCCGTGCCCGACTCGTCGTTGAGGTTGCCGAACGCCATCATCTGGACATTGACGGCAGTTCCCCAGCTGTACGGAATGTCGTTGTCGCGGCGGTAAACGTTCGCGCGCGGGTTGTCCCAACTGCGGAAGACAGCCTTGATCGCGCCGATAAGTTGCTCCTTCGCGTCAGACGGGAAGTCCGCGCCAATCTTCGCCTTGTACTCGGCCTTGAACTGTCCCGCAAGATCCTTGAGGTCGTCGGCCGTCAGCTCCACGTCCAGATTGACCCCCTTTTTCTCCTTCATCTCGTCGATAAGCTTCTCGAAGTACTTCTTGCCGACTTCCATCACGACGTCAGAATACATCTGGATGAAGCGACGGTAGCAATCCCACGCCCAGCGCGGATTCTTCGTCTGTTCGGCGAGCGAATTGACGACCGTCTCGTTCAAGCCGAGATTCAGAATCGTGTCCATCATGCCCGGCATCGACGCACGCGCACCCGAACGGACGGAAACGAGGAGCGGATTCTGCGCATCACCAAACTTCTTGTCAGCCGACTTCTCAAGCTTGTCGATGTATTCCATGACCTGCGCCATAATGTCATCGCCTATCTTCTTTCCGTCATCGTAGTAGCGCGTGCAAGCTTCTGTCGTAATCGTGAAGCCTTGCGGCACTGGAAGCCCGAGCCCCGCCATTTCCGCGAGATTGGCCCCCTTGCCACCGAGCAATTCACGCATATCCGCATTGCCTTCGGTCTGCCCTGCTCCGAAGAAATAGACGTACTTTTTGTCTGTCGTGTTCATTTTTGTCTTTTATCAGTTCTTATTTCAGTTTAAGTGAGTGAATTATAACATAATCAACTCACCAAAGTAAAGAAACCACGACTACTACTGGGCCGATCGCAGCTCGTTACAATAGCGAACGTCCTTTTGATACCGGATTGCCCCAAGGGGAAGCCCGCTCATCAAATGCTGGATACCCTTAAGCGGTCATCCGACTTTCTGTTGTACTTCAGTCGGGCAAAGACAGTCTGGCACATCCAATCGACCTCCGCCTCGGCCCATTCACGACGCGTGACGCCTTTGGGCGCGTAGATCCCTGCCCAACTCGGACGAACAGCCGCATGGGAGAAACAGAGTGCGCCAAGAGCCGCATTCCAAAGCCGTGTCTGTAGATCATCAAGCGGCGAGCCATCCTTCGTGACGGCCATCTGGATGAGGTTGGCGAACGCCTTACGAAGCGGCTGATAAAAGAGTTTCGTAACCGTACCGTGAAGTGGGGAGGGATCGGCAAATTCGCGCGCCACAATCCGGGCGACAAAATTGTGGCGCGACTTGGGGTTGCACGTGGCCTCGACGACCTTGCAAAACCACGTGCGCACGGCTATCCGCCAACTGGCCTCGTCACAGACATCCTTGGCAATGGCGAGAAAACCGCTGAGGTCTTTCTCGTAAACAGCCCTCGCCACCGCCTCGTAGAGACCTTCCTTAGAGCCAAAATGGTACTTCACCAGCGCGACGTTCGTTCCAGCCATCTTGGAGATGTCATGGAGGGACGCGCTCTCGTAACCACGCTCGGCGAAAATTTCCACGGCTGCCGCAATGAGCGCACGACGTCCATAAGGCTCGCGGGACACATCCTTCAGAAGCCTCGGTGTCCTTGTGACCTTCTTTGTCATTGTCGAGTGAATCTCCTTGCGTATTTTTCTCATGGTCTTTCCTTTTTGCGGCTTGCGGCGAGGCAAGAAGCCGGGATGAAATAAAGCGAAAGAATCGATGAGACGAGGATGCCGCCCACGGCTCCGACGCCGATGCCCGCGCGCAGCTCCGAGCCGAGGCCCGTGCCAAACGCCATCGGAAACATGCCGAAGAGCGCGGCGAACATCGACATCAGGATCGGGCGGAACTCGCGCGCCGCCGCCAGCAACAGGAGCTCGCGCATGTCCGTCAGGCCCTCCGTGCGGCGGATCGTGTTGGCCGCGTCGATGAGCAGAATCGCCGCGTTGACGACGACGCCGATGAGCATGACGCCCGCGAGCAACGAGAATATGGACGCCTCCTGTCCCGTCAGCCAAAGCGCGGCGAACAGTCCGAGATAGGAGAATGGCACAGTCAGGAGGATGATGAACGGCTGCGTCCAGCTTTCGAGGATCGCAGCGAGAAGGAGGTAGGTTAGCACGATTGCGACGACCATCACGACCGAGAACTCCTCCGTCGCCTCCTGCATGAGTTCGGCAAGTCCAGAGAAAGAAGTCGAAAAGCCATCCGGGACCAATTCCTTCGCAAGTTCGGCCGTCCGGTCGATGACGACCGAGTTGCCCTTCCCCGTCGCAGGGTTCGCGTAGATCGCCGCCTCGCGCACCTTCTCAAAGCGGAGGATCTGCGTCGGGGCGAGACGCGGACGCGCCTCGGCAAGGGCCTCGAGCGGAATAGGCCGCCCGTCCGGACCAGGGAGGCTCAGCGCCTCGAACTGGTCGGCTCCCTCGCGCTCGTCGCACCGGACGCGGATGTCGAACGCGCGGTCGCCACGCGTGAAGGTCGAGGTCTTGAGCCCCGTCACCGTCCCGCGTAGATCGTAGCCGAGCGCGACGGCGGGGACGTTCAGGTCGTGCAGGACCTCGCGCTTCGGGTAGAAGCGGAGTTCGGGGCGGCCTGGGCGGATCGAGTTCTGCACTTGGCTCGCGAGCGGATCGGCCGCCAGGCGGCGCGTCAGGTCATTGCCGACCCGCGCGAGCGCGTCGAGATCGTCGCCCATGACGTTGAAGCGCATCTGCTGGCCGATGCCACCGACAAGGAGTGGATTGAGGACGATGGGCTGCACGTCCGCCTCCTCGTCACAGAGCGCAGTGAAACGGTCGATGACCTCGTCGAGCGAGCTGCCAAGCGCACGAAAACGCTTGTCCACGAGCCGCACGTCGATCTCGGCAAGGTAACTGCCCTGCGAGGCCTGCCCAACCATGCCTTGCACCTTGCCTGCCTGAACGGTGACGTGTTCGACGGCTGGGTCGCGTCGGATTTTCTCGGCCAAAGCCTCGGCGCGCGCATGCGTCCTCCCGAGCGCATAATCGGCCGGAAACTCCAGTTTGATCGCGATGTCGGCGCGATCGACGGGCGGCGAGAAGCTGGAAGGAATCTTGCCGTCGAGAAACCAGAAACCCAGAGCGCAGAAGGCCGTGACGACGAGGAGAAAGGTTTTCGGGACGCGGAAGACGCCGTCCATGGACCACAGGTAAAAACGCTCCATGCGCGCGTACAGCCACGTCCAGGGGACGATTGCCTTCTGAAGAACGCGGTTGATGCCGCTGAACCAGCCGTAGCTGAGCTTCGCGAGAATCGGCGTGAGCGTGAACGAGACGAGGAGCGAGACGAACGTCGCCGCCGTGACCGTAACGGCGAACGGCGCGAGGAACTTGCCCGCGAGGCACTTCATTCCCGCGATCGGCAGGAACACGACGACGTTCGTGAGCGCCGAGGCGGCGACCGCGAGCGCGACGGACGAAGAGGCCTTCTCGACGACAGCCCCGACGTTGTCGCCCTTCTTCATCTTCGCGAAGGCCCCCGCGATCGATTCGAGGACGACGATGGAGTTCGTGACGAGAATGCCCGTCGAAATGCCAAGCGCGGACATCGTCGCAGCGTCCATCGTGTAGTCGAACCACGAGAACGATGCAAGCGCAATGACCATCGTCACGGGAATTGAAACGAACGCGACGAGCGCCGTGCGCAGGTCCGCGAGGAAGAGGAGGAGGATGAAGCCCGTGAGGAGGACACCCTGCCAAATCGAGCCGAAGCCGTCCTTCACCTGCTCGTCGATGAACGTGCCGTCGTCGCGGAACCACTTCAGCTCCATGCCGCCGGGCAGGTCCTTTCCAAGCCGCGCGAACGTCGCCTTGACGCGGTCGACGACGGCCACGGCGTTCGCTTCACCCTTCTTGACAATCTTCATGAGGACGGCCGGCCGGCCGTCGTAGGTAGCCGAGGAAGTTACCCGTTCGCTGCCATAACGGAAGGTCGCGATATCGCGCAGGTAGACGCGCGCACCTGCAACCGCGCCAACCTCAATGTCGCCAAGTCGCTCGAGCTCTTTGGCTTCGCCGTCAAACGCAAGGGCGTATTCGCGCCCCGCGTCATCAATCTGTCCCATCGGCACCTTGACGTTCTCCTTGCCGACGGCCTGCGCGACGGCGTAAAGCGAAAGCTGGCGCGCGGCGAGCTTCCGCCGATCGACCTCCACGATGACTTCGCGCTTCGTGCCACCGATAAGATCGACCGAGGCGACGCCAGGAAGCGAGGAGAAGCGGCTCTTGAGCTTGTCGTCCGCGTAATCGTACAGTTCATCAACGGGCAGGGAACCGATCAGCGCCACGGTCACGACCGGAGTGGCGTTCACATCGAACTTGAGAATCTTCGGTTCCTCTACCGCCTGCGGCAGGTCGGCGCGGATGAGAGAAATCTTTTCGCGCACGTCTGTCGCACAGTCGTCCACGTCGCGATCGAGCTCGAACTCCAGCAGGACCTGGCAGAGGTTGTTGAGGCATGTCGTCGTCATGTGCTTGATGCCGTTGACTTGCACGACGGCGTCCTCGACCTTTTTCGCGACGGCGGACTCGATCTCGTCCGGCGATGCGCCTGGGTAGACGACGTTGACGGTCACGTACGGCGTGTCCACGGAGGGAACGAGGTCAACGCCCACGTCGCGGAACGCGAGGACGCCAAAGACGCCCATCGCGATGAGAAGCGTCGACATCGCGATCGGACGCTTAATGGATGCCTTTACGAGGAACATTTCTCAGTCTCCCTTTCGACCGTTTATTTCACACGTACCACGTCACCCTCATTAAGGAGCAAAATACCGTCCGCAACGATGTTCTTGCCTGCAATCGCGTCGGGGTTGCCGACCTCGACGCGGCCCGCATATTCCGTCCCACGCTGCACGTCATGGCTCACAGCCCTGCCGTTCTCGACAGCGAAGACGACCCATTTCTCGCCACGAAAGGCGAGCGCGGAAACGGGCAATGTCGCCGCCGTGAATGCGCGCGTCACGATCTCCGCGTCGATAATCATCCCGGAGATCATATCCTCCGCCATCGGGACTTCGGCCCGGACCTCGAACGTGCGAGAGAGATTGCTGACCGTAGCGGCCTTATAAGTAATCGGGAACGCCTTTCCGGCAAGCGAAGCGGGGTTCGTCGCGACAAGTTGCGTCTTGCCGACCACAATCTCGGCATAACGATCCGAGCTGAGCTGGCACGTCACCTCGTGGACGGACATGTTCTCCATCTCGAAGACAGCCCGACCGGGCGTCGCGTAGTCGCCCACGTTCTTAAGCTTCTTGGTGAGCGAGCCGTCGAACGGAGCCTTGACGACAGAATCGGCAAGATTCTTCTTCGCAACCGCCAGTCCTGCCTCCGCCTTCGTGACAAGAGCGTTCGCAGCCCGCACGGACGCACTCGCCACCCGATGCTGAAGTTCGGCACGTTCAGTCTGGTCCTTCGTGACGGCGCTTCGCTCCAACAGGCGACGGAGGCGATCCTGATCCTTTGCGGCCTTTTCAAGTGCGGCCTCCGCCTCCGCTTTCTTCGCCCGCGCAATCGCGAGATCGTCTGACGCCGCCCGCACGGCGTTCGAGAGGTTCTCCTGGTCAACGGTGAAGAGAACCGTACCAGCCGTGACGAATGCACCTTCCTCCGCCTTGATCGCGTCAATCGTGCCTGGTACGCGGGCGGCGACGGAGGCGGCGTCTTTCACGCGCAAACTGCCCTGAACGCGTAGGACTCTCTTCATGGGCGTCTCCGCCTCGATGCGCGTCACGGCGACGGTCATTGGCTGCGTTACGGCGGCGGGCTTCCTCTTTCCGCACCCGGCGAACAGGACGAGCGCGACAGTTGTGACAATAAGCACAGTCTTCATTTCAGATTCTCTCCAATGGCATTGCGAAAAACGATTTCGGCAAGGGCACGGGCGTATTCGGCCGATGCGGCGCGGACCTTGGCCTTCTCCAACGCCGCAATCTTGTCCATGAGGTTCGAGAACGTCTCCCGCCCCTCGTCGAACCGGTCCTTGGCGGAATCGTAGTCAAGCTGAGCAGACTCTCTCGCCGCCCGAGCGACCGCCGCGCCCTCCTCCGCGCGTTCGCGGCTCCGATAGGCGTCGATAACCGACACGACGACGGCCATCATGCGGTTCTCCAGCAGTTCGTACTCGGCCTTGCGTTCTTCCCGGGCCTTGCAGTAGTCGTTCACCGACTGAAAGCCCTTGAAGAGGCTAAGCGCACCAACGAGTCCGCCGCTCCAGAACCGGGACGTCGCCAACAGCTCCTGACTCGCGTAGTTGCCGCCCCCCGCGACAACGATCTCCGGAAGCCATTCCGTCAGCGACCGCCAGATCTCAATTTCGCGCACCTTTGTGATCCGGTCGGTCGCGAAGAGGTCGAGGCGGTTCGTGAGCGATGCCATGATCGCGTCCTCAAGCGTCAGCGCCTGCGAATTCTCCAAGACCTTCATCATCGACGCACCGTCCGCCTTGAGCGCGGGTTCGCCCGGCATGAAGCGAAGGATATCCGCAAGCCTCGCCCGCGCGAGTTCCGCCCGGTCGTTCGCCTTCCTGAGTTCAAAACAATCGTTCTTCCGCTTGGTGCGCACACGGGCAAGATCAGGCTTCGTCACAAGGCCCTCGTCCACGAGATCTGACACCTGCCGCTCCAACGCCGTCGTCGCGTTCGTCTCGCTCTCATAGGAGCGGATGAGCGCATCGGCGACGGCAGACTCATAGAACTGCGCCGTGACTTGAATGTCCAGCAGTTGCCGCGCACGCTCAAGGCGGTATTCCTGAGCCGCATGCAGGTGACGCGCCTCGAAAAACATCAGCCAGGCGTTCGGCACGAAGACGGGTTGCGTAAGCGTGAGGCTCGCCGTCTCGATCGAGTCGCCGAGCGTCAGGCCCCGCCCCGCGAGAATCGGCTCAGAGACAAGGTTCTTGTCCGCCGCCGCGTACATGTACTTCGCGTCGAGGCGGGGGAGGAACGCCGAAAACGCCGTTCCCTTGCGAATCTCCGCAAGCGAGGCATCAAGGCTCGCCTGCGTCAGGTAGAGCGTGCGCTCCCGTGCAAGCCCGACCGCCTGCGCAAGCGTCAGCGGGGCCGCGTTCGTCGCGAAGAACGCCGCCGTCTCGCGTCTCCGCCGCGCCACAGCTTCGTCGCGGCTCTTCGTCCGTCGCGTGACATCATCATCCGTCACGCAGCCAGACAGGACAAGCGCCGCCATAAGTCCCATCCAGCCTATTCGTCTTCTCGCTGTCATCTGAACAGTCTCCTTGGCGTGAAGTATAGCACAATGCGTTAAACGACGCAATAGGGGACTAAACAACCATTGAATTTTGTTCTGAATCCGGACCCGACCGCCGTACAGGCAACCGATGAACGCCACAAGTCAGTTCCGAAGGCCGCAAATCGCAGCTCAACGACCGCGCGGAACGGACGAGTAGAACACCTTCCAAAGGAAAAGGCCGCGCGCCGGCGCAGTCTCGACGCGGGCGGTGCGCGGCGGATGCATCTCCAAAAGTTCACGCACGGCTTCCGGTTTCTCGTTCCCCTTTCCGACGGAAATCAGGAATCCGACCATGGACCGAACCTGCTTGTAGAGGAAGCCATCGCCCCGGACAATGAACGTATAGCGAGGCCCGACGCGCCTCACCACAAACGAGAAGATGCGGCGTACCGTCGTTTCCAGTTCACGGTTCGGATTCGCGGCAAACGAAAGGAAGTCGTGTTCGCCAACGAAATGCGATGCCGCCCGCTGCATGGCATCGAGATCTAGCGGACGATGGCAGAAGGTCCAATAGGGAACCAGGTGCGGCGGCAGGATGTCCGACTGGTAGAGTTGGTAGCGATACTCCTTCCCCTTTGCCGAAAGCCGCGCGTCAAAACTTTTCTTCGCATAAGAAGCTTTCAGGATGCGGACCGCTTCCGGCAACCGCGAATTCATCGCCCGTACGAGGTTTTTCGGCGGAATGGGCTTCGTCAGGCAAAAGTGCCCGACGAAGCCAACGGCATGAACGCCGGCATCCGTTCGCGACGAACCGAAGATGCGCACAGGCGCACCCTCCAAGTAGCACAGGGCCTCCTCGACGACCTGCTGAATGCCGACAGCATTGTCCTGATACTGCCAGCCAGAGTATCCCGTACCGTCATAGGCGATAACAACCTTGTACTTCACTTCGCAAACAGCTTCTTCATCTCGGCAATGCGGGATTTTTCGGCGACCAGCACAGAATCGGGTGTCGTGACGACGACGAGGTTCTTCACCCCAAGAAGCGAAATGCGCGCCGAACGCGCGACGCAGATGTTGCCGTCCGCCTCAACGACCGTACAGGGACCTTCGCGTACATTGCCACGCGCGTCATGCGGGAAATAGCGGTCGAACGCGCCGTAGCTTCCGACGTCATCCCACCCGCAATCCGCCGCAACGACCTCGACACGCGGCAGTTTTTCCATGACGGCAAAGTCGAAGGAAATGCGCGGCAACGCCTCATAGGTCTTCGCGATGGACGCTGTCCGGGCGCACGCCGCCAACGGCGCGAGAGCCGGCGCGTACGCGGCAAAAGCCGCGCGGAAAGTCTCCACACGCGCAATGAACATGCCCGCATTCCAGAGATAGCCTTTCTTGAGATACGCTTTCGCCGTCTTTTCGTCTGGCTTCTCGACAAACCGCCCCGACAGGGGATCGACATAGCCGAACCCGGTCGCCGGGTACTCGGGACGGATGCCAAGCGTGACAATGGACGCCGTCTTCCTCGCACGCGCAATCGCCGTCTTGACGGCCCTCACGAACGTCTTTGGCTTCATCACCATCTGGTCGGCGGGGAAAAAGCCGATGACGGGATCGCCCGCGCCCGCCGCCGCGCCAACGCCCAACGCGACTGCCGCGCCAGTATCGCGCCGCATCGGCTCACCCAAGATGTTCGCGCACGGCAGTTCCGGAAGTTCGCGTCGCGTCGCCGCGACCAGCGCCCTCGACGTGACGACAAAGACATCCTCGGGACGAACGAGACCGCGCAGACGCGTCACGCTCTGACGGATGAGACTCTCGCCGCCAAAGACGCGCAGGAACTGCTTCGGCTTTTCAGGCGTTGACAAAGGCCAGAACCGCTCTCCTGACCCGCCAGCAAGAATGACCGCCTTGAACATATCTTACGTATTCTCCGTGAACGAGAGGTTTTAGTCATGCGCGGCAGTCTTCTTCCCGCCGAACCGACCCTTGGAAAGTGCCGCACCGGCTATCAACAGCGCGAGGCCCGGCACAAGAAAGACCTGATAGCGCTCGGCCGCACGTTCGGCCTCCTCGTTCTGCTCCTTCGCCGCGACCTGACGCAAGAAGCGTCGGTAAATCGCCCCAAGCGTCGTCTCGGCCGTCCCCGCCGTCGCCAGCGGGACATACCGCCCCTTCGACGCTTCGGCAATCGCCTTCAAGGCCGTTTCCTCAAGCTTCACCTTGACCGTTTCGCCTTTGTACTTGAGGTAACCACGCCCATCTTCGGACGGCATCGGCGAACCCACGCGCGGATCACCGATACCAACGGTAAAGATCGGTATGCCACGCTTCCGGGCCAACGCCGCGTTGGCAAGCGCCTCACCACGCAAGTCGCCGCCATCGGAAATCATGATGATCGCGTTGTGGTCATCCGCCGCTGGATCAAGCGCGTCAAGCGCGGCACGAATCGCACTGCCCAAATCCGTCTCACCGCGCGGCGCGGACTCGACGGACATCTGCTCAAGCGCACTCCGCAAGAACGCGCGATCCGTCGTCAGCGGACAAATCGCAACGCCCGTTCGACGGAACGCAACAAGCGCACAGCGATCACCGTCCAGCGAGTCGATGAGGTCGGCGACATCAGCCTTCGCACGCTCAAGGCGGTTCGGGCGCACATCCGCCGCAAGCATGGAACGCGAAACGTCAATCGCAACCACGACATTGCGGCTACGGGCCGCGACCCTCTCCGTCGTCTTGCCCCACTGGGGACGCGCCGCCGCGAAAAGGACAAGCGCCAGCCCGACGAGAATCAGCGTCAGCTGCAAGCCCGCCAACGACGATTTCGGCACGCTGAGCGTGATCTTCGACAACGCCTTCTCGCGCCGCGCGCGCAAGAAGGCCCACCAAAGCCCTGCGACAGGGACAAGGACCGTCAGAACGAGGAAAAGCGGATTAACGAAACGCATGTCGCAATTGTATCATATCTGCAGCAGGATGGGAATAGGGCTTCTCCAAGTCCTCCCTTTCCAGACTCGGCTCAGTGGTCAATCTGTCCCTCCCCATGCCACGGCACGAAAGCGGGAACCCGATCCAGCCCGGCGGCAATCCGCTGACGGACGGCCTCGTAGACGAGAATCGTCGCTGCCGCCGAGACGTTCAGCGAATCGGCAAGGCCCAGCATCGGGATGCGCACGCGTAGGCCCGCGCCGTCCATCCACTTTGCCGTGAGGCCATACTGCTCCGCGCCAAGGGCAATTGCGACGTTCCCCGTCAAGTCTACCTCAAAGTGGAGTTTTTCGGCATGCGGCGTCGCCGCGAGAATACAGAACCCATGCGCCTTCAGATACGCCAAGGCCTCGTCGCTCGTCGCCTCGACAATCGGAACGGAGAACATCGTCCCCGTTGAAGCGCGGACAACGTTCGGGTTGTGGATGTCCGTCGTGCGGTCGCACACGATGACCGCCGCAACCTTAGCCGCGTCCGCCGAACGCAGGATCGTCCCCAAATTGCCCGGCTTCTCAATCGCCTCCGTGACGATGACGAGCGCGTTCTCGGGAAGCTTCAGGTCCTTCAGCCGAATCGAGACGTGCGGCCCGACCATGAGAAGCCCATCGGGGCGTTCCTTGTAGGCGATTTTCTCAAAGCAGACCTTTGAACAGGCGTAAATCTCCGCACCAAGCTTTTCGCAGTCGGAAACGAGCGTCGGCTCATTCTCGTTCTTGAGATAGAAGTCGGGGCAGTGGAAGATCGCGCGCGGCCTATAGCCGTTATCAAGCGCACGACGGCATTCGCGATAGCCTTCGACAATCATCTCGCCCGAACTCTCGCGTGTGGCGCAGCTTCTCAGCTTCACCACATACTTGAGCTTCGGGTTGCTGGGGGAGGAGATGTCCATTTACTCCTTCTCGATCGCGAACGCGCCGAGCGGCAGACAAACCTCATTGTAGAGTGCACCGAACCACGGCGCGGAATGGAGATAGCGAAGCTTGACCGGAGACTTCACGCCGTCAGCCGCAACGACCAGGTCCTTGCCTTTCACGGGGCCATTCCGCACATGGTTCTTGTCCTCGACGAGGTTGAGAATCTTCGCAGACTTCCAGACACCATCCGATCCGCAGACCTCAAAACCGACGTCAACCGAGCGGTCGGGATTGTAGACGTACCAGCCCTCCGCATCGTTGAACGAGAGGACGAAAGCGTCGCCTTCGACTTTCCAGCTCTTCAGCGTCGGCGAGTTGTCGCGCACCGACGCCCAGCCGTAGTCACGCTTGAGCGCGTGAAGCGCGAGTCGCTTGGCGACCGTGCGCTTGTCGTTGGGATGGATGTCCTTCAGGTTGCCGACATCGTTGATGACGGCCATGCCGGCGTTCGGCTCCTCTTGCTCGAACCGTGCCTGCGCCATCTGGATGTTCGCGATGCCGGCATAGCCCCACGGCGCGAGCTGCACGAAGTAGAGTTTCAGCGCAGGATTCGCGAACTCCTTCGACCACCCGTTGTAAAGCGCGTGCATCTTGTTGCAATAGCGTTGATATTCGCCCGCGTTATGGCAGCCCTGATACCAAATGAAGCCACGACAGGCCATCGGCGCATACGCGGCGACCATGCCGTTCCAAAGGGCGGAAGGCTGCTGAATCCAACTGCTGATCGGGCCTTTGCGCATCGAATCCTTCCATTCCTGCTGCGACACATTCTTCCAGTCGCGTTCGGCATCAAGGCCCGAAAGGCCCGCATAACCCGAACGCGGCGTCCAGGCGTCGATGTTCGTGCCGCCCCACGAACTGTCCACAAGACCGACCGGGACGTCCAGCGCGTTCGCGAGTTCAAGCGCGTAATAGTAGCCCATCGCCGAGGGCATGCGCTGGCCCTTCTCGTACATGTCAAACATCTGGGGCGTCATCTTCATCCAGACGGCCCTGTAACCGTAGCGCGGCTCGGCTGACGCGACAAGCGGCGTCTTCACGAGGCGCACAAACGGCTTGTCCGTACTCGTGAGCGTCATCGCGCCCCATCCGTCACGATAGCGAGGCCCGTTCCCCCAAATCGGGCAGTCGGCGTTCGACTGTCCGGAGCACATCCAGACCTCGCCGACAAGGATGTCCTTCAGCTCGACGACATCCGTCTGATCACTCGCCGCGCATTCGGCAACGCGCAGAACGCGACTTTCCTTCGACGCCTCCATCTTCGGCAGTTTCACCGACCACGCGCCGTCGGCCGCCGCAACCGTGTCGGCAGTGGTCTCGGCAAAAGCAACCGTGACCTTCTTGCCAGGCTCGGCCTTGCCCCAGACGGGGACTTCCATCCCGCGCTGAAGCACCATGCCATCCGCAAATGGCGTGGCAAGCTCAATCTTCGCGAACAACGGCAACGCACTCAGCGCAACAGCCGACAACACCAACTCTTTTTTCATGTTCATGCTCTAATAGTCTCCTTTTACGATGCGTATTATATCAAATCTCAGGTCGTTCTTGACTTGGTTTCAACCGTGGCACGGAGAAAGCACAAGGCAGATGCCCCAGCTCCGATCAGCGGCTCTGGACACGAAAATCCCCACCTGCCAGCACCTCCCCATCCGAAAGGCGAAAAGGCTTTTCGCCGAAGTTCACGGTGACCGCCGTGCCGTCCGCGAACACCGTGCGCTGCACGAGGCGGTCGATGGAGAGAATACGGTGGTCGAGCATTTCGCTGAAACCGGTCTGGCGCGCGACCGGCGACGTGACGCGGTAGCTGCGCACGAAGCGGGCCTTGTCCGTCTGCCACTGCTTCTCGTTGAAGAGGTACATGCCCATCGTGCCGTAGAGGACATTGAAGAGGTCGCGCTTGTCCCAGAGCGTCGGCAACTTGTTGTTGTAGTCGCCCCAGTACCAGTGAGCGCACAGGCAGTCGTGGTAGACCAGTTCCCAAAGCGGCAGACGATACGCCGCGCCGACCTGGTACTTCGCCACGCGCGGCGGCACGTTCGTCCACACCTCGCCAATCTTCCGTCCCGAATCCGGCACGCGGTACGGCGCGAGCGAAAGCATACCCTCGAAATAGTCGCAGAACGGAACGGCCGCATCGTGTCCCGTCTCGCTGCCGACGACCAAACCGAAGTCATCGCCCAAAAGCCGCAGCAAATCCATGCGGTAGGCGCGGCTGTCACTCCGCGTCATCGGATGCGCAGGATTGCTGCACGTGTCCCAAGCCGATGCCGTCGTGACGTCGATGAACCGCGTATTGTACGGATGCGTCTTCAACTCGTCCGAAACATGCTTACGACAGAACTTCGCCGAGACGGCGTCGCACATGCAGGCGCAATGCGTCCAGGTCCCGTCCTTCGCCTGGACACCCCAGGCCTTTCGCCAGTCATTCGAGTCTGCGCTGTTCCACGCCGCACCCTCCGGCCAGGCGTCCATGTTCGTGCCGCGCTTCCAGCCGAGCTTCTTGAGCTGTGCAGGGTGGTAGATGTCACGATAGACATCATAGCGACTGACGAGAACGCCATCCATCTTCGCCAGTTCGGCGACTTGCTCCGCCGTTCCGCCCGAACTCCACAAGAAGCGATCGACGCCCGCCGCCTTGAGTCTCTTCGCCATGCCGACCTTGTCCTTGTCCCAGCACCAGACGTTCGGCGCACCGAGAAGCCTCTCTACGAGAGGGCGGTCCTTCGCCTTCTGGGCAAACGTTTTCAGCGTCCCCTTCTCCTGTGCATATGCGCGATAGCGTTTGCACATCGCGACATAGCCGCCCTGGTCGAAGAAAACGTAACGCAGACGCCGCGGATAGCCGAAGCGGCCCTTCTGCGCCTCCCAGCTGACGCCAGCGGCAAACGGGATTCCCGCGCAGGGACGGACAAATGTCACCGCCGCGTCATCCGCCGTCTCCACAATCCCCATGTAACCCGAGCCCGTGGCATCGTCCTGCACGCCGAAGAAACTCATACAGAGCCCGTGCCCGCCATACGTGACGAGACGCGCGGGGAGGGACTCCGCCTCATCAACGGGGAAGGAAATACCTTCGTTCATCGGGACAATCAAGCGGTCGCCCGTCTTGGTCGCGAACGCCTGCGGATAGTCCAGCGCCGTCGGCAAATCGCCCTCGCCTGTCACCGTCACGAGCAGTTCTGGTCGCACCGGCGACGGCGAGACGAGGACGCCCCACGCGCGCAAGGTCTTCGGATCGACAGCCGTCACGCAGACGGCTCGCCCCGCACGCGTCAGTTCGGTCACGAAGAGCCCGTCCGCCGTCCGAGGAGCCCAAACGCGTCCCGTGCGCTTGTCTGTGACCGAAAGCGCGGCATTCGTCCCCGAGACAGTGATTGAAAGGAAAGGCGTTTCCACCGCAAGCACCGCCGGATGAACCCCACCCTGCGGCAAGCGGTTCCCCAAGAACTCGACCTTGAAATCCGAAATCGCGACGCCTGTCACGTCAAAGCCAACAATGCGCGGCTCGATGGAAACCACGCTCTGCGGAACCATAAACTCGGCTGTGACCGGCAATCCCGGCTTCGCCGTACGCGAACCGTAGGTCCATTGCACGACATTTGACTTCTCGTCCCGCAGAATCGCGCCAACAGAATAGGGATGGTGAGCCGGCGTTTCAGGGAGCGCTTTCGACGCACAGCTGATCCGGAAGACATCCCCCGGCTTCACGGGGATTGGCGCAAGACCGTGGATGGCCCAGTCCTCCTTCGCCGCATGGCGCAGTTCAAGCGTGCCGTCCGCCTGTATCGTCAGCGTCGCGGCCTTGGACGTGCGCGACCAGACGCGCGGCGACGAAAATGTCCACATCTGTCCCCCAGACACAAGGGATGCCACCATGCACGCAAGCGCGGCACTCGTCTGCTTGAGAGCGACCATCCGACCTGATCCTTTCTTTAAGCCCACGAGCAGTTGCATCAGGTCCTGCCGCAGGGAACTCTTAACGGACAACGAAATTGACGAGCCGTTTCGGAACGGCAATGACCTTCACGACCGTCTTGCCGTCCAAAAACCGAGCGACATCGGCATTCGCCTTCGCCACCGCCTCCATCTCGGCAGGCGTCGCCGCGACCGGGATACGGACGCGCCCGCGCAGCTTGCCGAGGACCTGTACCGGAATCTCTATCTCGTCTTCGACAAGCGCCGCCGCGTCATACGCCGGCCATGGCTCATAGGCGAGCGTATTGGCGTGCCCAAGAAACGACCAGAGCTCTTCGCCAAGGTGTGGCGCGTAGGGGGACAGGCAGAGAACGAACTTCTCAAGAAACTCCTTGGGCAGATCTCCCGCCTTCGCCTCGTCCTCGGCCTCGTTCAGGAAGACCATCATCGCGGAGATGCCCGTGTTGAACGCAAGCTCCTCCAAGTCCTCGCCGACTTTCTTGATCATCGCCGCAAGCGTCTTCGCCTCGGCCTTCGTCATGGCGCGGTCCGCGACCTTCGTCTCGGTCACGAGGCGATTTGCGCGCTTGAGAAAGTTGTGGACGCCTTTCACGCCCGAGGTCTGCCACGGCTTGACGACCTGCAGCGGCCCCATGAACATCTCATAAAGGCGAAGCGAATCCGCGCCATAGTCGCGAATGACGTCATCTGGGTTGACGACATTCTTCAACGACTTCGACATCTTCGCAGGAAACTCGATCAACTCTTCAAGCTCGGACAGATCCGCACCGTCCATTCCCCAGTTTTTCGGGCCGAACGGCTTGCCATCCTTCCACGAGATCCTGTCCATCGGGATGAGGACGCCACGCGCGTTCTTGTACGCCATGCCCAAGATCATGCCCTGGTTGACGAGCCTGTGGAACGGCTCCGAAGTCGGCACAAGCCCGAGGTCAAAGAGGACCTTGTGCCAGAAGCGCGAATAAAGAAGGTGCAAGACCGCATGTTCCGCGCCGCCAACATAGAGATCGACTGGCAGCCACTTCTTCAGAAGCTCGGAATCGCAAAACGCCTTGTCGTTCGTCGGGTCGATGTAGCGCAAGTAATACCAGCAGCTGCCCGCCCATTGCGGCATCGTGTTCGTCTCGCGCACGCCCGTCTTGCCCGTCTTCGGATCGACGACATTCACCCAGTCCGTCGCCTTCGCGAGCGGCGGTTCGCCCGAACCCGTCGGCTTGTAGTCATCAAGCGCAGGAAGCGTGAGCGGCAAGTCCTCTTCGGGGACGAGCGTCTGCGTGCCGTCGTTCCAGTGAATGACCGGGAACGGTTCACCCCAGTAGCGCTGACGCGAAAAGAGCCAGTCGCGAAGCTTGTACTGCGTCTTCGCCTGACCAACGCCCTTCTCGGCGAGCCACTTGACCATCGCCTTGCGCGCCTCCTCGACCGAAAGCCCCGTCAAGAATCCCGACGAGACCATCACGCCCGCCGCGATATCGGTAAACGCCGCATCCGCCGTGTAGGGAACGGGATCCTTCGAGGCGTTCCGCGCCGCATCGGAATCCGCCGGAGCGACGACCTGAACGATTGGCAGACCAAAGACCTTCGCAAAGTCGAAATCGCGCTCGTCATGCGCCGGAACGGCCATGATGGCCCCCGTGCCGTAGGTCGCCAGCACATAGTCGGAGATGAAAATCGGAATCGCCGCATGATTGACGGGATTGACGCCCCTTATGCCCTCCAGGCGGACGCCGGTCTTCTCCTTGTTGAGTTCCGTGCGCTCCAAGTCACTTTTTGACGCGGCTTTCTTCTGGTATTCCCGAACCGCATCCGCATTCGCGATCACGCCATCGGCAAGCCACTTCGCGACAAGCTTGTGTTCCGGCGACAAGACCATGTATGTCGCGCCAAAGAGCGTGTCGCAGCGGGTGGTGTAGACCGTGATCTTCTCCTCGTCCCCTTTCGCGTTCTCATGGTCCCGCTTTTCCACGCCAAAGTCCACCAACGCCCCCTCGGACTTGCCAATCCAGTTGCGTTGCATCTCCTTCACGCCTTCAGGCCAATCCAAATCGTCCAGCCCTTCAAGAAGCTTTTCAGCGTAGGTAGTGATTTTCAGCATCCACTGGCGCATCGGCTTGCGGATGACCGGATGGTTGCCGCGCTCCGAGCGCCCGTCAATGACTTCTTCGTTCGCCAGCACCGTACCAAGCGCCGGGCACCAGTTCACTGGCACTTCGGCGACATAGGCGAGACCCTTCTTGTAAAGTTGCTCGAAGATCCACTGCGTCCACTTGTAATACTTTGGGTCTGTCGTATTGACCTCACGGTCCCAGTCGTATGAAAAGCCAAGCGCACGGATCTGCTCACGGAAACGGTCCACGTTCTTCTTCGTCGTGATGGCGGGGTGCGTCCCCGTCTCGACGGCGTACTGCTCGGCCGGCAGACCAAACGCGTCCCATCCCATCGGATGCAGGACATTGAAGCCCTTCATGCGCTTGTAGCGACAAAGGATGTCCGTCGCGGTATAGCCTTCGGGATGCCCGACATGCAGACCCGCGCCCGACGGATACGGGAACATGTCAAGACAATAGAACTTCTCGCCCTTCCCATCCGCGTCCGTCTTGAACGTCTTGTGTTCGAGCCAGTACTTCTGCCATTTCTTCTCGATGGCAGCGAAATTATAGTCACTCATTTCTGCTTCTGATCCTCGGCGTGGTCGGCGATCGCCTTTGCGATGAGCCCGGACACGTCGTTGGTCGCCGCAGCGACGCCGGCTTTTACGGCGTAGTAAATGGCCTTGTGGGAGGAACTGCCGTGTGTGATGATCACGGTCCCCGGCACGCCGAGAAGCGGGGCACCACCATAGATCTCGGGATCCAGCTGCTCCTTCAGCGAATGGAATGCGCCCTTGAGGAGAATCGCCCCGAGAAAGCGCAACGGCCCCTTGAAGCACTCTTTCTTCAGCCAGTAGCCAATCGCTTTCGCAATCGACTCAGTCGTCTTCAGAACGACGTTTCCGACGAAACCGTCACAGACGGCGACGTCGATATGGCCCTTGAAGAGGTCTTTGCCCTCGATATTGCCGACGAAGTTCAGGTCTTTCACTTCCTTGAGAAGCGGAAAGGTCTGCTTCGTCATCTCATTTCCCTTGCAGTCCTCGGTGCCGATGGAAATCAATCCGACGGACGGCGTGCCGCGCTTCAGCACCGCCTTCGAGTAGGCGTTGCCCATGATCGCGAACTGCACAAGCCACTCGGGGTGGCAATCCATGTTCGCGCCCGCGTCAAGGAGCATGAGGGGGCGCTGCGGATTGCGGTTCGGGAGGACCGTCGCAATGGCAGGGCGCTTCACGCCAGAGATGCGCCCGAGCGTCAGAATCGCGCTCGTCGCGACCGCGCCCGAATTGCCCGCCGAGACAAACGCGTCGGCGCGGCCTTCCTTCACAAGGCGCATCGCGACGTTGATCGAGCAATCCCTCTTCTTCCGGACGGCCTCAACCGGCGACTCGTCCATCTCGGCGATGTCAGGCGCGTGAACAATCTCAAGCGATCCCTTCTCGATCACCCGCTGAGCCGTCTCCTTCAGTTTGGGCGAGAGCTTCTCAAGTTCGGCCTGAATCGGCGCAAGCTGCCCGACAAGCAGAATCTTCACGTCCGGCACGCCAGCCGCCGCCTCGACCGCACCTACAACAACCTGCTCGGGGGCATAATCACCGCCCATCGCATCCAGCGCAACACGTGTCATCCGTCAAGCCTCCTTTGCTCCGAGAACCTGAAAGAAAAACCTGAAATCCCCCTTCGCACAAAGCTCCGGAGGATTCTTTCGTCAAAACGGGCGGGATTACTTCGCCGCGATGACCTTGCGCCCCCTGTACATCCCGCACTTCGGGCACGCACGATGGGAACGGACTGTCGCGCCGCACGCAGGGCACGTTCCGGTCTGCGCGAGGATCGGCTTCTCAAGGGAAGCGACGCGTTCGCGTTTACGACGCTTGGACACACGATTCTTAGGGCTTGCCATATCGTTTTTCTCCTTACTCTATTCTACTTCAAATTATCGAGCACACTCCACCGATCGTCCTCAGGAAGACGCTCCTTTTGTTCGATCCCCGGACAGGACTCGCAACAGACCGGGTATGTCGGTAGGGCGAGTATTATACTCTCTCTGACATCTTCCGTCAAATCGACCTCTGAAACCTTGTCAGTTATCTCATAAGACTGCGTGAAATCATCAACTTTGATGGTATCGTCATAGTCCTTTCCACACCGCGAACAAACAAGATCGAAATCCTGCTCAAGATGCCCGCGAACAAGAAGTTCCGTCCCGAAGATCTGCGCCGTCAGCCGATAGCGCACACCGCCAAATGGCTTGACGAATGGCTCGTCAAGGTCTACGCACGCGACCTCGCCCGAAAGCTCTTCGCCTTCGGGGTTCAATCGCGTGACATCAATGATCAGCTTCTCGCCCATAAACGCCGTAAATGATACCATTTCTGCCGCATCTCTTCAAGGGCGTGCCTTCGCCTGAGAGTTCCACAGCCGTTTCCGTCGCCAGCGAACCGCCCGCACTACGCCACGTCCCACAGGTGGCAGATGACGGCAATCAGCCCGTCCGAGACGGCAATCGCCACAATCGAGCCGACGACCGCCGAAGTTGCCGCATGGCCGACGCCGTCCGCCGTCAATTGCGTACGCATGCCTGCCGCACAGCCAATGAGGCCGACAAGCAAGCCAAACGCAAGGCTCTTGCAAAGGCCGAAAAGGATCATGAAAACGGTTGATGTCGAGGCCACATGATGCCAATAGACCGTTTGGGGCACGCGCATCGTCTCCAAGACAAGCGCACCGCCCACCAAGCCCGCAATCTCCGCCAAAATCGTGAGGACGGGCATCGCAAGAATCGCCGCGACGACACGCGGCAGGACGAGGAAGCGGACAGGCGGAAGCCCCATCGTCGTCAATGCATCCAGCTCCTCGTCCACTTTCATCGTGCCGATCTCCGCCGCAAACGCGCTTCCCGTACGGCCCGCGAGGATGATGGCCGTAATGATCGGCCCAAGTTCACGGAAAAGCGCAATCGCCAGCATGTCCGAAACGTAAACCTCGACGCCGAACATCTGGAGAGCCGCTGCACATTGGAACGCAAGAATGACACCCAGCAGGAAACCGACGCCAATCGTCACCAGAAAGCCGTCGAACGCCGCACGCTGGAACGCCACTGCCGCATCGCCCAGACGGAATTGACGAGGCTGGAAAAGCGTCGTCACGGCGCTACAGGCGGATTCACCGAGAAAAGCCAGAAAAGACGGATTCGTACGCATCAGAGTTGCGCCAATGCGAATGAAACGGCCTGAGAGAACGCTTCGGAGAACGCGCGGGTGTAGTCGCCGTCCAACGCATCGGCACGCCCCGCGCCACGGGCAGACGCAAATACCGCGCGATCCTTCAGGAGGAGAACCGTCAATTCAACCGTCGCGAACCGCGTGCCGGACGTCCGACAGTCCAAGGCCAGACGCGTCACGGTCGTTTCTGCCGAGAGTTCCGTCGTCAGCTGTGACGAGGCCGGAACCGCCGTGCGGAAAGTGCCGTGCGCCAAGAACGCGTCCTGCACGGCGCTCTTGAGAAGCGTCGCCGGAAGCGCGGCGAACTGGTTGTAGGGGTCAAACGCCAACGACCCGTTCGACCGCATCACGGCCAATGCCTTCACATCGTACGGCGCGCGCACAGCGACCTGCGCGATGCGGACGTTCCCGCGCGGCGAGCCCTCGGCAGGCGTAGCCGTCGCCACCGAAGGCGCGGCGGCGTATTCGATCGTCCAAGTCGAGACGTCTGGGGTCTTGGCCGTCAGGCAACCCGACAGGAGCGGCAGGACGAAAAGCAAACTCTTAGCGTTCACCATTGAAAAGCGTGTTCGTTGCGTAATACGGATCAGACGTGAAGCGACAGCCAAGGCGGCGTAGGCCCGCCTCGTCACCAGGCGTAACCATGTGCGTCATGTGCACCTCGCAACCGCGGAGCTCATTGAGCTTCTCCATCGCGATCTGCGCCGCCGGATTCGTCGTCGATGAGATCGCAAGCCCAATCAGCGCCTCGTCAAGGTTCAATGACGTATAGCCGACCTTGAGGATGTCCTGCTTCATGTGAGCGATCGAATGGATGATGTTCGGGCTGATGAGCGGAATCTGCGCAGGAATGTCCGACAGCGTCTTGACCGCGTTCATCACCATCGCCGCCGCCGCATGCATCTCGTCAGAGTTTCGCCCGGTCACGAGTCGTCCGTCCGCAAGCTCAATGGCCGCGCCCGAGACGATCGTTCCGCCAGCCTTGCCCTTGCCTTGAAGCTGCGCCTCTTCGGCTGCACGACGCGCGGCCTCGACGACAATCCGGTCTTCCGTCTTGAGGCCGAGAGAATCCATCAGCTCTTCCGCCCGCTCGACCATCGAACGCGGCACGGCCCCCTCGGCAAACGCGCACTGATAGCGGAGAAAGCGACGAATGACCTCCTGCTTTGAGGCGTTGCGAACGACTTCGTCGTCGATGATGCCGAAACCGATGCGATTAACGCCCATGTCGGTCGGACTCTTGTAGGGACAGACCCCCTTCGTCATCTTCTGCCAAATCGCCACCAGGAGAGGGAACGCGTCCACATCCCGATTGTAGTTCACCGTCTCGACGCCGTACGCGGCCTTGTGGTAAGGGTCGATCATGTTCTGGTCGTGCAGGTCAATCGTCGCGGCTTCGTAGGCGATGTTAAGCGGGTGATCAAGCGGCAAGTTCCAGACCGGGAAGCTCTCAAACTTTGAATAGCCCGCGACCTGCCCCTTCCGATACTCATGGTAGATCTGCGTCAGGCAGGTCGCGAACTTGCCCGACCCCGGGCCCGGCGCCGTCACGACGACAATGGGCTTTTCGGTCTGCACGTATTCGTTCTTGCCGTAGCCCAGATCGGAGACGATCGTATCGACGTCCGCCGGATAGCCTGCCGTCTTATAGTGGTAGTAGACACGAACGCCGCGCCGCTCAAGCTTCGCGCGAAAGAGCTTCACGGACGGCTGGTCCTGGAATCGCGTGATGACGACACCGCGCATCGTAAGCCCCAGCACGCGGAGGTCGTCAATCAGCTTCAGCGCATCATCCGCATAGGAAATGCCAAAGTCTGCACGCATCTTCTTGCGCTCGATGTCGCCGGCATAAAGGCAGAGGATGACCTCGGCATGGTCTTTCAGCGTCTGCAAAAGCCGCAGCTTCACGTTGGGATCGTAGCCAGGCAGACATCGCGCCGCATGGAAATCATTGATGAGCTTTCCGCCGAACTCAAGATAAAGGCGCCCGTATTTGCCCGCACGACGCCGAATCTCCTCAGATTGCTCCTTCAGATACTTCTCGTTGTCAAAGCCAATCTTCATGTCCATTACCGATGCAGCTCGTCAAGAATCTTCTGGATCTGGGCCTTGCACCGCCCGCATCCGCCACCTGCCTTGGTGAAGTTCGTCACTTCTTCGACGGTCGTTAACTGGTTCTCGGCAATCACGCGACGGACCTCGTTCTCTGAGACGTTGTAGCACGTGCAAAGCGTCTGGTCCTCAAGGTTGCGGTCCGTGTTCTCGCCCGTCTCGTAGTTCTTGATCGCCGCTTCCATCGCCTCGCGCCCCATGACGCTGCAGTGCATCTTCTGCGGCGGAAGCCCTCCGAGATAGTCCGCAATCTGCTGGTTCGTGATCTTCTTCGCCTCTTCCAGCGTCTTGCCGATCACCATCTCGGTCAACGCCGACGAACTCGCAATCGCGCTCGCGCAGCCGAAGGTCTGGAACTTCGCCTCCGCAATTCTGCCGTCCTCACCAAGCTTGAACTGAAATTGAAGCGCGTCACCGCACGCGAGGGACCCGACCGTCGCCGTCCCATCCGGATTCTCTATCTTGCCCACATTCCGCGGATTGCGAAAATGGTCCATCATCTTCTCGGAGTAGTTCCACATAACGGACCCTTATTATACCACATTTCCGCGTGCGCGTGGGAGGGGCACGCGGACCGTGGTTTCATCCGATTTCAATGAACCCAGATCCCCTTCACGGCATTTACATTAGAAAAGGGGCGTACGGTACGCACGCCTCGGCAACAAGCAGAAACAAGGAGAACGGGAGATGTATGTGGACATTCCTCTGGGGCTTTCCCTGGCCTTCGTGTGCGGCGGCCTTTGGCTGCTGACCTGGAGCGCCAATCGGTTCGTGGACGCTTCGAGCGTCGTCGCGCGGCGCCTTGGCGTCTCTCCGTTCGTCATCGGCATGGTCGTGATCGGCTTCGGGACGTCCGCGCCGGAACTCGCCGTCTCGGCCCTTTCGGGCTTCATGGGACACGCCAACCTCTCGCTCGGAAACGCCTACGGCTCCAACATCTTCAACATCGCGGTCGTCCTGGGCGTCGCGGCGCTCATCCGGCCCATCCGCGTTCGCCCCGCAATCATCGCCTTCGCCGTTCCACTCCTCGTCGGCGTTTCGCTCTTCTCCTGCCTACTCGTCTGCGCGGGCGAGGCGTTCTCGCGCCTAGACGGCTTGGCCTCGCTCGGCGCCTTCGCGGTCCTCCTCCCGGTCTACTGCTGGTTCGACCGGCGCAGTCAGTCGGCGGACGCCGTCATAGAGGCGGACGCGCCTACGGACATGCGTCGCCCATGGATGACGCTCGCGCTCGCGCTCGCCATCCTGATCGGATCCTCACACCTTCTCGTCTGGGGAGCCATCGACATGGCGCGCGCACTGGGCGTCTCCGAACTGCTCATCGGCTTGACCGTGGTGGCGGCGGGCACGTCGCTCCCGGAACTCGCCTCCGCCATCGTCTCGGCGCGAAAGGGCCAGCACGAGTTCGTACTCGGCAACATCATCGGCTCGAACTTCTTCAACACGCTGGCTGTCGTGGGGGTCAGCGGGACAATCAGCCCGTTCCGCGATGTCTCCTCCGCCATCCTGACGCGAGACCTCGGCGTGATGGTCGCGCTCTCGCTCTCCATCGGCATCTTCGGGCTGAACCTGCGCAGACCGAGGGAAGACGGCCAGATTACCCGTCTGGAGGCAGGGATCTGGGTCGTGTCCTTCATCGCCTACCTCCTCGTGACGGTCATACAGGAACGCACCTAATCCGTTCCATCGAGGTACCGTCCTCTGTGTAGGTATATTCCGCGTGTTCTGTGTCGCGCGAAATGGGATTCTGTGTGTCGCACGATCCGGAATAGGATCGTGATTCCAACGGGACGGGACACTCCACGCACCGCTCAGGGGCGACAGCAAAACGTCTCAACGGAGAGGACAAAACGACTCAACGGAGACGCGGTGTTCTCTCCGTTGAGTCGTCGCGTTCTCTCCGTTGAGAGATTTCGTTCTCTCCGTTGAAACGTCCAAACGCCGCCGCAGACGCAAAAAGGGAACAGAGAGTGATCACCTCAGCCTTCCAAAGTTTGCGGTATGATGAAAGAAAGAGAAGGTGTTGTTCTCCATTACCAGATCCGTCAGCTCAAAATATTCACCCTCGCCGCTCCCTTCCCGAACCTTCCTGCATGTAATCACATTATTGCGAAGGATCACGTTCGTCGCAAAGCTCTTGAGTTCTTCCTTCGTGCGTCCTTCGAGGTTCTCGTATTGCGACCAAGCGTTCACCCTAAAGAAAGTCGCGCAGGATCCCGTCACATTCTCAACTAGGATATTCGAGTAGCGTTGCGGCGTATCCGTGCGCATTTTAAGATACAAAAGCGTCTCTACGCCATTGACTGTACAATTCCGCATCGTGATCCCATCGGCCTCAGGACATTCGCTGCCAATGGTCATGGCATGATGGGTCGGATAGCTGAACAGGCAGTTTTCGACGAGAATCTCGGATGACCCTCCGTTTTCCGGATGTTTCACATAATCATTCGCCCAGGCCCCCTTGCCCCCCTTGATGACAACGCCGTCGTCGTTAACGGAGATTCGGCAATTGCGCACGGTGACGCGCCGACACTTGTCGATGTCTATCGCATCTGTCGAGGGGCCCTTGAGCGTCTTACCGGCTGAATCCTTCAGCACTTCCGCAAGTATGGTGCAGTCATGAATATTGACATCCTCACAGTTATAGTAATGCGTAGTCCAAAACTTTGAGTTCTTGAAGGTAACGCCTGAGACCTCGATATTCCTGGAATTACTCACATAGAGCACACGCGGACGCATCAGTGCCTTATTGGGAAACGAATCCCCCGACCGCGACGCCGCACGTCGCCTCCAGAACTGCTCCCATGTGCTTGCACCCTGCCCGTCAATAGTTCCTTCGCCAGAAATCGCAAAGCCGTCGCAATGGTCCGCATTAATCAGCGCAGGGTAGTAAACACAGGTCTCGCCCTCGATGCGAGTCTCGCGCATCGGATATCCGGTAGCCTCATCCACACCCTCGATGACAGCCCCGGCTTCCAGATGAAGCCTTACGCCCGGCTTGAAGAAAAGAGCCCCCGTCCGATACGTCCCCCGACTGAGCGTCAACGTCCCGCCGCCATTCGCCGCCAATGCATCGATTTCCGACTGCAAGTCCCTTGCATGACCATCCGCAGACAGCAATGCCCCAGTCAGCCCCATCACCAACCCAGTTAAAACCAAATCAAACATCATAACATTCAAAACAAAAGCGGCTTGCGACAAAGCAACTCGTCAATGATCTTTCCGACTTCGGCCTTGCGAATCTTTTCTGTGATACGCATATGTGAGCCATCCTTTTCGTCTGGCAACCATTCGTTGTCTCCCTGTCCCCCAACCATCCGGTAAACACCCCGTTGGATATTGAAATAACTCTCCGTTCCGCGCACGGCGACAAGGACGGCCGTTTCATCCCAGGCGGATCGGCCTGCAGCACCATTGAAGTCTCCGACATTGGCCCGAAAAGCATCCGCCACAGGGTTCTCCGTCACATTTGAATCGGCAAGTCTCTTCCCGGCAAAACAGTCGATGCCGTAGTCGAAGTCGGAGAAAACGACTGGCGTCGGCCATTTCTCGAGTGCGATTTTTGAGGACTGCCAATCCTCAGCAGAATTGTACTCGCGTCCGCACGGATACTTGCACGCCATCGCCACCCAGCGCTTCACCTTGCGCGCGACGAGATCACGATCCGTCTCCACGAGCTTGCGCACGTTCGTCAGGAAACCGACCGAGCAGATGACGACCGACCTGTCCGGTTGTGACAGCAGGACTTCACGGTAGACATCATTTGCATCGGGCGCGTCTGACGAGTTCTGGTGCTTCACCCACTGCGCATACTTCTTGACCGTCGAGCCGAAACGTTTCGCATTCAGGTCCGCATTCTCCTTTCCAAGGCCAATCCCCTGAACGCAGCCAACGGGAATCTCGGGCCTTCCGTAGTACCCATTGACGATTTCGCACATCGCCACCGAAAGACATTCACGTGTGCTGACGACCGTCGCCAGCAATTCGCATTCGCCAGCGTCCGCAAGGGCATGCAGACATGCCAGCGCCCCCACGTCATCGAAGTCCGTGTACATATCCGTATCAAAGATGACCTTGACAGGCTCCGCACGAATATCAAGCGCAAGGAAAGACACAAGCACCATCATCAGACGTTTCATCATAATTTTAACGGGTCAACTTGAGAAATGCATAACCAAGACCATCGAAGATAATCTGCAAATGCCGACCGTCCAAATAAACGCCTTCTCCACACACTGCCGCACAAGCCGAATAGATGCCCTCCGGAAGTTCGAGTGCAGCCGTCTGGTTCTTGTGCGTGCGATTCACGATCAGAAGATATTCAACGCCTTTAAGCCGAAAGGCGCGCACGACAAGGGCATCAGGAACCGACTCTGCTGGGAACGGGATGTCATCCGACAGGAGAACAGACTCCATCGACTTGACCTCCCGGAAGACCCAACAGAGATCCTCCCAGAATTTCTTCTGCTCGGCCGCCTTGCCGTTCCTTCGCATCGAGCCAAAAGAATATCCACAAATGCCATTCGCCCCAGCGGCAATGGCTTGCCAAGTCATGTTCGCGACTTCCCGACGGGTTGGGAGACTTGCCGTCCACTTATAATCCTTGACATACGGCTTACGATACCATGCCCAATTGAACATCTGGGGCACCTGCCACATGGGGCGGAAGTCGAACATCGCTTCGCGGCACAGTCTCGGCCATTTCGACGCAAGCGACAAATCCCGCTGCCGACCGCCTATTGGATAAGGATCCATGCCAATCGCATCAAAGGTCGGCAAGATATCCCGGATGTGCCGCGGGTTGTCCGAAACGACGTATGTCGGATGGTCCGGGTCGATTTTCTGTAGCAATTCATTGACATTGACGACAAACGGAACCTGGGCCATTGGAACTTCATCCGCAAGATACCAACCGAAAAAGTTCGGATGCGGGCCAAGCTCGTCCACGGCCTTCTCAAGAGCTGCCCTCGACATGTCAAAGTTCTTGAATCTGCACACAGCCGAATGGTTGTAGCCGTAGATAAGGCTGCGCACATCAGCACAGACATAGGTGCCTGTCTTGGCAAATCTGTCAAGCGTATCCCGGTCGGTTCCGCCATACATCGTCGTGAAATTAAGTGGAGCCTGCGCCCAAAGCCGAAAGTCTTCAGTCGTCATCTTGCGATCAGTATACATGCCGAGAGGGAAGAACCGCCGTCCGCCGATGAGGACACGGTGATCCCTGTCTATCGAGATGCGGCGTCGCACACGTTCCACGGAACGAACCACCGTGCATGGTCTCTCCGCAATGACCTTGTCCTTCAGACGAAGACGAAACATCACATCCTGCCTACCTAACGCAAAATCTCCAGCCGAAATCGCCGACATTGCTCGTTCCTCGTCAAAATCCGAAACAGGGAGGATTGTCTCCACCCCTTTTGCGTTTTCATAGCGAACCTCGCAAGAATAGTCTTCAAGCCTATTCCTCTCGGTGTTCAGGCTCAGCATGGCCGCAAAGCGGATTTCACCGTCTTCCGCCACAAAGGAATTGCGATAGGCGCTGCACTGAAAGTAGACAAGCGGTTCCTCCTCTATCTGCACAAGTTCCATATCATCGAACAGCACCCGCCCTGTCATTCCTTTTGGGATGTAGAAAAGGAACCTTGCCGTTACCGCGCCCTTTGGAAACGTAAACCGGCCCTCAAGACGCTTCCACCCCTGCGCATTGGGGTCGTTATCAACAACCATCGATGCACGGCCATCTCCCATCCACTTCCCGTCTGCATCACTCCAGTCAATGTCAATGCCGGGTCGGAGACGGGCAAATTCGCCGCGCTCTACCTTAACCCATCCTTGAAAACGGAATCTGGATCCGGGATGGACCACCAGCGGTTGTGACGGATACACGTAGAGATCCGGGTCTTCGTTATCCCATACAACCGCCTTCGAGCCGTTCCGACCGACTCCGGAAACGATCGACCAGCATCGCGGCAAACGCCATGCAACGCCGTCAGGCTCACCTTCAAAAGAGCCGTTGACCAATCGGGTTGGAGCATCTGCAAACGCTACCGCAGACACCAACAGCAGACATAAGCCCATGCCGCTAAACCTACGCATAGCAACACCTTCTCTTGCTATCGAATTATCACACATGTTCCTGCACCCTTCATCTTCAAATAGAGAGCACCGTCTGAAAAGTAGAATCTTCCTTTCAGGCGCGGATCGTCATCCGACGGCTCAAAGGTCCACCCCGTTGTATCCTGCGGGCCCTCGTAACCGCTGCAGTCCGCGATCCTGAAGACCTTCCCATACCATTGCGGAACCGAAGCGCCCTCATCCAAAAGCTTCAGATTCCCCGATTTGGGCAACCAGACACGGCCCGATGTCACCACACGAGGCCGGGCGCTGTTGGCGGCGACCAGCGCAACCGTGTTGTCGGCAAACGAGACGGCGGTCGAGACACCCCCGGATGTCGGACCCACAGCCTTGTCCGAGACAAGGAGCGTTCCACGCCCTGTTACGCTTCCGGAAAAGCCCACCCAGTCATCCGCCTCAAATGTGGACCCTGCCGCCAGAACCACATCACCAAGGCCTGACACAGACTTTACGGCCAGACCTTCACAGTCGATAGACAGCGTTGCTCCCGCATTGACGACAACCGGGCCATCTGCAGGCAACACAGAGCCAACCTTTCCTGTCGCGAGCGAGCGAGAAAGGATCTGCACTTCATAGGGCGACAGGGCCTTGTCGTAGATCCGCACATCGTCAAGATACGACCAAGTCGTCACCGCATCGTTCGGACCCGCATTGAGATACAGGTCTCCATCTCCCAATGCGACAGGGGAGTCCTCAATGCTGTTCTCAAGGATTCCATCGCGGAACATGCGAATAATGCCAGCCTTCGCGTCCACAGTCACGACCAAGTGAACAAAGCTGCCATCACGCATGCCCGCGTTGCAATTCGAGCCCCAGAAACGAACCGTCCGAGAACCAAACGTTACGCGATAACGACGAGGATCGTCGTCATTCCAGATTCTGAACATCTTTGGCTCATCCGAATCATGCCCCCACTGGAGAATCGACTGCCTTGGGCGCAAACCGGAAGAAGCAAGGCGAACAGACACGGTGAAAGGCACCTGACCCGTGGGGAAGGTCTCGGGGAAACTGGAAGAGGGCAAATGAAACGCGCAATCGCGCCACGCCGCATAGCCGTTGATTGCGCCAAGCTGTCTTCCCCCGCCAACCAAGCTCGGTTGGGCAGAAATCCCAGGATGTGCGACGAGATCAGAATGCCCCATTTCATCTTTCCCTGGATTTGCAGGATCCTCAAAGGCCCAATGGCACACTGGTTCTGGCAACAGCTTCGCCAAGTTCTCTGGCCCCCGGACGAGGGCGTATTCGGCCTCGACTTCGGCCTCTGTCAAGGCATGGTCCCAAATGCTCAGTTCATCGACCGCCCCAACATAGCGCGCCCAGGCCTCAGCGGATCCGATATTCATTTCCGTCCCATAAGAAATGTCAAGGGAATGGGTATTCGTCTTGGTTGTCCTCAGCTCTCCGTCATACCACATTTTCAACGTGTTGTCAGCATAGCAGATCACGACATGATGCCAATTTCCGTCCATTAGGTCCGGGGTGTCGATCATGGGAGAGTTCGCCGAATCAACGGTCAGCCAATTGTCAATGCAGACTTCCAATTTCGTGCCGTTGTCCATTCCCCAAAGCGTGAACTGGCGACCATTGCCACCCCAGTTGCCGTGACGGTAAATGTACGTCGGATTCGACGGCATCTCATCCGGCTTCAGCCAAAGACTGACTGAAACCGCGTGTGACCCGACCGGCCATCCGTTTTTCGGATGAGTTGTGGGCGTATAGAAGAAACTGGCGTTCTGTGATGTCGCCGGAAAATAGACAGCGGATCCTCCCGCAACACCGTTTGTGGCAAACGGCATGGCGCTTGCGCTGAGATTGCGTGTACCCAGATTTACGCCATAAGGAGCAGAGTCATACCATAGTCTGTCGGCATCATCGAACGACCAGCGACGAACAAGTCCCTTGCGAAAGAACGGTCTCTTCACCGCAAGCGTACCCGCCGCAACTGTCGTCGTTCCCGTATACTGATTGTCTCCCGTCAGCGTCAGAACATATCCCGTGCCCTGTTTGGTGACATCGGTCAGGCCTGAGATGCGCGCGGCATATGTCGTGGACGCCTCATTGGAAGCGGTCAGCGTGAGCGTCGTTCCTTTCCCGTTCATCCGAATTCCTCCTGTCGCGCCAAAACCCATCAGACCATTCAATGTCGTATCGGCATTAAAGATAACCGGCGCCCCGCCGTTGATGGCAAAACTGAGCGATTCCGGCAGGACGCATGAAGCGGGGAACTCAAGCGGCGCATCATAGACGGACCACGTGCCCGCATATCCCGTCGCAAACCTCAGAGGAATGTTCAACGTACCCATCGTACGAGGATTCCCGCCATACCAGACGACATCGCCCGTCCCGACGAACTGCCCATGAAGATAAGTCCTGTTAAGGACAGTCTCACCCGAACCAATGCAAAGCTTGTTCCCCTGCAAATCGACCTTGCAACCCTCCTCCCCCAACTGAAGATGGGCGACCCTCGCATCCGCGTCGAACTTCAGCGTTGCCGCATTCCACAAGGTGAACGACGACAGCTGCGCATCGAATTTCGGGCCAACGATGACCGTACAGCTTGCACAGGGCTGAACATCGAGAAGATAGGAGACAAACGCCTCGGAAGGATTCAGATGAATGGTTCCCGAACCGCTGTTTCCGTTTATGAAAACCAACCTGTTCCCGGCAGTGTCACCCGCCCAGAGATTTTGGTGGTTTTGCTCCCATTCAAGAATGGTACCGGAACCGACCTTGACATCTATGTTCCCAAAAGACTTGGGAAACGAAATGTCCTTTGTTCCGCAAAGACGAATAGTCCCCATGTTGGCATTCGTCAACGCCAATCCGGCGATGCAGACGCTTGCCCCATTGTTTGAGACCACGGCACCATCGGAGAGCGTGCTGAAATCCCAAAAGACACTCTTTGAGAACAGTTCCTCCGCAGAGAAAGAAGTCGATCCGACAACCCTCCAATTGTCAGTTTCGGTCCACTCGCCTCCCATCGGATCTCCAGCCCATTGGAGAACGCCGTCATAAATGATGGCTGAGTATGCCGAGACCGCAAGGGACATCACGCAAGCAACAACGGTGAACTTGCCCGTCGAAGTTCTCTTGACGCTTTTCGTCTTCATAGCGAATAACACTCCTTACTGTTGACAATTTGTCGTTAATGATGCGAGGATTTTACCAAACGAACGCGTCTCGCGTCAAACTGAAAGATGTCATTTACTGCAAAACTCATCATTGTCAATTTTCACAACCAACAGAAATATGATATACTGTGAATCCATGAGAAAGAATACGCCACAGAGAATCGTCGCGCTTGTCACGCCAACCGGAATGACGGGGCGAGCGATGATATCAGGCATTCTGGAGACACTTGAGGCCGAGCCGACCTGCGAACTCAAGATGTTCGACAGTGTGCGCGCTCTCACGCCTAAAGCAGTCAGGGACCTTTGCAAAGGCGCAACAACGGGCTTCATCCTCTCGCTCACTCCGAACCACGACACATTAACCACCCTCGACCGCCTCAAAAGCCCCATTGTCTACGTCAATGTTCGAGACGCAGAGAATGAGCACCATAACGTGCGCTATATCTGGAATGACAACGCCAGCATCGGGCGCATGGCGGCAAAGCACCTCGCCGAACTCGGAGTCGAGTGCTTCGCCTTCGCCGGAATCGAGGGGGAAAACTGGAGCAAGAGCCGTGGGCTCGGATTCGCGGCGGCCCTTCCACATCATGCGACTCTCACGCAAGCAGACTTCCCTCTTGCCTTGACCAAGCGTGCGGACAGGAAAAGACTCAAGGAATGGATTCGTTCACTCCCCAAACCCGTCGCCCTTTTCGCATCCTGCAACTTTCTGGCGCACGACATCGAGACACTCGCGCGAGAAGCCGGCATGGGCATTCCGTCTCAAGTAGCGATCATCGGAGTTGACGACGGCTACCGAAACGTCTCAACCGTCCTCCCTGATTACCGTGAGATGGGACGGAAAGCAACAAGCATTCTGTTCGCGCTCATGAACAGGCGACACTGTCCTGCCGATCCGATCTGCGTTGAACCGAGCAACGTGGCACTACGATACTCGACAAGGCAGAAAAAGGCAGGCTCTCAACTTGCACGCAAAATAACGGAGTACATAGAACAACACCTCTCCGAAGACCTTAGTGCCCCAAGAATCGCTTCGGCCCTTGGCATCTCACGATCCTCCCTTGAACACCAATTCAAGGCAACCACAAAAGTCTCCCTTCGGCAAGCAGTTGAAGCGGCGCGAATGAAAAGCGTCCGCCGACTTCTGGAGACAAGACAGCTAACCCTGAAAGAGATTGCCAAACGGTGCGGATTCTCGTCAGCGGCCCGACTTTCTCACGTCTTCCGGCAACGCTTCGGCATCTCCCCTGTGGCATGGGGGAAGAGCCAATCGAACTGAATGGCGTTCATAAGCGCATAAGATTGCGCATCATGCCACGCCACACTGACACCAATGCCCGCCGATACCCTGCGCAACTTGGACAAATTGACGCCCATCAGCGTTCCACGCCGCGCAGCTCGAAGGCGTGTTCCTCATGGCCGCAGCCAGTGCCGACAAGCCTGATCGGCGAAGCGCCGCTCCATTCGCCAGTTTGGACGAGCCTGGACGTGGCGTCAACGGTCACACGCGTTGGCGTTGTCCCCGTGTCAAAGAGGACTGGACAGGACTATGTTGCCGTGCCGCCGCATACGGCAATGCCGTCCGGCGTGTTGACGATGAGTTTTCCAGTGCCGCCGATCATGCAGTCACCGGTCATCATGACGGACGAGACCATGCGGTCTTCAGTTAGGATCAAGTCTTCGCCGTCCAACACGAGCGGAGACGCCGCATCACGGAACACGCGGTCAATCTCGTCCGCCGACAGTGCGCGATTCCACAGCTTCACTGCGGCAATCGTGCCGCGAAAATTGCACGGTTCGGCAATCGTGCCGCCGGATTCGTGAAGGGTTTCACCATATAGCCCGAAAAGTTTGCCGTCCCTAAATCCCGCAGGACCAGGGACCGGTCCCGCATCTGCCTCCATCTTCGTGTACTTTGTAATCGAAGAAGCACCGGCCTTGCATTCGTAGTAGGTGAATTCGGTTCCGCCCTCAATGTTGCGAAGCGTGAACGCAAAGTCAATCCAGTCGCAGCCAGCAATCCTGTTGCGATTCAGCCAGCAACTGTTTTCCTTATAAGGATTGATTGTCACGCAGTGCCTGGCACACGCCATTCTCGCGTCTACGACCAGAAGCATAGCAAACCTTTTTCCGCGAAAGCAAGCGCAAACAACCAAAAAGTACGAATAAGGCACAAGCCTAAGCAGACCAAATATTTGGCAAACCGAGTTCCACGGTCCGCCCAAGGCAGTCGCTCCACAAGGACGGACGCGTCAGGACGCCGAGACCACGCGGCAGATTGCCGTCACGCTCTTGGACGGCACGAGAAGAAGCGAAGCCGTAAGCGCCACACCGATCTGGCGCGTCGCATCAAGCCTGTCGAGAATCTCGCGGCTCAATTCCAGAGGCAAGTCGCCATAGCCCGGCGAACGCCGCCGCAAAAGGCGTTCGCGCCCCGTAGCCTCGACTGCGCGGCGCGCCTCCGTCTCCAGCTCATCCATCAGCTTCTCGATCTCGTCCAGCCCAAAACGCTGGCTCTCATAGGCTTCTGCCGCGCTGACCGCCGCACGCGCGCGCTGCCACTGGTCAAACGCCGCACCCAGCGTGCCGCAGAGATAAACCGTATCGCCCTCGCGGCGCCAAAGACCGCGCCGATCAATAGGTGCCGACAATGCCATGAAGATTCCGCATGATTCGGATCGCGACCTCCGGCTTGTTCATCGTGTAGACATGCACATTCAGAACGCCGTTCGCGAAAAGATCGACAATCTGCTCCGTCGCATAGGCGACGCCCGCGTCCAGCATCGCGACCGGATCGTCGCCGAAATGATCGACAATCGCGCGGAAGCGCGGCGGTAGGTAGGTACTCGACAGGTCGCAGATGCGTTTGATCTGCCGCCCGTTCGTGACCGGCATCACGCCCGCGATCACGGGGACCGTCACGCCTGCCGTCCGCAGACGCGCAAGATAGTGGAACAGCACGTTATTGTCGAAGAACATCTGGGTCGTGAGAAAGTCAAGGCCCGCCTCGACCTTCTCCCGCGTATGGGCCAGATCGTCCGAAAGATGCGCACATTCGGGATGCCCCTCCGGATAGCACGCGCCCCCAAGGCAAAACCCTTCGCCCTTCAGCGCCTGCACAAGATCCACCGCATGGCGGAAGTCGGGCGACCCCGGGAACTCCATGCCCGGCGGACAGTCGCCGCGCAGACAGAGGATGTTCGCGATGCCCGCCGCGCGGAAGCCCGTGATCTCGTTCGCGATCTTCGTGCGATCAGAGGCGATGCAAGTCATGTGCGCCAATGCGGGCACGCCGCACGCCGACTGCACGAATTCCGCCAGCGCGCACGTGTTCACGCCCGTCGAGCCGCCGGCGGCGCCATATGTCACGGAGACAAACGCCGGGTTCAACGCGGCAATCTCCCGCACGACTTCCTTCGTGCGCGCCATCGCCGCGCACTCGTCTTCGCCTCCGTTCGGCGATGACGGACGGCGTTTGGGCGGAAAAACCTCAAAGGAGAGGCTCGGTCGCCCTCCTGCAAGAATCTCGGAAATCTTCACCTGTCTTTCTCCTGTCAGCATATGCACATTATACCAAATTCCGCGTTCCCCTGCCCCTTACGGCGCCTATCGCCCCGCACGGCAAAGCTCTCGCGATGAAGAGAGAAGCCGCAGGGCGTTTGCGTCAGTAACCGCTTCGAGTTCAGGCACGGAAAGGCCGCGAACCAACGCGGTCTTCTCCAGCACGTCGCGAATTGTCAGCGGCGCACCGGTCAGCGGGTTCAGCATCTGCGCGGGATCGCCGTCACGATCCGTCTCCACAAGCAGACGATCCAGCGGAACCTTCTTCACCAACGCGCGATAGTTGACGGCATGGTCATTGAGGACCGCCGGCCCGACGGAGACATAGCCGTTCAAGGCGACAATGGCAGGCAGAAGCCCGTCACTCCGAGAAAAGCCATGGAAGAGGAACGACGGGATCTCCCGGCCGGGGTTGCCTTCGCCCTCCCTCCTTATAGTCTCCTCCTGGATCTTCGCGACAACCTGCCCCCAGCACTTTGCGCCATGCAGAACAACTGGACGACAGCAGTCCAAGGCAACGCGAAGTTGCGTCTCGAAAACAGTACGCATGCGCGGCGAAATCTCCCGCGATTTCAGACGGTCCAACCCTATCTCGCCCACGCCCAGCTTCGCATTCACATCCAGCTGCGCACGCAACCATGCTCCGACATCTCCGGGGGTCTGCTCGCTGTCCCACGGATGCACGCCGACAAAATCTCGACCAATCAGGAATTCCCGAACGGTCGGATCGCCACCACTGACATGACAATGCGCGTCTGTCACAGACGAATGCGCTCAGCAAGGGCCTTTAGTTCGTCCATGTTCCCCGCATGGTTCTCGAAGGCAATAGGCTCCATCCCATAGCGCGGCACAATGTGGAAATGGATATGCTTCACTGTCTGCCCCGCCGCCTCGCCATTGTTCTGGAGAATGTTGAAGCCCTCGCACGGAAGAGCCGCCTTGACGTGCGCGGCAACTTTCTTCACGCGGGCGACTATCGCCGCCAACATCTCGTCTGGCGTGTCGAGAAGGCCCTGCGAATGCTCTTTCGGGATGACGAGCGTATGACCTTTCGTGAAAGGGTTGATGTCGAGATAAGCAACGACGAGCTCGTCCTCATAGACCTTGAAGCTGGGAATCGCCCCCGCTGCTATCGCACAGAACACGCAATCATTCTTCATCTTAGTTTCCTTTCTTTCCAAAGCGCAGTCTAAGCGCGATCCTGATGGATTCCGTCGCGATGCCGGGCGTAATCTTCGAATAGCCCTGTACGCGATCCGTGAAGCTAATCGGAATCTCCCGAATCGCGCACCCCGCCTTCCACGCGCGGTGGTTCATCTCCAGTTGGAATGAATAGCCTTTCGAGGCGACCGTCTCAAAATCAATCTTCTCCAATGTCGCGGCCTTCCAACACTTGAACCCTCCCGTCGGATCGCGGAGCGGCATCCCCGTAACCGTGCGGATGAAGAACCCGCCCGTGCGCGAGATGAGCCGACGTTTCAGAGGCCAGCCCGGCGTCGCGCCACCCGACACGTAGCGCGAGCCAATGACAAGATCAGCGTCTTCGGCGACAAGGCGCGACACATCTTTCGGATCGTGCGAGAAATCGCAGTCCATCTGCACGATGCGAGTAGCCCCGCATTCAATCGCCTGACGGAAGCCTGCAACATACGCACGGCCAAGGCCTTCTTTCTTCGCGCGGTGCAGACAGTGGATGCGCGGCTCTGACTTCATCAAGTCCTCAATGACCGCGCCCGTGCCGTCCGGCGAATTGTCGTCAACGAACAAAATCTCGACGCCCGGCGTCGCAAGGACCGCCTCGGCCATCGGCTTCACATTCTCGCGCTCGTCATAAGTCGGTATCACGACACAGATCTTCATCTTCCGATCTCCTCCAGCCAACCGCCAACCTTCGACAGCGTCTCCTCGCGGTCGGTCGCCGTCTTGAGACCGCACTCCCAGATGACGATGACGTTCCACCCCTGTTCGTTCCAGAGACGCTCGTGTTCCTGATCTCGACAGACGTTTCGCCGGAACTTGGCATTCCAAAATGCGCGGTTCGATTTCGGCGCGACAGCCTGTGCGCAAACTTCCGTCTGCACAAGCTTGCGCCCGTCCCATGTCCAACCATGGTGATGCCAGAAGCAACCGCGAATCTCAATCAGCGTCTTCAGTCGCGGCAAAACAACATCGGGATGCCCGACGACCTTCTTGTCGCAGACGCGAAAGCGATAACCCTGCGCGAAAAGCCATTTTCGCACAATCACCTCGGGCAACGTATCGCGCGACCGAATCGCGCGCATGATCTTCGACCGAACCTCTGGCGAAAACTTGTCCATGCCTTACCGCACGGCGTGCTTGGCGATCTCGCGCTGCAGGTTATTGACCCATTGCACGACCTTCTTCGCGGGAACACTGCTCTCGACCATCTGAATTGAATAATGGCGCTCATCCAAGAGCCGAACATCTATGACGACCTTGCGTGCGCGCTGGGTCAGCGTGCAGCGGATTGTCGTCGCATTCACTTCCTGTGGCACCCAACGCCGATGCGTAGCAGCGACAACCACGGCCGACTTGAGGTCCTGATTCGGCGACACCACGACCGAAACGTTCTCGACGTTGGGTGGCAATGTCGTAAGGGCGAGAGCTTCCGGACTCTCTCTCGAAGACACGCATCCGACAACGCACAACACGCCAACCGCCATCATTAGTTTCTTCATTCGCCTTCTCCTTTCAAGAATCTTCGGTCAGTCCTCCAGCAGACAGACGACATGAACTTCAATGCCAAGGCCCGCGCCGACATCATCCATTTTCTCATTCGTCTTGCCCTTGACCGAGATACGCCCCTTGCCAACATTCATCACCACTGCCAGACGTTCACGGACGAGTTCGACAACAGGGCGCAACTTGGGGCGTTCGCAAAGGACCGTCGCGTCAATGTTGCCGATCTGGTAGCCCGCACCGCGCACCTCCTTGACAGCCGCAGCGAGAAGCTCCGTCGAATCAGCGCCTTGCCAGCGCATGTCCGTGTCGGGGAAATGCGAACCGATGTCACCCAACGCCGCCGCGCCAAGAATCGCGTCGATGATCGCGTGGATTAGGACATCCGCGTCACTGTGCCCCGCAAGTCCCGTCTCGCCTGGGAACTCGACGCCGCCAAGGACCAGTCGCCGCCCTTCCTTGAACCGATGCGAATCATAGCCGAAACCGATTCTCATCCAAGATAGACCTTCTGATTCTCGAGTTCACGCCTCAAGGCAGAGTAGGCCAGCGCACGCGGCGCAACATCCTTCTTCGCCGCAAGGGCCGCCGCGACACCCGCCGCCTGCCCAGACACAAAGCACGGCGCAATCAGGCGGAACGTGTCCACCGTGTCAGGAGCTCCGATGCAACGCCCCGCCGCAAGCACATTCTCGCCTCTCCTCGGCACGAGCGAGCGATAGCTGAGCGCCATGCCGTTGTGCGCACCGCAATTGCCGAGCCAGCCGACAATCTCACGCTCATTTGCCTTCTCCGCCTCTGTCGATCGATCAACCACAAGTTCGGATTCCAAAAGCCGTGTCGCACGCGGTCCGATCATCGAACAGTTGTTGGCAATATACACTTCTTCCCATCCGGGCGTCCGACGCATCTTCGCGACATGTTCCCACCAGAACTTGCGATGCAGGATCTCGGCCTTGGAGAGGTCGCGGACATTCAGCCCATCACCTTGAGGACCAAGGCGTCCACCCCACCAAATCGTCCCGTTTCCTTCATTGCTCCGCGTCGGCCACGGACAGGGCACCCCGTCATAGGCGACGCCCGGCTCCATCGGCGGCTGCGTCGCCGTCACGCGGTCGATGTTCCCGAGACGCGTCGTGTAGCCGATGCCGTGCGTAATCTGGCGGTAGCCGCATCCGGCGGCAAAGAAGACGTCACCGTCACCCGTGCAGTCCACGACTTCCCGCGCGAGAACCGCTTGAGGTCCCTGCTTGGACTGGAAGACGACGCCAAGGACTTTCTCGCCGTCCTGAATGACATCAATGCCCGTCGCATGAAAGAAGGTTTCAACCCCCGCCTCTTCGCACATTCGGTCCATCAGGTATTTCGCGCCTTCGGGGTCAATCGTCGGTTGCCAGTGGCGGCGGTCATCTGACGGGTTCTCCTGCGTCGACATCCAGCGGCCCGCCGCGCGCGCGCGACGCATGAACTCCTCGCAGATGCCGCGCGTGACGAGATTCCATTTCCCGTCCTCTGCACGCACGCTCGTCGCAAGCACAATCAGCACCATGCCGTTCGTGAAGAGTCCGCCCAACGAACCCGAGGCCTCAACAAGCACCGTCTTCGCGCCCGCCCGCGCCGATGCGACAGCCGCCGCAAAACCGGCGGGACCGCCGCCCACGACAACGACGTCCGTCTCACGGAAGACTGGCACTTCCCGCGCCGGCATGATGACCTTGCCATCCTTCAGGAAGGAACTCGGCCCATCCTCAATCGTATGCGGAATCGGGTAGATGCGCTGTCCGAACCAGACATTCTTCGGATCGCCAATCGCCCCCGGCGGCAACGTCTTCGCCGTCGCGACGAATTCGTCACCAAGCGCAGCGCCCGTCACGCCCGCCGCGCCAAAGAACCCGAGCTTCTTCAAGAACTCACGTTTGCTGATCTGCATCTTTCAGGCTCCTTTCAATGAATCTTTTCGACGATCTCTTTCGGTTCAGCCATCCGACCCGCGCCGCATGTGCCACAAGCGAGGTCGCCCGAACCCGGCGCGACGACCTGAACGCCGCGGGCCTTCAGCACGGACAGGTTCTCCTGCGTCGCAACCGACTCCCACATGACCGTATTCATCGCCGGCGCAACGAAAATCGGCGCGCGAGTCGCAAGCAAGGTTGCCGTCAGGAGATTGTCAGCCAATCCCTGACGCATCTTCGCGAGCGTATTCGCCGTCGCCGGAGCGACCAGCACGAGGTCCGCCGCGTCCGCAAGCGAGATATGATCCGGCTTCCACGCGGCAATTGAAGCAAACTGATCAATGAACACAGGGTGACGCGAGAGCGTCTGGAAGGTGAGCGGCGTCACAAACTTCGTCGCAGCCTCCGTCATCAGCACCTGGACCTCATCGCCTTTCTTGACGAGCAGACGCACAAGCTCTACCGCCTTGTAGGCGGCAATCGACCCCGTTACGCCCAGCAATATCTTACGAGTCATGGAAGAGAAGTCCCTTCTCGGTGATGACGCGCATCGCCGTTGGGTAGTCAAAGCACGGTTCATTCTCCAGCCGCGTCACGAACTGCGCGGCCTCCCACTTCGCCATCGCAAGATCGTGCAGGCGGAAGTTCCCACATGTCTCCGCAGTCGTGCCGGGGACAACCCCCACATAGTCGCGACACTGGCGAAACGCCGCGAGAACGAGCGGTGCAATCTCCTGCGGCATCGGGCGCCCCTTCACCAGCAGGTAATTGCCCGTCAGGCAGCCCATTGGCCCCCAGTAGACGATGCGGTCCTTCCAGTCGGAATCATTGCGCAGGCAGGTCGCGACGATATGCTCAATCGTATGCAACGCATTCGGATGAATGGCTGGTTCAACGTTCGGACGTTTCATGCGGACGTCAAAGGTCGTCACAAAGTCGTCACCGACGGCATCGACGCGCGAGACATAAATGCCGGGACGAATCTTCGTGTGGTCTACCTGAAAACTGGCAATGAGTTCCATCGGTGCGTCACCTCGCGTACTTGCGGACAATCGTCTCATATTCGTCGGCCTGCAGCTCCATCGACTCAACCATCTTGAACTGCGTCCGGCAGCGCACAAGATTGTGGTCATGATAGGCCGTGCGGAAATACGTGTCGCCCGCAAGGTAGTCCGTCAGGAAACGGATGCCAATCGTGAGCGTAATGAGCCGCCCCGCAAATGCAAGGTTCGCCTTCTCCGCCTCCGTCAGGAACTTTGCCCCAGCAAGATAGCCTTTCACCAATGTCTCGAAGTATTCCTTCTTCGAATAGACCTTCGAGAGGTCCTTCTCGTCTTCAGCCGCCGCCGCAGACGAAGTGCGCACCATGTCGCCGAAATCATAAAGGGCCGAACCAGGCATCGTCGTGTCGAGGTCGATGACGACATTCGTGCCGTCCGCCGCCAGCATCACGTTATTGATCTTCGTGTCATTGTGCGTGACGCGTTCGGGTATCTCGCCGTTTTTCATCATTGTCACGATCTTCGCAGCCTCTTCACGACGACGGTCAACGAACGCGAGTTCGGCTGCGGCGGCCGCTTTGCGGCCCTTCACGTCCGCCGCAACCGCCGCGTCCAGAAGACGAATGCGGTCCACCGTGTCGTGGAATTTCGGGATGATTTCGTCCAGTCGCGGCGCAGGCAGATCGGCAAGGTCGTTCTGGAACTTCGCGAAAGCACCCGCCGTCAACTCCGCCTGCGCGGGATTGGAGATGAGATCGACCGAGGTGTAACCTTCCAGAAACGCATAGACGCGCCACGGATTCTCATAGCTGACGACATCCAGCGTCCGAACACCCTTCGCCTGAAGATGCCGCGTTACGCGCAGGATGTTCTTCTTCAGGATTTCTGGCGGAAAAATGTCCGTATTGACACGCTGAAGAATGAAGCGCCTCCCGCCGTTCGTCTCGACCTTGAACGTGTCGTTGATGTGTCCCGAGCCATAGCGCGCAACATCCGTCACGCCTGAAATGCCGTTCTGATCCAAGGCCGCGTGCAGCTCTTCCTGCGAATAAGTGCGATTTGACATCCGTCTGTTGCCCTTTCTTTTGCAAACTTGGGTTCAGTCGAAAAACGCCTTGTAAAGCGCACGCACTGCCGCATCGCGATCCTGAGTGCGAATCGCGAGCATGAACGAGACTTCCGAAGAGCCCTGGTTCACCATCGACATCGAGATGCCCGCCGAAGCCAGCGCCAGACACGCCTTCGCGAGCATGCCGGGCGTATAGCACATGCCCTCGCCAACGACCATCACCATCGTGAGATCGCGCTCGACCGTCACAAAGTCCGGCTCAAGCTGAGACTTAATCTCGTTGATGATCCGGCGTTCGCGCTCCTTCGGCAGATACTGCCCTTTGACGACGACGCACTGCGAATCTACGCCGGACGGCATGTGCTCGTAGGAAATCCCGTTCTCTTCGAGAATCTGCAAAAGCCGACGCCCGAAGCCGATCTGACGGTTCATGAGATACTTCTCGACGACAATGTTGCAAAAGCCGTCCGCCGCCGCAATGCCGACGACCGTCCCCGGCACGACGCGGCGCGACTGCTGGATCATCGTCCCCGGTTCGCTCGGATGGTTCGTGTTGCGGATGTTGATCGGAATGCGTGCCTTGACGGCGGGAATGACCGCGTCATCGTTGAAGACGCCGAAGCCCGCATAAGACAACTCGCGCATCTCACGGTAGGTCATCGTCGGGATGCCCTCTCCCTCCTTCACCTCCGCGACAATGCGCGGATCGCACGGATAGACCGAATCGACGTCCGTGAAGTTCTCGTAGACATCGGCACAGACGGCCGCCGCGAGAATCGAACCCGTGATGTCGCTTCCGCCGCGCGGGAAGGTTGCGACCTTGCCCTCGCGCGTATAGCCGAAAAAGCCCGGATAGATGACGATGCCGTCAAAGTTGGAGAACGCCCGCGCGAGACGTGCATAGCTCTCGGGATCAAGTGTCGCATCGCCGAAGCTTCCCTTGAGAATCATGCCCGTGTCCTTCGGGCTCGCATAGCGCGCCTTCTTGCCGCGCGCCTCAAACGCAACAGCCACGAGTTTCGCGTTGTTGTCCTCGCCCGCCGCCTTCAGCAGGTCCATAAACTCGTCTCTCGCCAGCGTCGTGACCTGGGCGAGACGCGCCCGCAAGTCGGCTTCGATCGTGTGGATGATCTCCTCGCCGAGGTTCAGTTCCTGCGCCATCTGGGCGTAGCGTTCGACGACCTCGCCAAACGCACGGTCCGCATTCTCACCCTTAAGCGCCGTCTCCGCAAGTGCGATGAGGAGATCCGTCACCTTCGTGTCGCCGCCGTGACGCTTGCCGGGCGCCGAGACGACCACGAGACGTCGTGCGGGATCCGCGAGGACAATGTCGATGACCTTGTTGAGCTGGGTTGCGTTGGCGAGCGACGAACCGCCAAATTTACAGACTTTCATTATGCTTAGAATCCCAGACGGTTGTTCGTCTGCTCCTTGCGAATCTCCTGCTCGTCCGTCCAAACGATCTCCCCGCTGGAGAGGTCCTTCAGATTGAGCGTAAACTTGAAATAGCGGTCCGTGACGCCATTGGTCCGGTCACGCATCTCCGTCAGTGCCCCGTAGAGATACATCTGGGCCGCACTCTGCTGGCCCGCACGCACGACTTTCTTCGCGTCCGTCAGACCGTTCAAGGCCTGGTCATTCATGAACTGGAGATCATCCGCAGCCGTCGTGCGGTCCATGAAGCGGAACTTGCGCGAGCGGACAAGTTTCGTGCGAATCGAATCCGTAATGGATGCCATGTCGAGATGCATCGTCGAACGGTTCTTGATGCCCGTGATGTCAAGGACGGGGCGCCGACCGCCGATTTCGGCAATGAAGTCCTGATCTGCCAACATGGAATCGACCATCTTCTCAACGGTCCGCCGCACATCCTGCGGCTCCAACGCAGCCGTCTTCGCTTTCATGTCAAGCTGCGTTTCGCGCGCGACAGTCGTCGCGCACCCTGTCGCACCCGCCGCCAACGCAAGCGCGAACACACCATTCACAATCAGTTTCTTCATTTTTTCGTTCCTTTCTGCATGAAAATCACAACCTCACGATCCTACAGCATCCGTCTGAAGCGGCCATTTGCAGGAACTTGACAATTATATCAAAAACGAGGCGGAATGTGGGAATCCACACGAGCAAAGGCACTCATCATCCTATCCGTCAGACATCAAGCGCCACGCGCAGGGAGCCGACATGCGCCGCCGTGTTGACAATCGACGGGTCGCCACCCGACGCAACCAGCGCATCGGACGCCGCGCCATGAAGCCAAACCGAGGATGCCGCCGCACGGAAGGGATCGCCCTTCAAATAGGCCCAGCGCGCCCCAATTACGCCCGCCAGCAAATCGCCCATCCCCCCCAAGGCCATGAACGGATTACCTGTCGTGTTCTCGTAGACGCGCGCGCCATCCGCCGAAACGACCAGCGTCTGCGCCCCCTTTAGGATGACCGTCGCCCCATAGCGCTCAACAATCTCCCGTGCCGCCGCACGCCGATCAGACGTGACGCGCGCACGCTCCCAACCCAGCAGTTTCGCCGCCTCGCCCTCGTGCGGAGTCAAGATGAGCTCCTGCCCTTTTGCCGGATCGTACCCGTCTGTCCGTCCATACCAAGAAGCGAGAACCGCCAAGGCATCCGCATCAAGCACAAACCGACCGCGTGAACCCGACAGCAGACGGGAGACGATGACTTCGGAATTCACGGAAACGCCAAGCCCCATCCCGATGACCGTCACGTCCGCACGAGGCGGCACGCAGGTCGCCACCAGTTTCGTGAACGTCGCTTCCGGCACAAGCGAGCCCGCCGCAATGCGCGAAGCGTCTGGCACGACAAGCTGCACAAGCCCCGCCCCTGCCGCGCGTGCGCCAAGGCCCGCGATGACCGGCGCATGGATATAATGCCCCGAGCCGCCGACGACGGAAACCGTGCCGACCGTGTATTTGTTCGCATCAACCGGACGTTTGCGAAACGCCCCCTCAAGTTCTGCGGGAAGATTCATGCTGTCTATTATATCATTTTCCGCACGGGCGGTACACATAGCCGACGCCACGGACCGTCACCAACAAGTCACCGTCCACGCCCAGTTTCTCGCGAAGGCCGAAAAAATAGACGTTGAGGGCCCCATCCGACGGGCGAGCATCGTCAGGCCAAAAGCGTGTCAGAAGAAAGTCACGCGTAAACACTTCGCCCGGACGTTCCGCGAAGAGGCGCAATACCGCCACATCTCGTTCCGAAAGCGCGGTCGCGACACCCGCCCGCCGCAGGATCAGCCCCGCCGCATCCACACGCCCCGCCCCGAAATCGAAGTCACCGCACGCCGTCACGCGCGATGCTCGGCGCAAGACGGATGCGATACGTGCCAGCAACACGGCATCCGAGACGGTCTTGCAGATGTAGTCGTCTGCGCCCACGCCCAGCCCGGTCAACTGGTCGATTTCCGACGCGAGTGCCGTCAAGAAGAGTATCGGAGTTTCGGCATCCGTCTCACGGATTCGACGGCAGACCTCATAGCCCGACATCTTCGGCATCATCACGTCCAAAAGGACGAGACTGGGTTTCGCCTGTCGGAACTGCATCAGGGCCTCCGCGCCATTCTTCACGGCAATGACATCGTAACCCGCGTCGGAAAGGACGCACGACAAGACCTGCCGCAGGACGCGTTCATCGTCCGCCAGGAGAATCTGGGGCTTAGAGGTTGGCAAAAGGGTTGCAGTTGAAGCCTGGCGAGCCGGAGGGCGCGAAAGATGAGCGCGGCGCATTTCGGCGCGCACCCGAAGAGCCGCCGCCCATCGCGAAGCCCGTGCCGCCAATCGCCGGCTTGGACTTCGCCGAGAGCGAGATGCGTCCGCGCGCGCGGTCCACGCCGATGACGGTGACGGACAGACGGTCACCCGCCTTGACGACGCTCGCCGGATCGGACACATAGTTGTCTGAAAGCTCGGAGAGATGGATGAGTCCATCCTGATGAACGCCAATATCGACAAATGCGCCGAATGCCGTCACATTCGTGACGAGGCCTTCCAGCTTCATGCCTTCCTTCACGTCTTCGATCTTCGTCACGTCTTCACGGAATTTCGGCGGCTCAAACGTCTTGCGCGGATCACGCCCCGACTTGACGAGTTCGGCGACGATGTCCTTCAGCGTCGGCTCTCCGACATCGTTCGTGATGTACCGGCGAATGTCGATCTTCTTCGCCATCAGGGAATTGCCGACGAGGTCGCCCACGCCCAGCCCAACATCTGCCGCCATGCGTTCGACAAGCGCATAGCGTTCGGGATGCACCGCTGAGGCGTCAAGCGGGTTCTTCGCGCCACGAATGCGCAAGAAGCCCGCGCATTGCTCGAACGCCTTGGGTCCGAGGCCTTTAACCTTCTTGAGTTCTTCGCGCGACGAGAAGCGCCCATTCGTGTCTCGCCATTCGACAATCGCCTTCGCCAAAGCCGCCGAAAGCCCCGAGACGCGCTCCAGAAGCGGCACGGACGCGGTGTTCAGTTCCACACCAACGCCGTTTACGCACGAGACGACAACTTCGTCCAGCTTTGCGCCCAAAAGCGTCTGCTGCACGTCGTGCTGATATTGCCCAACGCCAATCGCCTTCGGGTCGATCTTCACCAGCTCGGCCAGCGGGTCCTGAAGGCGGCGACCGATCGAGATTGCGCCGCGCACGGTCAGGTCGAGGTCAGGAAACTCCTTGCGCGCAATCTCACTCGCCGAATAGACGGATGCGCCAGCCTCGGAGACCGAAACCACGAGAGGCGTCGGGATCTCGGGATGCTGGGTCTTCAGCGTCTTCAGCGTTTCGCGCACAAACGCCTCCGTCTCGCGGCCCGCCGTCCCATTGCCGACGGCGATTGCCTCGGCGTGGTACTTCGCAACGATCAGCGCGATCGCCTTGGCCGCTTCCAGCTTCTTCTGCTGAGGAAAGATCACCGTCTTGCCGAGATACTTGCCCGTTGCGTCTATCATCGCAACCTTGCAGCCCGTGCGAATGCCCGGGTCAATCGCCAACACGGCCTTGCCGCCCAATGGCGAAGCGAGCAGGAGATGCCGCAGGTTCTCCGCGAAGACCTCGACCGCCGCACGGTCAGCCTCAGCCTTCTTCTCGACCGTGACGTCAATCTCGCAGCTCGGCGCGAGCAGACGCTTATAGGCGTCTTCCGCCGCGAGGCGAATCTGGCCCGCGCAGTCCTCGGTCGCGGTTGTCGCGCGCATCGCGTCAATAATCTCCAACATCCGCCCAATCACCGGCTCCTTCTCCAGCTCGAGCTTGACCCAAAGGACCTTCTCGGCCTGCCCGCGACGAATCGCGAGATAGCGATGGGAGGGGATAGTCGCAATCGACTCGGAGAAATCGTAATACTGCTCGAACTTCGTCGGCTCGGTCGGCTTGGGACTTACGACTTCGCTCTTCACGACGGATTTCGTCGCGTAGGCCTGACGCACCGCACCGCGCACGTCTGCGATGTCGGCAATGCGCTCAGCGAGAATGTCGCGCGCGAACTGCAGATCCTCGTCCGTCGGCATCGCGCCTTCGCCCGCGCCATTCCAGCCGTCCGCCTTGCCGCCGTCCCATCTTCCACTCCAGATCGCGTCCGCGAGCGGTTCATAGCCCTTCTCCCTCGCGACTTGCGCACGCGTGCGTCGCTTGGGCTTGTAGGGCTGATAAAGGTCTTCGAGAGCGCTCTTCTGCCAACACGCGGAGATCTTCTCGCGCAACTCGTCCGTGAGCTTGCCTTGGTCGTCGATGGACTTCAGAATCGTCTCCTTACGTTCGAGAAGTTCGGTGAAATAGCCGAATCGTTCCTGAATCTTTCCGATCTGCACTTCGTCAAGGTTACCGTGCGCCTCCTTGCGGTAGCGGGCGATGAACGGCACGGTGCTACCTTCGCCAAGGAGCTTCACGACAGCCCCGACGCCATCGGGACGGATGGCAAGTTCAGTGGCAATCTTTGAAATGATGATCTGGTTTCCCATGTCTCTCTGCTTCTTCTCTTCTTTCGTTTCGCCTTTTGTCAGAATCCACGCGCCGCGCGGACGGTCGCCCACGCCGCGTTGATACGGCCCATGCGCGCGGTCGCCTTTCCGACGAGTTCGTCCGGAAGACCCTGCGCGCGCAACGCATCAGGGTGATTCTTCTTCGCAAGCGTCCGATACTTGCGCTTGATCTCGTCCGCCGTGTCCGACGGCTTCGCGCCGAGGACCGCGTACGCCTCCCGCAGCTCGTCCTGAGAGGACGTCGGACCGCCGCGTCTCCCGTTCAGTCGCTGCTGGGCGAAAAAGACGTACCAGTCCATGCGGATGCGAAGCGCATGCGGCATCCGCTGCAAGATCACACGCTCAGTCTCGCCCACGACGTCGTCCGCGCACGCAATGTCCCAGAGGATCTCGTAGAACAGCTCGCGCACCTCGACTGAATCGACGACGCCCGCAAACTCCTCGGCATACTGGTAGATCGTGTGCTTGTCATCCTTGGCCTTGCGAAAGACCTTGATCGCATACTCGCGGGCCTGTGCCGTAAAGCCCAAGCGCGCGAACGCCTGTTCGACGCCGGCAATCTCGTCCCGCGAGACGCGACCGTCCGCCTTCGCCATCTTCGCCAGCATCGCCGCCGCCGAAGCGCAGAAGATCATCGCCCGCCGTCGGGACGAGAGCTCACGGTAGGGACGACGCGACCGGGGTGCGCCGCCGCACAGGTGATCCTCAACCTTGTGCCCAAGCGCCGCACCCAAAAGTGCACCGAGGGGGCCTCCGAAGAGGCTCCCGATCCAACTGCCAAAAAGGATTCCTTTCCAACCCATGATTGGGCGGATAGTATAGCAGTTTTCCGTCAGGCTTGCAAAGCAGGACACGATGACGCCAAGACGCGGAAACGCTCATCTGCCAAAGGCATGCCGATTGACATCAGCCAACCGACGAATGCGCTTCACGTCAATCCGCGTCAGGCTTAGCCCATTCGCGACGGTAGAACTCGTAGGCGGGCTTGAGCGTCTTGTGGTCGAAGGCGACAAGGCCCTTGTCGTTAAGCCCGTCGCGAGCGCCCTCACGACGGCTGTCGCTGCCGCAGTCGAACATCACCCACACGAACGCGCCCCAGACATGCGGATTCGACTTGATCGCCCGCCAGCTCTCGATGTGGTGCTGCAACTGATACGAAACGGGATGCAACTTGCCGTTTGGCTTCGGACGGAACCCCGGCTCGCACGTCTGTCCGAGCGAACCGCCCGCGCCATATTCGGAGACGGCAACGCACGTGCGCCCGTTCGCTGTCCGCCACGATTCGATTTGCGCACCAAGGTCGGACGATCTGCCGCCGTACCAGCCGGGATACATGTTGAATCCGAGCGCATCGGGAATCGCGTTCAGTCCCGCCTTCTTCGGGCTGTTGCTTGCCGCGACGACCGGACGCGAGTCAAGCGAACGGATGAGGTCCTTCACTTCGCGCACGAGCGGTTCGGCCTGCCCATCAGGCATCTTCTTCAGATAGAGCTCATTGAAGAGACCCCACATCGCGATGCACTTGTGGCGACGGTGCTGCAACACCATCTCGCGCGTCACATGGAGCGTGTTCGAACGGAACGCGGCGGAGTCCGTCGTCGCGTCCACGAGCGGAATCTCCGTCCAGACGTAGAGGCCGTACTTGTCGCAGAGATCGTAGAAATGCTCGCTGCGCGGGTAGTGGCTCGTGCGGATCGCGTTCGCGCCCATCGCCTTGATGAGCCTGATGTCATTCTCCTCGTCTTCAGGCGAGATCGCCCAGCCTTTCCCCTCACGGTCCTGATGGTAGTTGACACCGCGAAGAAACGTTTTCTTGCCATTCACGTAAAAGCCATCCGCGCGAAACTCATAGTTCGGCAGATCCGTCGAAACGAACAACTCGTCGGCGAAAAGCCCGTCCGCCACAACGAACGCACGCGTCGGCGGGGACTCAATCAGCTCGACGCCTCGATAAAGCCCGCCGTACATCGTAAAGTCACCGCAGACAGGTGGCACATCGGGATTGAAGAAGTTGTCCACTTCGATTTCCAGAGACCTCCCGTTCGGCGGCAGTTCAAAGGTGAAGGCCGTGAACGCGCCGGCGTGACGACCGATCGTCCGTCCGTCAACCTTGACGACGGCATGAATCGATGCGGCATGAACGCGCACGTAGCGCTTCAGACCCGGTGTCGCCGGCGGCAGGTCGCGGCGATAGACGACCTTCTTGCGTTCGTAACCCGTCCCTGCGACCGAGTCGTGATCCCAACACGTCAGATCCGTCGGCCCGTCCGTGCCGTCTTCGACGTTCCAGCAGTGCGGCAGCGTGACGGGTGCGCCATCCGCCGTCCAGTCGTCGTTCAATGGCAGACTCCACGCGACACCGCGAAGCGAAAGGAGAAGGAAGAGGAATGGAATTAGCGAATGCTCATTGCGCCTTTTCGCTGACGAACGGGCAACGGCAGCGTGGCGGACAAAGCCGCCTTTCAGATGGACATCATTCATGATGCCGCGATTATAGCATACGCACCGCCTGCGGCACAAGCCCGCCACCGCATTCAATCGAGGCCATAGAACAGCGGAAACCCGCAAGAGGGGCGAGGTTCTCCGCTGAGCGAACACTTTGTCTCAAATCCTGTGACAGGATGGCACAACAGACCGTCTGCTACGGTCCGGCACCTCTTGGCACGGAGTTTGCAAAGTGGAAAGTGTCAATTTGATGGATATAAAACAAAGAAAGGAAACGAAACAATGAACACATTGATGAATATGGATCCGTGGGGCTTCCTCGATGACCTCTTCGGCACAGGGAGTCGGACGTTCCGGAACATGCGGGCGCGCGCCGCCGGTCGGTTTCCGCCTGTGAACGTGTATCTGGACGATGACGCGGTGCTGGTTGACGTCGAACTGCCGGGCAAGACCGCAAAGGACGTAGACCTGACGCTGGAGCCACAGGCCGTAATCATTGCCGACAAGCCCGAGGAAGGCAAGGCCCACGCTTGGAGCCGCCGTCTGGAACTGCCGTTCCGAGTCAGCGTCGAGAAAGCGAACGCCAAGTTCACGAACGGCATTCTCCGCATCGAGTTGCCGAAAACCGAGGCGACAGGCGTTCACAAAATCGCCATTCACTAAACAAGGCAGAAGAAACAAGAAAAGGGAGGAATGAAAATGAACGAAGAAAAATTTGTGGTTCCGACGGCGACATTGACCGAAAAGCCCGAGGAGTATGAGCTGAAGGTCGAGATTCCGGGCGTCGGCAAAGAAGAGGCCGAACTGCACATGGACGGCAAGACCCTCACGCTGAAGACGCATGCGAAGTACCAGAATCCCGCTGGCTTCCGTGAAGTCGCAAAGGAGTTCGAACGGACAAACTACGCAATCAGCGCGGACTTGCCCGAGATGGCCGACCCGAAGACGCTGACGGCAAAGCTGGAGAACGGCATCCTGACGGTCATCATCAAGAAGCGCGCCGAATCAAAGCCGACTCAGATTCAGATTCAGTGACTGCGGGGCGAGCGTGCATCTGCGCGGTTCCTGCGCGGCAAGAGGGCCATAGCCCACTTGCCGCGTGCTTTTTGATATAATTCACGCGATGAAATACGCCCTTGTCTCCGACATCCACGCCAACGTCGAGGCCCTGCAGCGCGTCCTTGCTGACGCACGCCAGCAAGGTGCTAACGCCATTATCTGCCTTGGCGACATCGTCGGATACGGGCCTCTCCCCGAAGACGCGCTCGCGCTCGTGCGACGGTCCGCGCACGTCGTTCTCGCCGGCAACCACGATGACGCCGTCTCGGGGCGCGGCAACGCCGAGACATTCAACGGCTTGGCCGCCGACGCCGTGACGCGCCATCGAGAGGCTCTTTCCTCGGACGAGCTCGCCTGGCTGAAGAGCTTGCCCTACGTCCATCGATTCGAGAACGCCGTGGCCGCGCACGGAGACCTTGTCGATCCGCCAAAGTTCTACTATGTGGATGACGCCGATGGCGCGGCAGCCAACTTCGCGGCGACGGACGCGCAACTGCTGTTCGTCGGGCATACGCACATCCCCGCGCTGGCCGTCGTCGGGGACAGCGGCACGGTTCATCTCACAACGCCACAGGACTTCACGCTGGAGCCCAACAAACGCTACATCGTCAACCCCGGCTCCGTCGGCTACCCGCGTGAGACAAATGGCGTCTGCCGTTCGTCTTACGTGCTGTACGACGCTTCGGAGAAGACAGTCGAGTTCCGCTTTCTCCCCTTTGCCGTCGCCTCCGTCATGCCGCGCGGAGCCGCCCGCGGCAAGCGACGGCGCATTCTTCTCGCCACAGCCGCCCTTCTGACGACGGCCCTCGCCGCGGCCCTCTCCTTCGCGACGCGCCCGAAGACACGCACCGTCATCAAGACGGAAACGCGAATCGTCGAGGTGCCTTCGGCGGAAGACAGCGCACGTCTCCTCGCCCGCAAGGAACTGACGCTCACGGTCCACGACCGAAAGGTGCGCGCCAACCTCCTGCTTCGCGACGGTCCCGCCGAACTGTCAATCGAATTTCGCGACGCCAACGGCCAGCCCGTCGGCGAACCCTTCCGCAAGACCGTCAAGAAGTCCGACAGGCAACCCCGTCCCTTTGACCCGAAAGCCGTCGGAGCGATCTTCACGGTCCGCAAACCGACGTCGGAATCCTCCCCCACGATCCTGTCGTTCGCCCCGTCCGCCGAGGCCCGCTAAGCCAAGGCTGCCAAGATTTCCGGCAGAAGCTGCTTCTTGCGCGAAAGGACGCCGGGCATGAGCCATGTGCCGCCGTCGCCCAAACGATACGGCAAGGCGCGGCGGACGGAATCCACGCCGCTGAAGAGAAGCTCTGAATTGCCGCGCACGGGGTCCGTGACCATGAGCGCCATGAAGTCGAGACCTTCGCTCCTGACACGTGCGTCCATCGCTGCCGACAGCTCCTTCGCATGACGGTGAAAAAACGCGAGATTCGACTCTTCAAGCTGGGCCAACACGAACTTCATGCCACCCTCGGAATACGTCTTCGCGTCACTTGCAAGCGCTTGCTCGGCCGTCATCGAGGCAAGTGGCGAAGCGACAGACGACAAGCCCTCGAAAATCGCCGCCGCCTTCTCGCCGCAGATTCGCTCCAGCCAGTCGCACATCGCACGGTCCGTATCAGTCGTCGTCGGAGACTGGAAGAACAGCGTGTCCGCGACAATCCCCGCGATGAGGACGCCCGCAATCTCGCGCGTCGGGCGCTCGCCCATGCCTCGGAACATCTTCGCGACAAGCGTGCAGGTCGAACCGACCGCGTCCGCCGTGTACTTGATCGGATCACGCGTCGCCGAAAAGGCCATGCGGTGATGATCGACAACCTCGACGACGGGGATCTCCTCCAGACCGGGGATGCCCTGTTCCGTCTCGTTATGGTCCACGAGAATCATCCGAAACGGCGGCTCTTCCGCGAATGCGCGCTTGAGGAGCGTGCCGAGAAGCCGGCCCTTCTCGTCCACGACGGGAAAATGGTTGTGCGGGTTCTTGAGGACGGCCTTGCGAATGTCATGGATGCGGTCGGTGTCCACGAGCGTCTGCGCACAATGATGGAGCGGCGCGTCACCGACGGGAATCGTGAGGTCGGCCTTGGCGATGAAAAGCGAGAGCAGCTTGGCGGGCGAGAGCATGCCCGCGAACGAGCCGTCTGCCGCACGAACAGGCAGGGACGACTCGCCGCTCGCCTCCAAAACCTTCAGAGCCTCCACCAACGACTGCGACGCGTCGATGAGCGGAATCGTCGCGTCCATGCGGTCTCGGACGCGCACATAGACGTCACGCTTCGCCCGCAGGGGCTTTAGGCCGAAATGGTCAAAGACCCATCGCGCCTTCTCCGGCAAAAGCCCCGCGCAAACGGCTTCGACGTCGTGCGTGCCCGTGCGACGCCGAAGATCCGCAAGCGCGTAAGCACTCATGACCGAATCCACATCCGGATTGCGATGCCCGCAGACAAATGTCTTCACTTCAAAAAACCTCCAACCCTTTGCGCTGCCCCTCGCAGATCGATTGTTCCTGCGTCATCATCGCGAGCGACTCCCCCATGGCCTTTTTGTCGGACATTATACCATTTTTACGGTGTCCATTCCGCGCCCGTCGGTCAGTCCGCCGTTTCGTAGGCGACATTGAACTTCGTGTCCGCCGTCTCCAGCAAGTCCTTCAGCTCATCCTCTGACTTCTCGCCGGACGCGAGCGCAAGCAAAAACGCACGATAGGCATCGGTCGCCGCCTGAAGGTCCGGGCCTCGCCCCCCGCCGAAGACGGGCAGCACATTCGCCTTGTCGAAAGCAGCCAGCCGAATGCGCGGATCGGCCTTTGCGCACGTAATCGCCTCGCGGAACGAAAGCACGCGGAACAGCCCCATGAACAGTTGGTCAAACGTCCGTGGGTAAAGCCGCAGCCGCGAGGCAAAGACCCTCGCCTCGATGCGACTGAGCCGCCCTGGCGTCATCACGCGATACAGAAGACGAAATCCCGCCTCATCCGGGCCTTCGGCGCGCGTCAGCCAACCCTCTAAACGACGACGTTCCCCGGCGACACGGTAGTTCGGGTCCGTCATCCGAAAGGCTTCTCGCGCGGCTTCCGGCGAGAGTTCCCTTTGCTCGACCACCCGAAAGTAGGCGCGGACAATCTCCGTGCGCAAGGCTTCGAGATCCGTCTGCGCGGGATTCGGCAGGAAGAGCCGCGTCACGACCTGCGTCGCGTTCGTGGTGACGCGCGTGACGACATCCGACCGATTTGCGCGCACGTCACCAAGATGCAGCACGATTCCCGGACGCGTGGCACGCGTCAAGCGCCGCCGTGCCGCGCCCGCCAGTCGTGTCACCGTCTCCCCGGCAAAACGCGCGACCGGCGACTGGTATTCGCGGCGCACGTCAGACGAGCAGGCCGCATAGACCTTGACCAGCCCCTCGGCCTGCGTCAAGACGGGCGCCTTGAACCTCTCGACCAGTTCCGCACGCGAGAGCGCCAGCAAGAGGACTGTCGCAAGAAGGCCCATCGCGCGTCAACGAACCTTCAGGAGAATGAGCAACAGCATCGGCATCACGACAAGCTGAAGGAGGACGAAACGCATCAGGACCTGTGCATTGCTCCACTTCAGGTTCTTCTTGCAGTGGTCATGCAACGGGAAGCGAATCTTGCGGATCGGATTGTCTTCGCCAATGTCAAGGCCGACCTTCTTCGCCAGCCGCAGGAGAACCAGCTTGCCCAGCCCGCCCCCACCGTTAACCAACACGACTGGCGCGAGCGCAAGAACCATGAAGGGATTGCCCGTCATAAGCGAAGCCGTCGCGATAAGGATGCCGAGATAGCGACTGCCCGCATCGCCCATCAGGATCTTCGACGGCTCCGCATTGTACCAGAGGTAGCCCCCAAACGCGCCCGCGACAATCATCACCACAATCGCCCAGCGCGCCGCCTCGGCGTAGACGGGGATGAGGAAGTAATGTGCGACAGGACGATAGCCAACGACGGAATACAAGACCACGGCCAGCATCACAAGCGCAATGAGCGTCAACGAACCCGCGAGACCGTCCACGCCGTCCGAACAATTCGTCGCGTTCATCGTGAACCAAAGCACAAAGGCCGCGACTGGCACATAAGCCCAAACGGGAATCAGCCAGACGCCGACGCCATTCAGAAGGACAGGGCCCTTGAAGACCGGCAACCACGCAATCATCACATGCGAGCCGTTCACGATCTCGTGATGCCCAAGAAAGACGAAGATGGCGATCACGACCGAGACAACCGCGTCCAAGAGGCCTTTCTTGAGCTCGCCCCACGGCACGAGAGCACGGTCGTCAAGATAACCGAAAAGCATCGCGCCGTAAAGCGCAAGGACAGCCGCAAGATCCCAGAACTTGAGCGGCGCAAAGAGCAGGATGACCGGAAAGGCAAGGATCGAGACCCAAAGCCCCGCCCCCGTCGGCTTGCCCTGACTGCCCAGCCCGCCAAGATCCTGAAGCAGCGCCTTGCCTCGATCACGCGGCAGACGATTCCAAAGCTTCGGCAACAGGAACCATGTCAAGACAGCCGCCGTGAACGTGCCGCCCGCCAACAAAAGCGCATGTGACTGGAAAAGGCGAAAAGGCCCCCAGCAATTCTTGAGGAGTTCTGCAAGATAAAAGAGCATGGTGCATATTATACCATATCGGGATGAACATGCTGCGGACATTATGGGCCTTCTGCACGTATTCTGCCGATGCAACGGAAGAAAAGCAAGACCTCAAAGGCGAATGACCGCTTGGGAAAAGAAAGACGGACGCTTGAGACGAAACTGCCAACAGACTGGTGGAGGTAGTCGGATTCGAACCGGCGACATGCTGCTTGCAAAGCAGCCACTCTACCAACTGAGTTATACCCCCTCCGGGATATCTTGGTGGGCCTGACAAGAATCGAACTTGTGACCTCGTCCTTATCAGGGACGCGCTCTAACCAACTGAGCTACAAGCCCTCATATCTGTGGAAGAGAAACGGAACAGCAGGAACGCCTGTGCGAAGCGCTCGCGCGCGCCGGACGCGCCGGCGCGCCTTCACCTTCGCCCCTCGCGGGG
>CAKTYZ010000020.1 GCA_934635225.1 uncultured Kiritimatiellota bacterium
GGCTTGTCTTTCTTCTTCTTCGATCCCCATGGCCTTCCACTCTTCTTTGCTGACCCGTTAGATATTACCATTTCCCGATTTAGCCCAAGCCGCTGTCCGTATTGCAATAACTCGCGAGAATTTGCTATACTACTTGAAACCTCATGCAAACAAGGAGAAACACATGAAGAGCAGCAGAAGGGACTTTCTCAAGGGCACGGCTTGGATGGGCGCGGCGGCGCTTGCGGCGGGATGCCAATTGAACCGGTTTGGCTTTGGCGAAGGCGGCTTGATGCAGGATTACGCCTATCGCAAGCTGATGGGCAGAAAGGTGCGCGTCGGGTTCGTCGGCATCGGTGGTCGCGGCACGGGGGCCGTTCATCGCGTTGCGCAGATTCCGGGTTGTGAAGTCGTCGCGCTCTGCGACAAGAACCCTGACCGCGTGACGGTGAACCTCAAATGGCTTGCGGACCACAAGCACCCGGTCATCCCGAAGAGCTATGTGGGTGATGAGGCGTACAAGGACCTTTGCGATTTCGGCGACTGCGATGTCGTCTACTGTGCGACGCCGTGGCATCTGCATCAGCCGGTTGCGCTCCGTGCGCTCAATGGCGGCAAGGTCGCCTTGGTCGAGGTGACGAGCGCTCTGACGACCGACGAGTGCTGGGAACTTGTCGAGGCTTCGGAGAAGTGGCAGATCCCCTGCATGCAGCTGGAGAACTGCGTCTATGGCGAGATCGAGCTTCTGGAGCTGAATTTGGCGCGTCTCGGGATGTTTGGCGAGATTAACCATGCGGAAGGCGCGTATATCCACGATTTGCGCGCGATCATCCCTTCCGTCGGCAAGCACTACAACACCGAATGGGTTTGGCGTTACGGCGAGAACATGGTCCACAAAGGCAACCGTTATCCGACACACGGGCTTGTGCCGATCTGCCAGACGATGGGCATCAATCGAGGTGACTGCTTCGATTACCTTGTCTCGCTGGAGAATGGCCCGCACAACGTCAACTACGAGTATTTCAAGAAAGAGTTTCTGACGGACGCCGACCCGCGCAAGAAGGATCCGCCGGCGGAGATGGGCGACATGAACACGACGCTCATCAAAACGGTGAAAGGCAAGTCGATCATGGTGCAGCACGATGTCAGCTCGCCGCGCCCGTATTCGCGTGTCAATCTCATTTCGGGCACGAAGGGCATCGTCCGCGACTATCCGTTCCAGTGTGCGTTCGAGGAGAAGTGTTTCGATAATGGTGCGCATGCGTGGTTCGACGAGGCAAAGGCGGCGGCCGTTCGCGAGAAGTACATGCACCCGCTGTGGCGCGACGTCTCCGAGATGGCGAAGAAGGTCGGCGGGCATGGCGGCATGGACTTCATCATGGACTTGCGCTGGGCGTGGTGTCTGCAGAACGGCTTGCCGCTTGACATGGACGTCTACGACCTCGCGGCGACGAGCTGTCTTTGCGAACTCACCGAAACATCTGTGCGCAATGGCTCGAAGCCGGTCTCGATCCCCGACTTTACGCGCGGGAACTGGCGGAATGTCGCGCCATGGGGCATTGTCAACGTCGATCTCAAGAAGATGGGCCTCGACAAGAGCGCCGTCTCGAAGGACCGCGCGGCATTGAGCGTCTGATGGCCGTCGGATGAGAATCGTTGTCACGGCAGGCCCGACGCGGGAATATCTGGACCCCGTCCGGTTTCTCTCGAACCCCTCGACGGGCAAGATGGGGTTCGCGTTGGCGGCTGAGGCGGCGCGGCGCGGCCATGCCGTCACGCTGATTGCCGGACCCGTCGTCTTGAAGACGCCGTCCGGCGTGCGGCGGGTGGATGTCGTTTCTGCGCGGGAGATGCTTGCGGCGGCCATGTCGGTCTTGGTCGAGCCGATGGGATGCGGACCGACGGCTTTTGTCTCGGCGGCGGCAGTCGCGGACTGGCGCCCGGCGCGTTGCGCATCCAGAAAACTCAAGAAAGGGCGGATGTTGCCCTTGCTGAGGCTCGTCCGAAACCCCGACATCCTGAAGACCTTGCGCAGGAAGCTGCGCTGTGCACGCCGATCGGACGTCTCGCTCGTGGGGTTCGCGGCGGAGACGAACGACGTTCTCGCGGAGGCGGCGCGCAAGTGCCGCGAGAAGGGGCTTTCGTTCATTGTCGCGAACGACGTGACGGAAAAGGGCTCGGGCTTTGGTACCGAGACGAATCGCGTCACGCTCGTCTTCCCGGACGGGACGCGGAAGGGCCTCCCCCTGATGACGAAGCGCCGCGTCGCCACCGCCCTTGTCCGCGAGATCGAACGCGTGTGCAGGTGCGTGGACAACTGACGCGTGAGCCGCCTGTCAGGCGGGAGATATGGTATAATACGAAGAACAATCACCCCAATCTAAGGAGTTGAGCAATGAATCAGGCAGAGAAAGAACGTCTCGCCCGCGTCGGCAAGACCTTCAACGCGAAGAGGTACATCAAGGAGGAAATCGAGGCCATTCGACGGCAGGTCGGCGACAAGAAGGTGCTGTTGGCCATGTCGGGCGGCGTTGATTCCAGCGTCTGCGCCGTTCTCCTGCAGAAGGCCATTGGCAAGCAGCTCGTCTGCGTGTTCGTCGATCATGGCTGCATGCGTCTGAACGAGGCGAAGGAAGTCAAGCGGGTCTTTAAGGGCAAGTTCGGCATCAACCTGATTGCGCTCGACTGCGAGAAGCGTTTCTTGGAGAAAGCGAAAGGCGTCACCGACCCCGAGACGAAGCGCAAGATCATCGGCGGCGAGTTCGTCAGCGTCTTTGCCGATACGGCGCGCGAGCTCAAGGCGAAGATGGGGAACATCGACTTCCTCGGACAGGGCACGATTTATCCCGACATCATCGAGTCGGGCGTGGGCGGACACAAGGCCGTGAAGGCGCACCACAACGTGGGCGGGCTTCCGAAGGACATCATCTTCAAGGGCCTTGTCGAGCCGGTGAAGTACCTCTACAAGGACGAGGTTCGCAAGGTCGGCAAGCTTCTCGGGATTCCCGAGGAAATGGTCATGCGCCAGCCGTTCCCCGGACCTGGTCTTGCCGTCCGTTGCATCGGTGAGCTCACGAAGGAGAAGCTCGACATCCTGCGTCAGGCGGACTTTATCTTCCGCGACGAGATGGCGAAGGCGAAGCTCGACAAGAAGGCCCAGCAGTTCTTCGCGGTCATGACGAATGTGAAGTCCGTTGGCGTCAAGAACGGCGCACGCACATTCGGTTACGTGATCGCCATCCGCGCGGTGTCGACGGCGCAATTTGTGAAAGCGGGCATCGTGGAGCTTCCGTTCAAGTTCGTCACGAGGGTCGCCGAGAAGATCGCGACCAAGGTGAAGGGCGCGAATCGTGTCGTCTGGGACATCACGCCGAAGCCCCCAGCCACGATCGAGTGGGAATAATCTCATCCTCTTTCCAATCAAAAGGAGAAGTCAATCATGATACAGACAACGAGGCGTAATTTCTTCAAGAGCGCGGCTGCCGTCGCTGCAGTCGGCGGGTTTGCCGCGCAGGACGCGCTGGCGCATGCCGCCAAGCCGAAGCCCAACAACAACCAGATTTGGCTTATGACGAGCGCTTTTGCGAAAGATCCGGACTTCGAGTCCGTTGTGAAGCGCGCGAAGTCGGTCGGCGCGCAAGGGCTCGAGCTCTGCGTCTTCCGCCGTGACACGGATCGTCAGGATCACATCGCGACGCACCTCGACTACGACAATTTCACGCCGGCGCGTGCGCGGCAGGTGATTGACGTCTGCAACCGTGAGAATCTCCGCATCTCCGTCGGTGCCTACGACAACCTCATCGGAGGCAATCCCGAGCTTCAGGTCGTTAACCAGAATCATGTCCTCAAGCTTATCCGCATCGCGGCGATGCTGGGCGGCGACGCGAATGATGTCGTCTGCGGCACGTTCGTCGGGTATGATCACGTCCTTGGGCGTCAAGACGGCGGCTTTGAGAAGAATCTCGTGAAGTTCAAGAAGGTCTTCCAGCCTATCCTCAATTACGCGAAGTCGTTGGGCGTGACAGTCTGCGTCGAGAACTGCCCGATGGAAGGGTGGCTGCCCGTCACCGCGCCGGACGCCTACAACAACTTGCCGGGCTGCCTCGCGGCGCGCAAGCTCATGTATGCGATCTTGGATGACGACAGTGCGCTTCAGGAGACGTATGACCCGTCTCACGACGTTTGGCAGCATATCGATCCGACGGATGTCGTCAATGCCATGGACTTCAAGAAGCTTCGTCGCATCCACATCAAGGGCACGCGCAACTTCGTCAACGACGCGGAAGCCGTGCATTGGGGGCGTCTCTATCCCCAGCAGTCCGTGAACGCCGCGCTTGCGGCAAAGGCGGGCGTGCCGCTTCCGGGCGGCGAATGGGATCGCCTCAGCTATGAGCCGCGCCTTCCCGGGTTCGGCGGGAACGACTCGTGCGACTGGACGAAGTTTCTTGAGAACCTCATGGCCAAGGGCTATGCGCGTCCGTTCGTCATTGAGAACGAGGGCTTCAATTCCTCGCACACCGGCAATATGGGCGCGACAATTCAGGGTTTCAGGGCGACGATCCTCAATACCGCGCCAGTTGTCTGGCCGCTTGGGCCAGATGGCTATGCGTTCGACGCGAAGGCGTTGAAGCCGATGACGAATCCGGGCATCGACCCGAAGGTCGTCACGATGAAGGATCTTGCCTGATTGTGAGCGGTTTGAACGAGACGCCGCGTGCAAACCGCATCCATGTCGCATTCTTCGGCCTGAGGAACGCGGGGAAGTCCACTCTGGTCAACGCATTCACCGGGCAGGACATCGCCATTGTGAGCGAGGTGCCCGGAACGACGACGGATCCCGTCTCGAAAGCGATGGAGATCTTGCCGCTTGGGCCTTGCCTTGTCACCGATACCGCTGGCTTGGACGATGTCGGTGACTTGGGCACGATGCGCGTCCAGAAGACGCTGGACGTCCTTGCGACGACCGACATCGCGGTTTGGGTCACGGCATCTGCCGTCGGCGCGTCTGACGAAATCCCTTCGGACTTCCGAAAGGCGTGTGCCGCGCGCGCGACGGCCTGTCTCGTCTATCGGCGTGGCGACTCTGTCGAAGACCTGAAACGGAAGATTGCGGCTGTTCGTCTGGTCGATGATTCGCCTGGCCTCCTGGACGGGGTTGTGGAGACGGGCGACCGCGTTGTCTGCGTCTGTCCGATTGACGAATCCGCACCGAAAGGGCGTCTGATCTTGCCGCAGGTTCAGGTTATCCGCGACTGCCTTGACCGTCATGTGGCCTGTTGCGTCTGCCAGCCGTCGGAACTCGCGGATTGTCTGGCGACGGCGTCCGCCGTGCCGTCGATGAAGACGGTTGTCATTACGGACTCGCAGGCGTTCGCGGTCGTTGATGCGGCGGTGCGCACCGCGCGGCCGTCATTCGCGGCACCGCTCGTCTTGACGTCGTTCTCGATTCTCTATGCGCGGCAAAAAGGCGATCTGCCGGTCTATCTGAAGGGACTTTCAGCTGTCGCGAACCTTCCGGATGGAGCGACGGTGTTGGTTGCGGAAGGCTGTACGCACCATCGGCAGTGCAATGACATCGGAACGACGAAGATCCCAAAGGCCCTTGCGAGACTTTCGGGCAGGAATCTGGACTTTGTCTTCTCAAGCGGGAATGCTTTCTCGCTTGAGCGGACAGACGGGAAACGCATTGCTTTGGTCGTCCATTGCGGAGGCTGTATGCTGACGCGGCGTGAAGTGATGCGGCGAATTGACGCGTGCCGCGCGGCGGGCATTCCCATCGTGAACTATGGGATTCTCCTCGCGGCGGCGAATGGCCTCGGCCTGTGTGAAACGGCCTTTGCCAGACTTAAGTCTTGTTCTACTTTAGCCGATACTCCGTCATTGTCTGGCCGTAGCGGCGCTTGAAGAGCGTCATCAGGTGTGACGGCGAACGGAATCCGCAGAAGCGGCTGATGTCGCCAATCGGCGTTCGCGTTTCCCTCAGTAGCTTCATGACTTGCGCGAGGCGCGCGTCTTGGATGAAGTCGAGGATGGTGCGTCCTGTGGCATCGTGGAAGTTCTGTTCCAGTAGGCGTCGCGAGACGCGGACGGCGGCGGCGACTTCGGGGATGCCGATGCCGGCGGTAGCGTGTTTGCGAATGAATTCGCAGGCCTCGGCGACACGTCGGGCAGAACCGTTTATGTCCATTGTCGACAGTCGCTCGATGACGCCTGTGACGCCGAATGTCAGCTTGGCGATGCGGGACGTGCGCTTTTGCTTCCCGTTTGCGGCTGAGGCTATGAAACGCGCTGCCTCCCATCCGCCCGCCTCAAAATTGGGCGCAATGGAGGACAGGGACGGGGAGGAATGCTCGCAAATGTAGAGTTCGTTATCCACTCCCAGGACCTGGACCTGTTCGGGCAGGTCAATTCCGTGTTGGTGGCATACATCCAAAACGCGTTTGGCCAGTTCGTCATAAGCGGCCCAGATGCCGCAAGGCTTGGGGAGCGCACGGAGCCAGTGCGCGAGTTCCGCCTTCCGCATCTGCAGAGAGGCGTTGTTCGTAGGCGTGAACACGTGCAGCCTAAAGCCCCTGTCTTTAAGCGCTGCGCGAAAGAAACGCTTACGCGCTTCGCTCCACCACGTCGGCTTCGGCGGCGCGACAAAGGCAAAGTTGGAAAGCCTCTTGCACAGAAAGTGCTCCACGGCCGCGAGCGCAATGGCGCGTTCGTCTGAGCGCAAGGTCGCGACAATCTTGCGGCTGTCGCGGAAGGGCGGGACATTGACGTAAACAACGATTCGCGGACATATTGCCGCAAAATCCTTGGCAGAGACATTTCGGTAACTCCCATCTATGATGAGCGCATCGACTGACCCGTCCAAGAAGTCAAGCAATGTGCAGTCGGAAGGATGCGCTTCTGCGAGCTGAACCTCCCATTCGGAATGCATCGCGACAAAACGCATGATGCCGCCGATCATGCGCCGTGAGGCGGTGTGGCGGACATCAAGACAGACAAGCATATTCTTCGGGCTGGACATATGCGGCTATTATAGCAGAATCCGCGCCCTTGCGGAACTGGGCACTGGCGGCTACCGCAAAATATGAGCGCGCCGTGCGTAAAAGAGAAGACTGAATTTGGTATAATAATTACGATGCTTGACAAGTTTCCCATAAGAAAGGTTCTCGTTGCCGTGGTTGCGTCGGCTGCCCCTGTCGTGGTGAATGTCGCGACAGCGACGGACATGGAGCACAAAATGAAGGTCGTAAAGTCGTTTACGACCGCGCTTGGCGCACGGGGCGATATCGTCTGCGATGCGCCTGGCGGCTGGAACTTTGACGTGTCGTGCGACACGGACAACGGGCGTGATGCCGTCACGGTGCACCTTTCCTCGACGCAAGAGGCGTTGCCGCCGCATTTTGGCGTCTTTCTCATCACGTCTGGCGCGGGTGTCCAGAACGTCTGGATCAATGACCATGAGAAGGACGGCTTCCATCTTCGCCCAAAGCTTTGGTGCGGGTGGTGCCTCAACTCTTCCGCCCTTGCGCAGAATACGCCTCTTGCCGTCGGCTTCAACTCGCAGGGGGTTGCGCCTGTCGCCATGGCCTGTTCGGAAGCCTTTGAGCGGACGAAGTGGGGGCTGTATGCGGATGACCGGACCTGCGAACTGACGGCGCGGTTCGAGTTCTTCGAGAAGCCCGTACGCACGATGAAGGCGTATTCCGCGACGATGCTGCTTGACCGCCGCGGCCGTGCGTTCCCGGACACTGTGCGCGACTGCACGGACTGGATTGTCCGCGTCAATGGTCTGGTGCCGGCGCAGGTTCCAGAAGCCGCATTTGACCCGCTTTACTCGACCTGGTATGCCTATCTGCAGGACGTCTCGGCCGATGTCCTTGAAAAGGAAGCCGTTCTCGCCGCCTCGCTGGGCATGAAGACGATGATTCTGGATGACGGCTGGCAGAAGGTCGACAGTGCGACGTTCTATTCCGCCACGGGCGACTGGATGCCGGCTGCCTCGCGCTTCCCCGACATCAGGGCGCATGTCGCGAAGGTGCACGCCGCCGGACTCAGGTACATGGTCTGGCTGTCGGTTCCGTTCGTCGGCGATGAGTCAAGGGCATGGGAGCAGTTCAAGGGCAAGTGCCTGTCGGTGAGCGGCTCGGCGTCTCCCGGGCGTCTTGGGGTGCTTGATCCGCGGTTTCCCGAAGTGCGCGAGTATCTAATCCGAACCTATGAGCGGATCGTCGGCGACTGGGGGTTTGACGGGCTGAAGCTCGACTTTATCGACATGTTCCGTTTTTCGGGCGAAGATCCGGCGGTTGCGGACGGTTATGCCGGGCGCGACATCCGTTCGCTGCCTGCGGCGGTCGATCGCCTGATGAAGGACGTCCGCGCGCGTTTGCAGAAGATCAAGCCGGACGTGCTGATCGAGTTCCGGCAGAGCTATATGGGTCCGGCCATTCTTCAATATGGCGACATGATGCGTGCGGCGGACTGCCCGGCCGACCCCTGCGCGAACCGAAAGCGCATCTGCGATCTGCGCCTGACGTCCGGGACGATGGCGGTGCATTCTGACATGCTGGTCTGGTCGCCGGACGAAACGCCCGAGGGGGCGGCGCTGCCAATCTTGAATGCGCTTTATTCGACAATCCAGTATTCCATGGTCCTTGCGAACGTCCGCCCGGATCACGGGCGGGTCATTCGGCGCTGGCTGAAGTTTTCGCAGGATCACCGCGAGGCGTTGCTGAAGGGAACTTTTACGCCGCATCATCCCGAAAACGGTTACACATGGGTCACGGGCGAGAGCGCGAAGGAACGCGTGGTGACGGCCTATTCGAAGTCTACCGTCGTTGACTGCGGGCCTGCGGACAAGACAGTCCTTGTCGTAAACGCGACGGGCGGGCGTGGCGTTGTCGTCGAGCTGGCGGCGGAACCGAAGGCGGCACGGGCGTTTGACGTGTTTGGAGCGGAAGTTCCCTTCGTCTACCCTGCGTCGGGCCTTTCCCGTGCCGACATTCCCGTCGGCGGACATCTTGAACTTGTCTGGTGAACCATGAAGGCAAACTACGCTAAGCGATAAACTACAGGAGTATCGACATGAAAGAAAAAACGTTGTGCAAGACGGCGATAGCCGCAATTATAGCCTCTCTGCTGGGGGGGGGGGGGGGCGTTCGCAGTACCTGCCTACACGAACATCTGGACAGGGGCGTCCGACGAGAATCCGTCTTGGTGGGGTGTGTCTGCCAACTGGCGGGTTGAACATGATGTCGCGACCACGACGCCCGCTTCAGCCGTTCCGACGGCGGAGAGCCTCGTGAAGCTGCAGAAGACGGCGACCGTCACGGTTTCGCCCGCCGGAACCTATGCGGCAGGCCCGACCCTGTTCGCCGCCGGCGAGCAATGGAAAACGCTGTCCGTCGAGATACCCGAAGGTTCGACGCTTTCCCTCGAAGGCGCGGACAACACGTCTGCACTCGGCACGATGGGCTGGCAGGACGGCAACCCGGGCAACAAGGTGACGATCGACGTCAACGGCGGCACGCTGAACGTCTCGCAGAAGGCGCTCCTCCTGCATCCGACCATGACCGGCGTGACTGGCACGGGAGGAAACTGGATCCACGTGCGCAACGGCGGCCAGATGGCCCTGTCGGGCCAGGCGACGCTCCGCATGTGGGGCGGCTCGTCCGCTGACAGTCAGGGTCGCGGAACCTACACGAATGTCATTGACGTGTTGGCGGGTTCGACGCTGGAGTTGCGAGACGGCGCGTGCCTGGACATGGGCGGCGAGGTCAGCCGGCAAGAGGGCCGCTTGCATACGGGCGGTATGTACTGCGGTGCGGGCTGGGTGAACGTGAAAGGCGGCAGAATCGTCTCCGTCAATCCGACGTTTGACGCGCCAATCTACATGGCGAGCCACGAAAACGCGGGCATCGGCGCCTATCTGTCGATTACCGAGGGCGGTTTGGTCGATCTCGGCGGCAAGAGTCTCTATCAGCGCGTCCGCAACACGAATGTCGTGACGGTCGCGTCGGGCGGCGTCCTCACGAACTTTACGCTGTCCGTCCAGGGCGGCGGCGAGACGGACGCGCGGCACCACAGCCTTCTCGACATCGATGGCGGCGTGGTGTGGATGGACGACGTGCTGTTCGGCACGGTCGATCCGAGCGGGATGAAGACAAGTGCGCGGATGACGTTCCGCATACGTGGCGCGGATTCCCTGGTTTCGGTCAACGGCTGGAAAGGGTTCAACAGTTGGTACACGAGCGCGGCGGCGGCGCCGGTCTTCTTTGACTTCCGCCTGAAGGCGCATACGGACCGTGCGGGCGATTTCGAGGTGAAGCCTGTCCGTACCCGCACGCCGATCTGGAACGATGGTTCGGTCAGGACGATTCCCGGCGTCTGGCGCCTGTCGCCCGAGGGCGGCCTGCAGATCGTCCACCGCGACTCGTTCGAGCTTCTCTGCCGCGCCTGGGACGGCTGGGATACGGAGGGCGACAACGGGTATGTGCCCAAGCTGCCTGTGGCGGACGCAACCTATGGTGGCTTCGTCGGCGAGGATCTGTGGGCGACGAACACGGTCATGCTGAGCGAAGACCGCTGGCAGGGCCTTGTCGGGAGCCGTAACGCCTACACCTTCGGCGTGACGCTCAGGGACGAGGCGAAGCTGGAGGACGGCGTGGCGCTGGAAGTGGCGCGTCCGCGCGGCTGGCTCGCGCTGCCCAAGTTCAAGGCGCGGCAGGTCAATCCGGAGTGTGTCAGGCGCATCTCGCTGCGTCTCGGCCTTGAGGCGCCGGCGGACGGCACGCTGGATCTTGACGGCATCGTCTCGCGCCTTCAGGCGGCCGGACACGACAGTGCGTGCAAGGACGAGACCGTCACGGGCTACAATGTGCGGATCGACCTGCCGCTGGAAGATCTTGCCGCGAACGTCGAGACGGACAAGGTTCTGCTCGATTTCGTCTCGTGCGAGACGCTGGGCCAGGCGGTCGGCGCGCAGGCGATGACGACGAACGCGCTCATCCGCGTGGCGACGGTCGAGCACGTGAAGGTCGAGCGGGGCCTCTGCGTGATCGTCAAGTGATCATTGAAGTAAAGAAGTTCACGAGAAAGGAACGAGAGACATGATGACAAACCTGAAAATGACAATGGGCGCCGTCTGCGCGGCGCTTGCGCTGACGACGGCGGCGACGGCTGCCGCGACGCCGGACTGGCCGCGCGCCGACTACCCGGACCACATGAAGCGCTGGCCGCAGCTCAAGGGCGTGATGCTCGGAGCGACCGGCGAAACGGAGTTCAAGGATTTGCGCCGGATGGGTGCGACGCTCGTCCGCTACCAGATGGCGAACGAGTGGAAGAACTTCACGGCCCTCGCGGAGAAGAACAAGACGGACGCCGCCGCCGAATACCACAAGTGGCTGGACGGGCGGCTCGACCACCTGGAGAAGATGCTCGGCTGGTCGCGCAAGTACGGCATCAAGATCTGCGTCGACCTGCACACGCACATCGGCGGGCTGACGAAAGAGGAATACAACTCCGACATGATCTTCGTCGAGAAGAAGTACGAGGACCTGCTCGTCGCGACCTGGGAGAAGATCGCGCGACGCTTCAAGGGCAATCAGGACGCGATCTACGGCTACGACCTCTTCAACGAGCCGATCGACCGCGAGAACGAACTGACGACGACGTCGTGGCGCGCGGTGATCTGCCGGACGGTCGAGGCCATTCGCGCGATCGACCCCGACACGCCCATCGTCATCGAGCCGAACTGCAACGCCTCGCCGCGCGGATTCGACGTGAAGAACCCGTATGGGCTGAAGGGCTTTGAGCCGCTGCCGTACGGCAACCTCATCTACTCCGTGCATATCTACCAGCCGATGGGCTTCACGCACCAGGGCCTCTTCCAGAAGAAGGAGGATTACAAGCCGATGCCGTATCCGAGCGCGAACGCGAAGGCGGATCCGAACCGCAAGCGGTATCCCGGCGACCTCGGCAAGGACAGCGGCCAGACGGAGGTCTGGGACAAGGAATTCGTGCGCCGTGAGATTCAGAGCGTGCGCGACTTCCAGCTGCGAACCGGCGCGCGCATCTTCGTCGGGGAGTTTTCCGCCGCCGCCTATGCGCCGGGCGCCGACAGGTATCTCGAGGACCTTTGCTCGCTCTTCCTCGAATACGGCTGGGACTGGACGTATCACGCCTTCCGCGAGGCGACCTGCTGGAGCGTCGAGCACGAAGGGGCGAGTTTCTCTGAGCTCAAGCCCGCGCAGAAGAAGACCAACCGCCAGAAGATCCTCGAGAAGTACATGAAGGACGACCGCATCCAGGGCTATGTCGCCGGCACGGTCAAGTACCCGGAACGGCTGTCGCCCGAAAAGCGCTTCCGCGGCGCGGGCATCCCCTACGCGAACGAATTGAAGGGCATTCCGGATGCGGCGGCGCTCGGCATGAATCTTGTCCGCTGCGGATTCAACGGCATGTGGCCCAAGGACGCGAACGGGCGTGCGTACGAGACGGACAGCGCCGCGATCGCGCAGTATCTCGCCAACGTCGACCGGCACATCCTCTACATGAAGGAAGTGCTGGATACGGCGCAGGCGAACGGCATCAAGGTTGCCGTGCTGGGGCCGAAGCCGGGCAAGTGGACGACGCGCGAGGAGTATGGCGAGCATCCCTACTTTCAGGATATTGAACTTGTCGGCGCGTTTCGGGAGGCGTGGCAGCGCATCGCGTGCGCGTTCAAGGGGCATCCCGCCGTCTACGGCTACGACATCGTCAACGAGCCGCTTAATCGCGAGTTCTCCTATGACCGCATCCACCACCGCGACTTCATGATTCTCATGGCGCGCGCCATCCGGGAAATCGACCCCGACGTGACGCTGATCGTGGAAGCCAACGCGGACGGCTCGCCGGCGGGCTTTGACTGCAAGTCGCGCTACAACTTCGTCGCGATGACGCCAATCCCGTTCGACAACGTGATCTACTCCGTCCATGTCTACCAGCCGATGGGCTTTACCCATCAGGGCATCGGACAGAAGAAGGACGCCTACCTGCACCATTCGTATCCGACGACGCAGGCGAAGCTGGACGAGAACCGCAAACGCTACCCCGGCGACCTCGGCAAGGACAGCGGCAAGGTCGAGTCGTGGAACAAGGAGTATGTCCGCCGCGAGATTCAGACGGTGCGCGAGTTCCAACTCAAGTATGGCGTGCGCATCTGGGTTGGCGAGTTCTCGGCGGCCGGATGGACGGACGGCGGCGACCGCTATCTGCAGGACGTCACCGACCTCTTCGAGGAATACGGCTGGGACTACGCCTACCATGCGTTCCGCGAGAACGTCATCTGGTCGCTCGAGCACGAGGGCGACGAGAATGCGAGCCTGCGCAAGGCGGAGCAGGAGACGCCGCGCATGAAGGTGATGAAGGCCAAGTGGGCGCTGAACGCGAACGCGAAATAGGCGGAGGACCTCATGCGGCTGAACAGACGCGAGTTCATCGGTTTTGCGGCGGCCGGCGCGGCCGGGGCTGCCGGGGCAGGACTTCCCGCGCCGGCGCGCCGTGCGCGCCCGCCCGTCCTGGACTACTGGTGCACCTGGAGCGCGCAGGCGGCGCTCCGCGCCGGGGCGGACGGCTGGAAGCCGCAGCTGCCGCGATTCCCCGGCGACCAGGGGATGCCGGGCGTCCGCGACAACCTTGACGAGGAGGTCCTCTTCGGTCCGCGCGGACTCGTGAACCTCTATCCCGAAAGTCGCTCCCGGCTGAACTTTGTCATGGACGACGGCTGGGACGTGCCCTACGGCGCCGACCCGTCGAAGGGCGACGATTTCCGATTCTCGTCGCTGGAGCCGGATCCTGTGCGCTTCCCGTCCTTCAAGGGGACGCCGGGGGAGCGGTTGAAGGCGCTGGCTGATCGTGTGCGCGGAGCCGGCTGGGCGGGCCTCGGGCTTTGGGTCGCCTGCCAGGCTTCGGGCAAGGACCTGTGGGATGGCACCGCAGACGATCCGCGCGTCCGCGACCAGATCAAGCGCAAGCTCGACTGGTGCGCGGAGGCGGGCGTCGCCTACTGGAAAGTCGACTGGGGCCGCCACGTCTGGAGCCCGGCCTTCCGCGCGATGATGTCCGACCTGCGCGACGCGGCGTATCCCGCGCTCGTCATCGAGCACTGCCGGAGCTTCAGCAACGCGCTCAACGGCCGCATCGGTGCGCACCGCCGTGCGGACGGTTCGTGGGACGTCACGGGCCCAAACGGCCGCATGGTCGGCAATTCCGAGTATGAGGCCGTCAAGAAGGACATCCGGGCGATCCTCGCGGCGTCCGACGTCTTCCGCACGTACGATGTCGTGAACCCGCTGTCGCTGGCGACCACGCTGGAGCGCGCGGCGTGGACATGCGCACTGGCGGACGAGCTTGCGGCGCGTGTCGTCATCAATGTCGAGGACGAACTGTATGCCGCCGCCGCGCTCGGCTTCGCGATGGGCGTCATGCGGCATCCGGTCCCGAGGCAGCCTGCGGTTTCGTTGCCGGGCGACGACGCGCACCGGCTCGCGGAAGTCCGTCGCGCCGTCGCGTGGCGCGCCCTGTCGCCCGCCTTCGGTTCCGACCGGGGGGCGAGACTCGCGTTTTCGGACGAGACGATTGCCGAGTCTTATCATTTCCGCCCCGGCGACACCTGGTGGAACGTGGTGGAGAACGGCACGTTCGGGCAGCGCGCGCCGGCGCGGATGGCGCGCGGCTGCCCGCTCCCGGACGTGACGCGGCGCGGCGACGGCGTGCCGTTCGTTCTCGCGAGCCGCAATCCCGGCACGGGGGCGATCGCCGTCGCGGCGCTCCCCGTCCTGACGGCGGCGGGCGGACGGCGGACGCCGCCGGCCGATGTCGCGCTGGACGTCGCGGCGGATGCGGAGGTTCCGGTCGCCGTGTTCGGCGAGCTGGCGTCCTTGCGTCTGCGGGCCTCGCGGTCGCCCGCACGGGTGACGGTCGCCGACCTCGCGGGCGGCGAGCCGCATGACATGACGGGGCTCTGCTCCTTTGACGGCGGCTGGCTTCGCCTGCCGGGCGACAGGCTGTCGCAAATCGGCGCGGCGTGCAACGGGCTCGGCGACCGCTCGTCTTCCGGCGCGCTCGTGCGCGTCTCGTGAAATCACGAATCGAAGAAAGAATGCCTGAACTATGAAAAAGCTGTTGTTGACACTGTTTGCATCGTGCGCTGCCTTGATGGTTGCTTGTGCCGGGGATTCGCAAGGCGGACGAGTGGTGAACCCCGTCCGTCTTGCGGTTGTGGGCGGGGCGGACGCCTGTGCGCCGTCCGCCCGGACGGCGACCGTTCTTTGGGAACGGACGGTGCCGTGCCGCGTGGACGCGTATGCGGTCGCGGGCGGCGGCGTCCTGGCCGGGCAAGACGAAAAGAATGACGTCTACTCGCAGTTGACGCGTGTCTTTTCCTCGGGCACGAACTACGGGATGGTCGTCGTCTGGTGTTCGGACGAGGCGGTGCCTTCCGGCGATGCGCTTCAGACGCAGTTCCGCCGGCTGACCGCCCTCGTCCGCGAAAAGGCGCCGCGCTGTTCGCTCGTGCTGTTCACGCCGTGCGCCCTGCCGCTGAATGCGGAGAAGGACGCCGCGCGGAAGGCGCTCGCCGCCGCGCTCTTCCGCACGGCCTCGGATCTTTCGGTCTCCATTCTCGACTTCGCGCGGGACGTCCGCTTCCCGGCGGAGGACGCGGCGGCGCATTTCGCGGCCGACGGCACGGCGCTTTCCGAGAAGGGGTATGCCTTCGTCGGCGACTGGCAGGCGAAGTACCTGCGCTACATCCATTCCGTCGGCTGGGGCGTCGATCCCGCGTTTGTGCATCCCAAGGCCGAACAGGAGCGGATGGCGCGGCGGACGCAGCGGCTGCACGACGCCAAGTGGGGCGTCTTCAACCACTATCTGGGGCACGAGGTGAAGACGTCCGCCGCGTGGGAGGCGAAGGTGAATTCCTTCGACGTCAAGAAAGTCGCCGATCAGCTGGAGGCGGTCGGCGCGCGGTTCTACTTCATCACGCTGATGCAGGGCCGCCGCTGGATGTGCGCGCCGAACGCGACCTATGACCGTATCGCGGGAACGAAGCCGGGCGAAGCCTGCTCGACGCGCGACCTGCCGATGGAGCTTGCGGAGGAGCTTTTCCGCCGCAACATCGACCTCTACCTCTACTATACGGGCGACGGGCCGTATCTGGACAAGGCGATCGGCCCGCGCTTCGGCTACACGGAGCCGCGCTTTGTGGGCGTGACGCGTCCCTTTGTCGAGAAATGGGCGTCCGTCCTGGAGGAGTATGCCGTCCGCTACGGCGATCGCGTCAAGGGCTGGTGGATCGACGGGTGCTTTGCGGACTACCTGTGCTATACGGACGACCTGCTGGCGCCGTACCGCGCGGCGATTTTGAAGGGGAACCCGAACGCGCTTGTCGCCATGAACAACGGCGTGAAGGACTGCCTGTCGCGCTACACGCCGCACGCGGACTTCACGGCGGGCGAGCTGAACGACTTCTACTGCGTGCCGCCGGGACGGTTCATCGACGGGGCGCAGGCGTTCGCGCTCATTCCCCTCGGCGCGTGGGGGCGTGACGGCTCGCCGAACTGGGGCGGCCCGGGCGCGAAGCGGACGGCCGACTACGTGGCGGACTACGTGCGGCTCGTCAACGCCAACGGCGGCGTCGTCGCGATCGACGTCAAGGTCAACAGGGACGGCTCGTGGCTGCCGGAGCAGATGGAAGTCCTGAAGGCGGTGGGCCACGCCGCCGGCACGCTGAAGGCCAAGTGATGCCGGGAATCGAAGGATGAAACGAGCGACAATTCTGTTGTGTGCCGTCTTTGGCTTGGGCGCGGCGTTTGGCGCGCCCGGGGGAAACGCCTTTTTGCACTTGAGCCACGTCCATCGCGGCGGCGGACTCAAGGAAGCTCCTGACAACACGTTGGAGACTTTCCTTTGGTGCTGGCGCAACGGATCCGCCGTGGAATGCGACTGCCGGAGGACGAAGGACGGCGTTGGGATCATGCTTCACGATGACAATCTGCGGCGTACGGGACGCGGCATTTCAGGCGAACTCGCGGAGAAGTCCGTCTCGCGGACACTCACTTGGGCGGAGATACGTGACGTGGATGTCGGGTCGTATCTGGGTGGCCAGTTCAAGGGCGAGCGGATCCCGACCATAGAGGCGGTGTTCGCGGCGATGAAGGGGCATCCCACGTGGCTTTGCATGGTGGACGAGAAGGGCGCAGGGCCGGAAGCGATCGCGAAGGCGGCTGTCGCGGCGGGCGTTCAGGATCAAGTCTACTATACGGGGCCGAGCCATGACAAGATTCTGGAGTGGAACAGGATTCTGCCCGGCGGCAAGTCGCTCCTTTGGCTGGGCGCATGGCCTCGCAATCACGGACCCGAGGAGCGGGAGCGGGCGGACGGCTGGTTTCGCCGGGAGATGGCAAAACTTCGCGCGCGCAAGTTCAAGTTCATCTCGTGCGCATCCATTCACTCTTACTACGACCCGACTGACACGGCAGACCCGTTCGTGCCTTCGTCGGTCGTCCTCAAGGAGATTGTCGACGAGTTCCACCAGCAGGGCATCCCCGTCGTCTCGATCCCTTTTCAGGGCGGGGACAAGGAGGAAGCCTACTTCAAGCTTCGTGAGCTCGGCTTTGACGGGTTCTCCACGGACTTCCCGTCCGTCATGTTCTCGGTCATCGGAAAGCTGAAATCTAAGGAGAGCGGAAAATGAGGAAAGAACTGGTTGTCGTCTTGTGCGCGTTCGTGGCGGCGGGACTTTCGGCGAGGGAAATTCAAGTCTCGCCGGACGGGCTTTCGCCGCATGCGGCGCTGGAGGCGATCCGGGCGGCGAAGGCGAAAGGCGACGCCTCGGGCTGGACGGTGAAAGTCGCACCGGGACGCTATGTCCTGAAAAGTCCCCTCGTGTTCACGCCCGAAGATTCGGGCTCGCCGTCCGCCCCCGTTCGCTGGGTTGCGGAAAACGGTACGGCGGTTTTCGCGGGCGGCGATCGGCTGGCCGGCTGGCGGGACGAGGGGGACGGCGTATGGTCCGCGCCCGTGCCCAAGGACGAGACGGGGAAGCCTGTCTGGTTCCAGTCCCTTTACGTCAACGGGCGACGCGCCGTCCGGGCGCGGCATCCAAACGCCGGGTACTTCCAGGTTGACGCCGTCGAACAGCAGACACTGACGAACGGGGCCGGAAGCGTTTCCCATATCCAGAATGTCACCGTGAACGATGCGGCGGCCGATGCGCTGACGGGGCTTTCGTCCGGAGAACTGGCCGCGGTCGAGTTCCAGGTGCGGGTCAAGTGGTCGTACGGCGCCTTTTCCGTCACGGGCTGGGATCCGCAGACGCGCCGGCTGAAGGTCTGCACCTACGGCCGCACCGTGCCGGATTGGGGGGAGTGGCCCAGCGAGAAGAATCTCTTCTGCTTCGAGAACGTCCGTGCGGGCTTTGACGCGCCGGGCGAGTGGTTCTACGACGTGATCCGCCAACGCATTTGCTATCGTCCGCTGCCGGGCGAGACATTGGCGCGGCTGGAAGCGTACGCGCCCAGCTCGGGATTGCCGGGCATCGTCCGTTTCGAGGGCGACCTGGAAGCCGGACGCTTCGTCACGGACATCGCCTTCGAGGGCGTCTCCTTCGAGCTTTCGACGACGGAAGGGCATCGCCTCGCGTCGGGTTTCGTGCAGCAGTACCAGGGGCAGGCCGCCAGAGAAACGGGCGGCTGCATCTACGCGAATGGGACGCGGCGGATTGCGTTCGATGCGTGCCGGGTGGCGCATACGGAGAACTATGCCATCCGCATGGACAAGGGGTGCGTCTCGAACCGCATTGTGCGGTGCGAACTGACGGACCTGGGCGCGGGCGGCCTCTTCATCGGCGACGTGAAGGCCAACTACTTCCCCGGGGAACCGGGCACGAGCAACCGTTTCCCGAAGCCGGGCTTCGTCATTCCCTACGGCGATCCGCGCACGGCGAAGTTCCATCCGTGCGCCTTCATCGCGGTCGACGGCTGCACCATTTCCCATGCCGGCCGGGTCAATCCCGAGGGGTGCGGGGTGCTCATGACGCAGGCCTCGGACTGCTCTGTGACCCATTGCGACATCTACGACCTCTACTATACGGGCGTCTCGGTCGGCTGGACCTGGGGCTATTCGGGGTCGCTGTCCCAGCGCAATACCGTCGCATTCAACCGCATCTATACGATCGGACAGGACGTCATGTCCGACATGGGCGGCATCTACACGTTGGGGACGAGCTTCGGGACGTGCATCTCCAACAATGTCATCCATGACGTCCGCTCCTCCGACTATGGCGGCTGGGGGCTTTACAACGACGAAGGCAGCGAGGGCGTCGTCTGGGAGAACAACCTCGTCTACGACGTGACGGACGCCGCTTACCACCAGCACTATGGCCGGGACAACACCGTGCGCAACAATATCTTCGTGAACGCCCGCAAGGCCCAGCTCGCCGTCTCGAACGGGGAGGGACACCGGAGCGTCACCTTCGACCGCAACATTGTCTGCTGGGACGGGTCGTCGCAGCTGTTCGCCGGCCCCAAGTGGTCCGTGCGCGTGGCGGACGGCAAGGACGTCGTAGAGCCGGTCGAGCCCGCGAGAAGTCTCGCCGCGGCGAAAGTCGACTGGGGGACGAACCTCTTCTGGTGTGCGACGGGCACCTCCGCCCTCGATCCGCTTTTCGGCGGCATTCGCGCCGATCCGCTGTTTGTGGATCTTGGGAAGGACGATTTCAGGCTCCGGGAAGGGTCTCCCGCCCGGACGATGGGGTTCAAGCCGTGGGACTTCGCCTTGTCGGGACGGCGCAAGGTGCCGGACTCGCAGGCCCGCGCGGACGGCGCCGCGATTCCCCGCATGGCATTGCGCCTGCGCGCGCCGCACACGGCGACGGAGGAGCAGTGGCGCAAGACGTACGCGGCGATTGCCGCCAATCCCGGCTGTTGCGACGAAGTCTGGTTCTCGACGGGCACGGGCGTTCCGCCGCTCGACTGGCATCGCGCCCAGGCCGCCCGGATCGCGGCGGCGGCGGACGACTTGCGCAAGATCGGCATCGTGCCGAGCCTCCAGTTCCAGGCCACCCTCGGACACGGCGACGTGTTTGTCACGGCCGAAGAGTGCGCGATGAAAGGCTGGACGGGCTGGACCGGCTCGACGGGCGTCGAGGCCAAGTACTGCAACTGTCCGCGCCAGCCGGAGTTTCTGGACTATGTGCGCGCCTGCGCCCGCATCTATGCGGGCATGAGACCGGGATTCCTGTGGATCGACGACGACTTGCGAATCGACAACCACTGCCCGGCGACGGACGGATCGCATGCCGGGTGCTGGTGCGCGACGTGCCTGGCGGACTTCGGCAAGCTGGAAGGGAAGGCGTGGACGCGCGAGGCGCTTGCGGCGGCGGTCGGGAAGGATTCCGCCCTGGCGGCGCGCTGGGAGGCGTTTTCGGTCGCGTCCATCGCGGCGGTCGCGCAGGCGATCGCCGAGGAGTTCCGCCGTCTTTCGCCTGAAACGAGGATGGGCTATCAGCATTGCACGGGGGACAAGGCGATCCCGTCCGTCCGGGCCATTGCGACGGCGCTCGCCCGCACGAGCCGACGGCCGGTGGGGCTTCGCCCGGGCGGCGGCGATTACTACGATCTCAATCCGTGCGACCAGGTGGTCAAGAGCTTCCAGTCGGTTCGCTTCCGTGCCAAGGTCGCCGACTTGGACTGTGTGGACGTGTGGTGTCCCGAAGTGGAATGCTGGCCGCGCGCCTACTCGAGCCGGAGTGCGCAAAGCGCCATTGTGGAAAGTTTCGTCGCGCTGGCCTACGGGTTCAACGCCACGAGCCTCTTTCTGATGGATACGCGATATGAGGAAGATTCGCTTTATGCGCACGCCACATTGCGCCCGCTGGCGTCCGCCGCGCCGGTCCTTTCGGCGCTTGCGAAAGCCAGCGACGGAACGCACCCCGCCGGATTCTCCGCCCCGGCCACGGCGGAAGCCGCACTTTGCCGCTTTGCCCTGTCGGGTATACCCGTCCTGCCGGGCGTGGGACTCGATTTGGGCGCGTTGACGGCACGGGATCTCTCGCTCGACATTTTCCAGACGGGTTCACGGGACATCCAGACGCTCCGCGACGCCTTGGATGCGCGGGCGGGCGGGACGCCCGCCACGCTCGAGTCGCCGTTTGTCGGGCTTCTCGTGCCGCGCGTGGCGCCGGACGGGAGTCTGCGGACGGTTGCGCTGCTCAACACGCGCATCGGCGCACAGGGGCCGGTCGCGCTTCGTCTGCGCGGCGTGCCGGCGGGTGCGGCGGCCGTCTGGCATCCGCTCGGCGGGACGCCGGAAGCGCTGTCCGTCGTGCGCAGCGGCGGCGTCGTGCGCGTGGAGATTCCGGAAATCGCCGCGTGGAACGGCGGATTCCTTTCGGTTGACTGAAAGAAAGCGATTGCATAAGGAGAACAATGAATACATCGAGAGCATTTGCAGGAGTTGCTGCGGCGCTGACGCTGATGACAGGCGCGTTCGCGGGAACGGCATCGTCGTCTGCGGACGCCGGAATGGCGCAGGAAGTTCGCGTCCGCGAGGGGATTGGGCAGACGCTCGCCAAGCTGGAGACGGGCAAGCCGGTGACGGTCGCCTACCTGGGCGGCTCCATCACGGAGATGAACGGCTGGCGCAACATGACGACGGACTGGCTCCGCCGGACCTGGCCGCAGGCGAAGGTGACGGAAGTGCACGCCGCGATCGGCGGAACCGGCTCCGACCTGGGCGTCTTCCGGCTTGGCCATGACGTGCTCGCGAAGAATCCCGACCTCCTGTTCGTCGAGTTCGCGACGAACGACAGCGGAAAGCCCTCCGAGGAGATCTGGCGGAACTTCGACGGCATCGTCCAGCAGACCTGGACGAAGAATCCGAAGACGGACATCGTCTTCGTCTACACGATCACGTCGCAGATGATGGCGGACTACGGCGAGGGGCGGATGAACGCGGCGGCGCGGGCGATGGAACGCCTCGCGGCGCATTACGGAATCCCGTCCGTCTGCTTCGGCCCGCGCGTCGTGGCGGAAGTCCGGGCCGGGCGGCTGGTGATGAGCCTCGGCGAAGTCCCGACGGCCGTGCCGAAGGAGACGCCCGACCGCGACCGGCTGATCTGCGACGAGCTGGCGAAGAAGGGGCGGACGCTGTTCGCGAAGGACGGGGTCCACCCCGCCCGCCCCGGCCATGCGCTGTATCTCGCCAGCGTCGTCGCGGCGTTCGAGGCGATGCGCGCCCTGCCGCCCGCCGACCATGTGCGCTTCCTTGGAAGGCCGTTCTTCGACGGGACGCTCACCGCCGCGAAGATGGTTCCCGTCACGGACGAGATGCTGCGCGGCACGGGCTGGACGCGGCTCGGGGACGGCGATCCCGTGCAGAGGTCCTTCGCCGCGCGCGGCGGACAGGTCTGGCGCGCGATGCGTCCGGGCGACCGGCTGCGCTTCCGCTTTCGCGGCACGCGCTGCGCCGTCTACGACCTGCTCGGGCCGAAGGGCGCGAACGTGCGCGTCACGGTGGACGGCAAGGTCGTGCGGGAACGGGCGCCTCGCTTCGATTCGTATTGCTGGTACACGCGCCTGGCGACCCTGCCGGTCTATTCGGGGCCGGAGGGCGTCCATGAAGTCGAGATAGAGGTGCTGGCGGAGCAGCCCGACCGCACGCAAGTCAGGCACGAGGCGACGGATACGGACAAGTATGACGGCACTTGGTTCCAGCCCTGCCGGATTCTGCTGGTTGGCGAGCTGGAAGTCTGCCGTCCGCGCGCGAAAGGCTGGAGCGTGGCGACGCTGAATGGCGCGCCGGGCCTCTATCGTGACGGGAAGCCCGTTGCGCCCGTCCTCTTCTGGCAGTGGAAGATCGAGGAGCGGGACGCGAAGGCGATGAGCCGCGACGCCGGCATCGACCTTTTCGGCGTCTTCGGTTCGTCTCCGCACTACGCCAACCCCTACTGGAAGCCGGAAGGGTTCGCGGGCATGGCCTACCAGGACGAAAACCTCGACCAGATCCTGAAATGGGTGCCGTCCGCGTCCTTTCTGCCGCGCCTGTTCTATTCGGCGCCGGACTGGTGGATCGCCGCCCATCCCGGCGAGCGGATCGTCTATTCAAATTTCATTTCGCCCGATGCGGAAGCGCGGCGGAGCGGTACGCTTGTGCCGCGCGAGTCGTTCGCGAGCGAACGATTCAGGCGCGAATGCGGGCCCGTCTACCGCCGGGCCGTGCGCCATCTGATGGATCGCTACGGCGAGCATCTGCTTGGCATCCACTTGACGAGCGGACCGTGCGGAGAGCATTTCGCGTGGGACGTGCTCACGCAATACGGCGACATTCCCCTCAAGGAGGCCGGGCACGGCGATGTCTCTGAACCCATGACGCGCCATTTCCGCGACTGGTTGCGCACGAAATATGCGAATGATCCGGCGCGGCTGAAAACGGCATGGCGCGACGATTCCGCTGACTTTGAGAACGCGCAAGTCCCCTCGCGGGACGATCGGTTCGCGCTCGATGCGGACGGCGTGTGGCGCGATCCCGCGAAGGGGCGCCGCGTGGCCGACTACTTCGCATGCCAGAACGGCACGACAGTCGATATGCTGGACTATTTCGCGGGCATCGTGAAGGACGAGTCCAAAGGCGCATTGCCGACGCTTGCGTTCTACGGCTACACGCAGGACGAGCACTGGGCGATCGAATGCGACCACCGCGCGATCGCGGCCGCCTACCGTTCGCCCAATCTGGACATGTTCTCCGCGCCGCATACGTACAACCGCCGCATGCCAGGCGAGGACGCCATGATGCGCTGCTATCTCGCGTCTGCCGCGCGCCACGGCAAGCTCTACATCGACGAGGGAGACGACATGACGTTTCTGGAGCATCTCAAGCCCCATCCTGACAGCCGGTGCAGCGCGACGAACCTCTTCGAGTCCGTCAACATCCTCTATCGCGAATTCGGGCAGGCCGTCACCCACGGCACCGGCCTTTGGTACATGGATTTGAACGGCAACACGTTCCGGCATCCTGCGCTTGTGGAGGCCGTCGGGCGCATGCGCCGTGCGGCGGATCTCGCGCTTGAGCGTGACCGGTCCCATTTCTCGCAGGTGGCCGTCGTCTCCAACGTCGAAAGCGAGTTCTACATGGGCTACCGCCGCACCGAGGCGAACAACATGGGGCTCTTCCTCTACCAGCAGCAGATGGGGGCGTTCGCTCGCGCCGGAGCGCCGTTCGACTGGTATCTCGCGGACGACCTGGATGCCGTGCAGGCGCGCGATTACCGCGTGGTGGTTCTTCTGGACTGCCAATATCTGACGGAGCGGCAGCGCAAGCAGATTGAGTCGCTGAAAAAGGACCGTCGGACAATTGTTTCCTTTCACGCGCCGGGCTATGTCTCGGAGACGGGGCTTTCCCGTGCGCGCATGGAGGAAACCGCAGGCGTGCGGATGAAGCCCAAGACCGTGCGCGGCGTCCTGTCGGCCATCGACGTTGCAACGGGCCGTGAATGGGGGTGCGGGCTGACCCGTCCGGCGGACGGTCTGGAGGATCGTCCGCGCGGCACGCGCCGTCGCCCTGTCGGCGCCGTGCAGCGCGGGCTCTTCCTGCCGGACGAGGGCGCGCCGCTCATGACGGGCGTCGGCGATCTCGCGGACGTGACGGTCGCCGTGTCGAAGGAACATGGCGGTTGGACGAGTGTCTTCTCGGCGCTTCCGGCCCTCGCGCCGGACGTGCTGCGCCGCATCTACCGGGACGCGGGCGTGCATGTCTACACCGACGCGGACGTCGTCCTGTCGGCGAACGCCGCCTGGCTGATGCTGCACACGCGCGCCAAAGGCCGCTACGAGGTGCGTCTGCCGCGCGTCTGCAAGCGAGTCGTGAATGTCACCTGCGACCGGGTCGTCGCGACGGATGCTGACCGCTTTTTCTGTCCGATGGAAGCCTTTCAGACAGGTGTCTTTTTGTTGGACTGAAAAAGGAGTGAAGTGTGAAGAAATTGTTGTTGATCTTGCTTGCGTCGTGTGCCGTATCGATGATCGCACATGCAGAGGGTTCGCAAGACGGGAGTGCGATGAAGCCCGTCCGCATTGCGCTTGTCGGCGGAACAGACGCCTGCGCACCGCTTGCGAAGACGGCGACAGACATTTGGCGGCGGCTCGTCCCCTGTCGCATCGGCGGCACGCGCCCGGGAGAGGCCTGTTCCGTCCGCGACCTGCCGTTGGAACTTTCGCACGAACTCGCGCGACGTGGCATTGACCTTTACCTCTATTATACGGGAGACGGACCTTATCTGGACGCGGAGATCGGTTCGCGGTTCGGTTTCACGGAGCCGCGTTTCCTCGGCGTCACGCGCCGTTCGTCGAAAAGTGGGCGGCGGTTCTTGAGGACTTCGCCGTTCGCTACGGTGATCGGGTGAAGGGGTGGTGGATTGACGGATGCTATGCGGGCTATCTGCGTTACACGGATGATTTGCTTGCTCTGTACCGCACCGCCGTCCTGAAGGGCAACCCCGACGCGGTCGTGGCGATGAACAACGGCGTGAGCGACTATTTTGTGCGCTATACGAAGCAGGCGGACTTCACGGCTGGCGAGTTCAACGACTTCTACTGCGTGCCGAAGGAGCGATTCGTTGATGGTGCGCAGGCGTTCGCTCTCATTCCGCTTGGCTCTTGGGGTGTCGGTGGCGATCCGTGTTGGGGAGGCAAAGGGACCAAACGCCCTGCCGAATATGGGGCGGACTACGTGAGGCTGGTGAATGCGAACGATGGCGTCGTGGCGATAGACGTCGCGGTCGCGAACGACGGCTCATGGCTCGCGGAGCAGTTGGAGGTCCTCAAGGCGGTTGGCCGCGCGACGGGGACGCTGAACAGGTAAGTTGAGCAGGACGAATGCCCGTTGGAAAGGCGCTCGGTCCGATTGCCGCGCCGGTGCCGCAAATGGTATAATCTGTGGCATGCAAAAGCTCGTGACAGACATCTACACGTTCGACAACCTCGTCAAGTCCGGTGAACGGACAGAGACGGGCCGTCTTGTCGATGTGCGGGAAGCCGTCTCGCGTTCTCGAAGGAGAATCGCGCCATCGCCGGCTCAGCGGTCGAGCGGCTTGTGCGGAATTCGGAAAAGAGGTGCTGTATGCGTGATTTGAGAGAGATTTTGGCGGAGGTTCGCGGCAAGATCGCCGCCGCGTGCGCACGGTCTGGACGTCGCCCTGAAGAGGTCGAGATCATCGCCGTGACGAAGACGCACGGGGCGGAGGTCGTGAAGGAGGCGTGGGACGCAGGACTCGCGATCGTCGGAGAGAATAAGGTCCAGGAGGCGGCTTGGAAGAAGCCGGCCTCGGTCTTGGGGCCGAGTTGGCACTTGATTGGGCATCTTCAGGGGAACAAGGTCCGGCACGCTTTGGAGCTTTTCGACTTCATTCACTCCGTTGATTCCGTGAAGCTCTTGACGCGTCTTGATGCGGTTGCCGAGGAAATCGGCGCGTTGCCGCACATCCTGCTTGAAGTCAATGTCTCGGGCGAGAAATCCAAGACGGGGATGCCGCTTGCGGAGGTTGACGAGGCGGTGCGCGTGATTCAGGAATGTTGCCCGCGTCTGACCTTTGAAGGATTCATGACGATGGCGCCGTTCTCTGAGAACAAGGAGGATGCGCGCCCCTACTTTCGCCGTCTGCGCGAGTTGCGCGACGCGACGGAGAAGAAGTTTGGCGTCGTTCTGCCACGGCTGTCGATGGGCATGAGCGGCGATTATGAAGTCGCCGTTGAGGAAGGGGCGACATGGGTACGCCTCGGCACCGTCTTGTTCGGGGAGCGTCCGAAGATCAAGGCCGTTCGGCCGATCTCCGATTCGGAAGATTCTGCGGTCGCCGGGCTTGATTCCTATTCAGGTGCGGGTCCGACTTACAAGGTGCTTGATTAGTTCCGCGCTGATGAAGACCCCGCCTGACAAGACGATTGCCTTTACGTTCGTCTCTCATCCGACGCATGCGCTTGGCTTGCGCTGGACGGCGACGGTCGTCTTCCCGCAGGGGTCCACGGCAGAGGCGATTTTGCCGATTGCGCTTGTTGACGGACGCGGAGAGCCCGTTCGTTCGGGCGTTTTCGAGTTCGCCGGTCAACGGCTGGCGGTGCACGACGGCGCGGCGTCGCTGTCGTATGCCGATTTTGTGCGCGGCAAGCACGAGGTCGCGCTTTGGCTTCATCGTCCGGGGCTTCCGCCGATTCCGGGAGGGCTGACGTTCGCATGACAGATCGCGAATGGCATCGTCTCGTCAAGGCGGGCGAGGACGCGGGTTGGAAACTCGTCTGGGAGCGTGTCATTGCGCCGGAAGCGAAGTCGCTGCGGTCGGCGGAACTGATGAAGAAATATTCGATTACCGACGGCGACCTCAATGGGATGCTCTACGAGGAGATGATTGGGCGCGGCAAGATTGACCTCTACCGGGGCGAGGGCTCGTTTGAGGGTTGGTTGCGGCGCTATGTGCGCGGCTTTATCCTGCATGCCAATCCGAATCCGCATGGCGAGATGTCGATTGAGAATGCGAATCCCGACGCGGACGGAGACGGGATTGCGTTGGAGGTTCCCGTTGATGCGACTTGGAATCTCCTTCAGAACGAGACATGGCGAATGACGCACTGGTGCTTTCGCAAGCTGTGGAATGAAGACCCCGAACGTTGCTACATTCACCTGCTCAAGACGCGGTTCCATCTGTCCAGCGAGGAGATCAAGGAGTTCTTTGACGTTTCCTCGGCTGCGAACGTCGATCAGATCTTTTCGCGCAGCGTGAAGTTCATGCGGCAGACGGCTTCCGCGTTCTGATCCTTCTCTCTCGTTCCCTTTCTTTTTTTTTCATTTGCCCACTTGACGGCGACGAGTTAGATTTGGTAAACTACGCGCCGTCATGAGTTAGTAGCGTCTAATACGAATAGGCGCGGCGAAACAAAGGAGTTCGATAAGATGCCATTGTCAATGTTCAAGGCTGGTGAGACGGCGCGCGTCCTGCATGTCGGCGGCGCTGAGGCGACGCGTAGGCATTTGGGAAGCCTTGGCTTCTCGACGGGGACCGTTGTTCGTGTCATCGAAGATACGGAAGGCGGAAAGATTGTCGGCGTTCACGAGAGCCGTTTGGCTCTGAATGATGAACTTGCGTGTCGAATCGACTGCATGGCGACATAATAAGAAGGCAGGACGCTTTGTCATGATTAACTACCGAAAGGAAATCAAATGAAAACACTCAATAACGTCCCCATCGGGTCTCAGGTCCGCATTGTCCGCCTGCATGGGGAAGGCGCGGTTAAACGGCGCGTCATGGACATGGGCCTCACGAAGGGCGCGATGGTGTTCGTTCGCAAGGTCGCGCCGTTGGGCGATCCCATGGAACTGACCGTTCGCGGCTACGAACTCTCGATTCGCAAGGATGAAGCGGCCTTGGTTGAGGTCGCGTGACATTTTTTTGACGAGGGGTTTAGTCATGTCTAATAATATGAGCAAAATGGAATCGCCGTTGGGCGGCGCGGTCAAGATCGCGCTTGCGGGAAATCCGAACAGTGGCAAGACGACGCTGTTCAATGCGCTTACGGGGTCAAGCCAGTACGTCGGAAACTGGCCAGGCGTGACGGTGGAGGAGAAGGACGGTCTTCTGAAGGGCGACAAGCTTGCGATCATTCAGGACTTGCCGGGTATCTATTCGCTTTCGCCCTATTCGATAGAGGAGAAGGTCACGCGGAAGTTCCTTGTTGAAGGGAACCCGTCGGCGATCCTGAACATTGTGGACGGCACGAATATCGAGCGCAACCTCTATTTGACGACGCAGCTCGCCGAATTGGGGCTTCCGATGGTCGTTGCCGTCAACATGATGGACGTTGTCCGCAAGGAAGGTGACAAGATTGACTTCGCGCGGCTTGCGTCCGAACTCGGTTGCGAGGTGGTCGGCATCAGCGCGCAGCATGACGAGGGAGGCCTTGAAGCGGCGCAGCGCGCTGTCGCGTTAGCCCGCGCCGAGCGGAAGGGACATGAGGTCCCTCATGTCTTCACGGGCCCGGTCGAGCATGCGATTGCCCATATCGAGGAGACGATCGAGGGCAAGGTCGATGCGCGCGCCATCCGCTGGTTTGCCGTCAAGGTGTTCGAGCGTGATGCCGAGATCCTTGAGTTGCTTCGGCTGGACGAAGCGACGCGCCAGCATCTCGATCAGCACGTTCGCGATTGCGAAAAGGAGCTGGACGACGATGCCGAATCGATTATCACGAACCAGCGCTATGATTTCATCAAGACGCTGGTTGGCAAGACCGTCGCCAAGAAGCGTCGCGCGAAGGCGCTGACGCTCTCGGACAAGATCGACAAGATCGTCACGCACAAGATCCTCGCGCTCCCGATTTTCCTCGTCTCGCTCTGCGTGATGTGGTTCCTGGCCGTCTCGGACTGCGGCCCTGGCACGAAATTGACGGACTGGGCGAACGACGGGTTCCTCGGCGACGGCTGGCATCTGCCGTTCACGCAACATGAAGTCAACGGGAAGGACTATGACACGGCCTGTGAGGATTTCGCGAAGGCGGAAGCCACGGTCGCGGCGTGGGAATCCGGCGAGAAGTCGGCGTCAATTGAAGACGAGGAGACGGGCGAGACGGCCGAGACGTGGTCAATCAGCGAGGCGGACTACAATGCCGCCAAGAAGGTCGAGGAGCCGAATCCTTCCGACTACGGCGTGTGGGTGCCGGGCATTGGCGCGCTCATCTCGGAGGCCCTGGAGAGAGTCGACGCGTCGGATATGGTGTCCTCGCTCGTCAATGACGGCGCGTGGGGCGGTGTCGCGACGGTTCTCGGCTTTGTTCCCGTCATCACGATCGTGTTCCTGTTCCTCGCATTTCTCGAGGACTGCGGCTACATGGCGCGCGTGGCGTTCATCATGGACCGTCTCTTCCGCAAGTTCGGTCTCTCGGGCAAGAGCTTCATTCCGATGATTGTCGGAAAGGGCTGCGGCGTTCCGGCTGTCATGGCCGCGCGAACGATTGAGAACGAACGCGACCGTCGCATGACGATCATCCTCGCGACGTTCATTCCATGCGGCGCGAAGACGGTGATCATCGCGATGTTCATGGCGATTTTCTTCCGCGAGATGTGGTATGTCGCGCCTTTGATGGATCTCATCGGCATCGCCATCATCGTCCTTGGCGGCATTGCGCTGAAGAAGTCAAAGGCGTTTGCGGGCGAGGCGGCTCCGTTTGTGATGGAGCTTCCGGCCTATCACCTGCCGACTGTGCGCGGCATCCTGCTCCACACCTGGCAGCGCGTGAAGGGCTACATGCTCAAGGCGGGCGTCATCATCTTCCCGGCGTGCGTCTTCCTCTGGTTCATCATGCACTTCGACTGGTCCTTGAACCTGCTTGCGGACGAGGAGATCGAACGCTCGATTCTGCACGATCTCGGCAGTTGGATCGCCTGGATCTTCGCGCCGCTTGGCTTCGACACATGGCAGGGCGCGGCGGCGACGGTTTCGGCCGAGATTGCCAAGGAGCAGGCGACGGCGACCCTGGGTCTCGTCTCGGCAAACCTTGGCGGGGCGACGACGGCTTCGAACATCGCGGCCCTCTTCGGCGGCATGAGCGCCTTCCCGAAGCTCGCGGCGTTCTCCTTCCTCGTCTTCAACCTGTTCGTCCCGCCGTGCATGGTCGCGATTGCGACGACCTTCCGCGAGATGGGCGAGGCGAAGTGGGGCTGGTTCGCGATGGGCTTCCAGTTGCTCGTCGGCTACGTCATCGCGCTCTCGTCTTACCAGATTGGGACGCTTCTCTGCGGCGGCGGGTTCGGGCTGTGGACGGCTGTCGCGCTTGCCGTTGACGCGTTCGCGCTCTGGGCGATCTTCCGCCCGGCCCACAAGGAGGTGGCGTCATGAACGCGGGCTCGGTCGGTGTCCTCTCGGTCGTCCTCGTCTTGGTCGCGCTCGCCGTCTGGCGGGCGTGGCGGAAAGGCGCGCCCTGCGAATGCGGCGAAAACAAGAGGCTCTGCGGTGGCGGTTGTTGCCGCTGTGGAGAGAAATGCGAATGAATTTGGTCAAACCAAAGCAAAACAAACAGAAAGTAAGGTAAAAACGATAATGAACTCAAAGCACATTATGTCAGCAATCGCCTGTGCAGCCGCGCTCTGCGGCAGTGTTCGGGCGGAAACAGACGGCAAGGATGCCGACGCGCAGGGCCTGAACTGGGCCATGGGCGAAGGCGTGACGTTCAACGAGACGCCCATCGTCTCAGCGGAAGTCTCCCTCGCATTCGACTCCAAGTTCATGAGCTATGGTCTCGTGGACAACAACGACCCCATTCTGACGCCGGGTGCGTCGCTCACCTTCTTCGACTGGTTCACGTTCAGCGTCGAATCGATCTTCGACACCTCGCGCTACGGCGAGAAGGCGGGCTACGGCAACCGCGCCTGGGAGTATCAGGAACTCGACCCGGGCTTCGCAATCGGCCATGCGTTCGGTCCGGACGTGGGGTTGCCGACGACGGTTGAGTTCGAGCTCGGCTACATGTACGAGGCGCACCCACGGGTCGTGGATGACGACACGCAGTTCATCACCTTCTCGGTCGGCCTCCCCGACCTCTGGTTCGAGCCGACGTTCGCCTACGAGCGCGACATCAAGCGCGATGAGGGCACGTACCTGAACCTTGAGATCGGACACACGTTTTCGGTGGTCGAGGGCAAGGAGGAAGGCGATGACGACATCCTGAGCTTTCGCGTCTCCCTTGCGCAGGGTTGGGGCGACCAGCGCCGCGTGGCGGCTTATCTGGAAGACGCCAACGGCCTCAGCCGCCGGAGCCTGATGGACACCTGTCTCAAGGGCGAATTGACGTGGAACATCACGGACGGCGTCTCGCTTGGCGCGTATCTCGCCTACTATGACTACCTCCTCGATTCGTCGGCCCGTGACGGCGCGACGGCCTACGAGGGGACGGAGGCCTATTCGGAAAGCTACAATTTCGTGACGGGAATCTCCCTCGCCGTCGCGTTCTGATTTCTCGGTCACACGCACACATGATTCGAGGATAAATCCTGTTGGTGGTTACAATGGGTCCCCGGTCCGAACGCATCGGATCGGGGCTTTTCGCCGTAAGCCCGGAGGCGCGGACTTCATTGCCTGTCACGGTCGCGTGAACCTAACGAAACGGTCATCTTTCGGAAATGTTCCCGTTAGGTGCGTTTGGTAAACTGTGCGTATCGAATAACCCACAAGAGGAGATGCACACATGAAAAGACTGATGCTGACACTGGCGATGGCTTTCGCGGCAATCGCGTTCGCAGGACAGGCCGAGGCGGCCACGGAGACGGTGCGCGTGCATCGCGGCTGTCACCGGACAGGCGTGCGACGCGCGGGACGCAACGGCATGACGCACCATCACTTCAGGAAGGTCGTCAGGCCCGTCGCGCCGGCGGACGCGGCGGCGAAAGCCAACCCGTAAGCGGACGATCACGATCATCGCGCATGGCGGAGGGTCCGCCATGCGGATGGAAAGGGCGTCTCCATGCGGATGGAAGGGGGGCTTCCATGCGGATGGGCTGTGGAGACGGTGTTCGCTTTTTTTTTCTTTGCTGACCCGGTAGATATTACCATTTTGTTCGTTGCGCTCGAACGGCAGCGTGTGGTGCGGCCGTTATGGTATAATGCGTACCGCTGGCGGAGAGGATTCCGGCGCGGAAAGATCGACGAACGAGCCTTTATGTGACGCCTCTGCGGTTTCGGCTGCGATATTCTCGGTTTTCGCGCTTATAAGAACTGAATGGCGGGAGCAGACAGAACGTTTGTCATGTTGCTGACGAAGGCTCAGTTCGACCTGAAGCTGTACATCGCGGCCTTGACGAAAGACCTGCAGGATGTCGAGGACATCCTGCAGGAGACGAATGCCGACATCTGGAGCAAGGCCGACACATACGACCCGTCGCGCCCGTTTCTGCCGTGGGCGAAGACGTTGGCGAAGTTCCAGGTCTTGCGCTGGCGGAAAGACCGGGAGCGGGATCGGCTTGTCCTGGACGATTCGGCCTTTGACCTGATGGCGTCCGATGAGCTGGAAGGCCTTGATTCAGACTTGCAGATGTGGGCGTTGCGGCGGAGCCTTCGCCGCCTTCAGGATGACGAGTTCGCGCTGATTCAGGCGAAATATGCGGGGCGCAAGAGCATCCCCGATCTGGCACGCGCGTTTCGGCTCACGGAAAAGGCCGTCGTTTCGCGTCTCTATCGCATACGCAAGTTCTTGTACGCGTCGATCTTGTCAATGATCAAACAGGATTCCCAGAATGGACGGTAAACGAGACGATTTGTGGACAGGTGCGGACACGCTGCGGCAGTTGCGCATCCATTTCCTGCTGGAGGAGCACTTCCGGCTGTCGCGTGCGGTGCGTCCGCGCTTGCCGCGCGGGCTGAAGGCGGCGGCCGCGTTTCTTTTGGCTGTCGGCGTCGCGGTCGTCGTGAGGCAATACGCGCTTCGCCCGACAGGGCCCTGCCTTCGCGTCGAACCTGTCGAGGCGGTGACCTTGACGCAGGAGGAGCTGGAGCTGTGCCGGGCGCGCTATTCCGCCAACCGTTCCTTTGCGCATGCCGTGAGGCCGGAAATCATGAAATACGAGCCGGGGACAATTGCGAACCCCGGTGCGGCCATCGAGGTCTTGGAGGCTTCGTCCGCCGCTTCGGGGCATCATCTGCATGCGGGCGACCGCGTCTGGCGGCAGGAACTAGTCCTGCCGTCGGGGCGCCTTCGGTTCTCGGTCGGCGACGGTTGCGTCGTGACGGCGGTCGGCCCGGCGAAGGTGCGGCTGCCCGACGCCGCGACGGTCGAGGTCGTCGCCGGCAATGTGTTTGTGGACGCGCATCAGCGCATCAACATCCAGGTCGCAGGACAGAGCCTCGCCGTGGCGGAGGCGTCGGTTGGCGTCGTGGTTCGATCGGACGGGCGTTCGGCCGACCTGCTCGTGACGGACGGGCTCGTGCTGCTGGATCGCGACATCTGCCTGAAGCCGTGCGACGGCGTGCGGCTGGACGCGGACGGTTCACGGCGGCGCTATCGGAGCCTCATGGACGGTGGCTCCCTGCGGGAGACGCTGCTGGCCGGCGTGTCGGAAGTCCGAATTTCAGAAAGGAAACAGCATGCGTTGTGACAGAAGGACGTGGATGCGGTATGGCATCGTCCTGGGCTTGGCCTGGGGTGGCCTGTTGGTGGCGGGGGCCGGGGTGTTGCCGGATGAAGACTGCGATGTCGTGGTCGTGGGCGGCGGCACGGCCGGCGTGGCGGCCGCCTTGCAGAGTGCGCGGTCGGGTGCGCGGACCGTCGTCGTCGAGCAGGGCTTCCAGGTCGGCGGCACGATGACGAGCGGCGGCGTCAACTTCCCTGGTCTGTTTCACGCTTGGGGCAAGCAGGTGATTGACGGCGTCGGCTATCAGCTGGTCACGAACTGCGTCGCCCTTGCGGGCGGCACGCTCCCGGACTTCCGCGAGCCGACGGGCGCGGCGCACTGGAAGCACCAGATCTCGATCAACGTGCCGCTCTATGTCGCATTGGTCGAGGAGGCGCTGACGCAGGCGGGCGTGCGGCTCCATTACCATGCCGCGCCGACGACGGCTGTCTTCACGAACGGCTTCTGGAATCTCTCGGTCGTGGCGGTCGGTGACACGCGCACGATTCGCGCGCGGCAGGTCGTGGACTGCACGGGCGATGCCGCCGTGGTCGCGCTTGCGGGCTTCGCGCGTGAACGGGCCGCCGTGCGCCAGCCGGGCACGTTCGTCTACACGCTCGAACCGGGCACAGACGTCGATCGGCTGGATCGTGCGGCTTTGGAGCGCGCGTTCACCGAGGCGCTGGCCACCGGGCGCCTCCGTCCGAATGACACGCGCTGGGGACTCTACAACTTCCTGAAGTGCCGTGGCAACACGGCCAACTACGTCGATGATGCCGACAGCTCGACGGCCGACCTGCGGACGGAGACGAACCTGCGCGGACGTGCGTCGATGTTGCGCATGTACCGATTCCTCCGCAGTCTCCCCGGCCTCGAAAACGCGGCGCTCGTGTCGATGTCGCCTGAAGTCGGCGTCCGCGAGACCTACCGCATTCGTGGCGAATACACGGTCACGCAGACGGACTACACCTCCGGACGCGTGTTCTCGGATTCGCTCTGCTACGCCTTCTACCCAGTCGACCTGCACGACAAGACGACGGGCATCCGTCCGGCGCATCTCGCCGAGGGCATTGTCGCGACGGTGCCGTTGCGCGCGCTCGTGCCGAAGGGGGCGAAGAACTTGATGGTCGCAGGTCGGTGCGTCAGCAGCGACCGTGGGGCGAATTCGGGACTTCGCGTCGAGGCCGCGTGCATGGCGATGGGCCAGGCGGCGGGTGCGGCGGCGGCCGTTGCCGCGCGGCGGGGCTGCTCGCCGCTGGAGGTGCCGCTCGCGGAGGTCAAGGCCGCCCTGCGGGCGCAGGGCGCGATCGTCCCGAACTGATTTCCTTCCACCAAACAAAGGAGAAAACAAGTCATGAGGCAACTCGGAAAAGAATTGTGCGTCGGCGTTCTGTTGGCGGCGGGATTGCTGGGCATGGCGCCGACGGTCACGGTGACGGGCGTCACGCAGGATGCCGCGAGTCGGCTGGTCACGGTCAGCTACGAGGTCAGCGAAGCGGCCATCGTCACGGTCGCCGTCTCGTCGGGTGGGCGAACGCTCGCCGCGCCGCGCGCCTGGGGCGACGTCAACGCGGCGGTGTCGGACGGTGCGCACTCGTTCTGCTGGTCTCCGACGGGCGTGGAGGCCGCGTCGGAGGCGTCCGTCGATTTTGCCGTCAGCGCATGGGATCTGGCGGATCCGCCGGACTACCTCGTCTGCGACCTCGACCTTGGAACGGTCGCCTACTACGTCACGACGAATGATGTGCCGGAGGGCGTCGGCTCCGACCTCTACCGCACGTCGAAGTTGCTGCTGCGGCGCATTCCGGCGGCGGGGCAGACGTTCAGCTGTCTCGGCAAGTATCCGATGCAGCTGTCGAAGGACTTCTGGCTGGGTGTCTTCGAGACGACGCAGGAGCAGTATCGCCGCGCCATGTCCGCAGAGCCCGGCGCATTCACCGAGGCGACGGCATGGCCGACGCGCCCGGTCACGAGCGGACTTGAGGCGAACTTTCCGCAGCTCTTCCACAAGGCGTTGCGCGGCGACCCGACGTCGGCGACAGCCGTGCCGGACGCGCCGATGTCCGCCTCGTTCTTCGGAAAGCTGCGATGCCTCTTCCCGTCCCTGCCGTTCGATCTGCCGACTGAGGCGCAATGGGACTTCGCCGCGCGTGCGGGTTCGTCGAGCCTTCTGCCGTCTGGCGTCGATTCGGCATTGGCGGTTGGACGTTTCGCCGCCAATGGCGGACTCCCGACAGGGTTGACACAGGTGGCCGCCTACCTCTGCGGCGACACGAACGGTACGGCACGCGTCGGCTCGTATCCGCCCAACGCCTATGGCCTTTACGACATGCTCGGCAACGTCTGGGAATGGTGCCTTGACGGCTATGCGGCGGACATGGGGCTTTCTGATGCGCAGACCACGCAGACGGATTACGTCAATCGCACGATCCCCTCGAACCAACGGGTGCGGCGTGGCGGAGGCTGGCGCGATGAGTTGGGCGGACTGACGTATAACGGCTATCGGCTCTATTGGGACCGTGGCGTGGACAACACGGGCTTCCGTTGCGCGAGTGGCGGCATCACGGGCACGACGCGCCGTCCGGCGCAGATGGACACGAAGTCTCTGGCATCCCTTGCGGGCGTGGCCACGGTCGTCGATACGCCTGTCACACCGCTCGAACGGCGCATCGGCACCGTTGCGCTCTCGTCGGCGATCGCGTTCCGCAGCACGCCGCCCGCCTTTCTTCTCATCATCCGCTAATCTGGAGTCTGGTCATGAATCGTCTTGCTAATCTGTCCGTTTTGTCAATTGGGTTGACGCTGGGCGTGGTACAGGCCGCTCCGCAGTTCTCGAATGTCGCGTGGACGCAGGATGTCGACACACGGCAGGTCACCTGCACCTACACGCTCACGGGTGACGCCGCGCTCGTCACGGCGGAGGTTCTCGTCGCGGGCGAACCGATTGACGGTGCGCATCTCGGCTACTTCATCGGCGACGTCAACCGCGTCATCGCGGTCGGCGAGAACCGTTGGCTCTCCTGGCGTCCTGACAAGGCCTGGTCGGGCGATCCGCAGGATGTCACGCTGCGCCTGAAGGCGACGGCGTCGAAGGATGGCCCCGACTACCTGGTCGTTGACCTGTCCTCCGACCGCTTAGGCGACGTGCGGTATTTCGCGTGTGCGGAAGCCCTGCCCTACGGCGGTCTCACGAACGACGTCTATCGCACGGACAAGCTCGTCCTGCGGCGCATTCCGGCGGCGGGCGTCGTCTGGAACATGGGCTCGCCCTCAACCGAAGCCGGGCGTGTGGCCGAAGAGGTTCAGCACCGTGTCGTGCTGACGAAGGACTACTGGATGGCCGTCTTCGAGACGACACAGGCGCAGTATGCGCACCTCACCGGAAAGAATCCGACCTATTCGGCAAATGTCGATCCGCTCAAGCCGGTGGACAACGTGTTCGGCAGCATCCGCGACAAGGACGCCGCGACGGCGGCGAACGAGACCGTTGCCGAGGGCGCGTTCCGCACGGCGGCGCCGGTCGAGGGCTCGTTCCTCGGCATTCTGCGCGCGAAGACGGGGCTGGACTTCGACCTCCCGACCGAGGCGCAGTGGGAGTTCGCTTGCCGCGCCGGCACGACGAGCGCCTACAACAACGGCAACGACAAGCTTCCCGTCGCGGACGTCGGGAGCTTCAAGGACTTCAACGGCTACACGACGGATGACGCGTCGGGCGCGAGCCTCCTGCGGGTCGGTTCGCGCGAGCCGAACGCCTGGGGGCTTTACGACTTGCACGGCAACGTCTACGAATGGTGCCGCGATTCCTATGTTGCGGCGAACTACGGCTTCGCGTCGCTGGAAGGGGTCTTGGTCGATCCGCTCTGCACGGCAGAGGCCGAGTCGAACTATCGTGTCCGTCGCGGGGGGTCCTATCGTGGCCTGGCGTCGGAGGGGCGTAGCGCAAGCCGCTATTACTGGAACAGGTTTTTTCAGGGTACGGGTTTCCGCGTGATCTGCACCGGGGCCGTTCAGAAGTGAAAACAGGAGGTCTGTCATGAAGAAGAAAGTCCTTTCCATCTTGAGCTCGGTTGCGGTCTGCGGCGCGTCCGTCGCGTCCGTCCCTGAAATCGCCAATGTCATGCTCTCGCAGGATCGCGGCCGGCGGGTCACGGTCACATATGACCTGTCGGGAGGCTTGGCAGCCGTGACGATGGACGTTCTGACGAACGGCGTTTCGATTGGGTACGCGCACTTTGCCAATGCGCAAGGCGACGTCGGGGCCTACGTGGCGCCGGGCACGGGCAAAAGCATCGTCTGGAATCCGCTGTCCAGCTGGCCGGGTGTCCGCGCTCCTGAGCTGTCCGTCCGCCTGACGGCGCGTGCGGCGAACGTGCCGCCGGACTACCTGACGGTGGATCTCGCGGGCGAGACGCGCGGCGTCGTGCGGCTTTACGTTTCGACGAACGACCTGCCGGAAGGCATTGGCTCCGACCTCTACCGCACGTCGAAGCTGCTGCGGCGCATTCCGGCGGCGCACCGCCTGTGGGACATGGGCACGGACGGCGACACGGTCGCGCCGCGTCATCCGGTGGCGCTGCAGAACGACTACTGGATCGGCGTCTTCGAGGTGACGCAGGAACAGTGGCGGCACGTGATGGGAGACTACAAGGGCTACTTCATGGTTGACCGTGCGACGCGCCCGGTCGAGTCGGCCTCCTACTTCGAGGTGCGCGCGAACGCAAACGACAGGATGGCGCATTTTGCGCCGGGCGCGCCGTTTGAGGGCTCGTTCATGGGCCGGTTGCGCCAGGTCGCGGCGCTGGACTTCGACTTGCCGACCGAAGCGCAGTGGGAATATGCCTGCCGCGCGGGAACGGCCACGCGCTACTGCAACGGCACGGACGACGTTCAGCCCGAAGCGGTTCTCGGGCGCGCGGGCAGCGGTTCGTCGCCCGCGCCGGAAACCGCGCCGGCGGAAGGCGGCACGCAGCGCGTGGGCTCGCTTGCGCCGAACGGCTTTGGCCTCTACGACATGTACGGCAACGTCTCCGAGTGGTGCGTTGACTGCTATCACGAGGTCAACTACGGACAGGCGCGCACGGCGGGCGAGGCGATTGACCCGTGCAACTGGGCGAACCCGATGACCGAGGCGGGCGACGCGAACAAGAACAACACCTACATCCGGCGTGGTGGCGGCTGGCGGGACGCGGCGGCCTATGGGACGAGTGCGGCACGCTGGTACTGGAACAGCGGCGTCAACAGCGTCGGCTTCCGCGTGATGTGCCACGGGCCCGTGGCGACGCAGGACTGAACGAAAGGGACGGCATGGATTGGCGATGGACGGTTGGCGGTCTGGTGGCGATGCTCGGCGGCGTGGCGGGAGCCGTGTCGTTCGGGGACGCCCGGCTGGAGATTTCGTTTGACGATCGCACGGGCGCGGTGACGTATGCGGCGGACGGCGCGGTGCGCCTTGTGCCGGATCCGGCGGTGCCGCGCGTCGTGGCGGTCGGCGAAGGCGGGCCGGACGGCTTCGACGCCCGGACCGAGCCGGAGCGCTTTGAAGGCGTCGTGCAGGAACCCGACGGGACGCTTACGGCGACCTACGTGACGGGAGACTGGCGTGTGCGGGTACATCATGTTCTTTTGCCCGACAAGCGGATGGTGCGCCGGTGGCTGACCTTCGAGACGACGGCGACGGACAAGCGGAAGTTCAACGGCGTGACGCTCGCGGCGGGCAAGGTCGTCTGCGCGACGCCGAAGGGCGGCTACTTCCTGCCGTGTTCCTATCCGCCGCGCCGTTACGCGCAGGGCGATTTCCAAGCGGGAAGATATCGTACGGCCTACGGCTGGACGGTCGCCCCGGTGGTCGGCGACAACGGCACGGGGCTGAACGTGGCCCATTGCCTCGACACGCTCCAGCCCTATTCTGACTCCGCGAAGACGCACGTGACGGAACGGGCCGACGGGTTCCGCCTCAGCACGTCGTTTTACGCGCGCGGCTATGCGCATCCGGGCCAGCCCCAGCAGGTCGGAGACGACTGGCTCGTCTTCGGGAAGGGAACGGACGAGGACGCCCTGCTCGCCCTGCACGACTGGTATCGCACGGTCGGGCGTGTGCCGCCGGCAGACCGTCCCGAAAGTCGGATGCGGCGGCAAGTCGTTTACTCGAACCATCCGCGCGGAAAGGCCGAATTTGACGCGTCGGACGCGGGCGGCTTCAACGCCGCGCAGGGTTATCTGCCGTTCATCCGGGCACTGGGCGCGAAGACGATCTGGATGCGGCCCGTTACGTGGCCGGGGCCTTATGTGCCGGACGACCTCTACCGCCTGATGGACGGCATCGGGACGGAAGACGATCTCCGCGCCTATGTCCGTGCGGCGCACGCTCAGGGACTGGAGGTCTGGGGCGATGCCGTGCCGCACGGGGGGAACTCGAACGGCCCGCGCACGAAGGCGCACCCGGAGTTCGTCTGCAAGCGCGAGGACGGACGCGACCAGGACACGTTCTGGGCCTACGACTTCAACTGGCCGACATGGATTTCGACCTTTGGTGACTGGATCGAGTGGGCGACGCGGCGGTTCGAGCTGGACGGCTGGCGGATGGACGTGCCGGGCGGGTCGCGCTTCCCGAACTGGAATCCGGCGGCGCCGTATGCGCGCGCCAGCTACGCGCAGCGGCAGGGCGGCATCGCGCAGCAGCGGTCGATCCGCGCCGCCGCGCGGCGGGCGAACCCGAACGCCGTCACGCTGGGCGAGGAGAACGAAAGCCTGTGGAGCGCCGTGACCGACGCCATCTACGACCAGCTTCTCTGCCACGTCCATTTCCACGACTTCCGCGAGCGCGACGCGGCCTCCGTCGTCCGCGACCTGCGGCGTTGGCTGCACGAGCAGAAGTTCGCCTACATGCCGGGGACGAACTGGATGCGCTATCCCGAAAGCCACGACTCGATGATGGCTGAAAACCTGTGGGGGCGCTCCTGCACGACGGCGCTGATGGCGCTGTGCGCGTGGATCGACGGTTTCCCGCTCGTCTACGAGCAGGGTGAAGAGGGCGCGTTTGAGACGTACCGTCGCATCTTCGCGATCCGCGCGGCCGTGCCGGAGCTGACGGCCGGCGACGCCGACTATCTGTCCTATCCGTCCGCGCCGGGCGTCTTCGCCTGTGTGCGGACGCTGCCCGACACGGCGTCGGTCGTGCTGATCAACTTCAACGATCATCCGGCGGACGGTCTGCCGCCGTTTGGCTACACGGTGTGCCGTCTGAAGGGTGCGCCTGTCGAGAGCCTGCTGAAAGAGACGAAGCCCTATCTCCCCACGCGGACAGGTCCGGTGGCGTGTTCGCCGGCGCCCGGCGGCGTGCCGCTTGTCGGCGGCGCGGTGGCCGAGTTGCGCGATCTCACGAACGGCGTCGTGCGCGCACCGTATGCGCTCGCGTGCCTGCCGACGGCGGACGGCCTTCGGCTGTCGGTGTCCGACTGGGCGGGGCTCGACCCGTCCAAGGTGCGCCTGACGATCCGCTTCGCCGGAACCGAACGCTGGTTCGCCCATGCGGCGGAAGGGAGTTTCGAGAGTCCGTATTACGTCTGGCATCCCGACCGGGATCTCGTCTGGGCATGGGGACGTGGACACCAGCGCGTCGAGACGGCGGTGCGCTGGTCGAGCGCGTCGCATCCGTTCGGCTTCGGCCGGCGGCATGCGGAAGTCGGCTCGGTCGCGGGCGATACGGCGGTCGCGGTTTCGGGATTCGCGGAAGGTGCCCTGGTCGAGCTGCGGGATCGGCTCGGCGGCGAACGCGGACTGGCGGTGACGCTGTCCGCCAAGGCGGCGAAGGATTTCACCTGCCTCGTCTCGACGGGACCGGCGGACGCGGCGTGCGCGAATCGCGGCGTCGGGACGGGCGATGCGCGGTTGCGCGTTTCGGCGGGCGGCTGGACGTATGAGGACGGGAAGCTGAAAGTCCGCCTCTACAACAGCGGGGCAATCGCCGGCGTCTGGACGCGTGACGCGGACGGCGCGTGGCGGGAGGAGATCGGGCTGTCGGGCTATCGCGGCACCAAGACGACCGAGCACCGTCCGACGCTTGGGTGGCGGCTGCGCGACGAGAACGTGTCCGAACAGTCCTACGACTGCTATGGCACGACCGTCCTCACGCATGGCTCGAACGACACGCTGCGCCTGTCGTTCCGGAATGTCCGCCCGAAGCTCTTCGGGAAGCGCTACCTGACGAGCGACATCGAGATGGCCGTTGACTACGTGTTCGGACGCGACACGGGCGCGTTCCGCACAGAAACCTATTTCCGCCTTGCGCGGGGTGCGCTCGACAAGGCGAACGGCATCTGGGAATACCGCCTGCGCCGTCCGCCGGGCGTGCACGGCACCGTCGGCGACTTCCGCTTCACGGGCAAGTGTCCGGTGCGCACGGTGACGGACGACGGCACGATTCGCTGGATATACCACGATGCCGAAACGCCCGACTTCACGGCGCCGCCCGACTGGATTCACCGCATCGGCTGGACGTTCCGCGCGGCGGAGCCGGAGCTGCCGTTCGTCGATCTGACGCGGTCCGCGTCCGTGATGGTTGACGGCGAGGAGGCGGGCGATGCGGTGACGGTCGCCGCTGACGGACAGGTCACGATCCGTTCGGAGAAGTCGCTGTCGTGGGTGCGGCTCACGTGGCCGGCGCGGTTTGCGGCGGGCACGAAGGTGTTCGGCGGCGAGTTCGAGCGCACCTACGGCGACAGCGCGTGGCAGACGTTGGGCGATGCAAGGGACGTGCCGCCGCGCGGCGGGGCGAGGCCCTGGTATTTCCTGACGACGGACGGACGTCGCACGGACGGCTACGGGCTGATGGTTCAGCCGAATGTCCTGGCGGCGTGGCATGTGGAGACCAACCGCGTCGAGCTCGTGCTGGACTGTCGTGCCGGTGCGCGTCCCGTGCACCTGGGCGGTCGGACACTGAACGCCTGTCGGCTCGTCTCGCGCCGGGGGACGGACGGCGAACGTCCCTTTGTCGCCGGTCGGGCGTTCTGCAGCCTGATGTGCCCGGCGCCTCGGTTGCCGAAGGAGCCCGTCTACGGCTACAACGACTGGTATTGCGCCTATGGAAAGAACACGGCGACGAACTTCCTCGCCGATGCCGCGTTCATCTGTTCGCTGGTCAAGGGCGAGAAGGTGCGTCCGTTCGTCGTGGTGGATGACGGCTGGCAGGCGAACGAGTCGGTGCACAGCCCCGTGCCGGCGGGAACGCGGTGGGCGGGCGTCAACGTCCGCTGGGGAATGCCGATGGATGAAGTCGCGCGTCGCGTGAAGGCCTTGGGAGCGCGGCCGGGGCTGTGGTACCGTCCGTTCCTGCCGGATGCCGGGGATGTGAAGGGTGCCGTTCCGATCGACCCGACGGATGCGGCCTTGCCGGTGCGCATCCGCACGGAGATGCGACGTTTCGTCGACTGGGGGTTCGAGCTCGTCAAGATCGACTTCATCACTGACGACTGGTGCCGATGCTGGGGAAACAGGTTCGGCGATTCGCCGGTCGTTCGTCCGTTGCCGGTCTGGCGCGACGAGACACGAACGACCGCCGAAGTCGTGAAGGGGCTGTATGCGGCGATGCGCGAAGGCGCGGGCGAGGACGCGCTGATCATCGGATGCAATGCGCTTGACCATCTGGCGGCGGGGCTTTTCGAGCTGCAGCGCACGGGCGATGACACGAGCGGCATGGACTGGGACCGCACGCGGCGCATGGGACCCAACACGCTCGGCATGCGGGCGATTCACGACCGCACGTTCTATGCCGTCGACGGCGATTGCTTTGGGCTTGTGAACGCGGGCGACGTGCCGGCGCACCTCAATCTCCAGTGGCTCGACCTGCTCGCGCGGTCGGGGACGGCGCTCTTCGTGTCGTGGAAGCGGCAACTCTCGACGCCGCAGTATGCGGAAGCTCTTGAAAGAGCCCTGCGCCGCGCGGCGCGCGTCCAGCCGACTGGCGAGCCGCTGGACTGGCTGGACACGCCGCGTCCGCAGCGCTGGGACTTCGGTGGCGAACGGGTTTCCTACGATTGGGAAGAGTAGAGGACGGTAGAGGTTTCGGCATGACGAGCAGGCGTGAGTTCATTGCGGGATGCGTGTCGGCGGCTTTCGTCGGTGGCGCGGGCGGGAGAGACCATGTGCGCCCTTGTCCCGGGGCCTATTACGAAAGCTATTTGGAGGAGATGGCTGCGCGTATCCGCGCAAATGCGGCGACGTGTGACGTGGGGTTCTGGTTCCTAACAGATCCGCACGTAAAGACGAACCATCGCCAGTCGGGCGTCGTCTGCGCAGACCTGATTGGTCGCACGGGAATTCGTCGTGTCCTCTGCGGCGGCGATCTGGTCGAGGCGTTCGGGAAGGGCTATCCGACGGACAGGGATGCCGTGGACTTTGCGATTGGCACCTTTCGCGAACAGTGGGTCAAGCCCCTGTGCGCGGCGGACGGTATGCTCTACTGTGCGAAAGGCAACCACGACTTTACCGTCAGACATTCCATGGACACGGCGGACGGACTGCGAGGTTTCACCTATTCGGGCGCAGAGGCCCGGCACCACATCGTCGAATCCTGGACGGAGACGGACGTCACGACCAACGCGAGCGATCCGAGCGGATGCTACTACTTCTTTGACGATGCGAATGCGAAGATCCGCTTCATCGTGGCCGACACGACCGATTCCGAGCGGGCGGGCGACGTCGCCTGGGGTGTCGCGTACGGGGTGCACGACACGCAGCTTGCGTGGCTGGCTGAGACGGCTTTCGGGACGCTTCCGGTGGGCTATGACGTTGTCGTGATGCATCACATCCCGGTTGTCGGCGTTGTCGGTTCGGAGGGTGACGTTCAGAACTTCGCGAATCTCCGGGACCTTCTGGAGGGCTACCAGAAAAGGGCGGTCGTTCGAATCGGAGGGCGCGTCTTTGACTTCTCGCGGGCGCAGGGACGGATCCTGCTTGATCTCACGGGACACATGCATGCCGAGCGGCAGACGTTCCAGAGCGGCATCCTGCACGTCACCGAGCCCTGTGACGCGGCCTATTTCGACTATATTCTCGGCTCGGCCCCGTGGTGCGGAAACCTGCCGGAAAAGAAGGGCAGGACGGTCTACGAGCAGACGTTCGATGCCGTGCAGATTGCGAAAAGTCGAAAGTATGTCCGTTTCACGCGCGTCGGCGGCGGACAGGATCGTGTGATCCACTTGGAGCCACGTGTCATCCGAGTGGGGGAGACGCTGCGGTTCGAGCCGTCGTTCTTTGGCGGCGACACGACATTTGCCTGTTACAACGGGGACAGAATCGGCTTTCGCCCCAATCCGGGGAACCGCTGGAATCCGTTTGTCGTCTACGGTACGGACTTCGCGGAAATCTCTGCGACGGGGGTTCTCAAGGCCCGCAAGCCGGGACCGGTCATGGCGCTGGCGATGGACGCGCACCTGAACAAGGAGATCTTTCCCGTCACGGTCGTCGCGTAGTGGGCATCCATTCTCCACCCTCCTCTGTGCCTCTGACCCTCACAACCCTCCGCGTTAAGCGTCACAGACACCTCTTCAATCCGTGAGAATCCGTGGTTAGTGGTTACAGCCGTGCGGCTGTTCCTTCTCCCGTTCAAATGTCCAGCAGCTTGGCCTTGAGGGCGAGGGCGACATCGTGGAAAGGAACGCCGTAAAAGAATACGTCATTGCCAGAGCCCGTCACGGCGGGCGCATTTTTGGTATAATTTGCGTCGATGAATGTGTTAGACCGAGTGCGCGAGCAAGGCGAGCAAGTGCGTCGATTGGCGAGAAGCCATCGAGGCCGTTCGGTTGCTGTCTTCGGTTCATGCGCGCGCAGGGAGGAAACGCCCGAAAGTGACATTGACTTCCTAATTGACTTCGCGCCGGGTGCCACGCTCTTTGGACTGGCTGAACTGCAAGCCGAGCTTCAGTCCCTTTTGGGGCGACCTGTCGATATCGTGTCGGCTCAGGCTCTTAAGGAAGATTCTTTTGGTCGTCGTGTCAGAAAGGAACTGGTGCCTGTATGAGCGATTATCGAGACGAAAGTTGCCTTGAACACATGATTGAGGCTTGCCTAAAGATAGGACGCCTGATTTCTGTGTCACGAGCCGATTTTGACGCGTCTGAAGAAAAGCAGCTCGCGCTGGAGCGACTGTTTGAGATTGTCGGCGAAGCTGCTGCAAAAGTTTCGGATGAGTTCAGGTCTTTACATCCGTCTGTTCCGTGGCGTCAGGCGATTGCGATGCGCAATTTTATCATTCACGATTATGTGGGCGTAAGTCCAGACATCATGTGGGACACTGCATTGACGGATATCCCGAAGCTGCTGGCGGATCTGCGTGCGACCAAAAACAAGTCTTGCATGGAGTAGCCGATAACTCGGTTGGTGCGTTATTGCGCTGTTTCGCTTTCTTGTAAGAGTGTTTGTGTTCCGTATGAGGTCTCTCATTGCGTAGTTGTTGTATCTGTTGAATATATGGGAATCAAACATCCAACTGTTGGAATCAACGATTTGCGGACATTGAATTCGCGGATTGCGGATGAATGGGATTTGTCAAGGAATCAAGGCCAGGACATGCTTCAGTATGTTGCAGGGAGTGCACTTATTGTCTGGTGGAAGTGTGCGGTATGTGGGCATGAATGGAAAACATCGATCCGTTCTCGATATCAACGGGGGTCGGGCTGTCCGATTTGTGCACGTGGAAAAATAGGGAAGAGTCGTGTTAAGACTGAAATCAAGCATAAAGGGTGTTTTTCGGACACTAAGTTGCTAAAAGATTGGGATTATGCGAAGAATGCGCCGATGTTGCCGTCGGAATTCACACCGGTCAGTAATTCAAGGGTGAACTGGAAGTGTCATTTGTGCGGTTTTGAATGGGAAGCCAAGATCAGCAACCGTGTTCATGGGCGTGGTTGCCCTGCTTGTGCGGGGAAGGCTCTTTATGTCGGGCATAACGACTTTGCGACAACAGAACCTACGATAGCCAAAGAATGGCATCCGACAAAGAATGGTGCGTTAAAACCTTCGGACGTCATGCGGGGAGAAGCCCGTAAGGTTTGGTGGCAATGTCCGTTAGGGCATGCCTATTTGGCATCGCTCAATAAACGAACGTCTGACCACACGGGATGCCCAATATGTCATTCTGGCCGGCAAACCTCATTTCGCGAACAGGCATTCTACTATTATATCCAAAAGATTTATCCAGACGCCATCAGTCGATATATGCCGAATTGGCTTAGGCGGATGGAACTGGACATTTACATCCCGGAAAAGAAGCTTGCCATTGAGTATGATGGCGCAGCTTGGCATAAAGAAACAAACTTTGACCGTGAAAAAAGGAAATGTGCACTTTGTCACGAACATGGAATAAAACTTTGGCGGGTAAAGGAGGTCATGCCGGCGGACGGCAGAGGTTTAGCGGACAAGATATTTTCCGTCCCCGATGTTGAGACGAAAGAAGGGTTCAAACGGTTGGTGTCATGGATTCTTGATGAACTTGATCCGGAAAGCAATATGTGGACGCGAAGAAGACCTTTGCAATTTCACAGTGCCATTGATGTTGATTTGGAACGAGATCGCTATGAGATTAATCAGTATCGGGCATCCGTAAAGAATTCTCTGGCGGAACGCTGCCCTGAAATCGCCGAGGAATGGCATCCAACAAAAAATTACGAGTGGAAACCGTCGGCGTTGTCATGGAAAAGCGAACGGAAGGTTTGGTGGTTGTGCGCATGTTGTGGGCGAGACTATGAAATGACCATTGCTCATCGTGTGGGTGGGAATGGTTGTCCTTCATGCGCAAGGAGGAAATCTGCCAAAACATATCGCCGGAACAGGATTGCGAAGGTTGGTTGTCTTTCTGACGAGAAGTTGTTGGCAGAGTGGGACTATGCGAGAAATGGTAACCTTCGTCCCGAACAGTTTTCTTCTGGGTGTGAAGACAAGGTGTGGTGGAAATGCCGGACATGTGGACATGAGTGGCTGGCAAAGATTGCGAATCGAACGCATGGACGAGGTTGCCCGTGTTGTGCTAATCGCGTTGTGGTCAAGGGGAAGAACGATCTCCTGACTTTGTTCCCAGACCTCTGTAAGGAATGGGATTGGACGAAAAACGGGAGTCTGCGTCCAGACCAGATCACACCCGGAAAGAATGGAAAGGTTTGGTGGATTTGTCCAAAGTGCGGTCATTCCTATTCTGCACCACCTGCGCGCCGGACAAGGAGTAGTTCCGGATGTCGGAAATGCGCCGATAAGGAGATTTGGAGCATTCGTCGGCAGAATAGCACAAAGAGGCAAAGAGAGAATGGATTCCCTATGCAACTTGAGTTGAATATTTGAAGCGCATGGCGGAATACGGCTTTTGGTGGTGCCTCGACTGGAACGCGCCATCGATCAGGTTCTACAAGTCGCTGGGCACGGAGGCGATGACCGACTGGATAGTCTGCCGCTTTGTGGGCGAAGCTTTGAAGAAGACGGACTGATATTTCAAATGCCCGAACGGAAACCGTCCAAATACCCGAACGAATTTGGTCCAAATACCCGAACGGTTGACGCTATCTGCGAGATAGTGTATGCTGTTTTCCGATTATGAGCGGTTATAGGAATCGCGTGGTAAATGGTGTGCTTCGGTTGAAACTGGCGTCTTCGGCTGCAGTTTTGGTCGAAGGTGCGAAATAGTGCGGGAAGACGACGACTTGCGAACAGGTCGCCAAGAGTGTCATTTACATGGCTGCGAGGAATGCCGCGTGGGCAGCATTTGAAAACAAGATGAGCGCCACAATCGAACGCTGTTTTTAAACACAGAGTGGCCGATGGCCGGGCGATCCGGTCCAGTCAGAAAGCGTGCGAGAAGCCATTTATCAGAAAGTCGATGATGTTCCTGTGGATGATGCCGTTCTTGGATAAGGTCGTCTTGTCCCGCGAAATGACGTATTTGGGATAGTTGTCGTCTATGGCTGAGAAGTTTCCGAATTCGTGCGCTTCATTGCGTGGCGTGATCTCGTAGGCGACCTGAACGTAGTAGCGTTCGGACGCGCCGCGCGTCGCCACGAAATCGATTTCCTTTCCACGGGCCGTTCCCGTGCGAACCGAATAGCCCCGTGCAATGAGGTCGTTGTAGACGATTGTATCATAGAGAGCACCGTGCAGGTCGCTCACGAGCGACTTCTTGTAGTTGACGAAGGATGGGTCACATGTGTAGCTCTTGTTGTTGAAGGAGACGACATCCAGTCCGATGACGTCGTATCGAGGAACGATGTCGATGATGCTCGCCTCCTCGATGGCCTTTACATAGTCCAGGACCTTTGGCAGGGAAAGCCTCTCCTCGTCGCCGACAAGCCGCTCGTGGACATGACGGCCGGAAATGTAGTTTGAAGTCGAGGAAATGACATAGTCGATTACGTGCTTGAGCGAATAGGCGTTCTTCAGGTTCTTTCTGCGCACGATGTCGCGAAGGACAATGGAATCGAAAATGGACTCGACCATGATCTGCCGCTGCTCGTCGTCCTGTTCCGAGAAAACCAAGGGGAAGCCTCCCCAGTTCATGTACAGGGCGAATTCCTCGTCCAGTCCCGTAGATAGGTCTTGCTGCTTGCGATAATCGTGGAATTCAGCGAAAGTAAACGGCATGACGCACCATCACTTCAGGAAGATCGTCAGGCCCGTCGCGCCGGCGGACGCGGCGGCGAAAGCCAACCCGTAAGCGGACGATCACGATCATCGTGCATGGCGGAGGGTCCGCCATGCGGATGGCAGGGGGTCTTCCATGCGGATGGAAGGGGGCTCTCCATGCGGATGGGCTGTTTGGGACGAAGCCTCGCGTGCGCGCGTCAGCGCTTCGGTTTCGGGTTCCCGTGGTTTGGCGCATGCGTGCCGAGGCTGCGGCGGGCGCGGCTTCGCATCCGCAGACGACAGCAACAACCACAAGAACCGCAATCAACACCAACATTCGTTTCTTCATAAGCCCGTCGTCCTTTAATCTGCGAACCGCTTGCCGCCCAGAGTCTGGCAAATTTTGTCCGGCAGTTCCCTGATCTTCTGCTCAATGGCCTCCAAGTCACACGGCTGCACGCCCCGTTCCTTGTCCCGGCAAGACGAATGGTATTCTTTTCCCGCTTCTTTCAGTTCCTCCGGCACCAGTTCGGAGTACCACGCATAGACAACCTCGTCAACGTCCAGAAACAGGTAGCCGATGGGATACGCGACGACCTGCGCGACTTCCCTTGACCAGTCCTTGCTTTCACGTTCGGCCAGACGAATCAGTTCACACAGGGCATCGCACAGTGACCATGACTCCCGAAGGACAAGACGCGCCTCGTCGATGGAGCGTGGAATCCAACGCCCCTCCTTCGGAACATTCAATGTTCGCGAAAGTTCCATGTACCGAACCTTTACACGATCTATCGCATTCTCCATTGCCTGTTTATCCATGCGACCCTTTATTCTGTAATAACCTTTTCCGTCTCCTTTCGCCAGAATCTCAGAGAAAACGCCGCAACCATCCCTGTGTCTTCCTGAAGAAACTGTCGTCCCCCATCTCATGTATTACATCATCTAATTCACCAGTCCTGTTTGCCTTTTGCAATTCATAACGCTCATCACGCAGTGCCTGACGATAAATATTTTCCTTGCACTTGACTGATACTGTCGGATTTTGGATAATAAAACATTTTGCGGCCATGCATCCTGATGTAGCGCAAAGCCTGATTTCATTTTCACTTAGATCTTTCATGCGACACAATCGAACATAGAAACCTCTATCATGGATATTGTTCTCCACCATCCAGACAGCAACCTTCTCATTCCAGCGTGGTGGCCCCATGTTTCTTCCTATGTACAAAACAAGCAAGCACATAACGACCGTCAACACAGACAGCCCCCAAAAGCTCCCTACGCCTTGGATGTTATCGTTTTTCACAGCAACACGGCTCCCATTTAAAAGTCCTACTTCCTGTTCAACTTCATTTTCAATGTACATTCTCCCTATGGCCAACCTGATCACGGGAAATCAACGTTTCAAAAGGTTTTCTCGTTTTTCGGTCTGTAAGGTCAGATATTTCAAATTCAACCTTTCGTCCATTGAGCATGCCCTGTGCCATAATGTAGAAAACTTTCTCAAAGCCATACCACCAAGAGACCGCATAGACAACCTTACCTCCAACAATCTCAATCTTCGTTCCCTTTGGCATGACACCTCTGATATCGCTGAAAGCGTTGTAACCAAAGTGAGCCCCGTCTTTAGGTGGCTCCCAATCTTCAATGGTCTGTGGGACAGCGTAATAACTTCCCTGAAGTTTGTACTTTTCAGGAACGGCAACTCCGAGCATTTCCATTGCATACGCCCCACTCTTGACGATGAACACATCCTGACGCAGGACATACCATTCGCCTCGTCGATACCCAGAAATCAGATCGACATCCTTGCCGTCAAAGACCATCCGCCAGCCCACCATCGGGATGCATCCACGAAGAGATGCTAAAAAGACACCGCCAATGAGGACATAGGCTACAATCTTATTTCTTCTTTTCTTTACAGCATTCATCGTGCACCCTATCAACCGACGAACCCCCACTTGCCATGAGTTTGCCGGCAAGGCAAAAGCATGCGTTCAAATCTGCGATGGCTATTCAAGCCCTTTGTTTCCAAGCCATTCGACAGCGGAACTCCACCACTGCTACTCCACCAATAGGGCCTGACCTTTTCGAGAGATTTCTTCATCGCCCCTCCAACGACAACAGGGTGTGGGCGGCCGACTTGCGCACGACGGCGTTTTCCTTCGGATCGTCCGCGAGGCGCTTCATGAGGCTGCGGGACGAGGATATCTTCCGCTCGCAGCAGAGCTGCACCGCCATTACGCGCGCGGCGGACGAAGCCGAGGCGTCGGCGGCACAGGCGACGAGGCGCGAGTCCAGCCGCCGGGCATCGACATGGGGATCGAACGCCGCGAGGTCGTCCAGCGCGCGGAACGTCGCCGCCGCGACGATCGTGCGCGTCTCGTCCGCCGCCGCGTCAAGGGCCTTGCGGAACTGCGCCGCCTCCGGCGAGGACGGGTCGTACGCGCCGCGCCGGTGCAGGGCCTCGGCGTAGAGGCCGATGTGCTGGACGGCGAAGTCGCGCGTGTAGACGTCCTGGCCTCGGTCGCGGAAGAGACCGACCATCACCTGTCCGTAGTCGGACGGGATCGGCTCCTCGTTCAGCAGGTCGTCCATCAGCTGGCTCTTCTCCGCCGCCAGTCGCACGATGTCAGGCGACGGCGCGGCTGAGGATGCCTCTTGTCTCGGCGTTGAACGAAGCATTTCCTTTGCCGCCGTCGGCACGGCTTGCGGCGGGCGTGCGGCCTCCGCCGACTGCCGCACAAGTTGCGCTTGTTCTTCGGCGTTGGCTACAGATTGTGGCATAAGCCGTTTGGATAGAGCACCCGACTTCTCCTCGGAAAGAGAAGTCAATCCGGCAATCTGACCATCTACAATCTTTTGCTTGCAACATAGCTTTCGACCTAAACCGACAACCACAAACAACAGCACAAGAATCGCCAACAGCATCATGAAAGTCTTCATTGTCCTCCTGTAATTAGACTCCCTGCTCGCTCAATGAACAATCCAGCCCTCTTGAACGGTTAGTCTTGGAGACGGCAGTTCCAACAGATATTTGCCTTTTGCCGAAGTACACACCTCAAGCGTCAAGTCAATCTCATCGTCATACCGCCAGTCAAAATTTCCGACGCAGAACTCAAACAGTTTGTGTTCCATTATGCGCACAGGCTGACCTTTCTCCCATTTGTAAGTAAATCCGATTTCCCGTCCTTTCAGAGACATCCACATCTCATTTGTCGCATCCTCATGCCGAATGGTCAAATGCGCAGAAAAGGAATCCAGCGCCCGTTGAACCGCCTTCCAATTGAAGTTGGTTCCCTGCAAATATGAAACAACAACCTCATGCGGCACAGCCCGGCACGGCTTGAAGCGCAACCGATAGACAGTGTTTGTCGAAAGGAACGAAAACTCCGTAGGCTCAAAATCGTAGACGGCACACTTCAATCGTCCACCGAATAGGAGGAACTTCACCAGCTCAACCCATTGTGCTATCTCATTCCGCATTGGCACAACCGGAACCTGCCAGATGAGAGCGGCAGCAAAGAAAAGAGTCATGCAACAGATTATCAAGTACTTCTTCATTCTCACTCATTTTTTCATCCGATTGTATTCTTCTATTGCAGCTGACACAAAATCCTGACAGTTATGGCTTATCACATTGTATTTATCAGCACTCCATGCAGGATCATCCGAAAGTTTTTCTACAGCTTCTCTCATTGTCTTGTCATCATACGTCTCAGAACCACGACCATTATATGGTATTCCTGATTTATCCGGGCCTACGCCTGAAGGGCCATATCCAATATGCGAAGGGCAATCGTCATCATCAAAAACAATCTCGGCATGTCTCGGATCGAGATTGCCAGGGAAATTCAAATGGGAAAGCCCATTGTTAATCTTTTGCATTTTTGTATTGCCTTTTCCCGCATCCAATGGTCGCGTCCAAACATGAGCTAATCCAAATGGGTCAATGCTGTTTATCGGACTGTTTAAGCAAAACGCATACAAATTCAGGCCGCCGCCGAGGCCAATGGGATCCTTCGAGAGCCAGCGGCCCGTCGCCGGGTCGTACCAGCGCATGCGGAAGTTGACGAGCCCCGCCGCACCCTCCGCCGAGGTCATGAGCCCGTCGCCGTCGTAGCCGAAGCGGACGTACGACTCGGCGCGGCGAACAATAATCTCGCATAAAACAGCAGACTTTGATAACCTTGATAATCTCATTTCATTGCAAAGGACTTGTTCCTGTTCGTGATGAATCATCGCTTTCTGTTTTATGTGTTGCGCGGTCTGTCCAGAACAGGCGATCATCGCGACGCTCAGCCTTCATTTCGCCAACGCCTAACCGATCCGTGAACTTGCAATTATCATTATACTGCAAGGCAATATCTTCGCATATGTCAGAACCTCTTTTCCAACCAACAAAGAATTTATGTGCAGATAACAGATACTGCGTCCGACTATGCAAAGCGGTCTCGCCATTGTCTTTCATCGTTGCAACAGCGACAGTTTCATCTGATGCCTTAAAGCGAAAGAACCATGAACCATCATTCTTCCTCGCAATGCAGTACTCCGTGTCCGCGTAAACAACATGGAATCCTGTAGCACTGATCTGCCCCTGAACCTCTTCGCCAAATTCTCGTATCTGACTGTGAACCACATATGTTTGCAAAAACCATTGCCCCCAAATATAAACCGCCCCGATATTGACAAATAACGATATCACGACAAGAATTCTAAACAAATTACTTTTCATTCCATATTGAGTGCACCATCTAACGCATGCGAATTTCTACGCACATTGCGTTCACTATCCCGCAAAACATTTCCTGGGTCTCCTGCGTCAAATCCTCCGGCATCAAGCGAATTCATCGCATCGTGCAACGCTTTGATTTCATTGCCTAAAGTAGCACCTGTAGCTGCCCCCTCCAAAGCATTAACGGCCGTACTTGAAGTTGTCGGCAATGCCGCCTGCGATGCTGTCACCACCGCTTTTATGGCATTTCTCGCCTTTTTCTTGACTCGTTCCCAAAAACCTCCATCGTCTTCTGTACAAAGTCCTATGCGATCAACGTTATTAATCGGGTCGCCCTCGCAGAACGCATACAGGTTCAGGCCGCCGCTGAGGCCGATGGGATCCTTCGAGAGCCAGCGGCCCGTCACGGGGTCGTACCAGCGCATGCGGAAGTTGACGAGCCCCGCCGCGCTCGTCGTCGCGGCGCCCGTTCCACGGGCAGAAGCCGAACGTATTCGCCCTCTCATGACGCAACGCGCAACAAATCGGCAGCCCGATCGATCCTATGCGGAGCCCTCCTTTGCACACGTGCGCCAAGGGCTCGTTTCATCTGCTCACCCATGAGCCTCGCTAACTGCACGGGAACAGCGTTGCCGATCTGCCGCAGAGCTTCGCCCCAGGATCCGCAAATGCGGTAATCGTCTGGGAACGTCTGAATGAGCTTGGCCTCATGGACGGTCATGTATCGCAAGGAACCGTCAGGGAACCGGATCATGTTCTCACCGCCGGGAACGCCATGTGTTCCGGCCTTGATCGTCTTGCTGGGCTTGTCGTAGTCGCTTCCCGTATGCCCCGGATATTCTCGTGCGCTATCGACAAAAAAATGGTCGCCCAAGCCGTTGTCGCGTCGCGCATCCGGCAACCGTCCGATGACATCCGCGATCGTCGTCCGCCCAGGGGCTTTCGCCGGCCATTCCCATTTCAGACCAAGGTCGTTTCGGAGGCCGACGATGAACACGCGCTCGCGCCTTTGCGGCACGCCATAGTCGACGGCATTGAGAAGTCGATACTGCACATCGTACTTCAATCCGCCATAGGCAGGGAAATCAACGCCTCGCAGTTCGGCCAGATGTTTACGCCAATCCTGTCCAACAGGCGGAATCAGCTCCGGAAACGTCAACCGCAGGATGATGTATTCAAAATAATCAGAAAAGCCTTTTCTCAGCAGGCCTTTGACGTTCTCGAAAATGAATCCCCTCGGCTTCAGCTCGTGAATCGCCCGAATGGCCTGGGGGAACATGTCACGTGAATCCGCGTAAGCGCGCGAAAGCCCTCCGAGAGAGAACGGCTGGCATGGCGGGCCCCCGGCAATCAAGTCAACAGGGCCAACGACGCCAAAGTCAAAACTGCAAACGTCAACCTCATGCACAAGCGTCGGATTGAAGTTCGCACGCAGACTTTGGCACGCCCACTTGTTGACTTCGACGAAAGCGCGGTGTTCAAACCCCGCCAATTCAAGGCCCTTCGCCAGGCCTCCGCACCCGCTGAACAATTCAAGGCTTCTCATCGCATATCGACCAGCAGCAGCTCACTGAACTCATCGCAGCGGTAAACGTGTTTTTCTCGTTCAAATGGCATTGGCTCGAACATTTAACTCTACTCCTGAACAGCGGACGACAGACGACACGCGCATTATAGCGAAATCGCGCGAAGCCTGTCAATGACCTATCCAGCATGCGTGCCGAGGCTGCGGCGGTAGTCGCGCATCGTGAGGCCATAGGTCTTGCGGAAGAGGCGCTTGGCGTAGTCGGCGTTGGGAAAGCCGCAGGCGGCGGTGATTGCGCCGATCTTGAGCTTCGTCGTCCGCAGCTTGACGCGCACGGCTTTCAGTCGGGCGCGCATGAGGGCGTTCGAGAGCGTTGGACAGCCGTGCTCCCTCAGACGCTGGGTGACGAGCGCCCGTGAGACGCCGAGGTGTGCGACCACGTCGCGGGCGCGGACTCCGCTCGTCGCCTGCCGTTCGACGAATTCCATCGCCCGCTCGATGAGATGTGCGGCGGGCGAGACGGGCGACGTGCTTTCGCGTTCGACGACTTCGGCATCCTTCAACTTGATGATCTTCCGTCCCACATGCGCGTCGGACATCAGTCGGTCAAGCGCCATCGCGGCGACTTCGCCCTTGCGGACTTGGCTGGTGGACAGGCTCGTCAGCGTCGGACGCGAGAAGTCGCAGAAGACGGGGTCGTCGTCCACGCCGAGGACCTGCACGTGCTTGGGGACGGACAGCCCCGTCCCGTCACAGGCCTGAAGCACCTGTGCGCCGCGCTGGTCATAGGCGGCCATCACCGCGACGGGCTTCGGCAGGGACGAAAGCGCGTCCCTGATGAATGCGAGGTCTTCAAGCGAGCCTGCCGCGTACGGCGAGTCAATCAGGACGGGTTCGCAGCCGTGCGCGGCAAGCGCGTTCCGATACCCATCGAATCTCTGCCGCGCCCAGGCGGTCGCCGGCGAGGACAGGGCGAAGGCGAACGCGCGGAACTTCCCGAGTGACAGGAAGTGCCGCGCCGCGCGTTGGCCGAGTTCGGACTCGTCACTGCCGACGAATGCGACCCGCCGCCGCGTCGGCAGCTCGTCGCCTGTCGCGCCGAGGAGCACAAGCGGCGTCGTCTGCGCACTCAGCAGACAGGCGGCCTCCGCGTTGTGCGGGGGCACGGTGAGGATGCCGTCGTAGAGGTCGTGCGTGGTCTTTCCCAGCGTCGCCGCGTCGAAGTCATAGAAATTCTCGACGACGGTGACGCGCCAGCCGGGCGTGTGGCGCAGGTAGCGGGCGACGCCCGCCAGGAACTGGCGGTTGGACGAATAGCCGAGGCGCAAGGCCAGAAGAACACGCTTGGTTTTCGACATGATGCGGACAGTATAGCAAAAAAAGTCGTAAAAGTGTTGGCTCAGAAGTCGTCTCGGTTTTGCTATACTTTTTCACATGACGATGAAACGAATCGACAATCGGTGGATCGCGCTCGGGCTTTTGTGGGTCGCCTATTTCCTTTTGCAGGGGACACGGCAGATTTACGGGGCCACGTTGCCGCAGATCCGCGCCGACTTCGGCGTCGATGACCTCCGCATGGGGGCCGTCGCCTCCGTCTTCTTCTTCGCGTATGCGGCGGTCGTGCCGCTCGGCGGGTTCGCAGCCGACCTCTTCCGCCGCAAATGGGTCATCGTCCTGGGAACGGCGCTTTTCGTCTCCGGCGTCTTTCTCGCGTCCTTCGCCTCGTCGGTCGGTCTCCTGATTCTCACCTATGGCATCTTGAACGGCGTCGGCCAGAGCCTCGTGCCGACCTCGTCGACGTCGGTGATCCAGCAGCTCCACGCCGAGTCGCGCGCGACGGCGCTGTCGGTTTACCAGCTCGCGGCCTATGCGGGCATCATCCTCTGCAGCGTTTCGTCGGGCTACCTCGGCTCGCTTGGGCCGGGCGGCTGGCGGTTGTCGTTCCAGATTTTCGGCGGCTTCGGCATCCTTTGGGTGGTCGTGCTCGTCGTCTTCCTGCGCGAGCCGCCAGCGGCGGCTGCCACGTCGGCGGTGCGTCCGAAGGCCGTCCGCGCCCTGAAGGAGGGGTTTCTTGCGCTGGTGACGAAGCCCTCCGCCGTCCTGATGACGTTCGCGTTCGGCCTCAGCAACTTCGGCGACATCGGCTTCCGCACGTGGATGCCGACTTTCCTGCAGGAGGGCCTGTCCCTTGCGCCGGCACGGGCGGCGTTCCACGCGGTGATCTGGTTCTACATCGGCGGCTTCCTCGGCATCCTCGCGGGGAGCCGCCTGTCGGACGCCTGGAAGCGGCGTGGGCGGATTGGCGCACGGCTCGACTGCAACTTGATCGGGCTCGTCCTCTGCGCGTTGTTCGTGTGCTTGGTTGTGCGTCTGTCCGGGTCGCTCGCCGCGACGGTCGCCGCGCTCGCGGCCTATGGCTTCGTGCATGGCTTCTATGACGCGAACTTCATCGCCTCGTTCTACGAGGTGATTGTGCCGCGCTACCGCACGTCCGCCTACGGGCTCTACGCCTGCGGCGCCTTCGCCCTTGGCGCCTGTGCGCCGGTCGTGCTGGGCGCGCTCCGGCAGTCGTTCCCGATGACGACGGCGTTCGCGACGCTCGGCGGCTTCTATCTTGCGGCGGCGGCGCTGACGTTCGTCGCGCGCACGGTTTTCCTGGAGCGAGACTACGAAAGGGACGAAACGAAATGACGGACGAAGGCTTTGCGGGCAAGGTCGCGGTGCTGACGGGCGCTGCGAGCGGCATGGGGCTGCGGACAGCCGAGCGATTGGCGGCGGCGGACGCGAAGGTCGTGATGTGCGACATCAACGCCGAGGCTCTGGATGCGATGGCGGCGAGAATCCGTGCGGCGGGCGGCACGGTCGAGACGTGCGTGACGGACGTGCGGAAGTTCGCGGACGCCGAAAAGGCGGCGCAGCTGGCCATCGACCGGTTCGGCGCGATTGACCTGCTCATTCCCTTCGCGGGCGGCAACGAGGCGCGCGTCTGCGGCACGAAGGGGATCCCGTTCTACGAGCAGCCGGTCGAGACGATTGACTGGGGCATCGACGTGAACCTGCGCGGGCCCGTCTACTTCGCGCGCGCCTGTCTGCCGCACATGGTCGCGGCGAAGAAGGGCGTCATCTGCCTCATCGGCAGCGTGATGGGCGTCGAGGCGGATGCCGTCGGGGCGATGTACGGGGCGGCCAAGGCGGGGCTCTTCAACTTCGTCAAGTCGCTCGCGCTCGCGGGCGGGTCGCATGGCGTCCGCGCCGTCTGCGTCTCGCCGGGTCCCGTGCTGACGCGCCCCGGCATGGCGACGATGGCGACTGTGCGCGGCGCGGCGGCCCAGCCGGACGAGGTCGTGAACGTCATCCTCTACCTGTGCAGCGACGCCGCGTCGTTCGTGACGGGCACGGATGTCCTCGTGGACGGCGGACACCTCTGCATCCCGGCGGCGAGCGTGTGAGCGGGAAGGGTGGAAAAAGAGGAAAGGTGAGGATGTCACGATGAGAATCATGTGCGGAATTCTTTTGGCGCTGTGCGTCTGGGGTTTCGGCGGAAGGGCAGAGGCTTCGGCGGAACTGCGCGGGCCGCTGCCGATTCTTTCCGTACCGTATCATGATGACGGTGCGCTGGACGTCGAGACGTTGGTCAAGGAGGCGCGGTTCGTCGCGGACGCGGGCGTCGGCGGGTTCGTCTGGTGCCAGTCGAACGATGCCATCGACCTGCTGACGCGCGAGGAGAAGACGCGCTCTTTCGCCGCGCTCGCGCGGGCGTTTGAGAACGCGGACGTCTACGTCATCCTCGGCTGCCAGGGACGCGACACGGACGAGATGGTCGCGCTCGCGACGGAAGTCGAGCGGCTCGCGGCAGCGCATCCGACGGCGAAGCTCGCGATCGCCTGCCGTCCGCCGCACGACGCGCGTTCGCAGGACGACCTCGAACGCTACTACCGGCGGCTTGCCGAGATCGCGCGGCGGCCGGTCGTCATCCAGACCTATTGCTCGGACAAGGTCCCGATTCCGTCGAGTGACCTCCTGATCCGACTCGCGCGCGAGCATCCGTCGATTTACGGCTGGATCAAGGAGGAGACGGGCGGCGCGGACGCGAACGCGCGGATGCGTGCGGAATGCCGCGCGCCGGAAGTGAAGGCCGTCTTCAGCGCATGGGGCAGCTACGGCTGGCTTGACCAGTATCGCCGCTTCGGGACGCGCGGCGTCATTTCGGAGCGCGCCGCCTACGCCGATCTGCTGATGGCCGTCTGGTCGGCGCTGGAGGCCGGGGACGCGGCGCGTGCGGACGACCTCTTCGCGAAGTACCTGCTGATGATGAACTTGCGGGAGACGATTCCCGGCGGACATTTGCGTGGATTTAACCTCTACGTGCTGAAAAAGCGCGGCATCTTCCGGAACTTCGTCTCGCGCGACTACGTGACGCCGGGCGACACGTCGGGGACGTGGAAGCTGGAGACGCGCGTTTTTACGCCCGCCGAGATCGCCGAAATCGAAGACCGCCTTTCGCGCCTTGCTCAGTGAGGTGCGGTTTGCGGTTAGATGTCCGCAAACGCCCGCTTGACGCGTTCGGTCTTGCCGACGCGTCGTCGTCCGGTCATCACCGTCAGTGTTGCGGATCCGCGCGCGCGGATTTCCCGCAAGCTTTGTGATTTCGGCGTCCCGGTCAAAGAATCTTATGTCGGTTGCAATCGCCTTTAGGTTTGGTTTAGTTCGGAACTGGCCAGTTCCGAATGGAGCTGTTCTGAACGCGCGACATTATACCACCATCTTTTGCGGTGTGCCGGCAAGGCTGCCCGTCGGGCGGGAAAGTGGAGTCGAGCGCGATTCGCAGCGATGCGGTGACTTGTAAAGGGGGTGAGTCAGCAAAAAGTCCTTAAGCCACTTTGGCCAGACGTGAATCGTAAGCATGTGCGGTCTCTCCGTTGAGCGATTCCCTGTGGATTGAGTTGATCCAGTCTTCAAGCTGCCGGATCTGGCGCCTCGTGAGCCGGTTGAAGTCGGTTCCCTTCGGGTACCATCTCCTGACGAGGCGGTTGCAGTTCTCTATGGAGCCCTTTTCGTGCGAGGCGTAGGCCCTCGTGTAGCGAAAATGGTAATATCTACCGGGTCAGCAAAGAAGAGAGGAAGGCCAGGGGGTTCAGCCAAAGAAGAAAAGCGAACAACGCCACCCCAGAGATGCCGGGGACGACCCGGAACGGACGCGTCAACCGATGCGGATGGAAGGGGCATCTCCATGCGGATGGAAGAGGTGTCTCCATGCGGATGGAAGAGCCGCCTCCTGTCTGGTTTGGATATGTCCAGTCCTCGACTGCCGGATCTGGCGCCTCGTGAGCCAGTTGAAGTTGGTTCCCTTCGGATGCCGTCTCCTCCCATTATCATTTTCGTTACCATTTCCCGTGACGCTTCGCACCGTCCTGAGGGCCTTCCTTCGCTTCATTCTCCTTATCGCGGCGACGACCTCGTCCTGGCTTATGTGGCTCAGGTGTTCGATGA
>CAKTYZ010000021.1 GCA_934635225.1 uncultured Kiritimatiellota bacterium
GACTGAACTTTCAAGGCGCGTCGTCCTTCTATGCCCCGCCGCGCCCGCGCGTCCAAAACCGATTCGGGCGCTCGGCGCCGGCTTCACAGCGTCAGAACTGCTGGCCGCGCGGAACTCAAGTAACGAGACTTTACGAAGAAAGTTCATTTGCATTACGACTCACCTCTTTGTCCGGCAGGACTCCCGCATTCGGGTCGCCCCTCTCACGGCCTGCTCGGCCCTTCTGGCTATCCCCTCGCTTCGCTCGGCCCTCACTGCGTTTGGCGGGTATGTCCTAATCACATCTCGGTTTGTTTGTGATTCATGTTCCTTTCATCATGATAGTTCAGCCAAGCTTGTCTTGGCGTACCAGACCCTCACCCACTCCTGACCCTTTATTCTCCCCTTCACATGGATTTCATGCGCAGGTTTTCGGATCAGAATTCGCTCACAAATCGCAGCCTCTCAGAGTTATCTCGCCTTCGCGGACGATTTTCCCTTCCGGATTTATCCACACATCGCGCCATATCGCACCAAGACCGTCATCCGGGTTAGGGTACGATTTCTTTCCCGTTACTAGAATAGTGCCGTCAGGTTGCTCGTCGGCAGTGTCGCCGTCAATCAGCACTGCCAAAGTATTTTCGCGCAGGTCAAGACGGCAGACGACATCAAACCAAAAGCTACATGATGGATCGCAAACCATCCAGACAAAGCGTCCGTCCTTCGAGAAACTGGCTCGCACGATCTTGAAACTGTCACGAACATCGCCCACCCAAATCTTGCCCCAATCGCCCATGCAGTCGGCATCTTTCCAATCGCCGCCAGATGTCATCACCAGTCGCCACTCATCCACGTCTTCTTTCGTACGCCGTCGAAGAAAGAGAGAATTGCGTTTGCGCAAGTCATTTTCCCGTTCCGGCTCTGCATTGAAGGCAATGTCCGCGTCTGTCTTGCCCGAAAACAAGGATAGCTCGCCATATTCGTTAAGAAGCTCGGCATCCTTTGGCTCTCCCTTGTATGGCGATCCAAGCATCGCCAACTGCTCTTCCGAAAACCGCGGCAGTGCTGAAGGAACCGTGATTTTCTGCCCAGCTTTGATCAAAGACCAATCGTATGGCTTGTTGTTAAGCGCACACAACCGCTCATAACTGATTTTGTGCGTCCTGGCAATTCCCCATAGCGTGTCCCCGTGCTTTACAATATAGTCAGAAGAGGCGACCGCCCCGTCTGCCATCGCGGCACAAGCAATGCACGGCAATATGGTATGCAAACCTCTCATGTGGCAAATTCCTCTTCTTTTATTCCGCCTGTGAACCTTCATACCTGAACGGCCTCGACTTGATGCCCTTGGAATCCGCATGCTCGACAAGGCCGATGGTGAATTCTCCGTAAATGTCGCCAGTCTTCAAGGAATTTGCCAAAAGGCTGTTCGCTTCTGGCTTGAACTGGAATCGCAGACCTTCAAATGCATTACAACCATGCTTGAAATGGCAGCAGTCCACAATCCTCCCGCCCTTAAAGCGGAAGAGCCAATTCTCGCACAACGAATCGCTCGCACTATAACCATCAGCACCTGCGACATCAGACATGCCGAAAATATACACATTCCCCTCATACACCCAAATCCAGGTTTTGAGAAGCCGCAATTTCATTTGGCAGTCATACTTCTTATCCGTGTACAACGCCACTCCATTGGTAAAACACAGGCTCTGGCCCGCAAATACGCCCTTCCCCGAGCGCACAGACTTCCATGCAGCCATGATCTGCCTCAGTTCGTCGCGCGTATACTTGAGATCGGCCACGTCAACATCATACTCCTTCATCAACTTTCGCTCGAAATCATTCCGCGCCGTCAAGTAGAACCAGTTCGTCACGACCTTCCGCCACTGCCCGTCGAACTCCCTCTCTGCCGCGCACAACATCGCATAGGAATAGTTGCCGCCGCCCATGTTCTTGTGCGATGCATAAAAATCATCGCGCTCTACCTTGTATGCCGCATGTAGCGACAGTCTGGCAATTTCAATATCCGTGCCCGCCGCCCCTCCGCACTCCGGCAACGACGGGCTGGGCTTAGACTCCTCCACTCGCAGTCTTTCCTCCGCCATCCGAACATCACGCTCTATTCTTGAAAGTTTTGCGAACGACGCGATACAAAGCACAATGCTTAAACAGACGCCAATAAGCAGCGCGCCAATCACAATCCGGCCGAGATCCTTTTTCATAAACTTTCCTTTCTACCACCTCTCTCGTTCACGAACGTATCGCATAGTTTGTCATCGTCGCCGCCCTTGCGCGACGTGGATGAGATAATCAATACTTTCTGGCGCATGTGTTGCAACCCATTTGTTTGTGCAAATAACTTAGTGCAGGCGGATAGTTCGGAAGTTTCATTTTATACCTCTGGTTCTTCGCACTATCTCCCATGCATTGTTTATGTCCGCCATTGTCTTGGTCGCCTGTTCAATTAATGCTTCAGGCATCCCTTCTGCCCGGAGACGATCAGGATGATATTTCATAGCTTGTTTGTGATATGCTTTGCGCAATGTTTCGCATGAATCTGTTTGTGTACAGCCAAGTAGAGAGTACGCCTTGTTCAATTCGTCAGCAGCGCCTTTTTGGGAACCTATTCCACTTGATTTGAAGAACACATTCTTGAAATAACCATAATCGGTAGAACTTAAACCCAGGAAAACGGCTAACTGTTCTAGCATTTTATCTTCAGCAGGATCGAGTTGCCCGTCAGCGGCAGCAACTGACCATATAGCCTCGTACACCAATAAACACGCTTCTGGTGTTAGGAGTTTTACAAGTTTGTTGGCGTAAAATGCTATGCCATTGCTGTCGCTTCTTGCTGTGTTAAATGCATCTACGCAGGTTTTGTACTCCGCCTCATTACTAACAAATTTTAGCAAGAGACCACGAGCGATATCAACTTCTTCTTTGCTCACATGCCCGTCTGATTTTGCAATTTTCGCTAGCAATGCAGCAATGGCCTTGTTTATGATTAGCATGCGACGTTCAATTTCCTTGTCGCGCAGTGGAGTGCTTAGCCCGCAAAATGGGAAGGAAAGTATATAATCAAGGCGTTCGATCGATTTGATAGACAAGGCAATGGAAAAAATGCCAGAATGTTTTGGAACATATGTTGGCATCAATATTATTGATACGATTGCGATCAACAAAAATGGCAGTGCTATTATAAAGAAAGTCCGTCTCAATCGCGTTACCCTCGATATATATGCAATCAAGCTAACAAGTACCCATGAGAGAAACCAGATAATGTTTAAAGCCAGGAAAGGAAGTCCAAACGGATATAGCGCTGGAATGGATATGAAAATTGCCGCAAATATATTGCTTATGACAAGAAACGGATAAAAGAGAATTCGCAGAAGATGATAGAGCACCTTAAGAATATTTGTTTCCCAGCTTGATGTCACACACTCTGTTTGCATATTAGGCCCCAAGCATTAATCGTATTTCGTATTATGACATCAACGTCCGCGAGCGATGCGTCTTAATGATGTCCAGGACAGCTGAGAAGTCTTTCTCGTCAGACATAATCTTTACAGGCTTCTTCTCTTTCTCCATGATCTACCACCTCCGTTCGGGAGCAAAATGGTGTAGAGTAGAGCGGGACGCCCCTTGTTATCGGGTACGCCCGCCCCCTCATCGAACCGTACGTGCAGTTTTCCCGCATACGGCTCTCCGTGTGGGACTGGTTTCATCAGTTTCGCTCCCCTTCGCCCCTCGGCTCCGTTTCACATTGATTCCGATGGATGCTCCTCCATATGGACGAGCGGTTTCCGACGCGCCGCCACATAGCGGATTGTCCTCTATTGCAGTCTTTCGACATTATTGTTCTCGCCATTTGATTTGCATCGTCCCTTTTACACGCAGAAGCCCTTCGCATCCACGGGCATTGCCCCGCTTCCCCGCTACTATGGCCTCGTCCGACTCCTCGCTTCGCCTTCGCTATTGCGAGGCCTCCCAAGTTCCTGACTGAACTTTCAAGGCGCGTCGTCCTTCTATGCCCCGCCGCGCCCGCGCGTCCAAAACCGATTCGGGCGCTCGGCGTCGGCTTCACAGCGTCTGAACTGCTGGCCGCGCGGAACTCAAGTAACGAGACTTTACGAAGAAGGTTCATTTGCATTGCGACTCACCTCTTTGTCCGGCAGGACTCCCGCATTCGGGTCGCCCCTCTCACGGCCTGCTCGGCCCTTCGGGCTATCCCCTCGCTTCGCTCGGCCCTCACTGCGTTCGGCGGGTATGTCCTAATCACATCTCGGTTTGTTTGTGATTCATGTTCCTTTCATCATGATAGTTCAGCCAAGCTTGTCTTGGCGTACCAGATCCCATGGATACCCAATCAATTGAAATCTGGGTATGATAGCAAAATATGTAACTTCTCTTGCTGATCAATTATGCTGGCCGGTGAAGGCATTGGTGCAATCGTTATTAATACTGCACCTATAATCACAAATGGCAGTGCTACAACAAACAATATAGGGCGTAGCATCCAAAATGACCGAGCTATCGCGCCACAAGCCATTATCATACCAAGGCATATCAACCATGTGATTGAAAACAGCAGCAATATCGCCATCAACGGGAGAACCAGTATTTGGCAGGGAATGTAAACTATCCGTAACAGCAAAGCAATTGGAGTTAGGATAATCTTAATTCCGACCGTGGTTGCCGCAAAAATGACAGTGTCAAATCCTGTGTGCATAACGCACCTCACTAAAACACGGCAATCAACACTATGACTAAACTAAACATAATGCCAGATAGTCCTATCAATAATGGCACAAGACACCCAGATCGCGTTCCCGTCTCTGAATTTCCGCCCCTATGTCCTTGCGGCGTCTCACGTATAATGGCAGCAGTTGACGAATATCCAAATCGTTCAGCGAACTCTTCGGCTGTCATTCCAGCGGATTTAGCTTTTTTGTTCGCACCTGCCATGATCAGCTCACGGGCGACAGCATCATGACCCTTGAACGCCGCATTGACTAATGCGGTAGAACCATCGCCAGCACGTTTTTCAGTGTCTGCTCCCGCATTCAGCAATGCCTTAAGAATGCGCACATAGCCACGTTGTGCAGCCATGCAGAGCGCGGTCAGTCCGGTCTCCACTCCCAATTTATCATTCGCATTCGCGCCATGCGCAAGAAGATACTCTACAATATCTTCATTGCGCTGCTCAATGGCTACAAGCAATGCTGTTCCGCCCTCAGCACTTTTTGCATTGATATTCGCACGGCGTTCAACAAGCAGCCGCACAGTTTCAAGATTTCCTCCGCCAGCCGCTGTCATCAAAGCCGTCTCGCGACTTCCATTATTGCAGGCATTGACATCAACACCCGAATCCAGGATGTTGCGTACTTCATCTGTATTGCCGTATGCGGCGGCGTGTAAGAAATCAAAAGTTGAATAGCCCATCAGAATGCCCTCCTTACTTATATCCAAATTTCTTTTTGCGTTCATTTATTTCCCACTGTGTCATCTTGACAATGTTGTGACCGCCACACTCCTCGCAATAAGGGTGGCAATGTTCCACATTATCATGCGCACGGCATGGGTCGCAAATTATGACCGTTGCCCGCGGGAAGCAATTCACGCATTTAGCGTATTTCTCTCCGCTATATGTCTCACATGGTTTGCCGCACCCGCTTGCGCAAAACAAAACTAAAAGTGTCACCACACATAATTTCATGACTTTGATCTCGTGTTAGTTGACAGATTCATCCCTCAACTCAAGTACGGGGTTCCCATCCTCATTCTTCCCTTTCATCATATTCCATGTGTATTTAAGATTTCGCATTGGATGAAAAATCGAAGTGCGTTTAAACTCGTCTTTTAGGCTATAGGACGAATATAGTCGGACTATTTTGTCACCAGAATCAAAGTCAAATGAAATTCGATTTGTCTCAACCCAGGCTTCTTTTGCGGAGATTGAATGTAATCCGCTTGGGACATCGACCGTCAATGTTTCGCCATTTGCAATGGCATACAATGGTTGACCGTCAATGAGAACATTGATTTTCTTTAGTTTGCTGTAATCGCCCGTGTCACGAATGATAGTTAGCTTCATTATCTCCTTACGATAGATTTGTAAACTTTGATTGAAGAAATGATAACGATAATCGTCCAGATTATCATTGCCCATTGTTGGCTAGCACTTGCATCGGTTGCATCCCCGCCAAAAATCAAACCACGTCCCACTGCCACCCATATGACAAATGAGACAATGCCAATTATCCATTTGATAGCTTTCCGTTCTCGTTCTGCCATTTCCAATTTCCTTTTCTTTCCCTCCTACCGATGATTATCGGCCAGATATAACTACAACTCAATACCTGTATTTTTCTACCAAGACAGCATCATCCGGTGCGCACATGCGGCGCAAAGGATTGTAGTTGTTTTCGCAATAGGCTTTGTATTCTTTGGACGAACCGATTATTTTGAACACAGTCCATTTTCCGTTGTTTATATAAAAATATACCGATAGGGAGGCGGCATACTTTGCCTCCACATTTGACTTGGTCGATTCTCGGAATCGACCACCCGTACTCTGCGGAGATTCAATTGTGAACGAGAATGAACATTTGTATATTTCATACTTGTACACGGCGTGGTACATTGTTTTCTCCGAGTTGTCCCAATACACCTCATCAGGGCGACCGATCAAAGCAGAAACCATGTCTTGAGTCATGCCTTTCTCGATCAAATCACTCTTTTCTTCCGACTGTAGAAATACAGGCGAAGTCACTGTAACGGCCTGTCCCCAAGCCATGTTCAGCAACAGTGACACCCAAAGGCTCACAAGCCTGATTCCTCTAAGCCTCCTACGAGTATTCATTTTCTTTTGCTCCTTTCCTTTGGTAAATCTCTTGATGTCTGAAACGGTAGCAATTATACCATGCTATTGTGAAAGATGTCTGATGAAATGTCATTTTACATGAAACGTCTCCGCAGTGGAGACATCAGGCGTCCTCCTTCGGAGTGAGTGGTTTGGCACCATATTCGGCCAAAAGGCTGTCGACATCGGCGATATCACAGACCTTCTCCTCAATGCATGCGCAAACGATGATGTCTTCAAGGATGGCGGGTGAGAATGCGTAGCCGGCAGCTTTGAGGAACTCGTCGGCTTCCGCGCGCGTGAGTTGAAGCGCGAGTGCGAACTGGACTGCTATCGCTTTCGACACTGGACGTAGTTCATTCCCTGCGATTGCTGAATACGTCTTGCGGCTAACACGTGCCGCGTTATAGACTTTCGGCGCATCGCCGCCAAAGCGTTCGTTTACGTATTTGACCAGCATCGCGGCAAAGGATGAATTCTCGCGCTTCAGGTCGGGAATCTTTTTTATATCCCGCGAGGCTGCAGGCGGCAAATCTTGGGCTAACTTAACTCGTCGGATGGAAGGACGTAATTTTGTCCTATCTGTCCACCCTTTAACTCTGCCAATGCTCGGCGCGGATGTGTCGTCACCATCAAACGGTAGCGACGATCCAATGCTGAACTTGGACGCTCTCTCCCAACCGGGACGATAGCCGGTCAGCGAAAGAGTGGTATTCTTTCGCATCCATCCTATGATGCTTTTAATGCGCTCGGCCTTATCAGTTGCCATCATTGCATTCTCTCCTATCCCACGCGCTGGAGAATCGAAGAGGACTCCGAGGGTCAGACCCCAATGGCGGGGTTAAAGTGGTGGGGTTAGGCACAAACCACCGCCTTTCCCTTGCGCAGAATCCTGTACTGCTTGCCGGGCAGATAGCGATTCTTCTCGCCTCCTGCAACCGCGATGTAGCCCGACTTCGCAAGCGGCGTCAGGTAGCGGGCCGTGAAGAAGTTCGCGCTGGCGATTCCGAGAGCCGCGCGCAGTTCGGCCGGACGCCTCGGACCGTCCGCGAGCCGCTTCAGGATGTCGTACGCCACCTTGTCACTGCCCTTCTCCAGCAGATGCGGGACACGGTCTGGCAGGGACTGCTCAAACCGGGCGAAATCCCTCCGCCTCGCCTTCCACTGCTTCTCATCATCCACCGAGAGACCCTTCTTCGCACGGCCGGAGAGACGCTCGTCGGCAAGTTCCTTCAGAACGAGGCGAATCGACTTCTCGTGCATCTCACGGACTTTCCCCCACGGCAAGGGGCAGAAGGCGGAATAGATGAACCGATAGCCGTCGACACACCGCGCATCACCCCTCGCCGCCGCGGCGAAGCTGCACCATTCGTATTCGTCCGGCCAGCGGACCATCTTCGCCTTGACCGGATTGCGGTCGATGTAGCCCGCCATGTTCATCAGCTCCGCCTTCTCGTCCGGCTCGCACGTCTTCGCGCGGAAACGCGACTCCCAGATCGTCCCCGTGTGGACGCGCCGGCCGTTGTAGGACATCGTCGCGGTCTGCTTGAGCGTCTTCATGAACTCGCTCGCGCTCCACATCCGGCGCAGATAGCGCTTGCGGAAGCGCCCCCTGCCGTTCACATCGCCAAAGCGCGTCGTCCTTCTATGCCCCGCCGCGCCCGCGCGTCCAAAACCGATTCGGGCGCTCGGCGTCGGCTTCACAGCGTCTGAACTGCTGGCCGCGCGGAACTCAAGTAACGAGACTTTACGAAGAAGGTTCATTTGCATTGCGACTCACCTCTTTGTCCGGCAGGACTCCCGCATTCGGGTCGCCCCTCTCACGGCCTGCCGTCCTAATCACATCTCGGTTTGTTTGTGATTCATGTTCCTTTCATCATGATAGTTCAGCCAAGCTTGTCTTGACGTACCTGACCCCGTTGAGACCCGACAAGTTGCGTGAACATCAGGTCGTCGGACGGCACGTCGTAACCATGAATGCGAGACCTGAATGCCTGATAAAGCTGTACATCTTCTTCCCCGAGTCTCGGAAATGAGAAATACTGCATCTCGACAATTGTCGACGTGGCTATGAAATCAGCGTCAGCAAGAAGAGAGACCAGTTCCGCATTACCCTTAAGGAACTGGATGATTGCGTTTGTGTCGAGAAGGTATCCGTTACCATTCATCACGCAACGCCCTCTGCTCTTTTACGGCGTCACCTTTCCAACGCAACTTCCCGACGATGTCTGAGAAGTCATACCTTGGCTTCTTCTCATCCTCGACCGTATAGACTATTACCTTACAGACGCATTGCGAGTACTCCTTCGGGACCTCGAACGACACGCGGTTCCGCTTTGGGCGGACAATTCTCTCAAGTACTGGCATTTTCTTTTCCTTTGACGCTTAGTCAGCATCATTGTACCAAAAACGAGGGCGCGGCAACAAGTGCCGCGCCCCGTTTACGGTCAATCCTCCATCGCGCCTACCGGCGGCTGTGGAGGTTGAGCGAAACTTACATTTCGCTCAGCTTCTTGAGGAGCGCGTAGTTCTCCTTGAAGCCTTCCTCGGCCTTCTCGAGCATGGCCATCGCCTTCTCCTCGCCGACCTTCTTGACCAGCTGGCGGAAGCGGTTCTCGCCGAGATCCTTCGACACTGCGTCCTTCGCGAACGAGACCGTCGCGGACTTGTCGGCGGAGTCGAGCTTCACCTTGCCCGTCATCGGGTTGTACGTCCAGAGCGGGAAGTGGACAGAATCGACCGCCACCTTCTGGTGCGCCGGGCCCGTCTTCGTGAGGAGACCCTGCTCGATGCAGTGCGCGTACGCGATGATGATCGCCGGACCGTTATAGTTCTCGGCCTCGTTGAACGCCCGGACGGTCGCCGCCGGGTTCGCACCCATCGACACGTACGCGACATAGACGTTCTTGTACTGCATCTGCATGAGGCCGAGGTTCTTCTTGGCCTGAACCTTTCCGCTCGCCGCGAACTTCGCAATCGCGCCGGTCGGCGTCGCCTTGGAGGCCTGCCCGCCCGTGTTGGAGTACACTTCCGTATCCATGACGAGGATCTTGACGTTCTTGCCCGAGGCAAGGACATGGTCGAGCCCGCCGTAGCCGATGTCGTAGGCCCAGCCGTCGCCGCCGAGAATCCAGACCGACTTGCGCACGAGGTTGTCCGCAACCGCCTTGAGCTGCGCACAGAGCGTGCAACCCGCCGCGCAACCGACTTCAAGGCAGCCCTTGAGCTCTTTGACGAGCGCACGCATCTCCTCGACGCCCTGTCCCTTCTCGTCGAACTGATCGACTTTCTGGATCTTCTCAAGGCACGCCTTCATCTCGGCAGGAACCTTCTCGCTTGCGAGAGCCTTGCCGACGAGTTCCATCGCATAGCCATGGAGCTTGTCCGCCGAGACGCGCATGCCGAGCCCGAACTGGGCGTTGTCCTCAAAGAGCGAGTTCGACCACGCCGGGCCGCGCCCGTCCGTGCGCTGGCAGTACGGGGTCGTCGGCAGGTTGCCGCCGTAGATCGACGAGCAGCCCGTCGCGTTCGCGATGAGGAGGCGGTCGCCGCAGAGCTGGGTGAGCAACTTGACGTACGGCGTCTCGCCGCAGCCCGCGCACGCGCCCGAGAACTCGAAGAGCGGCTGCTTGAGCTGGCTGTCGAGCATCTTCTTCGTGTCGAGCTTCGCCGGATCGACCTCAGGCAGGCCGAGGAAGAACTTCCAGTTCTCGGCTTCCGTCTTGCGCAACGGAATCTGCTCGACCATCTTGAGCGCGGGCTTCTCGGTTCCGGGCTTCGACTTCGGGCACTGGACGACGCAGAGCTCGCAGCCCATGCAGTCCTCCGGCGCGACCTGAATCGTCACCTTCTCGCCGAACTTCTTGGTGAGCACGCCCGCATCGACCGACTTGAGCGTCGCCGGCGCCCCGTCAAGCGCAGCGGCCGGATAGACCTTCATGCGGATCGCCGCGTGCGGACAGATGATGGAGCAGTTTCCGCACTGGATGCAGGCGGTCGGATCCCACTGCGGGATGAACGCCGCGACGTTGCGCTTCTCCCACTGCGTCGTCGCAGTCGGCCACGTGCCGTCGTCCGGAATCGCCGAGACGGGAAGCTCGTTGCCCTTCTGCGCGATCATCTTCGCCGTGACGTGCTTGATGAAGTCCGGCGCCTCGGCGGAGACGGCGGGCGGCATCTTCTGGACCTTGTCGGACACCGTCGCAGGATACTTGACCTCCTCAATCGCGGCGGACGCGGCCTCGATGCACTTGTGGTTCATCGCGACGACCTCCTCACCCTTCTTGGAATACGCCTTCGTTGCGTAGTCCTTGAGGACCTGAATCGGATCAAGAACCGTGCCGTCGGCCTTCTTGAGCGTAATGCCCGAAAGCTTGAAGAACGCGGTCTGGAGAACGGTGTTCGTGCGCGTGCCCATGCCGTTCTCACGGGCGATCTTCGCCGCGTCGATCACGTAGAACTTGATCTGCTTGGCGATGATGGCCTCTTCGACCTCGACCGGCATGTGGTCCCAGATCTCAGCTGCCGAATACGGCGAGGCGAGGAGGAACACGGAACCCGGCTTCGCGGCCTTGAGCATGTCGTACTTCTCGAGGTATGGGAAGCAGTGGCATGCCGTGAAGTCGGCTGCATTGATGAAGTACGGCGAGCGGATCATCTCCGAGCCGAAGCGGAGGTGCGAGATCGTGACGCCGCCCGACTTCTTCGAGTCATACTCGAAGTAGCCCTGCGCGTAGTTCTCGGTGTAGTTGCCGATGATCTTGATGGAGTTCTTGTTCGCGCCGACCGTTCCGTCCGCGCCGAGACCCCAGAACATGCACTCCTTGCGGTCGCCCTTCGGCACGACGAACGTGTCGTCGCCGAGAAGGTACTGGTGGCCGTTCACGTCATCGACGATGCCGACCACATAGCGGTCCAGCGGCTTTTCGGAAGCCATGTTCTTGTAGATGTTCGCGCACATCTGCGGCGTAAAGTCCTTCGAGCCGATGCCGTAGCGGCCGGCAAGGATCTTCGGATAGGCGTACTTGACGAGGCCCTGCTGCTTCGCCTGACCGATTGCGGCGCACGCGTCGAGGTACAGAGGGTCGCCGATCGCGCCCGGCTCCTTCGTACGGTCGAGGACGGTGATGACCTTGACCGTTTCGGGAATTGCCTGAACGAAGTCCTTCATCGAGAACGGACGATAGAGGTGAACCTTGACAAGGCCGACCTTCTTGCCTTCCTTGACGAGCGCGTCCACCGTCTCGTGGAGCGTGTCGCACCCGGAGCCCATCGCAATCGCGACATACTCCGCATCCGGCGCGCCGACATAGTCGTAGAGCTTGTACGCGCGGCCCGTCAGCTTCGCGAGCTTGTCCATGCACTTCTGGACGATCGCAGGCGTCGCCTCATAGTACTTCTCGCAGCTCTCACGGCCCTGGAAGTTGATGTCGGGGTTCTGCGCCGTGCCGCGCATCGTCGGATGCTCGGGGTCGAGCGCACGCTTGCGGAAGTCGTCCACGAACTTGTCGTCGATCATCTCGCGGATGACCTCGGTCGGGATCTCGTCGATCTTCTGGACCTCGTGCGAGGTGCGGAAGCCGTCGAAGAAGTGGAGGAACGGGACCTTCGACTCGAGCGTCGCGGCGTGCGCGACCATCGCCATGTCGTGCGCCTCCTGCACCGAGTTCGAGCAGAGCATCGCGAAGCCCGTCTGACGGCAGGCCATGACGTCGCCCTGGTCGCCGAAGATGCAGAGGCCCTGGCACGCGAGCGAGCGAGCGGAGACGTGGAACACGGTCGGGGCGAGCTCGCCCGCGATCTTGTACATGTTCGGGATCATGAGAAGCAGACCCTGCGACGCCGTGAACGTCGTCGTCAGCGAACCCGTCGTCAGCGAGCCGTGGACCGCGCCCGCCGCGCCGCCCTCGGACTCCATCTCGACAATGGACGGGATCGAACCCCAAATGTTCGTTTTGCACGCGGCGGCGAGTTCGTCGCAGGTTTCCGCCATCGGCGAAGACGGGGTAATCGGGTAGATTGCCGCGACTTCGGAGCACGCGAAGGCGATTTGGGCTGCGGCTGTGTTGCCGTCAACCATGATCTTCTTTGCCATGTACCAGTTCCTTTTGTTTAGTGGTTACAGTATGGGTTGAAATTTGTTGTGAGATTATACCCTTTTCAGGTGGCCAAATCAAGTGCCAGCCCCGCCGGCGGCTGGTCAACGCACCCTCTTCAAAGGACCCTTCAGCCTCTGACCGTCAAGGCGGATGACGTATTTAAGTTCAGAGACACGCAACCCAACGCACGGACATCGTGGATCACGCACCTTTCCATTGAACGCACCTTCGGCGCCTACGGTGTGAAGCGTGCCTTGCTCGGCGTTGTAGCCGAGAGGACGTGCCGCGTCAAAAGGATCACGCGGCACGACGGGCAGGAACTCGGGCACCAGTGCGTCCAATGTCGGCGGGGGACATCCGTTCTTGCGATTGAACCGTGCGGCGGCAATGGCTACGCGATAGGCTTCTGCGGCAAAGGCCGCCGAACCCAGCAACCGATAGGAGCCTGGCCAGCCTGAATAGAGGTTGACCATCGACACGCCACAGCCATTCCGCCGCATCCAGCGAATGCGCGTGGGATGGGCCTCCCCAAACGCCTGAAAAAACGTACGCGCATCCGCTGTCGCTGGGAAGGCATAGGCGTAAGGTTCGACAGCCCGAACAATGTCCGCCCATCCCTTGACCGAACGATTCGGCTGAAAAAGATAACGCCGATAGCCGGGGAACGCCAGAACTCCTTGTCCAAGCGCATCCGCAAGCGCCTCAAGCCATTTTGGCACATCAACCGAATCGGGCCATTTGAAGCATGTCTCCGGAATCACCACCTTGCTGATGCCGTCCCGAAACTTCGGCAACATGGTCGCTGCACGCAAAACGCCACGTCGGGTTTCGCGAGAAAAGGCTTCACGGGCGGCGACCGACCAGCGCACCAATGCAACGTCAACCTGTTTCACCGTCGCGTCCGACAGCACATCGTCCACCGCGCTCCGCACCAGTTCCTCTTGCACGGGCAAGAGAGGCGAACGGAGATGGAGGACCAGCGCCCCATTCTCAAGATGATAGGAAAGGCGCGCAAACATCTCGCCCAGTCTCAGCAAATCCCGGGCCGCCGTTTCGGACTGTCCGCACTCACGCATCCGTCGTGCGCGCAGGGCGACCAAACTGCCATACAGGTACAGATCGGACTCAAAGCGCCAGACCCGGCCATAACGCGCTGAATCGTTCACAAACCCTAAAAAACAGTCATTGTCCAGATTCCAGTCTGGCGGATACTGCGCGCGCGAACGCTTCGCCGCCACCTCCATCGCGGCGAAAAGCTCGGCGTTCGTCTTTAAGATGCCGTCTGCAAGGTCCTCCGCCGCCTGAGTCGTCAACACGAGGCTCGTCCCGTCTATCGTCAGACGACGATTCCAATTATGATTCCGATAACAACTGACGACAAAGCATTTGTCGGACTGCGAGAGAACCAGTCGATTCGTCATGCCCAACAAGGTCGGCATCATGTTCTCCTCATCCGAGATCGGAGGCGCGGGCGGCGGCAACACATCACTCACATCCGGGCGGTCAATGTCATGTCCGACAATAAAGAAAAAAGCGCTCAGCCCACCCAAGGCTAGCGCCATTACGCAAGCAAGTCTTGCGAAAGACCTCATCGTTCATTTCCCTTCGACCATGTCAGCGGCGTTTGACGCGGCATCCGGCATCGCAAGGGTCTTCATTTTCGCCGCCATCGCCGCAAGCGATTCCGAATGGTCATACTTGTGACGAAGATAGCGGCAAATCGCACGCGCCGTCAACTTCACCTGCATGCCCTCGTCAGCCGCGCCGGCAGATGCGAAAGCCTCCGCATTGAAATGCTGATGATCACGCACCGCGCTTGGAAGCGGAATCAAGAGCGCCGGCTTCCCGCAAGCCGCCAGTTCAAAACAAGTCGATGCGCCCGCCCGTGCAACGACAATGTCCGCTGACGCGAAGGCATTCGCCATCGCGTCCTCAAACGCATGAACGCGGGCCGGAAGCCCCGCCGCCGCATAAGTCCCCATGACTTCTCCCTCGTCCCTAAGCCCCGTTTGGTGGATGACATAGAGCGTCCGCGCCGCCGAGCCGTCCAACTCCCTCTTGAGCATCACGAGTGCCTTGGAGAGCAACTGGTTGACGGCATGTGCGCCTTGACTGCCCCCCGTCACGAAGACGACAAAGGCATTCGGCGGGATGAACGGGAAACGCACACCCGCCGCAATGTCCGCCCGAACCGGCAAGCCCGTGACAACCGTCTTCACATTCGGCAAGAAGCGCGTCGTCATCGCAAAACTAATCGCCACCTTCTCGGCGAACCGCGACAAGAACTCGACAGCCTTCCCCGGGACCGTGTTCGCCTCATGCAGATAAACCCTGACGCCACAGCTGCGCGCCGCCAGAACTGGCGGCAGGGATGAGTAACTTCCCATCGCCAGAAGCGCGTCAGGGCGCACGCGTCGCATTTCTCGGCGGCACCGCAGAAACGAGCGGAGAATCGCAAACGCGTTCTTTGTCGCAAGCTGACGCGCCCCCGTCGAGAAGACGGGGCCTTGCCAACGCTTCAACGCGCTGGACTCAACGTCCCGTCCAGAATCCCAGACCGTGACTTCGTGGCCGCGCCGAACCAATTCCTCGGCCACCGCCAATCCCGGAAAGGCATGCCCTCCCGTTCCACCGCAAGCCACCACGATCTTCATCGCCTCACCAATCCCTTTCGTTCGGGGGCAACGGAGCCTTCCGCATCCGCGCCTTTTTCTCCGCCTCATGTTCGTCGTTTCGCTCTTGAGCCTTCTTCAAGGTCGCCTCAAGTTCCTGATCGTCCTTGGACGGCTCCGGCTCTTCATCTTCTTCAGGTTCCGGCGGTTGGTTCTGCTGCGGGTCCTGTTCCTGCCTCTGTTCCGTCGGCTGGTCCTTCTGCGAATCATTTTTCTGTCCCTGCGGCTCTTGGTTCTGCCGCTCCTGAGGCTGATTCTGGTCCTGTCGCTGGTTTTGCTGTCCCTGCCCTCCGCCATTTTGATCCTTCGGCAACAGCTCGCGAATCTGGTTGATGACCGCAAGAGCCTTTTCCTGATCGGGCGGCATCGGCTTCTCGACCGAAGCCAACTGAAGTTTCTCAAGCTCGGTTGCGAGCGCGGCAACCTTCGCCTGATCCTCCGCCGTAAACGGAGGCTTGTTCGTATCGCTCTGCGCCTGCTGCTCATAAGCCCGTGCCCACGCCGGAAACTTCGCACGGAAACTCCGCGTATAATCCAGTGCGTCCTGCTGCCACGAGCGGCCATTAAAGGCCTCGACATCCATCCAGGCGTTGGATTGTGCGATCAAGTCTTCGTCCATCGCCGACGGCGGCAGAATCGTCTGCTTCAAGAACCGCGTGAAGTCATGCTCGACATCCGAGAGCGTCGCAAAGGCATTCTCGTTCAAGTCGCCCAACTCTTCCGCAACCTTCTTCGTCTTCGCCTCGGCCTGCTCGACTTGCAGGAGAATCGTCGCGGCCTGCTCTTCGTTCGTGACGGACTGCACTATGGCCTCACGAACCGGAATCCACACGTCCGACAATTTCCCCGCCTGCGCCGCCAGACGGTCAGCCATCAAGACGAGGCGAGACGGCGCGTTCGTGCGATAAGTCCCCGAATCCGTCAGAAGTTGCCGCGATTCCATCGTCGCCGTGCGCAAAAGACTCCCCGGGTCTTTCCCCTGAGAGGCCTTCAAGATGGCGTTAATGCGCTTCGATTCGCGAACGTCCAGCAGTTTGTCAATCGTGCGCGTAAAATTGCGATTCGCCTTTGGATCGTCCGGCGTTGCCCTCAGCGCAAGCTGCGCCGCCGCCGCCGCCTCTTCCTGATCGCCAGACTCAAGAGCCAGTTTCGCCACCACCTCAGCCGCGCGCGGACCATGCGTTTTCGAAAGCAAGAGAGGCTTCAGCACACGCAAGGCATTCGTGACATCCCCTGCACGGTAGAAGTCTACGCCCTGATTCCAGACTTCGCCATCCGTCAGCGCCAGCTCTTCTGCTTGCGACGGGAGAACCCACGCCAACGAAAGCGTCACGACCCAAAAGGCTAAGGCTCTCTCGCTCATCTCAAGCGCCTTTCATCTCGGCGAGAATCGCATATGCGGCAGAGACGGGGTCCGCCGCCGCGAGAATCGGACGGCCAACAACCAGATGCGTCGCGCCATCACGCACGGCATCAGCAGGGGTCGCGACACGTTTCTGGTCGCCAACAGCCGCACCCGCCGGACGAACGCCTGGCGTGACAAAAAGCGGCCCTACGCCCAAGGACTTCGACAACGTCCCAACCTCCTTCGGCGAACAAACGAGCCCATGCGCACCGTTCTCCGTCGCAAAGCGCGCCATTGCGGCGACCTGCTCAGCGGGCGCGCGACCGACGATGCCGACATCTGAAAGATCGTTCCGGTCAAGCGACGTCAGGACCGTTACGGCCAGAATCTTCGGGCCATTCGGGCCGAACTCCGCCGCTGCGTCCGCCGCTGCGCGAATCATCGCCTTGGCGCCGACGGAATGAATCGTCATCAAGTCGACGCCCAGTTTCCCGCCCGAACGAACGGCACGCTCGACCGTGCGGGGAATATCATGGAACTTGAGGTCGAGAAAAATCTTCTTGCCGAGATCCTTCACGGCCTTCACGACATCCGGGCCTTCTGCCGTAAAGAGTTCAAGCCCAATCTTGTAGAAGCCGACAACGTCGCCAATCGCCTTCACCTTCGACACCGCTTCTTCGCGGGACTGGACATCAAGAGCAACAATGAGTTCGGCCATGGGAATCATCCTTTCAATAGAGCTTCTCATACGCGCCCTTGTCCACGCGCTTGAGAGTGTGAAAGCCCGCGCGCTTCGCACGGTAATGAAGATCGGTTTTCGAGTGCGTGAGCCCCGGAGCCTGAATCACGCGATAGACCGGCGACTTGCATTTCGGGCAATGGTCCAGCCGGGCTTCGTCAAGCGCCTGGCGGATCTCAAACCCTTTCCGGCAGAATTCGCATCCTTTTTCCGGGTCCGTCGTCTCGTAAACATAGATTGGCATGATCAGCAGAAGATTTACCCCGCTTACGCTTCACCGACGCTTAACGGGAATGGATTCGCGGTAAAGCTGGTAGTCCTGCGCGATTCTGGGCTTGCCTTGTCTCCGCAACGCACGGATAAGGCCGTCCAAGGCGTCAAAAGACGTCGGGTTCGCCGCAACTGCGCGCGAGTAGATCTCGACGGCCCGCGCGTACTGCCCCTGTCGCGCGGCCAGATCGCCCGCCGACAGGAACGTCGCGAGACGGCTGGGCTGAAGCGAGCACGCCAACTGATAGTATTCCAACGCACGCAACTGCGGATTCGCCTCGCCGCCCTTCTTCTTTGACGGCACGGTCTTCTGCCAACACCGCGCAAGACCAAGCGCCGCACGGGCTGAAAGCGGATCGGCCTTCAAGGCCACCTCATACTCCTTCCGCGCCTGCTCCGTGCGTTTGCCTGATTCGGCCGCCGTCGCTCGCGTAATGGCCGCCGCCGAGGCGGCGCTGTCACGCCTGTCAACGCCCGGGCGATTCGCGGCCTCAACGGCAATCTGCTTCTGCAAGGCAGGGATGACCACGCGCTGGACCTTCTGGACGCGTGGCGTCGCGTCCGCCTCCAAACGCACGAATATCTGGAACTGCTCCAACGCCGCCTCATGGTAACCAAACGCGTCACGGTAGAGGAAACCCAAATGATACCGGGCCGACGCATCCTTGAAGTTCAAGCGCAAGGCGCGCAAAAAGGCGATCCGTGCACGGTGGCTGTTCTCGCAGGACATCTCGACGACGCCCAGACAAGCCCAGGCTTCCGCACGGACCTCCGGCGCAAGGTGCGCGTCGTTGGCCAGTTCCTGAAAGCCCTGCGCTGCTGCGGCATAGTCTTTCGCATGCCAAGCGACCTGAGCGGAAAACATCTTGACATCCACATCGTCTGAAAGCGCCGACGCACGAGCCGAAAGATCCTTTGCGGTCTCCAACTCGCCCAGCGCAAGCTTTGTTCGCGCAAGATAGAGAATCGCATCCACACGGTCAGGGGCGCACGCCAAGCTCTTTTCAAAAAGGCGTACCGCCTTCTCGAACTGTCCAGCCTCGTACGCGGCCTGACCCTTTGCCAGTTCCTTTCGACCGTCCCGTGGACCACAGCCCAAAAGAACGGAAGAGGCAAGGACGACAAGGACGACAGACCTATGCACGGATGAGAGCGAGAAATTCGTCACGTCGAGCCTCCATGATTTCCTTTGTCTTGCCTTCAAGGTTGAGCCGCACGAGCGGTTCCGTGTTCGACATGCGCACGTTCGCCCAATACCCCTCCGCATCCCAAGCGTCAACCGAGACGCCATCAAGCTCAAAAACCTTCGCCTTCGCCGCATAAGCCGCCTTGACCTTCGCCAAGATTTCCGCCGGCGGCGTCATCGTCTTCGTGTTGATCTCACCGGATTGCGCGTATTTGCGAAGCGGGCGGATGAGTTCCGACAAAGGCTTGTCACTCGCCGAGACGATGTTCGCCAGCGCATAAGTCGCCATAGCGCTCGACTCGGCCGTCGAGTTCGCCTTGAAGTAGTAGTGCCCCGAAAGCTCGCCCGCAAATATCGCGTCATTCTGGCGCATCTGCTCCTTGATGAAGGAATGACCGACACGGCTCATCATCGGCTTGCCTCCGGCGGCGGCAATCACTTCCTCGCAGATCTTTGACGAACGGAGATCATAGAAGCACACAGCACCTGGATTCGTGGCTAGAAGGTCTTGCGAAATGAGCGCCGTCGTGAAGTCCATCGGGATGATGTCGCCCTTCTCGTCCAAAAAGCCGGCACGGTCTGCATCACCGTCATACGCGACGCCAAAGGCGTACTTTCCAGGATTCGCCCGCATAAGCGTCTGCAAGTCGCGCAACGTTTCCTGATGAAGCGGGTTCGCGTCATGGTTCGGGAAGTCGCCGTCGTACTCCCCATAGAGCGCGTCAAAGGCAATCATTGAGTCCTTGAACGCGACGGACTCCGCAATGCCCATGCCGTTGGCGAAGTCAAGCGCCAAGCGAAGCGGGCGCTTCATGTGCGAAAAAGCCTTCACGTGCGCGGCATAAGCGACCGAGACATCGACCTTCGCAATCTCGCCGACACCCACCGCCGGGTCGTTCGTCGAGATTCCCGCGACCAGTTTTTCAATGTCCTTGATACCCGTCGCGCCAGAAATCGGCACGGCATTCGCCTTGCAAAGTTTGCAGCCGTTCCATTCCTTCGTATTGTGCGAGGCGGTAATCATCACCGACCCGTCCGCCTTGAGCGAAGCGTTGGCAAAATAGCTCATCGGCGTCGAGGCAAGCCCGATGTCAATCACGTCAACGCCCTCATCGACAAGACCTTTTGAGAATGCGTCAAAGAGCGAATCTGACGACTTGCGACAGTCGCGCGCGACAACAACCTTCGCGCCTTTCCCCGAAAAGCCACAAAACTTGGCGTAAGCGCGCGCGATCTTATAGAAATCGTCCTCGCAGAGGTCCTGCCCGTAGATGCCGCGAATGTCATATGCTTTGAAAATGCTCATCTTTCGTTCGTCTCCATTAGAAGGTACGTGTATTTTACCATATTTCTCTCACCCTGAGAGACCCGAAGTTATCAACATTTCGTTTGTACGCCAGTTGCCCGAGCCGCCGCCATGGCTTTCTTGTAAATGCGCTCCAGTTCAGCTAGGCATTTTCCGGTCCCGCGCCAAAATGGGACGGGGCCCAGCCGCTTGAGAATCGGCGTCTCAATCTTCATCGCAAAGATCCTCCGTCAGGATGCCGCGCAATTCCAACAGCGTAAGGGGGCGGCGTGCGACTTCCTCGCCCAACAGAAGCAGCACCGCCGCCGTGTGTTTACACGGATTCGCATAGTCAGGGCAACTGCAGCCCGTCGTCATGTCATAGCGTCCAGGGCCAAGTTTTCCTCCCGGAAAGAGATCGTACCCCTCGTCGCGAAAAGCCCTCTCGACATCGCTCGGCAAGTCATCCGCCAAGAGTCTCGCCACCAACATCGGCTCCCCGCGCAGTGCCGCGACAATTCTCGCCCGAGCCCCGTTCTCGGGCTGACGGAAGTCAAGTGTCACGGAATACGGATCTGGACGCGTTCCAAGGACCTGGGCGGAAACATGTGGTCCGGCAATCGCGAGGGAAAGGACCTGCCCCGAAATCGCGTAGTTCTTGCCGCGACCAAGACGGCCCTTAAGACCCATTGTCTCCAATCGACGCGTCCATTCTCGCGCCCACCAACTGCGCCCAGCCCCCGTGCGCGTCTCTTGCGCCCGAATGCCTGCGGCGTACCGCGGAATGCGAACTGGATAGCGTTTCTTCCCCGACATCCGAACTTCATCCCGCAGGAACCCGTCAACGCGTCAGATCCTCAAACGCCTTTGAAACCCGCAAAAGCCTTGACTCTTCAAATCCACCGCAAATGAACTGGACACCAACAGGGAGATTCCCATTTGCAAAGCCCGCCGGGACGCTGCTCGCGCAGACGCCGGCAAGCGCCGAGGGGATCGTATAGAGGTCGTTCAGATACATTGTCAGCGGATCCTGATTCGCAGCAAACGCAAATGCCGGTGTCGGCGCACAAGGCGTCAACAAGGCATCAACCTGCTCAAACGCAGCGTCAAAATCGCGCTTGATGAGCGTGCGCACCTTCTGGGCTTTGCCATAATAGGCATCGTAATACCCCGAAGAGAGCACATAAGTGCCCATGATGATGCGACGCTTCACCTCCGGACCGAACCCCTCGGCACGGCTCTTCGTGTAAAGCGAATAGACATCCTTCGCCTCCACGCTGCGATGCCCATAGCGGACACCGTCAAAACGCGCGAGGTTCGCGCTCGCTTCCGCCGGCGCAATGATGTAATAGACCGCCATCGCATACTCGGTATGCGGCAACGAGACCTCGACAAGTTCAGCCCCCGCCGCCGCACATTTCCGAATCGCCTCGTCCGTCAGACGCTTCACTTCGGGATCAAGGCCAGCTACCCCGAAATATTCCTTCGGAAGCCCGAGACGGACGCCCTTCAGCGACGCGCCCTCAAGCGCAGCCACATAATCGGGGACGGACACCCTCGGCGTCGTGCCGTCCAGTTCATCATGCCCCGCCAACGCTTTCAGGAGAATCGCCGCATCCGTAACGGATTTCGTCATCGGACCGACCTGGTCCAATGAGCTCGCGAACGCCGTCACGCCAAAGCGGCTGACCCGACCATAGCTTGGCTTGACGCCGACACAATTGCAGAAACTCGCCGGCTGACGAATCGAGCCGCCCGTATCCGTGCCGAGCGCGGCAATGCACAGGTTGCCACCGACCGCCGCCGCGCTCCCGCCTGATGAACCGCCGGGGACACGCGTCAAGTCATACGGGTTGCGCGTGACGCCCAGTCCCGAATTTTCTGTTGAGGACCCCATCGCAAATTCGTCCATGTTGACGCGTCCTGCGGGGATGAAGCCATTCGTCTTCAAGTTCGTGATGACCGTCGCGTCATACGGCGAGAGATATCCTCTCAGAATCTTCGACGCGCAGGTGCAAGGCTGCCCTTTCACGTTGATGAGATCCTTGATTGCGATCGGGACCGCCTTCGGATTCTCCGCCGCAAGCTTTAGTGCGCCTTCCTCGTCAAAGGACAGATAAGCCCCGACCTTCCCGTTCTCGGCATGATAGCGGTCAATGATCGCCTGTGTCAGTTCAACAGACGAAAACGCGCCCTTCGCAAGTCCGTCCTGCGCCTCCTTGATGCCCAATTCAAACAGTTCCATGATTCAGCTCTCCGCTCCCTCGACAATCTTCGGCAGGAGAAACTCGTCACCGACACGCTTCGGCGCATTCTCCAACGCGACCTCAGTCGGCAGGGATTCGCGCACGACATCTTCGCGAAAAGCGTTGACAAGCGGACGGCCATGCATCATCGGCTCGACGCCTTCGACATCGACCGACGAAATCTTCTCCACATAACGGACGATATTTTCAAGTTGCGGCTGAAAAACGGCCTTTTCCTCATCCGTCAACTCAAGCCGTGCCAGCTCCGCGACATAAGCAACATCAATCTTCACGCAAGAGTCCTCCAATTACCTGGCCCAGCAAGGCGAAACCCAGTTTCCTTTCGCATGGAACATCTGAATCGGCTTGTCGCCACCTTCCTGCGAGTCAACGATGAACAGAGCATTATCTCGGCAAGCCGTGATGTGCCGTCCGTCGCGCGACCAGCTCGGATGCGCCCAGTTCGCCACCTCCGTGACGAGTTCGGCCGAAACGTCGCCCCTGGACGCGTCCATCACGGCAACCTGCGCACCGCCGCGCTTCGTGATATAGGTAATGCGGTTGTCAGGGCCCCAGTCAGGATCGACATTCTGCCCGCCACGCGAAGTCAGGCGGCGCTTCGCCTTCGTCGCGACATCGATGACATAGATCTGCGGCGTACGCGTCTCGTCGGAGACGTAGGCGATCTGTCGCCCGTCGGGGCTCCAGGTCGGCTGGCCCTCCGTCGCAAACGGCGTCGTCGTCAGCCTGACAAGCCGATCGGCCGCCGGTTCGGCGATGTAAAGTTCAACATTTCCATGCAGGGAGAGCGTGAGCGCAAAACGTCGCCCGTCCGGAGAGGGCGCAATGCTCGTCGGCGTCCCCTTGAAGCTGAACTTCTTCGAGCGCAAGAGCGTATTGACGTTCATCTGCCAGACCTGCGGCGCACCGTTCTTATCGCCGATGTAGACGACATTCTCCCCGTCTTTCATCCAGCGCGGGAAAATCGCCATCTTCGCGTCACCTGTCAGTTTGCGGATATCCATGCCGTCTGGATAGGTCATGCAAATCTCGCTCGGAAGGGCCTTCCCCTTCGCGAGAAGCTTGCCACGGTCCAGAAAGACGATCTTGTCGCACGCAAAGCCTTTCTGCTTGCCAAACGCCTCGCACATCGCGTCGGAAAGACGGCGCGCCGCCATGCGCGCAGACCTGTCATCCGCAAACCCCGCCGCCGAGCCGACGGACTTGCCCAAGCCCGTTGCGCGAATCGATCCGGGCGTTCCGGAGACGGTAATTGCACCCGTCGCGCCAACGGCGAAGAGACCCGAAATCTCCAAGTTCTTCTTCAGGCACTTGGCAAACGCCGCATGCGCAACCTTCACTGACACCGTCAGCTTCTGTCTGCCGCTCACCTCGACATTCACGACCGTTGCCGCCGTAGCCGAAAGAAGCGGTGCAGACAAAAGACAAAGAACAACTGACAAGCGAATTTTTTTCATGACTTAACCTCCGATTCTCATTAACTTCCTGACTTTTAGCTGACTAAAATTCCTTATGTCGTGTAGTCTGCGTTGATATGGACATAATCGAGCGAGAAATCGCACGTGTAGACTGAACTCTCGCCCATGCCAAGATGCAGATCGACGACGACCTCAAAGACTCTCTTTTTCAAGACCCTCCTCAATTTCACAAGCTGCTTCGCATCAGCCACCTGGCCGCACCGAAACGCCCAAACGCCATCATAGAAGACTTCGGTCTTCATGTCCTCGACAGCCGCGCCCGAATAGCCGACAGCCGCGAGGACACGCCCCCAATTCGGGTCTCGGCCGAACCAGCTCGTCTTCGCAAGAGGAGACTTCGCCACGGCGCGTGCCGCACGCGCGGCATCCTTCTCGCTTTTGGCGCCGCGCACGGTTACGGTCACAAACTTCGTCGCGCCCTCACCGTCCATTGCCATCTGTCGCGCCAATGAAATGCAGACCGTCTCAAGCGCCGCGCGGAATGCGTCGAAATCGTCTCCGGCTCGTACAATCGGGGCATTTCCAGCTTTTCCGGACGCCAACAGGAAGACGGAATCGTTCGTCGATTCGTCGCCATCCACCACAAGTCGGTTGAAACTCTTGTCTATGGCCAACAGCAACGCGCGCCGCAGCATTGCAGACGACACCGCCGCGTCCGTCGTAATGAAGCCAAGCATCGTCGCCATGTTCGGCTCAATCATGCCCGATCCCTTCGACATGCCGCCGACCGTCACCTTCTTGCCGCCGATGACGGTCTTCACGCACGCCTCCTTCGGATGCATGTCCGTCGTCATGACGGCTCTCTCCGCCGCAAGCCCATGCGCCGCCGTGCGGCCAAGCGCCATCTTCGCAGCCTTCATGCCCGCAAGCAGACGGGTCATCGGCAACGGCCAGCCGATGACACCCGTTGACGCAACGAGCACATGCTTCGGATCGATGCCCAGCTCCCCCGCCGTGACGAGCGCGGCAAGTTTTGCGTCTTTGAGGCCTTGCTCGCCTGTACAGGCGTTGGCACAGCCCGAATTCGCAAGAATCGCCTGCACGCGACCGCCCTTGATGACTTCACGGTCATAAAGCACCGGAGCCGCCGCGACCTTGTTGGTCGTGAACACAGCCGCCGCCGCACACGGCGCATCTGCAACCAAAAGAGCCACGTCGTTTCGTCCCCTGTATTTGATTCCCGCAGGGACTCCCGCCGCGCGAAACCCCTTCGCCGTGCACACGCCGCCTCGTACCGTCTTGACCACCATAGGGACATCTCCTGCCGTTATCCGAACATCACCTTGTCGAACGCATCCGCAAGCGAACCGACATTCGCATTCTTCTCGGCGTTCGTCTTCATCCATTCGACGACTTCCGATGCCGACTTCTCGGCCGCTTCCTCCTCGGGCGAACGGCGGAAAACACGCGTCAGGCATTCCTTGCGCGAAAGCGAGATCCGCCCCGCCTCGCGGTCAAGGTGCATCACCCTGACGGTCACGCCGTCCCCGGCCTTGAGAACCGTATTCAAGTCTTCGACACGCTCCCACGCGACCTCTCGCGCCGGAATCAGCCCCTCGATGCCGCCAAGATCGACGAACGCGCCAAAATCGAGAACGCGCGTCACCGTACCGTTGAGAGTCTCCCCTTCGTTGATTTCATTCAGAAGCGCCTCGCGCATCGCCTCGGCCTGAACATCAAGAAGAGCGCGACGGGAGACGACGACGCTGATTCCCCGATCATCCCTTGAATACTCCGTGACAAGGAAGTCAAACTTGCGCCCCAGATAGTCGGCGGCCGCCTTCTTGAACCGGTCAATCTGCGAGAACGGACAGAACGCCCGCTCGCCCGCAACCGTCACCTCAAAACCGCCCTTGACTTCCTTCTCGACAATCCCCGAGATGGCCTCGCCAGCCTCGTAGGCGGACTTGATCGTCACATTGTCATCAGACGCAACCGCCACAACCGGCTTTTTCGGACGAACGAGAGACTTGTCCTCGTTGAACGCTTTGCCGAACTTATAGCCTTTGCGAATGCCCCTGAACTGATCGTTCAGAAGTGACCCGAAATCAAAACGTTCCTTTTCCATAGATTCATTTGACGGCGACGAGCGCCTTAAGTTCCTTCACTTCGGCCCTGAGCTTCTCCACCAGCCGCGGCAGGAGAACCCGTGCGCCAAACTCCTTCTTCGACTCAGCCGGCGTCCCAAGAACATATTTGACCGAACCGTCCAACGTTTTCGGCACCCCCGCCTGAGGTCCGACCTGAACGCCGTCCGCAACCTTGATGTGTCCGGAGATGCCCGCCTGCGCCCAGATGAGACAGCCCTTGCCAATCTGCGTCGATCCCGCCACACCAGCCTGTGCGATGATGCCCGAATAGCCAGCGACCTTGACGTTATGGCCTATCTGCACGAGATTGTCAATCTTCGTCTGCGGACCGATGTAAGTGCGACCGATCCGTGCGCGATCAATCGTCGTGTTGGAGCCGATTTCCACGCCATCGCCCAGCTCGACGACACCCAGCTGAGGAATCTTCTCGATCTTGATGCCCATCAGGCCGACCGAAGTCGTGTAACCATAGCCATCGCCCCCGATTCGCACGCCACAGTGGAGAATCACCTTCTTTCCGAGGATTGACCCCTCGCGCAACGTGACCTGCGGATAGACATGACAACCATCACCCAGACGACAGCTCTCACCGATAAAGACCTGCGCTTCAACGACACAGTCATCGCCTATCTCCGTATTCTTCTCTATGACCGTGTACGCCCCTATATGGACACGCTTGCCCAACTTGACGGAGGGATCGACAATTGCCGTCGGGTGGACGCCCGGCGCACGGACAGGCGCAGGCGGCGCAAAGCACTCCGCCGCCTTCATGCAAGCCTCGTTCGGGTCTTTCACGCGAAGAATCGCGCACGGTGCGCCATGGCTCCAGGCTTTCGGCAGCAAGACAGCGGAAGCCTTCGTCTCCTGAACGAGCGCGACATGCTTTGGGTCCTTGCAGAAACTGAGATCTCCCCTGCGGGCCTCCTCAAGGCCCGCACAGGCGTTCAACTCGACATCCGGCCCCTCCAGCACGCCGCCGAGGGACTTCGCAAGGTCACTTGCCTTCATTGCGGCCCTTCGCGTTCTTCGGCTCGACGCCCAATTCCTGAAGCATCTCGTCCGTCACGTCATATTTCACCCTAGAATAAGGCGCCGCCGTCTTGTCAAGGACAAGATCAAAGTCCTTCTTCTCGGCAAACTTCGCCAATCGCTTGCGAAGGTCATCCGTCGTCGTCTTGAGAAGACGCCCCTCAAGATCCTGAAGGTCCTGACGGCAACGCGCGACTTCCGCACGGTAACGCTGCTCAATGCCCATCAGCTTCTGCTGAATGTCCATCAGCTGTTTCTCGACATCGGCTTTCGCCTTCGCCGCCAACATCGGATTGCGCAACTGCTCGGCAATCTTCTTGCCTTCCTCCTGAAGGCCTTCGCCTTCAGATTTGATGGCTTCGACTTTCTTCTGGTAGTCCCTGTCCGTTGACGTCAGGAGTTCCTTGTTGGCATCGTAGTTCGGGTGATTGCGGATGAGGAGCATGAGATCGACCGTGCCGACCTTCATCTCGGCCACGGAGACCATCGCCGAAAGAGTCACTGCCATAAACATGAGTTTCTTCATTTTCAGTTCCTTGCTTATAATTCAATTAATTCTCAGAAATCATACCCAACCGTGAACGAGAACGTCTCCTTCTCGGCATGCTCAGGCTCTTCGACCGGCGTCGCGAAGTCGAGTCGAATCGGGAACATCGGGATGTCGAGGCGAAAACCACAGCCGACCGTCCACGCAAAGGTATCAGAGAAGTCAAGGTCCCAGACGTCCTCGCCAACCGAGCCAACGTCCGAAAAGACGGCAAAACGCAACATCTTGACAATCGGGATCGTGTACTCGAAGTTCATGCAAAAGAGCGTCTGCCCGCCCCAAGGGGCCCAATCGTCTGAGCCGACGCGCTGAGCCATCGGCGCGACATTGCGGTATTCAAGGCCGCGAATCGACTTCGGACCGCCAAGGAACATGCGGTTGTAGATCGGCAAGTCGTCCGAAAACGAATCAATTGTCTCCGCACGAAGCGCGACCATGAAAATGTGATCCACGTTCGCGTCGAGAAGCTGCCGCCAAACGTTGAAATAATTCCGATGGTTGATGCCGAAGCGCCAGTACTGATTGTCACCCGCCGGATCGACGTCGAGGAAGATGCGCGTGCGATAGCCACGCGTCGGCATACGGAAATTGTCGCGTCCGTCCTTCGCCCAGAAGAAATGAAGGACTGGCTCGAAGACGCCTCCGTGTTCGTCATCTTCTCGTTCGAAGAGTCGTCCGGTCTGTCCTTTGTAGGTGTAGTCGCCGCGGACAACATCGTCAAACTCAATGTATTCGCCTGAAAGCCCGATGCCAAGACGCCCGAAAGACTCCCATGTCGGCCAGAACTTGACAGGGTAGGCAAGGGAGGCCATTGCGCCCGTTCGGATGAGGTCATACTCATCATACCAGCGCAGACGGCGATAGAGATCGACCGAAAGTTCCAGCATGCGATTAAAGAGGTGCGGTTCGACAAACCCGAGTTCCACGCTCTGATAGCGAGGCCCCCATGCCACATAGGCGCGGCCTTTCTGCCCTGCGCCACGGAAAAGCTTTGACGGCGCGAAGAGGTCGAAGTTGTTCTGGTTCACTTCTGCAGAAACATAGACGGAATCAACCGTCGAAGCCCCGATGCCAACCATGAACGAGCCCGTGTTCTTCTCTTCGACCTCGTAGACAAGATCGCGGTATTCGGCGCCATTCGCGTCTTTCCCAAGATTCGTCGGCTCAAGGTAATAACGCACACGCGAGAAATAGTCAAGGTTCTCCAACCTTTTTTGAGAGCGCTCGGCTCGGTCCGCAAGCATGCGGTCGCCCGGCGCAAGCGCAATCTCACGGCGAATGACTTTGTCCTTCGTGTAATCATTGCCTCGGATCTTGACCTCGTTCAAGACAACCGGCACGCCCTCGTTGACCTTGAAGACGACGTTGACAACGGACGGATCTTCCGTCGGGACGCATCGAACCTCCACATGTGAATCCGCCAACCCCGAGTCGCCCGACCCAACCGTGACTTCAATGCGGTGCGCCGCCTCCGCAAGCGCTTTCTCGCCCGCAATGGCACCTGACGCCGGAAGTGCGCTCTTCGCCACGACATCAGCCGTCGAATAGCGCGTCACGCCGGTCAGGTGCGTCTTGCCCACACGATACTGGACGCCTTCTGTGAACGAGAAGACGAGATTCACCTTGCCCTCGCCTGTCGGCACGCGCTCCGGACCCTCGACTTTGACATCCAGATAGCCATGGTTACGGTAGACTTCCGCAAGTTTATCACGGCATTGCGCAAGCTGGTCTTTCGTCACTGGGCTGTCGGAGAACCATCCCATCGGATTCCACCAAGGCAAATCGTTAATCGCCTCGTGAAGTTCGGCCGCGTTGAAAGTCGCCGCGTCGAGTTTCCAGCCAGGCTGAAGCCCACGCCAATACGCAACGTCCACGGCATGTGGCGTTCCTTCAAAGATGTATCCGGCGATTTTCTGCCGCGTGCCCTCGTCCACCGTAAAAACGACATTAACGTCGTTCCCGGAAAGAATCTTCGTGCGGAAAGAGACCTTTGCGTCTGCGTAATATTTCTTCTGATAGGCGAGGCGGACGCGCGCCGCAGCGGCCGCAAGATCTGCCTCCCCATAGAGATATCCGTCCTTCAGCCCCGCCTCGTCCGATATTTTCGACTCGCTCAACGCGTCATTCCCTTCAATGACAAGCGGACCGGAATAACGCATCTTGCGCTTGACGAAATAGGTGACCTCGATGCCGTCCGCGACACGCTGGGCGTCGGCCGTGATTTCTTCAAACTCACCCGAGTCCTTGAGGGACGTGACGTCACGCGTCACCGTCACCGGATCGTAAGGCTTGCCGACTTTCACCTGACAGCGGCTCGCGACAAACGACGTGTCGCCACCGAATCCATCCAACGCCTTGACGCGGACTTCGGTTACATCCGCAGCAAAGGACGCAAACGCCCCAAACAACGCGGCTAAAACAAGATTCTTCTTCATAGGTCAGTGTATCTTACCAAAAATCGGTTCACAGAGGAAGAGGCCAAGGGCTTCGCGTCAGATGTTGATGCGAAGCGTCGTCTCACGCGCCGGACCGACCGAAAGAACGCCCAACCTCCCGCCAACGAGATCAAGAATACGATTGACGTAAGCTTTCGCGTTCTCCGGCAACGCCGCGTAGTCCGTAATCTTCGAAGTCTCGCACTGCCAGCCAGGCATCTCCTCGTAAACAGGCGTGCAATGAGCCAAGGCTTCAAGGTCTGCCGGGAAGGTCGTGTAGACGAACCCGTCCGTGCGCCGATAGCCCGTGCAGATCTTAACGACTGGGAACGCATCAAGAACGTCAAGTTTTGTCATCGCCCAAAAGTCAATGCCGTTGACACGCTGCGCGTAACGCGCGACAACCGCGTCAAACCAGCCGCACCGGCGGGGACGACCCGTCGTCGCGCCGAACTCACCGCCACGCTGACGAAGCATCTCACCGTCTGCGTCAGACAGTTCCGTCGGGAACGGCCCTTCGCCGACACGCGTCGTGTAGAGTTTCAGGACGCCGATTACGCGGTCAATCGCGCGCGGCGAAATGCCCGCCCCCGTGCAAGCTCCGCCCGCTGTCGGGTTGGATGACGTCACGAAAGGATAAGTTCCGAAGTCAATGTCCAGCATCGTCGCCTGTGCACCTTCGAAAAGAAGGGATTTCTTTTTTTCCAGATTCTCGTGCAGATACTGGATCGTGTCCGTCACATACGGCATCAGCGCCGTCACCATCGGCGTATAGAGCCGCACCATCTCCTCTGCATCCAGCAACTGAGCACCCAAAGCGGCCAGTTTGCGGTTCGCTTCGGCAACCTGTTGACGAACGAGGTCCAAAAAGTCTGGCCGGAGAATGTCGCCAACGCGCATGCCGAATCGACCGACCTTGGCAGCGTAGGCGGGGCCGATGCCACGCCCCGTCGTGCCGATTTTCTCGCCTTCGGGACGTGCGGTCTCCTCGGCCTTGTCAAGCGCACGATGCCACAGCATAACCATATGTGCGCGCTCAGAGATATGAAAACGCCCCTTGAGCACAAACCCCCAGCTCTCGACCTGCTCAAGTTCGCGCATGAGGTCAAACGGATCCATCACGACGCCATTGCCGATCACACAATGCTTGCCTTCGTGGAGAATGCCGCTCGGCACAAGGTGAAGGACATACTTCTTGTCGCCGACAACAACCGTATGCCCCGCGTTGGAACCGCCCTGGAAGCGGACCACGACATCCGACTCCTCCGTGAGGAAATCGATAACCTTGCCCTTGCCTTCATCGCCCCATTGGGCGCCAACGAGTACTGTATTCATAACGGTCTTGTATTATATCAAATATTTGGACCGCCTATCGAACAGACATCCGAAATTTTGGTATACTTTCTTCCGATATGAAGAAAATGGCAAAACACGCAATCATTATCCTTTTCATTCTCGCGCTGACGTTCGTCACGCTCTGGCTTCGCCTGCCCGATGGTCGCGATTGCCGCCAGGTTGAACGTACTGTCCGCGACGAAACGACCGCGCTCCGCGCCCACATTGACGGACACTTCAAGCGACTCGACGGGCGGCTCGACCGGCTCGAATCCAAGCTTGACCGCCTGATTGAGAAGGCAACGCCAAAGCTTCCGGATGGGATGAGGTTTGCCGAATAGCCCCTAAAAGCAGAAACAAGAAAAGCCCACGGGAATCGTAGGCTTCTTCTACCATCAAGGCTGGTGCTCGGGGCGGGACTCGAACCCGCAAGGATCTCTCCACATGCACCTCAAGCATGCGTGTCTGCCAATTTCACCACCCGAGCAGAACTTGAAAACGGTGTATAGTATATCATATTTGGCCCTTGGCACACAAGGGGGTATTTTACCAAGTGGTCATTTGCCGCCGTCCGTTGACTTCCGAGAGCGAGGATTGCGAAGGTAGTAGAAATAGCCGTCCATCGCCCCGACAACGAGATCAGGCACGCCGTCACCGTTGAAATCGACGGCACAAGGCTGTGGATCGTGCGTGCCGATGTCGAGATCGCCTAACATCCCCATCCGACGGAAACGCCATAAACGGTCGACGCCAACGCCCGACGCGCCGACCTGCTTCCACCACGCGGCGTTCGCCCCGTCATTAACGATGAGGTCCGTTTTCCCATCGCCGTCCCAATCGCAGAAACAAAACTTGCGACGCCCGGCAAGGCCAACACGCCCGCCCCAACGCTTTGCCGGTCCGCCCAGCCAATCGTAGGCCAAGAGAAACGGTGCGCCGTCCTCACGACGGAACGCCTTGCGCGGCGGTTTCAGGGAAAGTGAGCCGTCCGCCCGCCGAGTGCGTGCAAAGAACGCGAGATCGCCATCGACGTCCATCATCACAAGATCCATAAGCCCATCGCCGTCAAGATCGATCATCACGGGTGTCGTACGCCAATGCGTGACAAGGGCCTTTGGATTCGAGGTCCGCGCCGGCTTGTACCAGTTCCAGGGAATGTCTGGCTGCGCACCGTCCCATTCAACTTCGACATCACGCGGAAAGTCAAGCCGTGGCTTCGCTCGTGTACCGATATTCTTGAACCAGACGACTTTTCCCCAAACCGAGTTCACCATCAGGTCCAGAAGGCCGTCGCCGTCCCAATCGACTGCCGAAAGGCAGGTATAGCCGTACATCGCCTCAATCGGTCCCTGAACGGAGCCATTCGGCCCAGCGAGAATGCGCACGGGTCGACCGTCGGGCGTCTTCAGTTTCACGGGCGGCGCCCACTTCGGGCGCTCAACGCCAGGACCAGACAGGTTTTCATAGAAGTCAATCGTTCCCGCCGTGTTTCCCGAAAGAAGGTCGATGTCTCCGTCACCGTCCCAGTCTATCGCACAGGGCGTCGCGAGCGCACTCGCGCAAAGATCGTCCGCTCGCTGACGGAAGAAACGCGGACTCTCAAAGACAGGCACTCCCTTTTCAAGACGCCCCGTATTGCGATACCAGTAGACGCGCCCCTCCTCGTCACAGCGCACAATGTCCATTTGACCGTCGCCATCCCAGTCAACCGCCTCAACCGACGGCATACACTGATAACCGGACAGACGTACACCAGATTCCTCGCGAAGGAAGCGACCCGCAGTGTAAACCGGTCGCGTGCGCGTTCCAATGTTCTCGAAATAGAAGAAGGCGTCATTGAAATCGCACATGATGACATCAAGGTCCCCATCGCCGTCCCAATCATGGACCAGTGCCGGGTTCCACCCGGTGACGGTCATGGGAGAACCGTCTTCAAGGCGAACGAGCTGCGGTTCGCCATAGCACACATCCGACCCCGTGCCGCCGAGATTGCGACACCAGAAGAGATACCCACGCATTTGCGGCTCTGTCCAAACACCACGCGCATCGTAGCCAGAGGCATCGTGAATTCCAATTGGACGCACTGAGGCTGAGATAACGAGGTCCTGGCGCCCGTCTCCATCGAAATCAACGAACTGCCGCACCTCGTAGCTTTGGTTCGTTGACAAGACATTGGCTATGACCGAGCCGTCCGCAAAACGACAGACACCCGTTGTCGGCATTGCCGAACGAGCTACACGGCGCGGTGCCTCAAAAATGGGATCCGAATCTTTCCGCCCCTTCGGTGTCGGATTGCGAAAAAACCAGCAACCTTCCCAGACCTGTCCTTCCCAACCGCAGTAGACGAGGATGTCGAGTTGCCCGTCTAGATCATAGTCGGCGACATGGACAGTTCCCGCGAAACCGGCCTTGAGCCCCGTCACGGCAGTCGGATTGTTGAACTTGAGACGCGAGAAGTCGTCATCCGTCTGCGGACGGACAGGCGTGCGCAGGCTGAACGGATTCTTGCGATGGCGGAACGCCTCTCGCCGAGCCGCCGCGCCATCGCGGCCAAGGATAGCGAGGGCACAGACTTGCCGTGCCCCCACGCCGACGCGACGAGAACTTCCTTTCTCCGGGTCGATCTGCAGAATCTCGCCGCGCGTCCAATCTCCGACATAGACCATCGTCTCGTCCGCACACACGGCGATCGCGTTCTCGACCGCGCGGATTGGCGGCAACATTCGTGCGGAAAAGAGATCGATGACCTCAACGCATGTGCCAGGAACGACAAGCCGCTCGCCCGCCCCACCGCCAAACGCGAATGTGCCGAGACCATAAGGAGCGGCAAGGCTTCCCCTGTGTCTCCCCGTTTCTCCCGAAACATCGTAAGCGCGAATTTCCCGAGACTGTCGGCAACCGACATAAAGGAGACCATCTGGGCCAAAGGCAAGTCCTCGCGGACCGCGCAAACCATCGAGACCGTACACGCCACCCGTGCCGTCCGACGTGCGATAACGGTAGACGCGGTTCTCGACCGGCTGGGAGACGTAAATCCAACCGCCATCAGGCGAGAGGCAAAGCATGTCGGGGCGTGTGCCTAGCGTCACGAGCGTACCACGGAAACTTCCGTCCGACCCAAACATCACAAGCCGACCACCCCCGCCCGCGTCCCCGGCATAGACGAGACCGCCGGGCGAGACGGCAAGCCCTGTCGGCTGAAAGCCAGCCAAGTGCGTCGCGTCAGCGAAGACACCAAGACGCTCAAGGCCGTCCGCGCCCATGCGCCAACGTTCGATGGCGCGTCGCTCGCAGGAAACAAGCAAGTCCGCCGCAGCACGGGCAGATGCCCCGCTGCCGGCGAGAACGAGAAGAAACAGACAGGCCATGCGCTTCATTTCCGGCTCTCCTCAGCGCAAGATGAAGATGCCGCCGCATCTGTCCGCAAGGTCGAGAAATGCGCCGCGCGCAGGGAAGTCGAAGCCCGCGCATTCGACGCGTGGCGTCTGGTAAGGCTCATCAGGATCAAGCGACCAGATGTGCCCTGCGCCCGAATCGACGACCCACAGCCGTCCGTTGTGGAGGGCAAGCGCATACGCCGCGCCGTCCAAGTCCTTGAGCGGCGCGGCAAGGTCGAACGACGACTTGTCGGAAAGATTGACCTTCACGATCCGCCCGTGACGCGTGCCAACAAAGAGATTTGCCTCGTCTGCGTCCAGCATGACGGAGATTGCCCCCGCAAATGTGCCAACTTTTTCATAAGACGAACCATCCGCCACATAATGCCGCACTTCACCATTTGACCGCAAGGCAACGAAGAACGAGCCGTCGGACATCGCGCAGATGCCGCGCGGCGTCTTCAGCGTTTCGTCTTTCGCCGCCGAAACGAGCGTCGTCCATACGCCCGAGGAAGGATTGAAACGACGGACGCTGTTAACCGATGTCGCACTCGAATCTGTGACGAGCAACGTGTGTCCGTCACTTGCCGGACAAATCGCGTCACACTGTCCCATGTCATCGGGCTTGGGCCAAAATCCGCGCACGCGCCCTTTGAAGCTGAAGGCAAAGACGCCTTGTCTCTCAGATGTCACATAAAGACGCGCCGCAAGAGCGGCAAGACCCGAAAGAGAGGACAAATGCCGACCGAAATAGACGCCGTTCGTGACAAGTGGCGCATGCGTCCAAGCCCCCGACAGAGGGTCTTGTCGACACGACTTGACGATTCCCGCATTAAACTCGCAAATAGCAAAGACCTGAGACGTCTCGAATGCGCCCGGCCATGTCGCACGGAAATCGACAACACGCAGACAGAAAAAGTTCCCTGAAGTGCCGATTGCGGTCTGCCCTGTCACATCCGCGCCAACGGCCGAATAGGAAACGACGAGATCGTCGTCGTCCACGACAAGGAGTGGATTCGAGAAGGCGACCGTTTCGGGCGACCCTTCCGCACGAAGAACGCGACAGAGACGCCAGGTGGCGAGATCGGATGACGCGTAGAGCGCAAGGACATTGCGGATCTCACCCTGATCACGTGCAACGAGATCGAGCGCGTTCGTGGCCGGAATCGTCACGGCCCAGTAGAGTTCGCTCACGGCGTCATAGACGACATCGAACGCCTTGGACGCACCCGGTAACGCCATGCGGCCCGTGGCGACCGGCGCCCACTTCGGGCTGAACTGTCCAAGGGCATTCTGGCTTTCCGCCGTCAGCGCATATTCAGGACCGACGCGCGTCGCAACCGATGTGCGCGCCTGTACCGTCGGAACAAGTTCACGGTGGTTGCCGTCGCGGTCCCGAAAAACAAGAGGCGGCAGGACATCACACCACGGCCGGCGCGCAAAGGCGGGATTGGATGACCAATCATTCGTCGTCACATTCGCCGTGAAAACGGCATCTGGAAAAGCGGAAGACGTGCGATCAGTGACAAATGAGAACACGGCCATTGTGTTGGCTCGTGCTGTCGCGAGGCCAAGCCCAGCGCGCACCCCGGCAAAGCCCCAGGATGAAGCGACCATCCGCCCATTCGCCGGCGTGAAGACATGACCGGTCTTGTTCGTCACCACAAACGACGGGATCAGGGTTCCATCCGCCGTGAATTCGGCAACGGCAAACGTCTGCTGTTCATCTGCCGCGCGACAGGGTTCGACCAGCAACATCAGACCGTCTTCTGGCCTCTCGACAAATGTCGGATTCGCCGCTTCTACCGTCGCGACTTCCGTCCAGTGCGCACCTCCATCTTGAGAACGCCAGACTGTCGCGCGCGCGGCGTCGCCAACGGCCGACTGCGCATTGTCGGCGGCAAAGAAAAGCGTGTTCCTCGCCGAGGCGAGCGACGTATGCGCCAGCAAGGGAGAAACTGACGAGTCATCGTGCGAATCGAGATAAACGTCTTGAACATCTCCAAGACCATGGGCCACAGTCTCAATCGCGTAGGCGTTCGATAGATTGCAGGTAAAGAGAATCGACTGCGGGTCCCAAATCGTCCAGTTTCCGCTCACAAGCTGTGCGCCGACCTTCTCAATCGCAAGCCCGTTGCCAGGCATCTCAACCGTTTCGACGACAGCATCCGTCCCAAGGTTATGGACCTGCATCTTCCCGTTGTATCGACCGTAAAGTTTTCCGTTCGCCTCATCAACATAAATGCCGCCAACCTGATCGGAGAAGGAGTACGACACGGGCGAAGACGCCGAACCGTCTGGATTGAACACGAAAACCCTCTTGTTTCCGCGCGCGGCAACATAGAGCCGTCCGTCAGAGGTGACATGAAGGTCTCGCGGCTGGCTAAGCCCTGTCACAAACGTCGAGATTTCGCCCGTTGCCACGCGAACGCGGAAGACAACGCCAAGCGTGAAATCTCCGACATAAAGCCAGTCGCCGTCTGGCGAAGCGGCCATGCCATCCGCCTTCCCCAACTTGCCGTTAAGGACGTTCGCTCCGCGATGGACGAGTTTGCCAAGAAAGTTTCCCATGAGATCAAACTTTGCGACAGAGAAATAGCCAAGATTCGAATCGGCATACGAATCCAGCACATAAAAGACACGCCCCACGCGGACGATCTTGATCGGGCGCGTCAAGACGTCATTCGCGCCGTCTTTTACGATAAAGTCATTGTCCGCAAGCGCAAGGCCTCCCTGCGCATCCACGGTAAAGCGACGTATGCGGTCACCTGCGGAGACGACATAAAGGCTGGAGTCTGCGAAGGCTTCCCCAGCCACGAGAATGCAGACAAGCGAAACCACCTGTCGCGCGAAAGTCTGAATGGTACTTTTCATGATTGCCGTTCCTTTCTTTATCTTGAGTACACTCTATTTGAATACGACATTCCGGACAAAGGGTCCAAGGGTCACATCGGGCGAATGCCGCGAAAGGCGACGGTTGCCTACCGTGACGTTCTCAAAGGCGATCCGCGCAACGTCACGCGCGTCCGAATCACCTCGCAGAAGGACATAAGCCGGGCCATCGCCCGTAACCACGACGTTGCGCAGACAGACTTTTCTCAACCGCCCTGCCGTCTCATAAGGTCGTCCGAGACACCCCCAGGCGTGACTGTAGGCAGAGAAGAGCGCAAACGGCCCTTCATGGCGAATGCGGACATCGTCAAAGAGGACATCCGAGATTTCCACATCGTTCGCCGGCTGGAGATAGAAGACGCAGTTGGCCCAATCATGCACGATGTCGCGCTGGTTCGCCGCGACATGGAGGACGTCTATCCGCCGTGCGACAATCCGACGAAGCCGTGAGGCGTTGCACTCAAACCCAACTCGAAAGACATTGGCCGCATCCGTCCACGCGACGCAATCCTCAAGGCGCACATTCTCAAGAGCCGTCGGCATCTTCCCGAACGGCAGATTCCCCTTGAGGGCGAAGACATCGTCCGCGCAACGGAAGAATGAGTCTCGCACGACAACACGGCGCGAGTTGCAGATGTCAAGCGCATCATCGTTGATCATCCGCGAACCGCAGACCTTGACATTTGAAACGGAAACATCCTCGCAGTCAAGGAAGACGAGAACCCAGTTGAACGGATTTCGGATAGTTATGCCTTCAACGCGGACGCCCCGACAACCTGTGAAGTCGAGCATCCAACGCGTCGGGCCCTGAAAGCGCGGAAACGGAGCGCCATCAAGAATGCCGCGTCCGCGCACGGTCACATTCGTCCCGCGCACCTCAATCCCACCCATGACAACCGCACCAGACGCCAAATAAAGCGTCTCGTTCGAGCCAAGCCGAATCCTTCCGGGGAAATGGTAGCCCGGCCCGAACCAGACGACACCCGCATCACCCGGTTTCGGCACGTCGCATTCTGGAGGATTGGCGAAGACAGCCAACGGACGCCTCCGTCCATCCCATTCAAGCGTCAAGCGCATCGGTCGTGGCACGGCAAAGGTCACTTCTCCAAACGCATTCGTCTCCGGGCGAATCCCATATCGCGTCGGAAGAATCTGCACGGCGGAGGAACAACCTCTTGGAACTTTGACGCGGACACGCACTGGACGATCCGCGACGGTAAACGAGCCGAAACAGTAATTTCCGCCCCATGCCGGAACGGACTGGTCAACATCCGCCACATACAGCGGCACGCGTCGCTCATCCGCCCAGACTTCACAATCGGTTTCGGTCGCATCGCGTATGGCAGACTCCGTCCATGGGCGTGCGCAATAGGTCTGCCGCCCATCGTCGGCCGGAGGGCCGCCAGCGACGCCAACAGCCGCAAGCGCAAGCCAAGGCGCGAGCATCGTCATGCGTCCCTCCCCTTTCGCCCGGCGCACGAGGCCGTCTGGGATTCGGCCCACCTGTCCTGCGCACGGGAAATTGCAGCGCGAAAGCCCGACAGCAAGGCATTCGTGTCATTTTTCACGCCAAGGTAATTAACGCCACGGGCACGCCATGCGGCAAAGCCGTCCTCCGCGTAAGCGCCGAGCAACAGCCCGTGCGCTCGGACCTTCCTGCAGACCTCATCAATCGCCGCGCGGACGGACAAATCGTCAAAACAGCCTGGACGCCCCATCGACATCGAGAGATCGTACGGCCCGACAAGAATGGAATCAATGCCGGGAACTGAAAGGATCGCGTCAAGATCCCGCACGGCGTCGATATGCTCAATCTGGACGATGACAAGCGGATCATGACGCGAGGCCTCAAGATATTCCGAAACATCCGCTGCGCCATAGTCAAGGCCGCGCCGATAGCCACAGCCACGCGTGCCTCCATGACAGGGGTAGCGGCACGCCGCGACGACCCGCGCCGCATCCGCCGCGTTCATGACCATCGGCACGATGATGCCCGCCGGCGCAAAGTCGATTACGCGTTTGATTTCCGTGTGGTCACAGCAGGGAACACGGTAAAGCGGCGCGACGCCCGTCCCCTTCACGGCCATCAGATGAAGCATCGCCATGTTGCGATCCAGCTGCCCATGTTCACCGTCTATCCACGTAAAGTCAAAGCCCGCCGCACAGGCGATCTCGGACACGGCCGGATCGGCAAGCGTGACGCAGCATCCAAGCGCAACCTTCCCGCCGCGCATCTTCTCAAGGAACGGTTCCAGATTGTTGACCTTCATTGGCGGCCTCCGAATGTCAAAAGAGCAAAACCCGTCAAGACGAGAGTCAGCGTCCCGACAACAATTGCGAGATTAACATGAAGGATCTGCGGCAACCCGAAGACTTTCTCGCCAAAGACAACCCACGCAACGGCCCAAAGGCCCACGCTCGTCGCAATCGCCGCCTGAACCGGACGTGTCCGGCGGGCAAAGGCCCCCAGCAAGAAGAGTCCCAGCATGCCACCCGAAAGAACGCTCTGAAGCCCCCACCAGGTCGTGAGCACGCTCGTCACATTCATCGCGCACAACGCCACGCCGACTGAGAACAGCCCCAACCCAATCGTCGCCAGTCGAAGAAACCGAATCTGCCCGCACGCCGAAACCCCGTCCCGCGCAAAGCGCTTGCGGTAGTCTTCCAGCAAGACGGTCGCGCCGGAATTGAGCGTCGATGAAACCGTACTCATCGCCGCCGCGATGATTGCCGCGACGAGCAACCCCGAAACGCCCACGGGCAGACGATGCACGATAAACCACGGGAACACCGCATCTGACTTCGCGAGGGCATCCGCAGGGACTGCTCCCGGATTTGCCGTGACCCACACCCAGAGAAGCGTTCCGATCACGACGAATACGAAAGAGACAGGCACGTAAAGCATCGCTCCCGCGAACATCGACCGAACGGCCTCCCGTTCCGTCCGCGCTGCGACATATCGTTGCGTGTAGCTTTGATCAATGCCGAAGTTCTGAAGGTTCAGGAAGACGCCATAGACGAACGTCACCCAAAACGTCTCATGGCTCCAATCCGCGACGGAAAAGTCGCCAAGCGAAAACTTGCCCCTATTCCACGCGAGGGCGGCGCTCGCCGCAAAGCCGCCCGGCAACGCGTAGGCAAGCACGACAAGGCAAAGGAGCGCGCCACCGATCAGGATGACGGCCTGAACCGCATCCGTCCACACGACGGCCCTCAACCCTCCCATCATCGCATAAAGCATCGTCGTGATGCCGACTGCGCAGATGACGACTGGAACGGACAATCCCATCATCGTCCGCAAGAGCAACGCCAGCAGGAAAAGAATCATTCCGCTACGCACCGACTGCATCACAAGAAAGCAGCCGCTCGCATAAAGTCTCGCCCACACGCCGAAGCGCACCTCTAAAAACGAATACGCCGACGCGCTCGTCTGCTGTCGATAGAACGGCACGAACCAAATTGCCGCGACCGTCGCCGCAAACGGAATCGAAAAGGACAGGACGAGCGCATTCCACGATTCAAGATAAGCCTTTGCCGGAAGAGCCAGAAACGAAATCGAACTCACGTATGTCGCAAAAACCGAAAGCGCCAACACCCAACCTGGAAGCCGACCGCCGCCTTTCGTGAAGTCCCCCGCCGCATCCGTCTTGTCTCGCTTGAAATAGAACAGACACCCGAAAGCTGTCGTGCCAACGAGATACGTCGCGACCACTGCGAGGTCAAGTCCGTTCGTCTGCATGCTCAATCCGCTCATTTGCATCCTTCTGCCATACACCGCGAATTATACCAAACAAAAGTTGAAGGATGGTCTGCTGGACGATTCGGCAACGCGCATGACGGAAATGTGGTATACTACCTGTTGATGAACTACTTCAAAGGCGTCCGATTCGGCTTTCCGCTCATCCGGCGAATCGGAATCATCGAGGACCGAGAGTCGCGTCGCGTGGCGTGGAACTGCCATACGGGATGCGAGTTCCACTATGTCCTGCACGGGCGCTTCGCTTGGGAAGTCCAAGGCGAACGAGACACGCTGAACGTCCCTGGCGGAAACTTCGCCATCTTGCCGCCGGGGCTAAACCATCGCGCGGCAGACGAGGTAGGGTCGCCTTCCGTGCGCATCGGCGTGATCTGCGAGCCACAGACGGCACGACAGGCCCTCGGCACGGCCTTCACGCCAGACGACCTGCGCAACCTTTTCGAGAACTTCTCCGCTCACGCGCTTTCCGTGAGGCCAATCACCTCGTCTCTTCTGGACGTCCTTCGCCGAACGCGCGCGGCCATCACAGCCTTCCACCCCGAACGCCCCGAGACGGCCCTTCACTTGCGCATCCTCTGCGAACTGCTCTTCGTCGAGACAGCCCGTGTGCTGAAAGCCGAGGACGCGATTCGGCACAACGACCGTCTCATCCCGAAGATCTGCGAATGGATTGACGCACACCTCACAGATCGGATCACCAGCGACCGGCTCGTATCGCTCTCAGGCTACGGGCGAAGCCGCTTCTTCGCGCTCTTCAATGCCGCAATGGGGATGCCTCCAAACGACTACATCATCCGCCGGCGAATCGAACATGCGCAAACGCTTCTCAAGAGTCACCCCGACGAGTCCATTGAATCCATCGCACGTCGCAGCGGCTTCAACTCGTCCGCCTTCTTCTGCAACACGTTCCGAAAGCTCACGGGGAAGACTCCCTCGGCTTGTCGGCTGCAGAAGGAGACGAAGGAAGCACGCCATTCGTCGCCACCAAGCGGGCTATTGCACCCCAAGGGCGTCAACGGGGCGACTTCCTGACATCAGAGAGAGCAGACGCCCGTGACCCGCATAGGCCTTCAGACGATCACCCGTGCGGCTTGTCAGCACAACGCCCGCGAAACCCCTCTCGGGATCGACGGCAATCGTGTTACCTGTAAAGCCGCCGTGCGCAATCGTCGCCGCGCTCCAGCCGAAAGGCCGATGGAGCCCCGCGCTCATGTCCCAGCCGAAACTGCGTCGCTTGCCGTCTTTCTCCCAGCAAGGCGTCGACAGGAGGTCGTAGTAGGTCTTCGGAAAAGTTCGTCGCGTGAGCAAGTCATCGGCAAACTTCAGCATGTCCCCCGCCGTCGAGAACGCCGAACCGTTGCCCAGCGCCCATGGATAGACACGCGTGGATTCGTCTCCGTGCATTCCCGGGGGAAGGTGTCCGTTCGCGAACGTCTCGACCGCGCGCGGATTGCCGACAATCTCGTGCCAGCAGGTGTCGCGCATGCCCAACGGATTCCACAGAAGCGTTCGTGCCGCCGTTTCGAGGTCTGTCCCCGTCAAGTGTTCGACAATCTTTCCAAGGTAAATGAAGTTCGAGCAAGCATACTCGTAGGCGACGTCACGCGCACGAACGGGACGCTTCGCGAAAAGCGCGCGATCAAAGGCCGCTGGATCGGGCAGGATGTAGGGTTTCGAGTTGTCGAACCCGCCCGTATGCGTCGCAAGGTCACGCACGGTGATCGCGCAGTTCTCTTTCGCCAAGACATGCTCGGGCAGGTATTTCGTAAACGGCGCGTCTGGGTCAAGCCGACCTTCCGCCGCGAGACGCGCACAGAGACTGGCCGTGAACGTCTTGCCGACGCTTGCCAAGTCGAAGATGCAGTCTTCCGTCATGGGCGTTGAGACGGGATGCCGCGTCCGTTCGCCCGCCGCATAGAGCGGTCCTCCGACGAGCCCGCAGACGCAGCCCGCCATCAGTCCCTCGGCAATCTGCCGACGCAGCTCGTCTGAAACCGTCGCTGACTGCCGGACACCCTTCGTCGCGGAGCAACCAACTGCCGCGAACGCCATGCATTCGCCAAGAAAAACCCTTCGGCTCACAGTCGTCTTCATTTCTCCTCCTCGCCTTGTTTCTGCTGTTTCGCGCCAAACGACGCCAACAGCAGAAGACCAAAGGAAATGCAGATGAACGTATCCGCCACATTAAAGCACGGAAAGTGGCTTGTCCCCCAATAGAAATCAAACAGGTCGACCACATGGCCCCGGAAAACACGATCAATGAGATTGCCGATCGCGCCTGCGTAGAGAAACGGCTCCGCCACGGCCCCCAAACGCGAAGCTGGCAACCCGAAGACGGTCTGGCGCTTCCAGACGAGAAAGGCCAAGGCGAGAATCCCAAAGGCCGCCAGCGGCCAGACATGCCCTTGAAAAAGCCCCCAGGCACAGCCCCTGTTCTCGACATACGAGAGATTGAAGAGGCCCGGAATAACGGAAATCGCCGCAGCTCCCTTCAGGCAGCCTACGGCGAGTTCCTTGACGACCGCATCAACCACGACAAGATTCGCGGCGATGACGAGGGCAATCAGTGCAGACCTCACTTCGCGCCGCGCTCCATCTCGCTCTGGCACTCCATGCACGTAAGGACGAACGGCTGATTCAGAAGACGCGGCTTGCGGATCAGCTGTCCGCAGACCGTGCAGACGCCGTAAGTCCCGTCATCAATGCGATGAAGCGCCTCATCGATTTGCTGAATCGTGCGGTTGATGTTTCCCATCTGCCCGAGAGCCTGAAGACGCAACGTTTGGGCCGTGCCGTCGCCACCGTCGGCCTCATGGTCTTCGGCTTCGTTGAAGCCCGTCGCCTTCATCGCGTCCACGCCCGAAGCCGCCTTCGCGCGCGCCTCAAGAAGGCGCTTGCGGAACTCCTTCAAGTCAGACGCCGGGAACTTCTCCGTCGCCTTGCCCTGCGAGCGCGTCGTCGGGCGTCGCGAGAGGCGGATGCCGTCATCCTGCCGCTCCTGATCGGCCCGCGCGGCCGAACGCTTCATCTCCTCCGCAATCGACATCGCGAACGCCACGGCCTTTGCCGTGTCAATCGGCTTGTATTCCTCAATCTCGGGCTTCGCTGACGCGGACGGACGACGGACAATGCGCGGCGGTACGCGCTTGACTTCTCTCTTCTCCGAATTATCAGATGCCTTCTTCGCCATGATAAAACACTCCTTTCGCCGGGATTAGATCTGGATGCCGTCGGGAAGTTTCATCCACGCACGGATTTCATCGGTTAGCGGACGGATTTCCTTCACGGTCGCAAACGTGAGGTTGCCCTCCTCGTCCGGCAACTCGAAGTCGTCTCCGACCTTCTTGCCCATGAGGTTCTGCGCCACGCGCGTCTTCGAGGAGAGGATGCCCTTTTCAAGATCGTTGTCCCACTCGCCGAGAATCGTCCAGACCTTCTCGCCCGCCTTCGTCGCGCAGACGACGGTCACGCCCGGCATCACCTCATCCGTCGTCGCGTCAGCGAAATCGCCCGGCTTGACGGCCTCAAGGTCCGCCTGCATGAGCGTCTGCTTTTGCATGAGCGCACGCTGCTCGTCCTTCGCGTACTGGTATTCGGCGTTTTCGGAGAGGTCCCCGTAGCTCTTCGCGAACTCGATGCGCTTGACGTTCGCCGGCATGTCTTCGTTGATGAGCTTGAGATACTCGGCCTTCTTGAGTCCAAAGCTGCGGAAGGACGTGATGCGAGCGTATTCCTTCTTCTTCTCGACCTTTACGAGATGAGCCTCCAGCGCGGGCACGATCTTCGTCATGCGCACGACCGTCGTGTGGTGCGTTGAGGGATCCCACGCGATCGACGCCTGAAAACGCTCAAAGAAGAGCACCTGATCGGCGGGCGCAAGCCACCCGAAGACCTTCTTGAGCCATTCGCTGTTCGAGAAAAGGCGGCGCACGACATTCTGCATCTTGAGCGTCTCGCCGCCTTGACGGCCTTCGCCAAGGGCGATCGCGTGCGTCAGAAGCGTGGCGAGAGACGGCAATTCGTCCCAGTCCTCGAACTTCTCGTACTTGCCGACGAGCAACGTCGTCAGCGTCGGCGGCGCCTTCGGCAGACGCATCCAATCACCCACAGCCTTGCGGCACGCCCCGTCGGTCCCGAACTGCGCGACAATCTCGGAAACCGCCGTGAAGCAGAGTTCGGGAATCGCCGCGTACAGTTTCTGCTTCGCCGCATCGTCGCACGCGAGGAACGTGATCATTCCGCCGACATCGCGCGCCGGGAGTTCCGCCGCCGCCTTGATGTAGCGCTTGCGCCCCCAAAGGTACTCACGCGACACGGACGCCGCCGGCTCCGCGAAGCCGTGGTTCGCAATGCAGCAGACGATGCGCGCGTAGAGCGCGTCATCGACATTGCGAGCCGCCGTCGCGGCAAACGCCAGACGTTCGCCAATCTTCTTCTTCGTGTCCTCGTCCGCCGTCTTGAAACGCCCCTCTTCGTCGTATTCGCGAACGGCCGCGAGAATGAGCTTCGGGTCGGTCTCGTGCGCAAAGCTCGTCAACCAGCTGTCGCCATAGTTCTCCTCCGCCTGAAGGATCTGGATCGGCTCGGTCTTCTTCGCGGGAAGGGCCACGCGCTTGTCACGCTTCAGTTCCGTCCGCGCACCATCCCAGAACTTCTTCCAGTTCGGGACCTTGACGAACCCGTTCTTCACGCAGTAGTCCTCCAACCGAACGAGCGACATCGCCCCGCCATTGGAGCGGATGACCGCCTTGACAAAGTCGCCCGGCCTCTCCTTCAGAAGACTCTCGAAGTCGGACGGGGCCGTCTCGCGCAGGACGAGGATGTGGTCTTTCGGCGCGACCGTCAGCATGTCGCACGCCGCCGCATAGGTGAACTGATGGCCTTTTTTCGTCTTGAAGTCAACCGTGATGCGCTTGTAGAAGTAGTCTATCTTCTTGACCGTGCCAAGCCCCCAGGTCTCGTTCAGGACCAAGACGCCCGCCGCACCGGGAATGTTCGCGTTGAACGCCATGAGCTTCTCCAGCCAGACAAGGGACTCGGCCAGCGGACGCGCCCCGAATTCGACTCCCTCGATGAAAGAAAGAAGAAGACGATCATTCGTCGTCTTCTTCAAGGCGTCCTTGACGCCGATCGGCTGCACCCTCTTCGCAAGCTCCGTCTGATTCTCCCGCACGAGCTTGAACGCGCCCATGAAATCCTTGTTCTCGGCGCATGCGCCCAGCTGACTGACAATCGACTCCGTCTCGGACATTTTCTCCTCCTATGATTGGCCCTTTTCAAAAAGTGGCGGAAATTATACCATATTCGGCGGTTGAGCGATAGGGGGCGAATCCGTGCCGTCCGCATCCGCCACCTCGCCAAGGGTCTTCGTGCCTGAGAGGAGCGCGACGACCTGCTGCTGCACCTCCGCCAGATTCTCCAGTCGAAGTCGCGGGTCGAGGATGACGAACGTGTCGCCTTGCTTGCGGTCTTCGTAGACGCGGCGAATCTCGCGCACGGCCCCTTCGCCGACTTCCTTCGCGTCGCGTTCGACAAGGATCTTCGACCGTTCGAGCATGACCGCCAGCACGTAGATGACGTTCTTCATCGCCGGATCGTCCAGCGTGACGAGCTGACGCAGAAGTTCGCCCGCGTCCTCCTTCTTGAGGGGCTCCTTCTTCTCTTCGCGGACCGGTGCGAAATAGACGCTGTCCCACAGGGAGAACGGTTCCCAGTCGCGCGTCTGGGCTTTCCAGCATTCGGGGTGGCAGTCATACCGCTCGTAACCGTTGGGAACCTCACGCAAGGCGGAGATGACGAGGGACTTGTCCACAAGAGGCTTCTGGCAGATTGTGCAGACGTGTCCGCGAGAGCGGATGTTCCATTCCTGTGACATTTCTATTTCGCTTTCCTGAAGGCGCGATAGCGGATGACAAGCCGCTTGACGACGAAGTAGGTGACCGGCGTGAGGACGATGGCGAGGAGGAATCCTCCGAGGAAGAACGAGACCATCGCCTCCGCCCCGAGCTTGCGCACGGCCTCCCACGTCCACTCGACCTCCACGAGGCGGGCGAAGGACAGCGACCCGTCGAACAGGACCTGGTTCACGAACCATGTCTGCGCCGGGTAGATGAAGAAGATCGTCACGGGGTTCGTGATGAGCGTCCCCACCGTCGCGCCGACCTTCGAGACGCGCATCATCAGCGCGAGCGGCACCGAAACCAGCAGCTGGAGCCCGAACGGAATCGCGCAGCCGACGAACATGCCGAGCGCCCAGCCGGCGGCGACGTCCTCCGGCGGAAGAGGGTCGCGGACCATCTTCTCGCGGAGGTCGTGGCAGAAGTCCTTCAGGCTCTTCATCAGACCGTGTGGACGAAAAGTCCACTTCTCAGCTTCGGCTCGAACCACGTGGACTTCGGCGGCATGATCGCCCCCGCGTCCGCAATCGCCATCATCTCCTCGACCGTCACGGGGTCCATCGCAAAGGCGACGGCGTTTTCACCCGAATCGACCTTCGCCGCAAGCGCCGCGTCACCCCGAATGCCGCCCATGAACGAGATGCGCGCATCCGTGCGCGGGTCGCCAATACCGAGAACCGGCGCGAGCAGATGATCCTGCAGGTACGAGACGTCCAGCGAACCGACGGCGTCCGTCCCCTCGGGGATCTGCCACGAGAGGTCGTACCACCGGCCGCCGAAGTACATGCGACAGTTGCGCGGACCCTTCTCGCCGATGTTGAAGCCTTCCGAGAGACGGGACATGAACTCGTAGGGAGACAGCCCGTTCAGGTCGCGCACAAGGCGATTGTAGGCAAGGATCTTGAGCTGGCTCGCCGGGAAGATTACCGCCATGAACCAGCGGCTTTCGCCCGCAAAATCGTGTTCTTTCGCATAGCGGGCCGCCGCCGCGCTCCGATGGTGCCCGTCCGCGATGTAAGCGACCGGAATGCGCGCAAACAGCTCCTGCAGTTCGTCCGCCACGCACGCCGAGCCAGACGCGATCTCCCAGACCGTGTGGCCGATGCCGTCCGGCGCGACGAAGTCGTAGAGCGGCGCCTTCGAACAGGCGTCCGCGACAATGAGGTCGATGGCCTTGTCGTCACGATAGGTGAGAAACGCCGGACCCGTGTGCGCCTGAAGCGTCTCGATGTGCCGCGTACGGTCGTCTTCCTTGTCCTTGCGCGTCTTCTCGTGTTGCTTCAGCACGCCCGCAAGATAGTCCTGCGTGTCAAAAGTCGCCACGATGCCCGTCTGGCTGTGGGAACCCATCGTCTGGCGATAGGCATAGAACTTCGGCTCGTCGTCGCGCACGAGCGTCCCGCTTGCCAAGAGACCGTCAAGGGCCTTCTTTGCCTGCGCGTAGGCTTCGGGAGACGCGCACCCCGTGCCGTCCGGAAGGTCGATCTCGGGGCGCGAAACGTGCAGAAAACTCTTCGGATTGCCCGCCGCGAGGGCCTTCGCCTCGGCGGTGTCAACCACATCATAAGGAACGGACGCGACCAAGGCCGCGTCCGAGACATTCGGCCTCACGGCCGCAAATGGATGAATCTTCATGTATTTTAGAAGCCGATGTTCACCAACGGGAAGAACTGGAGCTCCGCATCGCGGATGACGTTGATCAAGCCGACCTGATAGCCGTGCATCGTCTCGGCACGGTTGACAAGGCCGACCTGAAAGCCCTCCGTCTCGCCAGAGACGTTCACAAGGCCGACCTGAAAGCCGCGAAGCGCGTTCGCCTCGTTCCAAAGGCCGACCTGAAGGCCCATCATCTCGCCACTGCCAATCGAGTTGTAGCAACCGACCTGAAAGCCCGCGCAACGGTCCTTGACGTCATTGCGGAAAAGGTTCAGCTGAATGCCCTCAAACGAAATCGAGCGGCCCCAGAAGCCAAGGTCAAGGCCCGTCACGTTCTCCTGCTCGGTCGAGAACGGAATCGTCAGGCGAAGGCCGACCACATCCGGGTTCGCTGGCCATTCGCAGACCGCGAAGTACGCCGGCCAGACCGTGCTCGCCGTGCGACGCGCCTCCTGAGCCTGCGCAGGCTTCTCGTCATGCTTCGCCGCGTCCTGCGCGAAAAGCGGGACTGTTGCGACTGCCAATGCCGACCAAAAGATAAGTTTCTTCATTTTTCTCTGTCTCCAATAACGGTATGTGGGTTGAATTATATGATTTTTCGTCTCGAAATGCAAGCGTCAGCCGACTGAAATGCGCTTGATGACAATCGGCTTCTCAGGCACGTTCTGGTGTGGTCCGGCAAAGCCAGTGCTCACTTTCGCGATTGCGTCCACGACCTCCATCCCGTCCGTCACCGCGCCGAAGACCGCGTAGCCGAACCCCTGCGGCGTCGGATTCTGGAAGTCGAGGAAGTCATTGTCCACGAGATTGATGAAGAACTGGCTCGTCGCGGAATCGACGACGCTCGTGCGGGCCATGGCAATCGTGCCGCGCGCGTTCTTCAGGCCGTTCATCGCCTCGTTGCGAATCGGCGCACGCGTCGGCTTTTGGTTCATCTCTTTCGTGAAACCGCCGCCCTGAATCATGAACCCATCAATCACGCGGTGGAAGATCGTGCCGTCGTAGTGCCCGGATTCCGCATACGCGACAAAGTTGGCGACCGTCTCCGGCGCCTTTTCCTCATTCAACTCAAGGGTAATCGTACCCATTGAGGTCTCGACTATCGCTTTCTTCATGCCATAGAGTATACCACATTTTCTCCGTCTTGTGCCAAATCACCCGAACAATTCACAAAATCCGAAGCCCCATTCGCGACGAATTCGCCGGATTCGCCCGCAAGTCCCCTTGACAAGGTCAGGCTCCGTTTGATAGACTGCAGCTGGATGTTTGCTGAATTCCTCATCCGTCTGCCACGACAGGCCAACATACGTCAACAGACAGCGAGCCAAAAGGAACCACGCCATGACAACGGTAAAAGCATTCAAATTCAAGGAAAAGCCACATGCGGGAAATCCGCACGTGCGGTTTGACGTGGGGGAAGTCGCCTCGGCGACAACGCCGAGGCGTGGACCTCTGCGCTACATGGACATGACCTATGGACTGAAGTGGTCCGCATATGTCGGCATCGCGTTCGTGTGGGCGAACGTGGTCTGCGCGAATGCCGTTGAAAGGAGGACGTCGCATGACATGCTGAACGTGGCGGACTCCTATGACGCGCATGGCTGCAAGGGTGTTCGCGGGGATGTGGGCTGGCATGTGGAAAGCCGTCTGCGGGGCGGCCTGCAAGATGAGAGCCGAGAGGCTTTCGACGTTTGGAGAATGCGCGTACGCAGTTCGCTCGCGTCCTATTGCTGCGTGTCGGGCAATGTGCAGTACGCGGTTCTCCTGACCGTCAACCCGACGATTTTCGTGAGGTGTAGCGATGTTTGCGGCGTGATGAAACTCATCGGCGCCAGGGATAGGGCCTTTACCTTCAAGACGGGGACATCAGGAAAGCCATCGGCGTTCTTTTCCGCATGCAGGGCGTCATTGCCGAACAACGGAACGGCATCAGTGACGATGTGCGCCTATGGAAAAGAGCCCTTGCACGAGGAAGGTGACTCGCTTGAATACGCATTGCTCTTCTTTGGGCATTCGGCGTTGGCCTTTGCCTATAAGATGGGCGACGATGCGGAAGTCAAGAACGTCTGCATCCCCATCCCGGATGGCCTGTCGCCCATCAGCCCGGCACCCGACGTCGGCTGTGGAATTTGCAGCGTCCATGACGGAAGGCATACGGTGTCGGTCTCTGTCGAGACTGAGACGACATTAGCGAACCAGGGGAGGTTTCTGATTCTAACCGTCCGAAGCCCCAATGCATTTGTCAGCTTCCCCATTTCGTTGAAGAATGTTCTGTCATTTCAAGAATGCCTAAAGGCTCGGATGAATGGATTGGATTGCAATTGGCGTGCAGAGGTGACAAAGAACGACAGGAGCACTTTGCTTTTCTGATGATCAACAACCCAAACCACGCAGCGGCGGATTTTCGGGAAAACCATTTTGAGGACCCATGGTGACTTGTAAAGGGAGTGGGTCAGCAAAAACCTCTTAAGCCACTTTGGCCAGACGTGAATCGTAAGCATATGCG
>CAKTYZ010000022.1 GCA_934635225.1 uncultured Kiritimatiellota bacterium
ATAGCCGACGATATTCGCCGATTCAATCGAAAAGCCCACCGACGCACAAAGCGCGGCAGCCGCCGTGATCATGAGTTTCTTCATGTTGTTCTTCTTTCCGGCACAACCCAGTGTGCCATTCAAGAGAAGGGAAGCTTCTGAGCGTGAGGCGGCAAGACACGAAACATCATCACGAACGGTTCCCAGACCGCTCGCCCTGACCTTCATATTCTTAACGTTCTTCGTCATGTTCTTCTCTTCGGTTTAATGTGGGCACAAGAGGTATTCGACAGCACTCGCCATCGGCCTAATCCGCCTCACACCGCACACTATATCATATTTTCCCTTCCGTGCGCAACCCCCCTTTTACTCGAACGGGTGACAGCGCGACGAACGGCTGATTCACATTTCACCCTTTATTTACTGGGGTTTAAGCGCAAAAATCGGAGGAGGGAGAAAATCCAAGTGTCGAACCGATTTTTTTCTCTGACATTTGGCTCGCGGCTTCGCGAGGGCTTTCGCGGTCAAAAAGATGAGGAGACTTTCCCGCCCGCAAGAAGAGAAAGCGCGTTGTCACGACCAATGGCCTGACATTCGTCTGGCGTAAGGCCGATTCGTTCTGAAAGGACCTCCATGCATTTCGCAATCGGCGCCGTCGCCCCCACAAGGCAGTTTCGCGCCGGATTCCAAAGCAGTCCGTTCGGCTCTAAGCGCGCATGCGCCCCGCAGACCTCGTACTCGCCTGGCGGCATCCCCGCCGGATACTGTGCGTCCGAGACGGCAATGAGGCGCCTCAGCGGCACCGCGCGGCAGTAGAGCTTCAGCATCGTGTCCGGCAGGTGGTGTCCGTCAGGGATGAACATGACGCTCGCGCGATCCTCGACGAGAGCCGTGTAGACGATGTTGTCATGGCGGTTCACTTCGTTCGGGATGCCATTGCCGAGATGGGTGAACGCTTTTGCGCCCGCCGCGAGGCACGGTTCGACATCGGCCGGACTCTTCGCGAGCTGATGACCGAGCGAAACGGTCACGCCGCTCGCCACCAGTTGACGAACGAAATCCGGCATGCCCGGGACCTCCGCCGCGACATTCACCAGTCGAACCAATCCCTCCGCCGCGTCTTGGAAGCGGCCGAACAGCGTCCAGTCAGGTGCGCGCACCCATTCGACGGGATGCGTACCGACGGCGCCGGGCTTGTCGGAGATAAACGGACCTTCCAGAAAGAACCCAAGAATGTTCTTCTCGCAGATCGCATACCGCCGCCGCGCCGCCATTACCGTGCGGACCGTACCGATCAGCATTTCGGGGTCGCCCGTGACCAGTGTCGGAAGAAACCCGACCGTGCCGTCCGCCGCAAGGCGTTCCGTCACGGACCTTACCGCCTCAACCGTCAGCCCCGGCGCGTTGAAGTCCACGCCCGCATAGCCGTTGACCTGAAGGTCGATCCATCCGGCGTTCATCGGTGCGCCTTCTTCCAAGCCTCGACAATCGTGTAGTACTTGACGAGCATGTTGTCGATGTAGAGCGGGTCTTCGCAACCCGCCTTCATCCAATCGAGATAGGTCTGCACAACCTGACTGAAGTGCGCTTCGTGTCCGATGTCATACGCCTTCGGATAGGCGATGCGCCACACGCCCGCGTCATCCGTCGCCCGCGCGGTGACGCCCGGCCAGTCTCGCGCAATCTTCGCAAGTGCGACATCCAGCGCGCGCTTCGTCGCGACTGCGTCGCCACGCGACCGGACGTAGAGGACGGGCTTGTAGCCCTCCTTCGGCCCCTGCCGAATGAAGACCTCGGCCTTTGTGCCGCGCATGAGTGAGTCGTGCGTGTCGCCCGTGCCCTGCGGCGCCCTGAAGTTCCAGACGACCGAAACCTTGCAGGAGACGCCCTTCAGTTTCCAGACAAATTCGCCGTTCGCCAGGCAATCGAACGCCTCGACACATGTGCCGCCCGTGGACAGATTGAACTGTTCGGGCGTAATCCGCGTCGGCCATGTGCGCGACAAGACGACCTCGACATCGTTCGTCGTCAGACGCACGCCCGGGAAAGCCTCCCACTGGACGAGATCGACGAGATGCGTCGTCACGTCGGCGATGCCTTCGCCCTGTACCGCCGTGTCATAATACCATTCAGGCCGACGCAGGGGCGCCCCATTGACGAACTTGCAGAAATGGTGAACGGAAATCTTCGTGATGGCCGGATCGTCGGGCGAGCCCTTCTCCTGTTCGCCATAGAGGTCGCGGTCCTGCGCAAGCGCACGCTGGAGAATCGTCGTGATCTCGTTCCGTTCGGTCATGATGTCCGCGAAGAAAAGCCCCTTCGCCTGCGCGAGACGCGCCGCCCGTGCCGTCTTCGCGAAGACCTCCGGCGTGATCGCCAACGGCTTGTCCGCCAAGACATTCACCCCCGCCTCGACCGCCGCAAGCGCATAGTCGCCCTTGCGGTCGTTCTTGCCGGCGAGGATGACGACGGGGTTCGCGCCCAGTTCACCCGCACGCGCAGCGGCGATGAACCGCTTCAAGTAGTCCGCGCCGCAAAAGACGTCTTCACGCCACGCCGTCGGATTCTCCTCGCGGGCGTTGAAACTGGCAATCAGATTCAAGTGCGCGTCAAGTTCCGGTCCCTCGGGCGCGAAGACCTTCACCTTCGACGCGACTTCTGGATATGTTCGATTCTGCACGAGCGCGGCGTGGAAATGGCCGGGATCAAGCGTGACGAGACTGACGGACAAAAGGAACGACATCATAGTTTGCTTCACCTTTCGATTCGATCCATGAAAGCGTCAACTGCGGCATGTTCGGACGGGGAGTCCGGGAAGAGGCACGAGCCAAGCACGAGACAAAGCACCGTTGCCACCGAAGTCAACGGGAAGATCCAGATCATCTCGCGCAAATGGGCATACGACGGGATCGCGCCAACAGCAAAGACCATAAGCCCGACCGCGATGCCCCCGACGAGACCACAAAGGCCCGAACGCTTCGAGAACTTCCGCACAAAGATGCCGCAGAGCATTGGAATCGCGATCGGCGGCAAGAAGACGCCAAAGACCTTGTTCGAGAGATTGAAGAGATCGTCCGCACCCTGCGCATACTGCATGACAAAGGCAAGCGCGACGACCAGTCCGCCGACGGCAACGGTGGCCAGCCGCGCGGCAACCATCTTCGCGCGCGCCGAGGGGTTCTTCGCGACCTTGAGGTAGAGCTCGTTCGTGATGACAGCCGCCGCCGCGTTGAAATTGCCGGCCAACGAACTCATTGTCGCGGAGAACATCGCCGCGATGACCATGCCAATCATGCCGACAGGCAACACGTCGCGGCAGAGAATCGCGTAGACGCCATTCATCTCCGCCTCGGGAATCGTCGGCAGGAAGACACGCGCGGCCATCGCCGGGAAAAAGAAGACGGGCGGACCGACAAAGAGGAGCATCGCCACAAGATAGGCCATCTTCTTCGCGTCCCTCTCGCTCTTCGTCGCGTAATAACGCTGGACGAGCGACCAGTTCGTCGAAAGCGTCGAGCCGACGCAACAGAAGAAGACGAGCATGTAGACCCACGTGTACTTCCCCGCCGTAAGCGCGAAGAAGCCGTCCGGGACCCTGTCGAGAAAGACCAAGAGGCCATGCGTCAGCCCCGCACCGCCGTCCATGGACGACAGGCGATCCAAGCACAGGAACGGGAGCGCCAACACGACAACGAGAATGACGAGGAACTGGATGAAGTCGCACGTCAGCGTGGCCTTGAGTCCACCGAGAAATGTGTAGGCGACAATAATGAGGCCCGAAATGCAGATGGCCCAGAAGAGAGGAAAGCCCATGCCGACGCCGACGACCGTACCAATGGCAAGCAACTTCAAGGCGTTGTCGAGAAGCTGCATCGGAAGCCCCAGGACCGCAAGCGTCCGGCACATCCCCGGCGTATAGCGCTCGGCGATGTAGTCAATCGGGCTTCCCTTCGCCGCGCGCCGCCAACGGACGGCCAGAAACCATGCGCCAAGGAGGACTGCCGGGACGGAGAGCCAGCTCACCGTCACAGGGACCCAGCCAAACTTGTAGGCCAACGCCGAATACATGACGAAAGCGAGCGCCGAGAAGCTGTTCATGTAGAACGAGACGCCCGACAGCCACCAGGGAATCGACTTGTCATTGCCAAAGAACTGGTCGGACGACTTCGAGCGCCGGCTGTAGTAGACGCCGACACCCAGCATCACCGCAAAGAACGCGGTGATAACGGCATAATCCCAAACGGCCAGTCCGCAGCTCATGGCCTCACCCCTTCAAAAGCGAAGCCGCCGGCGGATCGAGATAGAGCGCACACTCGGCATGGTTCTTGAGGGCCGTCGCCGGCACCCTCGGGCTAATCGCGTCCTCGACCGTATGCTTGACGGCTTCGGCTTTCCGTTCATCAGGGACGATGACGACAATCGACTTCGCCGCGAGAATCTGCGGCACCGTCATCGAGAAGGCGTGCGTCGGGACGGCGTCGAGATTCGGATACCAGCCCTCGCCGACCTGCTGTCGGCGGCAGACTTCGTCGAGCTTCACGACGGCATACGCCGCTTTCGTCTCAAAGTCGGCCGGCGGGTCATTGAACGCGATGTGGCCATTCTCGCCAATGCCGATGCAGGCAAGGTCAACCGGCTTCTCGCGCAGAGCCGCCTCAAGGCGCGCACACTCCGTCGCCGTGTCAGGCGCGTCACCGCCCACGAACGTGAAGCTCTTCATTGCGCACGGGAGTTTCGCAAGAAGACGCTCCTTAAGAAAGCGGCGGAAACTCGCCGGGTGGTCGGCCTTGAGACCCACGTACTCGTCAAGATGGAAACCGCAGACCTTCGACCAGTCGATCTCTGCATGCGCAAGCAAGGCCTCAATGAACTCGAATTGGCTTGCCGCGCTTGCGAAGATGACGCGCGCCTCGCCATTCGCCGCAATTGCCGCGCAGATCCTGGCCGCCGCGTCATCCGCCGCAAGCCGTCCCATGTCGTTTTTGTCTTTTCCGATGATGATGTTCATGATGAAGGATAGGATAGCATTTTCCCGCCCTGTCGGGAACCGAAACTATTTACAAAATCGTCCCTTCCCGATTGCAGAATCCGAATCGTTTTGGTACAATCATGACACCATGGCCCACAAAGACATCCTTCTCCTCGTCAGCCCGGCGGCGACGCCCTGTCTCAAGGGCATCACCCGCTTTGCGCATGATCACGGCTGGTTCATCACAATCGACGACCGCGAACATCCGCCGCACGACTGGCACGGAGACGGCGTTCTGGCGACAATCGGGAAAGGCCGCAACGTGCTCATCGACTTTGTCCGCCGCTCTTGCAGGAATGGCGTACCCGTCGTTGACCTCACGAATGCCGAACCCTCACTGCGCATTCCACGCGTCTGCGGAGACAACCTTGAGATGGGCCGTCTCGCAGCCGATCATTTCCAACAACGCGGCTTCCATCGCGCCGCCTGGTTCTCCTCCAAATGGAGCAACGTGCAACAACTCCGCCTTCAAGGGCTGATCGACAACGGATATCCCGACGCCGTCGTCCTTGTCGGTCTGGACCGCACACAGCTCGCGCAACGGCTTGCCGCGCTCAAGAAGCCGACGGCGGTCTTTGCCTATTCTGACAACGACGCTTCCCGCGTCCTCAATGCCTGCCGCGACGCGCGAATCTCCGTCCCAGAGGAAATCGCGATTCTCGGCGTTGACAACAACGAGCTGATCTGCCTGCATCAACCGACGCCACTCTCATCGATTCGACACGACCTCGAACGCGTTGGCTATGAAGGGGCCGCACTCCTGCACCAACTGATCGAGACGCGGCAGACCAAAGGTGCCGAACCCATTCTCATTCCGCCCTGCGGCATCGTCGTGCGCCAGTCAACGCAAATCGAGGCCACGGACAACCCTCTCCTGCGGAAAGCCTACGACCTCATCCGCCACGACTTCAGCCGCTCGCTGGGCATCAATCAACTTGCCGACGAACTGGGCGTCTCACGCAGGGAGCTGAACCGCGTCGCGCACGATGAGCTCGGACACTCGCTGGCGGACGAAATCATCCGTCAGCGGCTGGCCCGCGTGAAGGTCCTGCTCGCTGAGACCAACTGGCCCCTGCGAGCCGTTGCGGCTGAAACGGGATTCTGCCACGCCGCACACCTCGTCAACGCCTTTCGCGCGGCCTTTGGGCGCACGCCCGGCGACTATCGGCGCAACATCCAAGGCAAGGAACGCTCGCCTTGAGCGGCTGAAAAGCGCCTACTGGGCGAGATAGCCGCCATCGACGGGGAGATTGACGCCCGTGATGAACGACGCGGCGTCGGAAAGCAGAAAGCAGATCGGATGCGCGACTTGAACGGGATGACCGATGCCAAGCGGCTGGCGCTTCAGCAACGCCGCGCGGGAGGCCGGATCGGCCATGCGGCCAGCGCCCGCGTCAAACATCGGCGTCTGGATGTTCGACGGGCAAACGGCGTTAACGCGAATGCCACGCGGCGCAAGCTCGGTCGCCAACGCCCGCACGCTCGACGACAGCGCGGCCTTGGTCGCGCAGTAGACCGTGCCGCCGCTCCAACCGACGACCGCCGAAACGCTGGAGACCGCGACGGCGGCAAATGACGCGGCACGGTATTTGGAACTCGCAAGCAGTCTCATCAGCTCGACGAACGAGAGGCAATTGACTCTCATCGCCTCCTCAGCCCGCGACGCGACAAAGCCTGAAACGGGCTCAATCGGGCATGAGCCCGCGACATACGCGAGACCATCCAACGGCGCACACACCTTCAGGAGGCGTTCCGGAAACGCGGAATCCGCCAAGTCGCCCGAGAAGACGAGATGCCCCTCCCCCGGACAGCGCCGACACGTCTCCTCCAGTTCCTCCGCCCGACGCGCCGTCAGAACGACTTGTGCGCCAAGTTCGGCCGCCGCAATCGCAGTCGCGCGGCCAATGCCGCCCGACGCGCCCGTGACGAGAATCTTCTTCCCCTCCAAAGAAAAGGCATTCCTATTCATGACATCTCTATTATAGCATATTCGACTCTCCAATCGCATAAAACCTTGTCAGCCGATTCTTCGGCCTCACGGACATGAACTTATGTTATACTATGCGCACAGGCATGACGGATGCGCTGAAACAGTTCGCGTCGTTCTTTACCCCCCCAGGGATTCCTCCTGGAGGACGGCTTTCCATTCCCTCACTGACGGGAGCGGCAGATGCCTTTCTCGCGCTCACGTTGGCGCAGCCCGCACACCCCGTCCTTGTCGTGACACCGGGGCTCCCTGAAGCCGATCGCCTTACGGATGACCTCCTCTTTCTGACAAACAATGGGGACAGCCCCCAACAAAATGGGGTCAGGCCCTCAAGCGACGGTACGAAATCCGCGCGAATCCTCGAATTTCCAGCGATTTTTGATGGGGACAAGGGCGCACTCGGTCAACGGCTCAAGACGCTTGCCGCACTGAAAGCCTGGAATCTCGCGCCGTATCCTTGTGTCATCGTCGTCTCCTACCCCGCCCTCTCGGCCCCTATTCGGCTGGGAACAGACCCTGGCATTGTGTTGGAGAACATAGGGACAGACCCCACAAAGACAACTGGAAAGGCCTACAAACTGACAGAATTGGCTGATAAACTGACAAGAATCGGCTATTCGCGTATGCCACAGGTCGAGCAAGAAGGAGACTTTTCCGTTCGTGGCGGCATTATAGACATCTGGAGTCCTGGGGACGAGTTCCCGATTCGTGCCGAATTCTTTGGCGATGACCTTGAAAGTCTGCGCGTCTTCAGTCCGGCGACGCAAATCTCCATCAAACCCATCGCGCGGACCGAGATTCTTCCCATCCAGGAGAACGGCACTGGCTCGGACGACAAGACTGTTTCGACCCTTTTGCACTTTCTGCCACCGAACACGACAATTCTCGCGTTGGAGCAGAACGACTATTTCTCGGACCATTCGCCCCTTCAATCATCCGCCTGTCCGATCATCTTCACCGGAGATCCCCCGCCGCCGGACGTGCCGACCTACAACTTCGCGACTGCGCCCCTGCCTGGCTTTGCTGAACTCGGCGCGGACGAAGCGCATCACCCCGAACTCTTTGACGCAGCGCGCAAACGTCTCGACCAGCATCTCGCCGCGGCTGAACGGCGCGGCTTCACCGTGCTTCATCTGGACAGCCTTTCCGGCGGCTTTGAAATTGGCAACCTCATCGTCGTGACGAAAGCCGACCGCGTCTTCACGAAACGGAAAGCCCATGTCCATACCAATGCTGCCATCCGCACTGGCTCCCGCATCAGCGACTTTGAAGACCTTGAACCCGGCGAATACGTCGTTCACATCGACTACGGCGTCGGACGCTACCTCGGCTCATCCGAGATTCTTCAAGACGGCAAGCGCACCGAAGTCTTCACAATCGAATATGCCGAAGGCGCCAAACTGCACGTCCCAGCATCCCACGCACATCTCCTCTCACGCTACATCGGCGTCAAGGGCGAAGCGGTTCGCCTACACCGTCTGGACGGAAAGCGCTGGGCGAAGGACAAGAAAGACGCGCAGAAAGCCGTCACCGACCTCGCCGCCGCCCTTCTCGAAACGCAAGCCAAGCGCGCAATGGTGCCAGGCTTCGCTTATAATGTCCGTTGCGAGGGACGCGACGCCTTCGATGCCGCATTCCCCTACGAGGAGACGCCCGACCAAGCCGCCGCCATTGACGCCGTTGATGCCGATCTTGCCGCGCGGAAGCCGATGGACCGTCTCGTCTGCGGGGACGCCGGCTACGGAAAGACTGAAGTCGCCATGCGCGCCGCGTTCGTCGCGGCAATGAACGGCAAGCAAGTCGCCGTCCTCGCACCGACGACCGTCCTTGCCGAACAGCACTTCGAGACTTTCACGTCACGCTTCGACGGCACGCCAATCCGCATTGAGTCCGTCTCGCGCTTCCAGTCCTCTGGCACGCACAAGGGAACATTCCAACGCCTCGCAACCGGCGCGTGCGACATCGTCATCGGTACGCATGCGATCCTTTCCCCGAAGATCTGCTTCCGCGACCTCGGGCTCATCATCATCGACGAGGAGCAGCGTTTTGGCGTCCGTCACAAGGAATTCCTCAAACGGCTGCGCGCTACCGCCGACATCCTGACGCTGTCCGCAACGCCGATTCCCCGCACGCTTTACCTCTCCATGACCGGTGCGCGCGATCTCTCGCTCCTCCGTTCACCGCCGCGCGAACGCGTCGCCGTCGAGACGCGCATCGTACGCGACTCGGACGAGACCGTCCGCACGGCCATCGAGGCGGAGATCCTGCGCGGCGGACAAGTCTACTTCCTCCACAACCGCGTGCAGACAATCGAACTCGTCGAGCGTCGACTCAAGGCCCTCTGCCCCCGGACGCGGATCGTCGTCGCGCACGGACAGATGGACACGGCCATACTCGCCCAAAAGATGCGCGATTTCGAGCGCGGCGCGTATGACATCCTCCTTTCGACGACCATCATCGAATCAGGCATCGACATCCCGCGCGCCAACACGATTCTCATCGACCAGGCGGACACCTTCGGCATGGCCGACCTCTACCAGTTGCGAGGACGCGTCGGGCGCTCGTCTCGCGCGGGCTTCGCCTACTTCCTGCTGCCGCCTTCCGGCGACATCGACGCCGATGCGCGCGAACGCCTTTCGGCCCTCAAGCGGCACGGCGGCCTCGGCGGCGGCTTCAACCTTGCCGTGCGCGACCTCGAACTGCGCGGTGCGGGCAACCTCCTCGGCTCCCAACAGTCAGGGCACATCGCCGCCGTCGGATTCGGACTTTACTGTCAGCTGCTGCAACGCACGATTGCGCAAATGAAAGGCGAGAAGGTCAAGCCAATCGTCGATGTCCGGCTCAACTTGGACTTCGCGACCCCCCGTCTCTCCTACAACTACATCGAAGAGGACGTGCAACGGCTCTCGCTCATGAAACGCTTCGCCGAGGCCCAGGACACGCGCATCGTCGCGGCGCTTGCCGCCGAGATGAAAGACCGCTTTGGCCCCCTGCCGCCTGAAGCGAAGGAATTTGTCCGAATCGCCCGGCTTCGCGTCCTCTGCGCCCGCGCGGGATACAGCCACATCGACGTGCGCGGGGCGCGCGCCGTCTTCTACAGGGACGGCTCGCGCGAAATCGACACGGTCATCGACCTCAAGGGACGGACGCCGGAGCAAAAGCTCGCGGAGATCCAGTCCGTTGTCACGCCGACTACCAAAACTTCCACCAAGGATTCGGCTTCGCCTTGACGCCGCCTTCCTTGTACAGTTCGCGCACACGTGCGGTGCCGGCCGTCTCGGGATCGCGCACGGTTTCACGCAGACGAAACTCCAACGCGTCGGGGAGCGACCAGAACTCGCTTCGCGCGAACTGGTCCTGATTCAGGCGATGCAACACAACGACCTCGCCCCCCGGCAGGATGCTGATTGTCGGATTCCCGATGCGCAGCATGGGCCCCAAGTCGCGCGTCTCCCACTTCTTCGTCGAAGTCCCGCTGTCATTCGCCTTGAGGAACAGGTGCTCCGAGCGGTTGCGCGACCAGTAGACGAGCGAGAAGTTGCGCTGAAGCCCCTTGCGATTCGCGAACATCTGCATCGCGCCCGTGACGCGGATGCCCTCGACGATGTCAAAGGCGCGAATCGCGCCCTCGTAGCGCACGCCGCCGTGGATGAGCACCGGCTTCGCCAGATAACGACTCGGCTCCTGAAGCGCATAGTGGTCTCCGAGAAACGTCTCCAGCTTCTGGCCTTCGCTCGAGTCAATCCGAAAGCGCGCGACAAACGGGTGCTTGCTGAGACGCGCCAACTGATGGCGGTCACTCGCCCGATAGACCTCAATGAAGAATAGGTCCTTCGAATTGGAATAGCCGACGCTCACGCGGTCAGGCGATGAGTTCGCGATGTCCACGATCCCACGAATGCGCTCGCCCGAGACGAAGTCCGAGCCGTCCAGCTTGAGGTCCACCTTGATCTCGCTCGTCGCGGCAAAGGCGGAGAGCGTCAAGAGTGGCAGCAAGAAGAATAAGGGAAGATGTGCGATCGGTTTTCTCATGTTCGGCTCTCTGGTCAATCAGTCAAAGGTCTAATGACAGTTCCAGCCCGTCATAGGCGGGTTCGACGTTCGGCGGCAGTTTTGCCAACCATTCCTCATGCGTGAAATCGTGGCTCATGTGCGTCAGATAAGCCCGGCGCGGCGCAATCCGCGCGATGTAGGCCAGGGCGTCCGCAAGCTTCAGATGCGTCGGGTGCTCTCGTGCGCGCAGACAATTCAGCACAAGCGTGTCAACGCCTCTCAGTTTCTCGACCGTCTCCCCCGGGAGGACATGACAGTCGGAAATGTAGCCCACTTGATGCGCAAGCAGATACCCACAGCACGGGAAGCCATGCTCGACCTTCAAACGCTCAATGGGAACGTCTCCGAGAATGAAGGAGTCCGCGTCCTGAAACTCGACCATCGGGCGGAACAGCCCATGTTCGCCGCCTTTCGCGCGGATGTAGGGGAAGATGCGGTGCATCGCCTCCTCCGTCTCCTTCATCGCATAGCACGTCAGGGTCTTGCCCAAGCAACGGCGATTCCGCCCATTCGCGCCTTCGTCCATCGGATTGCAGGGGACCCACGTTCCATTCAGCGTATTGAAGCGACGCACATCGTCAAACCCGGCGACATGGTCCATGTGCGCATGGGTCAGCAGAACCGCATCCACGCGGTCAATGCCATACTGGCAACACATGAGACGCAGTTCGGGTGGCGTGTCAATGAGGAAGCCGGTCTCCCCCGACCGCACGTAGACGCCGCACCGATTGCGGCGGTCGCGCGGATCTTTTGACGAGCAGACCTTGCAAGAACAGCCAATCATCGGCACCCCGACGCTTGTGCCTGTCCCGAGGAACTTGAAGGTCAGCGACACGTCCGTTCTCCCTGCGTCCCGCTTACTTCTTCTCGGGCATCTTCCCCGTCGTGAAGTACTGCTCAACCTCTTCCAGTGTCCGCCCCTTCGTCTCAGGCAGGAAGAACGCCGCCGTGACGAAGTAGATCACCGTGAAGCCCGCCAGCACGAAGAAGACCGTTCCGTTGTCGTTCGTCGCCGCGCACCACTTCGGGAAGACCGTCGCGATCAATGCCGAGACGCCCTGGTTGATGATCATCGCAATCGCCATGCCGTTCGCGCGAATGCGCGTGGGCATCAGTTCCGTCAACGCGAGCCAAACGCAGACACCCGGACCCACCGCGTAGAAAGCGATGAACATGAAGAAGAACACCGTCGCGAGAATGCCCGTCATCATTGACGCGACGACCCAGCCCTTTGAAATCGCGAGGAAAATCGTCCCAACGCCGCAGAGGCCAACGATGATGCCGGACGTGCCGAGCTTCAGCAGGAACTTGCGTCCCTTCTTGTCCACGAGCGCACAGGCGACGATTGTCATGACCATGTTCATCAACTTGATTGCGAGGTCAGAAATATTCGCGAACGCACCCGGCATGCCGGTCTTCTGGAAGATCGTCACCGTGTAGTTGAGAACGGAGTTGATGCCCGTCGTCTGGTTGCAGGCGAGAATTACGACCGCAAGGACGAACGGTATCACGTATTTACGCTGAAGAATCGAGCCGGTCGCCGCCTTGTTGGCGGCCTTCTGCGCCGCCTCCGCCTCGTCTGCCGCAATCATCTCGGCGAGGATCTCCTTCGCCTTCGCCTCGCCATTGTTGGCGGCCAGCGACGCCAAGGCTTCCTCTTTGCGGCCTCGGCGATAGAGCCAACGGGGCGATTCTTTCAACTTGAACGCGCCAAAGAACAGCACAAGCCCCGGAACGGCCGAGCACCAGAAGATCGTCTGCCATGCCTTGACCCAGCTCGCCAGTTTCTCGGGACTCGCGACCTCGCCATCCTGCAAGACCGCCGCGCCAACCCACATCGTGACAACCAGCCCGATGACGGCCGCAAAAACGAGACCAATCGTCAGAAGAAGCTGGAACATGCCAGTGCCCTTGCCGCGTGAGTCCGCGTCGAGACATTCGGCAAGGTACATCGGGACAACCACGCCGACCAAGCCCGCCGACGCCCCTTGAAGCGTCCGCCCGAACGTCAACAGCCAAAAGTGTCCGCCTTCGAACCAGCCTGACGCGCAAATCACAGGTATCGACAGCGTGAAGAAGAACGCCGAGACGATGATAATCCACTTCCGGCCGAACCACTCGGCAAACTGCCCTGCAAAGAGCGACGAAACGACCGACCCCCAAAGGACCATGCCGACAATGAAGCCCAACTGGCCCGCCGTGTAATTCGCGGTCTTCTCGATATACGGAAGCGCTGCGGCAATGACGCCGACATCCACACCGTAGAGAAGTCCTCCCAAGCCCGCCATGACGAGCAGATATTTCGCATAACCTTTGACTGTCATTTGATTGTCCTTCTTGGATTCGTTTTATTGAAGTATTATACCATAAAATGCCCGCATATCGGCTCGCCGCAACGAATTAGCGGACCTTCGTGATGTAAATGCGCGCCATGTCCGTCTTGTAGGCGGACTTCTCGGAAATGTCGAGTTCCTCAAAAAGCTTCTCCCCCGGACGAATTCCCGTAAAGACGATGGGGATGTCCACATACGGGCGATAGCCCGCCTGACGAATCATCTGCTCGGCCAAATCGACGATAGCTACGGGCGCACCCATGTCCAACGTGTAGATCGCCTGCTCCGACCGGCTCGCCGCCTGCAGGACAAGCCCCACGGCCTCCTCGACCGTCATGAAATAGCGTTTCATCTCCGGATGCGTCACCGTCACGGGGACATGCCGCGCAATCTGCTCGCGAAACAGCGGGACGACGCTTCCCGACGAACCGAGGACATTGCCGAACCGAACCGCGCAGAACGATGTCCCGCCCGGCACGTTCAATGCGAGAATCGCCTGCTCCGCCGCGCGTTTCGTCCGCCCCATGACCGAGACGGGGTTCACGGCCTTGTCCGTCGAAATCAGGACAAACCGCGCCACCTGATGCCGCTTCGCCAACTCCGCAAGGCTTCGTGTCGCAACCGTGTTGTTGCGCTCGCCCTCGCGGGGGTTCATCTCCACCATTGGGACATGCTTGTAAGCTGCCGCGTGCAGGACAATCTCCGGCCGATACTGACGGAAGATGTCCTCCATCCGCTCCCGGTCATTGATGTCCACCATGAGCGGCTTCGTCGGACAGGACGAGTGAAGCACGGTGCGCAATTCACGGTCTATCTCATAGAGCGCGTTTTCGCCACGCTCGACCAGAAGGAGAAGCTTCGGATCCGCCGCCGCGACCTGACGGACAAGTTCGGAGCCAATCGAGCCGCCAGCCCCCGTCACCATCACCGTCTTGCCGCGCAAGAACGCGACGGCCGTGGACGAATCCATCCTCCGAACGCCACGTTCCAGCAGGGCGTCTACACGCATGCGGGAGAACGCCAGCCAGCTCCAGACGATCCGCCAGGCGACAAGGCCCAGCGAGGCCAGCGCAAACATGATGAGCGTAATCGAATAGGGCGGACGGATATGCGAGAAAGAGTCCACCGGCATGAGCCCCCGCAACGCCGTCAACACCAACGCCGCGAGAATCGTCGCAAGGAAATAGCGCGGCAAATCGCGCGTCGAGAAGCGACGCCAGGCGATGCGGTAGCATCCACACGCCAAAAGCGCGGCGAGGTGCGTGACGCCGACCGTAACGAAAGACCGCGCAACCGTGGCCCAGCCCCAGCGCGGCGGCTGGAAATCGAAGCGAAGGAGAAACGCGCCCCAGTAAGAAACCGCCAACACCAGCGCGTCAGCCACGAGCCCCGCCACGCGCGTCGTCAGAAACTGAACCCATGCCTTTCGGCTTCGCGTCATCTCAAAGGTCTCCCCAATCGAATCCCCGTCAGGTGCGCCACCCCACCGGAAGCGCACTCAAGACGGTCTCCACGACCTGTTCCAGCGTCAAATCGCTTGAATCAATCTCCAGCACGCCGTCCGCCTTGCGCAACGGCGCATACTTGCGCGTTGAATCGATCGCATCACGCGCCAGCAAGGAGGCTTTCACGGCCTCTTCGCTCTGGTTCGCGATGCCCTTCTCGATCTCCTCCTTCTGACGGCGGCGCGCGCGCGCCTCGGCACTGGCTGTCAGATAGAAGCGCGCCGGCGTGTCGGGAAAGACCGCCGTCGTGATGTCGCGGCCCTCGACCACGAGGTCGCCCTGCGCCGTCAGCCCTCGGAGAATCGCCGTAATGCGGTCACGGACCTCCTTCACCGTCGCCACCGGAGAGGCGTGCGCGTTGATTTCCGGCGTACGGATGCGGTTGCCGGGCTTCTCGCCTTTCACGTAGTAGGCGATCATGCCGTCTTCCGGGCGACACATGACTTCGACCGTCGCGGCAAACGCGGCCACAGCCGCCGGATCCGACGTGTCAACGCCATTCTCCAGGCATTGCCAGGTCATGATGCGATAAAGCGCACCCGAATCGACGTGCAGATAGCCGAGCTTCTGCCCGACAATTTTCGAGACCGAACTCTTGCCCGCGCCCGAAGGCCCATCAATGGCGATTACGTTTGACATGACAAAGAAGTGAAATGATGAGAGGATGGAGGATGGACGGACGGCGGAATCATCTCTCCTGATAGAGCATGATTACCGTGTAGACGATGAACGAAAGCAACCACAGCAACCCTTCCTTGCGGTTGATCCGCCCCGGTTGCGAGGGATGACGCCAATTCACGCCAAACACCAAGATGGACAGCGACAGCATCGTCATAACCGGCAAATCGCGCGTGAGGATATAAGGAGAGAAACTCGGCGCACCATTCGCCGCGGGCTCAAACGGGGAGATGAACGTCGCGAGCCCCACGACGGCCAGCGTGTTGAAAAGATTCGACCCTATGATGTTGCCAAGCACGAACTCGTGTTCGCCGCGCCGCGCCGAAGCCACCGCACTCGCAAGTTCGGGAAGCGACGTCCCCGCCGCGATGATCGTCAACCCGATCACGAGATCGCTCACGCCGATGAACTTCGCGAAATCGACCGCCCCCCAGACGAGGATATGCGAAGAGCCTATGAGAAGCGCCAACCCAACCACAACCTTCAGGCACGCAAGAAGGAGATTTCGCAGACCCACACACACGCCCCCCCCATTCGTCGCCCTTCCCTCATTCCTCTCCACGTCGCCCTTCGTCTTCTGGTCAAACCAGCAATAGAGCGGCAAAAGGACCAGAAACGCCAAAAGCAACATGGACGCCTCAACGCGCGAACATGTGCCGTCCCTCAGAAGCCAACGCGAGAACAGCGCAATCGCCGCAAGGCCCGGCCCTGCGACAAACGTCACGGCGGGTTTGGTGACGAGCGGCAAAAGCAAGGTCGAGAGCCCAAGAATCACGGCAATATTAAAGGAGCAACTGCCGTAGGCGTTGCCGAGGGAAAGGCTCGCGTGCCCCGCAAGGCCCGACATCACGCTCACGCAGAGCTCGGGGGCGCTTGTCCCGAAGCCAATGACGACCATGCCGATAATGAACGGCGAGATGCCAAGGGCCTTCGCCAGCACGGACGAACCGTCAACGAAAACATCACTCGACCACACAAGCGTCACAAGGCCAACGACCATGAACGCGATCGCCAGCCCAATCGAAATGTCACTATATCCCATAAGCGGGAATTATACCAAGAATCCGATTCGGAAAGCAACTGGACAAAGTCCTGCCGGGCAGGACGGAAGGGCAAGAACACGCCGTCGCCATATCCGTCATCGCGCTTTCTCCGCAGCGTCACCGACAAGGGCACGACGCGCACGGACACGCGAGAGAAACCGCACCTGCAAAAAGAGCGGCGGCAAGGTCGCCAAGTTGCAGAGGACGTCCGATATCGGCATCGAAAGCCAAATGGCAGACGCCTTGTCCGACAGAAAGTGTGGCAGAAACCACACAATCGGCAACAAAACGACACCCTGACGAAGAAGCGAGAGGACAATGGCAACAGCGGGCTTGCCAATCGACTGGTAGTAGGTCGTCGCCAGCACATTGAAGGAAATGCACCAGATCATGCAGTTCGCCAATGCGAGATCGTGCGCGGCCAGCGCGATGATCTCGGGATTCTCACCCGAAACGAACATCCGCGCAATCCAAGTCGGAAACGGCGGCACGACCTGAATGACCCAGGCGAAGACCGTCAAGGCCGTTGTCACCCAGAAACCCGTCTTGAGCGTCCCCAACACGCGGCGATAGTTTCGCGCGCCCCAGTTGTAGCCGAAAATCGGCTGAAGCCCCTGCTGACAACCAAGCATCGGCATAAAGACGAGGATAAGCGCACCGTTGAAGACGCCAAGCGAGGCGATTTCCGCCGTGCGAGACGCCTCGTCGGGCATCCACTTTGCGAAAGCGAACTGAAGCGAGGCGATGATGACGGAACTCATCAGCTGCTGGAGGAACGGCGCGAGGCCGATGGCAAGGGCGCGCCCCATGAGTTCCGGATAGACTCCGATGCGCCGAAGCCGTAGACGGACGACTGACTTGCCGCGCCAATAATAGCCGAACGCCCAAAGAGCTGACGCGAACATCGCGACATTCGTTGCCCACGCGGCCCCTGCAACTCCCATGCCAAAGCCGAAGATCAGAATCGGGTCCAGCACGAGATTCGTTCCAAAGCCAAGAACCATGCAAAGCATAGAACGGATTGCTCCGCCCTCCGCACGCTGAAGCGCGGAAAGTCCGAAGGCAAGATGCGAGAAGAGATGTGACGCGAGAACAATCTCCAAATAGGTTTTCGCAGCGGCATGGGCCTCAGGCGTCACCTTGTCCGCGCCGCACCAAGACAAGATCGCGTCAAGCGACAGGTAGATCGTCGGAATGAGGACGGCGTAAAGGAGAACCTTGAGGGCAACCGTTTCACCCAGAAGTTTTTCACACGCCACACGGTCGTTTGCGCCAAGCTTGATCGAGAGAATCGCCGCATGACCGACGCCAATCAGCGGACCGAACGCCGTGAGAAACATCATCACGGGCATCGCGAGCTGCACGCCCGCCATCGCGTCTACGCCACAGCCTTGCCCGATAAACACGCGGTCAACAACGGCGTAGAGCGCATTCAACGTCATCGCGACCAAAGCCGGCCACGAATACTTCAAAAGCAACCGGCCAAGGTTGCCCTTGGCCAGTTCATCCAGACTCCCCTTCATCCGTCAGAAGGCAATCGCGACCTTCGGCAGGGCCTTGCGGATACGCGCCATCTCCTCCGCCGACAGATTGAGTTCGCCCAACTGCAACGACTGCAATGTCGCCCAGGCCGACAAGTCCTCGGGAAGCTTCGTCAAGCGCGTCTGATTGAACGAGAGGTTCTTCAGCCCTCTCTTCGTCGCCAGCCATGCAGGAATCTCCGCGATCGGATTGCCCGAGAACTCGATGTCCGTCAGGGCGGGCAGGTCCTTCAGGGTCTCCGGGACCTTCTCAAAACGATTGTTCTTGAGATAGATGCGCCGCAGGAGCGTCAGTTCCTTCAAGTCCGGCAAGGACGAAAGCCGATTGTCATTGAGGCGCAGCCACTTCAGCCCCGTCAACTTCGCAACAGGATCGACATTCGTCAATGCGTTGCGGTCAAGGTTCAGATAATCCCCGACTTTCGTGAAATCCGTCGCCGACAGATCCGAAAGACCCTTGTCCGACAGGTAGAGACGGCTTTCGGCCGGAACCGACTTGTATGCCGGCTCCGGCTCGTTGAAGCATCCCGCGATGACGGCAAGCGCCGTTGCGAGAAGGGTCACGCCTCCCTTACGCATGGGCCGCAGCCGCGATGATGTCCGCAAAATCCGCCGCCTTGAGGGCGGCACCGCCAATGAGACCGCCGTCAATGTCCTTTTTTGCCAGAAGTTCCGCCGCATTGCCCGGCTTCATCGACCCGCCATATTGGATGCGGACCGTCTCGGCCGTCTCGGCGCCGACGAGTTTCGCGAGCGTCGCGCGGATGAGCGCATGGACTTCCTGCGCCTGATCCGGGGTCGCCGTCTTGCCCGTGCCAATCGCCCAGACAGGCTCATAGGCAATGACGAGTTTCGCGCAGTCCGCTGCCGTCATGTCCTTGAGGCCAACGTTCATCTGGCGCTCGATGACCTCGACGAGCTTGCCCGCCTCGCGCTCCTCCAGCGTCTCGCCGACACAGACAATCGCGGTCAGTCCTGCGGCAATCGCCGCGCGTGCGCGGAGATTGACCGTCTCGTCCGTCTCGCCGAAATACTGACGACGCTCGCTATGCCCGATGATGACATACTTCGCGCCCGCGTCAAGGAGCATCCCCGTCGAGATCTCGCCCGTGTACGCGCCCGACTCCTTCCAATGGCAGTTCTCCGCGCCGACTTCGACCTGCGTGCCCGTCGCCGCCGTCACCGCCGCCGGGACGTCGATTGCGGGCGTGCAGCACACGATGTCAACCTTGCCCGCGAAATCCTTGGTCGCCTCGGCGACGCCCTTGACGAGCGCGGCGGTCTCCGACGGCTTGACATTCATCTTCCAATTGCCAGCGATGATTTTCTTTCTGCTCATGGTATTTGCTCTTTCTTGTTTTGAGTGTTTTGAAATAAGACCTCTTTCGCCTTCTCCTCATACTTTCGGTACTTCACCCCGGCGACCTTGAACATCTTCTTCACCGTGTCGAGGAACGCATAGTCGCCCCCATACACGACTTCCTTGATGCCCGCGTTGATGATGAGCTTCGCGCAGGTCAGGCACGGCGAAATGGTAATGTAGATTGACGCGCCGTCAATCGGCAACCCGTAGCACGCCGCTTGGCAGATCGCGTTCTGCTCGGCATGCGTGCAAAGGCACTCGTCAAGGTGCGTACCGCTTTGGGCCTTGCCCGCACAGCGCGGACACCCGCCTTCGAAGCAGTTCTTCACGCCCTTGGGCGTCCCGTTATAGCCTGCCGAGAGAATGTGATGATTGCGCGCGACGACAGCCCCGACGCTCCGACGCGAACAGTTGGAACGTCGCGCGACGACCTGCGCGATCTCCATGAAATACTCGTCCCACGACGGACGCGGATCTTTGATTTTTCTCGCCATTGGCCGTGTAGTATATCAAATTTACGGGGCCTTCTTCAATGCGTCGGCCAGCGTCTGCTTGACCTCGGGAGACTCCGGCAAGACCTTCAGCGCACGCCGCGCATAATCCTCCGCCTCCTTGTAGCGGCGGAGTTTGCGGCAGATGATCGAAAGGTTGTTCAAGACCGCCGGCTCGTTCGGACGCGTCTTGAGGCAACGGATCAAGTAGCGTTCGGCATCGGCAAAGCGGTTGAGCGCAAGCGCACTCATGCCCATCGCGAAATTCGCCTCGGGATCATCCTCGTTCGCGCTCAAAACGGATGTGGCATAGCGCCGCGCTTCCGCAAAGTTCGCGCGACGCAAGGCAATCTGAAGCCCCTCGCGCGGCGTCATCTGAAGAAAAGTCCGCTGGCGCTCCTGCTCGATTACCGTCAGCATCTTCTTCAATGCCGTGTTCGATTCGTCCAGGCTGTTCGCGATCTCCGGCTCTTCGCGGAGGCGCGCAAACCGCGACAAGCGCCACGAGACGGCCGAAAACGCGCTCGACAGCGCGGGAGACGGATCGGCATGCTCCATCTGCGGCGTCACCGCCAAGATGCGGTCCGCAAGGGCCTTCGCCCGTGCGACTCCCGCCGCCGCCGTCGAGGCATCCAGCCCCGTTTCGCGCGCCACCATGCCCGACAGGGTCGGCAACGGCTTGCGTTCGCGCTTCCAGAACTCAAAGCCGAGCTGGATCGCCGCCTCGTCCATGCCGCCCTTCTTTTCCCCCGCCCAGATGCGGAGAAGCACGGGAACGCCCATGCGCACGTTCTTCTCGTCCTCGGTCTCAGGCTCGAACGGACGCGCCCGCACCGTCGCCTCCCACTCGCTCGCGCCTGACATCATGTTGAGCGCGTACAGCGACCGACCGCGATTCCGCGCACACAATTCGACGGCGGCATCGAGATGCCCGTCGGTGAAGAGGTATTTCGCGTCGCCGCACTCTTCGACCGTCTCCTGCACGGCATCATCGACAATGCGCTGCATCTCCGTCTCGACCGGCTTCGGGACCGTCCGGCACGCGAGCAGGACGAGTCCGACCGCGAGGGCCGGGACCAGCCCACGCAGGAGAATCCCCGGCGGCGGAACGCCTTCCTCCCCAGTCAGGTAGGTGCGCTGGCACTCGAAGGCGAACGCCGCGCCGAAGAGCGCGAGCGCGATCATCGCACAAAGCGTGAAGAACGCGAGCAGGAAGCCGTTCGGGACCAAGGCGATGTCTTTCGTGAACGTCCAGAACCGCGCGGCCGGAAACGCTCCGCACTGCATGACGGCCAGCGAACCGACGAGGAACAGCAGCACGCCAAGGTTGAACGGCATCGGCTGGTCGTCGCGCGCCACCTTCGGGAAGACGATCAGCGCCACGGCAAGCGGCAGGACGCCGAAGACGAGTCCGAGAACCCAGCCCACGATGCTCGCCGCGCCCGCGAAGACGCGCCAATAGCCGCCCGCATAGCGGAAATAGATGTCATTCACGCTCCAGCCATTCGCCGCCACTCCGCCAAGCGAGACGAATTCCGCCGCGTTCAGGTAGGCGGCCAACGCCAATGTCCCGAGGAAGAGGAAGAACATCCGCCATTTCGGCAGTTCCTCGGGTTCGGGCAGTTTCTCGGGCTTCAGGTAGAGACCGTCCACGATGCCGTGCCAGACGGCGATGTACGCGCCAATGAAGGCAAGTGGCAGGACAAAGCCAAACGGCGTTTCGCCCGCAAGCAAGCCCATGAGCGCCACGAGCGGGAAAAGCCGCCACCGACCGCCGACCACAAACCAGCGCAACGCGAGATGAACGATAACCAGCACGCAGACAAGGCGCAGGAGTGAGGGCGAGAGAACGCGCGCGATGCGCGAGAACGGGTCGCTCAGACCGAACAGAAGCGCCGCGACACAGGCGAAGAACGGCGCGATGCGCCCGCTCCACGCCGCGTAGGGGCGGTCCGTGCGGATGAGCAGCGCGAGAAGCTGGCGGACGATGAGGCAGAGGAGCGCGACGGCAACGCCGCCGAGCGCCGCGCCCGCAAACGTCAAGACGCGAACGCCCCCGCTGATGCCGCAGACCTTGAACACCGGTTCGGCGACAATGCGCCAGAAACCCGGGAAAATCGTCTGCGGCGGACGCACTCCCGCCGCCACGGCGACTTCGTTCCACATCGAGGGGTCGAGGCCGGGGATTCCCCAAACCAAGACCGTCACCGCCGCAATCAGACCTACAAAAGCGGCGAGGATCAGGTTCTTGAACCCGATCCTCCCATCGTCAGTGACCATGTCACGCACGATTAGCAGCCTTTCGACTGTTTCTTGCGCTTGAGCGCGAGGCCCGCACAGCCGAGAAGGAGCAGAAACGCCGAACTCGGTTCCGGCACCGCTGCCGTCGTGAAGGTCGTCGGCGCCCACGCCTTCGCAAGAGGCTGAGACGTCCCGAATGTCGTCGCAAACGCCAATGCCGCATTGTAGTCGAGAATCTGCTCTGACCGACCGACGGACTTCATGCTGTCGTTGAAGAGCTCGATGTAGAACGAATACGACGTAGAAGCATATGTCCCCAAGTGCGCATACCAGCCGCCCGAGCCCTTGGCCACCAAATCGCCGCCATTCCCACTGCCCCCATAGGCGTAGCAATTCAGGTAGGTCACGTTCTTTCCGGAGGAATCAAGCACGCCGACCGCCATCTGCGTGTACTCCGGCGCCGCGCCCTCCTCCTTCCAGGTCAAGTTGTCACCCACCATCCAGTAGAGGTAGGAATCGTCCGCCATCGCCCCAAAGGAGAGGGCCGCACAAGCAAGCACAAGAATTCTTTTCATCGTCTGGAGCCTTTCTTTTATGTTAGTCCACATCTGTCCATGTAAGGGTCATGTCTGTTGCCGACCTGTACCAAAAGCCGATTCCGGCGGCAATCGTTGGGTTCTCTGGATGAGAGACTTTCTCCACCTTCGTCCAGTCGCGGCCATTCGCCGTCACGGTCTTCGTCTTCGTCGTCTCATAGAACCACCCCGAATCACCGTACTGGTAGCGCTTAAGCGGACCATGATCCACCACGATGAGTTCATCGCCCTTCGTGCCCGTCGAGAAGGTATAAGAAGCCGTACCCGCATTGCCGAGGAGGTTCCACTTGTTCGCCACGACCTTCGAGGTGCGGCCCGCGATAAACTTGCCGTAGAGCGCGATCTCCGCATCCCAAGTCGCTGATGGGCCGCGCACAATCCACAGGCCCTCGCCCACGGTCGGGGTCGTCGCGGACGGATCAGGGCTTGTCCCCGTCGTCACGTCCCCCTCCTCGGCACCCTGCGTGACCTCGGAAATCGCTTCCCAAGCCTTCTCCGCGTTCAGCCTCCATGCCGTATGCGTACCATTCGCCGCATAGCGGATGATCTGTGCGCCCGTCTCCAGATTCGTCGTCTTGACGAGGTTCTCAATCGAGACGTCGCCGTCCGCGAAGTCTTTGAAGGAGGCCGCGATAATCGTGTTCGGCTGCCCCCTGGGGATGACAACCATGGTTACGCCGACCTCGGCAACCGTAATCTCGTCCGCCGCGAAGGACGCCGCCGCCGCCGCGCAGAAAGCCAGTGAAAGCAACTTCTTCATTTCATTATCCCTTTCGCTTCAAATTACTTGCGGTTGACCTTGAAGAACGCGCCGCCCGGAACTTGGTCACGGATGATGATCATCTCGCCTGCCGTGTTGCCTATCGCCGTCGCGTCGGGGGCAATCGCATCGGGCGTCGCGCCCGACTGGACCTGATAGGACTGGCTTGACACCGTGCCCGAGACGTGGATGTAGACCTTGCCGTCAATCAGCCGGATGCCCGTGATCTTGACGTCCTTCTTGTCCGCCGGCGTGAGGCCCGCTTCCGCCGACTCGGACGCGCTCGCCGAGAGGAAACCCGAACCCGTGGCCGTCGCCACCGCGCCATAGCCGTTCACGGCCTTGCCGAACGCACCCGTGGCCATCGGCTGTCCGTCCACGCCCGGTTCCGCCGCGAACAGACGCGTATCAAGGAGATAAACGCCCCACGAACCGTCCGCATAGTTCGCCTTCGCATAGCCTTCGTCGATTTCAAACTTGACGAACGGGCACTTGCCGTCCTTCGCAATCGGGGCCTTCAGCGCGACCTTGCTGTCGCCAATCGCCGAACCGTCCGCATTGAAACCCTGAAATGTCGAGCCTTTCGGCGTGTAGACGAGTGCGTAGGTCTCGCCGTCCAGAACCGGCGAGCCGTCGGCATATGCGTCGGGACCCGTCGTGTAGAATGTCACGACCACATTGTCCTTGCCCGCGAACGTCACCGCCGCGAGGAACCCGACCAAACCTGCAATGAGCGTCTTTTTCATTCGTAATTCTCCTAAAATTGTCGCGCTTACTCAAAGGAAACCTTGACCGCGTAGTGCCCCGTCTGCTGCGGGACAGCGATGGCCGCCGGATCGGTCGAGGCCTGATTGCCGACCTTGTACGTGATCGTGTAGTCACCCGAAGACGAAACCCCCGGAATCGCAAGCGTAATCGCCTCCGACGCCGCGCTCGTGCCGTCCGCCCGCGCCAGCGTCAGCACCGCATCCTTCTTCACGCCAAGCGCATACGACTGCCACAGCGGACGTTTGCTCGTCGCATCCGAAGCCTTGAGTTGAGCCTCAATGGCCTGCGCGCTCGTGTTTGCCGCCGTGTAGGCTGAGCAGTTCTCCGCCAAAAACACGCGGAACTTTGCTTCGTTATGCATCAGGGGCTTTGCGCCGTCCGGCTTGACCGCGTTCAAGATCTCCGTCTTCGTCTGAACGATAACCTTGCCGTCCTGCGTGACAACCTCCTTTGAGGTGTCCGAAGGCGTAGCCGTCACAGCACCGTCAATCGGCTGCAATGCCGTAATCACGCCATCCGGCGCACTTACGACAGCCTCGTCATATGTGGCATACTTCTTGTTGCCGACCTGCGCGACAGCCTTTTGGCAGTCGCCGTGAACTGCGCTCAACGTGCCGCTGCCCGTGCACGCCATCGACGAAATCGTCTTGGCCGCCGCCATTTTAAGGGCTTTGTCCGTCAATTCTACCGTGGCTTCCTTTCCGCCGACCTTGAACGTCGCCGTCACCGTATCCGTCCAATAGGAAAGCTCAATCACAAGTTCCGCCCCCTCCGTCGATGCCGAACCCAACGCCTCAAGTTTGACCCAGTCGCCAATCTTGCTCGCGTGGCCGGCCCCGCCAACCCACGCGTAATAGGAGAGGGAAGCCGTCTCTTCCTCAACAACGGCGAAGCCGACCTGCGCACTCTTGCTTGTGCCCATCTCCTCGCCCGAAAGAAGATCTTCCGGCGCAATTGGCGTGAACACGCCCGAGACGGTCAACCGCTGGCAAGTACCGCTCTCGCCTTTGTCCGCGCCCACGGTGAACTTCGCCTCGGCATCCGTATCGACATCAAGGACCAAGGCGCCGTCCTTGACTTCCGCACTGTCACCTGGGATTTCCCACGAGCCGTTGGAGTTCCCCAGCGAATCAAGGGCCGTCGGGTTTTCAATCCCCTTAAACCACGGCGACTTCCACTGAGGATTATCAGCCAAGGCCAACGCGCTCGCGCCGGCAAAAATCAAAGCGACCAGCAATTTTTTCATCCTGAAATCTCCTTTACACCGTGTATGTTACCAAAATAGGTGACAGCCTGTCAAGGGGCGATGGCTCGGGTCTCTCTCAGCCGCGTCCGAGACGCTGACCCGCGTAACGGCCTTCGTGGATCGGTTTCCACCACCACGCGTTGTCAAGGTACCACCGCACCGTCTTGCGGATGCCGCTCTCGAAGTTCTCAAGCGGCTTCCATCCGAGTTCGGTCATCAACTTGGTCGGGTCGATGGCATAGCGCAAGTCATGTCCCGGACGATCCGCCACGTGCGCAATCAGGTCAGAATATCTGCCGCTCACGCGCGGACGCAACTCGTCCATGATCGAGCAGATCGCCTGAACGACCTCAAGATTCGTCCGCTCGTTGTGCCCGCCGACATTGTAGGTCTCGCCGTCCCGACCCTTCTCGTTCACGAGCAGGAGCGCACGGGCATGGTCTTCGACATACAGCCAGTCGCGGACATTCGCGCCTTTCCCATAGACCGGCAGGGGCTTCCCGTCCAGACAGTTGAGGATGACAAGCGGAATGAGCTTCTCCGGGAAGTGGTACGGACCGTAGTTGTTCGAACAGTTGGTCAGGCGCGTCGGAAGCCCGTAGGTATCATGCCAGGCACGGACCAGGTGGTCTGACGCGGCTTTCGAGGCCGAATAGGGCGAATGCGGCGAATACGGCGTTTTCTCCGTGAAGAATCCCGTCGCGCCCAACGTCCCGTAGACCTCGTCCGTCGAAATGTGCTGAAAGACAAATGCGGGATGCTCCCGCCACCACTTCAGCGCAACCTGAAGAAGCGTTGCCGTGCCGACGACATTCGTGCGAACGAAAGCGTCCGGACCGTCAATCGAGCGATCCACATGCGATTCGGCCGCAAGATGGAAAACCGTCTCCGGCTCAAACGCCGCAAAAGCCTGCGACATCGCAGCCTCGTCGCAGATGTCGGCGCGGAGAAACGTCAGCCTCCTCTTTTCCGCCAGCTGGCCGCGCAATGTCGCAACATCTGCGCAGATGTCGGTCGCCGGATTCAGCCCCACCTCCCGAAGGGACTCGGGAACGCCCGCATAGGTCAACTTGTCCACGACAAGCACCGCACTGTCCGTCTCCTTCAGCAGGAGCCGAACGAGGGCCGAGCCGATAAAGCCCGCCGCGCCCGTGACAATGCAGCGCCTATTCATCGTCCGCAAAGCCCCGTGCTTCGTCATCGACAGCCTTGGCGGAGCCCGTTCCGGCCGTCGCGACGGTCGTTTCGCCCGCACCGTCCGCGTTCTTCTTCACGGCGGAAGCCGTTTCGCCTTTCGCCTTCTTCGGCTGGTAGCCGTAGCCATAGCCGTAGCCATACCCGTAGCCATACTTTCCGTAATGGCGGTTGTGGGCGTGCGGCGTAAAGGCGTGCGCATTCGAGATCTCAATGTCGTTGACGATGGCCCCGAGAATGTTCGCGCCGGCCTCGGTCAGCGAACGCGAGCAGAACTGGATCGGCTTGAAGTGCGTCCGGTCCGGGCAGCACATGATGACGACCGAATCGACGAGGACCGACAGCGAGACGACGTCGCCAACGACGCCATACGGCGGCGAGTCCACGATGATGTGGTCATAGTTTGCGCGCGCCCACTTGAAGAACTCCGGCACGACCGACGAGCCGAAGATGGTCGCGGGCGAGACGCCGTCGGGAGCCAGCGAGGCAATGACGTCCAGCCCCGGCTGGGTTGACTTGTTGACGATTTTCGCAAAGTCAGGGACCGTCGATCCCGCCGCCTGAAGGACATGCGAGAAACTGCGTTCCGAATCCAGTTCGAGGTTCCAGATGCGCGCCAAGCGCGGACGGCGAAGGTCGAAATCGACATGCAACGTGCGCCGCCCCGCCTGCGCATAGGCGATCGCCAATGAGGTCGAGGTAATCGTCTTGCCTTCGCCCGGCTGGGTCGAGATGACCAGCAGACAATGCGAAAGAGCCTCGTAGCGCGGCGAGTCAAGGAGATTCCGCAGACCCGCGATCGACTCGGCGAACTGCGAATACTTGTCTTCCATCAGGAACTTCGCGACGTCCTCGCGCTTCTTCCGGCGGACGTGCGGCAGAACCGCCAGCACCTTCAGCGACAGGCGGCCTTCGATGTCCGAGAGGTTCACGACCGTGTCCTCAAGGTTGTCGATCACCAGCACGAAGAGGACGCCCAGCGCAAGCGAAAGGACGATGCCCGCGCCAAAGATGATCGCCGGATTCGGAAAGACCGGCTTCGTCGGCACGCCAGCCGGGCGACCGACGCGGACAATCTCGTTGTTGGACTCGGCCTCGATGCGCGCCTTGTTCTCGTCCAGAATCAGGCCTTCGAGGACGCGGTGGGCAATGCCGAACTCCGCCTCAAGCTGTCCCAGCCCCGATTCGGCCAGCACGATGCGCTGCTCAAGCGAGGCCAGTTCATTGCGCAGGTCATCCTGCTTCTGACGCAGGTTCGCCAGCTGGTTGCGCGTAACCTTCAGCGTCGAGCGCCCCGTCAGGAGCGCACGCGCCGCCGCGTCCAGGAAGCGCTGCTTCGCGAGTTCCAGCGCCCGTTTCGCGGCGATTACCTCGGGATGGCTGTCGGTGAACGAGAACATAAGCTTCTGGCACTGCCCCTCGGCATCCTGATACGCGCGGAACTCCTCGGCGATTTCCTGCGCACGCGGCACGCTCGTCGAGAGGTTGCCGTAACTCGCGGGGTCCTTCTGGACCGCCGACAACATCTTCTCCCACTCGATGAGCTGCGTCTCCTCCGTCTCAAGCGCGAGGATGTCCGCCGTCGTCTTGGACAGGCCCTGCTGAACCGTGTCGCGCGACGAGCGAAGATTGTCCACCTTGTGCGAGGTGCGGAAGTCCAGGAGCCGCTGCGCGAGCTTGTCCGTTTCGCGACGCTTGCGTTCCACATTCTGGTGAATCTGGGAAACGGCCTTGTCGCAGCGGATCTTGTTCTCTTCGTCCGTAAAGGACTCAATCGACTCCGCGTAGGCATTCGCCAGCGCCGCGCAGAGGGCAGGGGTCTTCGAGCGAAGCGCGATCGTGATGATGCGCGAATTCCGGATCAGCTCAAGTTCGGAGTCCGCCAGCGTCGAGATCAGCTCCTCGTCAGGCGTGGTCGAGGTCGGATGGGTCGCGCGATACTGCTGAATGACTTTCGTGATCACCTTTTCCGACCGCCAGTCGGAAATGCGCGTGTTGAAGATCTCGGCGTAAGTGTTGCCGTAATCCGGCGTTATCTCCGCCAACGCGCTCTGGCCGCGCCCCCCGCCCGTCGAACGGCGCATGTCCATCGAGAATTCGCTCTTCGCCTCGTAAATGGTCGGCGCAATGCGATAGACGGCAAACGCGACGATCAAACCCACGATCAGGAAGACGAAAACGGACAGCCAACGCTGGGAGATGACGCGGAGCATGCGGCTCAGCGTGATCGTGCCGACGACCGAACCGTCGTCGGGGCCATTCGGCGACGCATCGCCGTAGATACCGCCGTAGGCGCCGCCATACGCCGCGCCGTAACTTCGCCCAGCACCATAGTACATCGGCTTTCGCCCACCGTAATACATCGACGACGAGCCATGCCCGCCGTAATAAATTGGTTTCTCAGCCATTCGAATGGATATTTTGTTTAGGGAAAGACTTCGTCGAAATCGCCAGTTCGGCGCAAATGACCAGCAAGACGTCCGCGCGGAGGAACGAACCGTCGATCAGGACATCCGCCACAAGCAACGCGAAGACCAACGGGGCCAGGAAACTGGCAGGATGCGGCAAGGAAAGGCCGCGAACCCACAGCACCAGACGCCGCAGATAGGCAAAAAGCAGAAACCCAAACGGAAGCGCAAACAGGGCGCATCCCACGATTCCGCGCTCCGTCAGGAGCAGCCAACCGCCATTCGGAATCGTCTGCTGTCCGCGTGGAATTGTCGCCCAGTCCGCCGGAAGCGCCTGAAACCGGATGTCAAGGCCGAACGTGCCCAATCCCGTTCCAATCCACGGGGCCGTCTTCCATGCGCGAAGAGCGAGTTCCGAAAGCGTCCGGCGCAGGGCAAAGATGTCACCGCCGAAGAAATCCTGCTGGACGAAAGCCTCCGCATGGGCGTCCAACGCCGCGCGTGGCATCAGAAAGACCGTCAGCAAGCCTCCGACCGTCAGCGAAAGCGCGAAAACGACGAGCAGCTTGAAGTCCGCATGCCGTCGGAGTTTCTTGAGCGCAAAGACGAACGAGAGCACAAGCAGAATGACCCCCGCGCCCCCCATTGCCAGGGCGACGAACGGCGGGGCGAATGCGAACGCGCCAAGGGCCGTTCCGCCAATGGACAACGGGAACAGCAGCATCACGCGGTTCCACGACCGTTCAAAGGCCGTCGTCAGCGACAGGATCCCCGCCAGAAAATAGAAGCCGAATGCAACGCCCGCAAAGGAAGCCGTCGCCCCGGTGGCCTTGAGCGCCCGCAGACAGTCCGCCTGCCCCTGCCGCGCGGCCAAGAGCATCACGACGGCCGCCAAGCCCGCGACGGCCGAGGCCACCAGAAAGAACGCCATGCGCGCGGATCGGCCCAGAGAGTGGCGGGCTGCGACAAGCAAGACGGCCAAGGCCACGGTCGCGGCAAAAGGCAACAGCCCCGCACCGTCCACACAACCCGGATAAAGAGGAAACAGCGTCTCCGCCAACTTCCAGACGCCCTTTTCGGCATCATACGCCATTCGTATGCCGTCGTTGAATGCCCGAATCCCCGTATAGGCGACCAAAACGAGCGAGAGCCAGAAGACCGGATCCCGCGCCACGGCAGAGGCGACGCGCGCCCGCGCATCATGCAGCATCTCGCCCGGACGGAGAGAGGGCTCCAAAAAAGCCCAGATCGCGCCAAACAACGCCAGCCACAGGACGGCAAACGCAACCGACCGTTCCGGACAAAACGGATAGAGGAAGAGCGGCGCGACCGCTACGAGAGCAAGATGCGCCGCCAATCCGTATTTGGCTATGACTCGCTGCACGTCAGTAGGTAAACCGAACGCCACCCGTCACGCGCCAGCGATCATAATCGCAATAGGTCGTGCTGTCATTCCACGACCGGAGATATTCCGCATAGGTGAAGAGCGCAAGGAAACGGTTGAGCGTGTAGTCAAAGCCCAAACGCGCCGAAACGGTGTCAAGCGTGTAGTCACTCGACGAAGACCACGCGTATTCATGCGTCTCGCGGCGATAGGTGACGTCAAGCGTCGAGCGGAGCTTGCCGCGGACGAGCGACTTGCCAAGGCCCCAGCTCATGGAGTCGATGCGCGAACTCGAACCCAGCTGACGCTCAGACGGCTGGTAATAGCTCGTCGCGAGGAGCATCGTGTTCCACGTGTCGGAAATCTTCCAGTTGCCCGAAATCGTGTAGACGAACCCGTCCACGGAATCCGCGCTCTTGCCGTAGTCGAAGCGGCTCCAGCCCGCAAGCGCGCGGTAGGAGATGCGCTCCGTCGCATAAGAGCCAAGACCCAACTGAGCCGTATACCCTTCCGACTCGCTGCTGAGCCCTTGCGAAGTGACGTTGTCCTGCTTGTAGCCCTGATAGCCGACATTGACAAGGAAATCCGTCCAGCGCGTCGGCGCATAGCCCGCGCTCAGATTCGCCGCCCAACGCTGCCAGCCATAGAGCGCGTAGGAGTTCGGGTCCGTGTCATTCATGTAGTCAAGGTTGTAGTAGCTCGCCGTAAGTTCGGAATGCCAATGCTCGTTGAAGCGACGCTGCGCGACGCCCTGCACGGAGAGCTGACGACGGTCAGCCGAATAGGCGCGACCGTTCCCCAAGGAGACGTCATCCGCCATCGTGATCTGGGAGAACGTCTCGGAAAGCATCAGCGACCAGCCCCGTTCGGCCCCCTTGGAGTTGCTCCAGTTCCAGCGCACCGTCTCACCGTAAGAGTGCTGGTTGTAGTTTTCCCAATAACGCTTTTGGCAATACGCACGGTAGTTGTAGTAAGCTGTCAGGAGAAGCGACCAGTTCTCGGCCTTGTAGTCGAGACCGAGACCCGGATTAATCGTCCACATCACGTCATCGTCTTTGCCTGTGCCGCCCCGATGCATGCCAAAGACATTCGAGTCGTAAGTCGCGGAAACCGACACGTACGGGCGAAGCGTCAGGTGCTGGCCAATCCTGATGCCACTCGGACGATCCATCGTCTCCGCCAAGGCAAGCGCCGTCAGAGACGCCGCAAAGAGCAAGACCGGCAACTTCAACTTATTCACATTCATCTTTTACCCCCACAGAACGCATTGTTTAGAGCCGACGGCCCGTTGACTGATACTGATAGCCAATGGCCTCGCCGATGATAGGATTCGCATCGCTCATCGGGTCGCCAACGCCAAGGTTCGGCAACTGATACTGCAACGGCGCCGTGACCGCGTCAAAAATCGGATTCGACTGGCCAGCCGACATCGTCGGGTCCGTGTTCGCGCCTGCAATGTCCGCAATCAGCGAATCGACGAACTGCGGACCCGCCACGCGAAGCGGAATCGTCACGGTCTCATCCTCGACGGTCTGCGGCGCCTCCGTCGTCTCAACGACTTCGACGTCGCCCGCCGCCAACATCGCCTCATAGTTCTTCTCCGAGCCTTCCGCCAACGCGGACGGGAACCACTCCTTCTTCGCCGTCTCGCGCACGGCCTCCGGAAGTGCCGCGATGATTGGATCGACGATCTCGGGTTTTGTCGAATTCGAGCCGCGAACGAGCATCAGCGCGGCAAACCCGCTCCGGACATCGGAATGGTCAACTTCGGCCACGCGCGCGTTCACCTTCTCCATCACGGTCTCCGACAACTTGACGAACTGCTCGTCCGTATAGGTGCGGTTCCGGTCCGTCGCACGGTTCAGGAGATCCGCCCCCAGGCTTTCGGAGAGAGCCGGCAGGGCCGAGACGGGGACCGTCGCGAAACTCTCGGCGACCAGCGTCGCGACGTTGCCCTTCTGAGCGCCCTGAAGCGCCGCGCGGTTAATCGCCACGAACGTCCGCGTCCGGTCCGCCTCCGAGGCCGGCATCGTCGCAATCGCCGCATTGACGTCGGCGAGGAACTGCTTCTGGTCCTCCGCCGAGAGGTGCTGCATGATCGCCTTCATCACGGCCGGGCTCGCAATCGCCTTGTCAATGCGCCCTTTCGCGTCCGCAAGCGAGATGCGGGTCGTGTTCGTCTTCAGCTTGACGGCCGTATCGGTCGCCGCATTCAGGCAGGAAACCCCTGCCAGAAGCATCGTCGCAACAATCAGCAAGTTTTTCATCGTGTTCACTCCTTCTTAGTTACCGCCAGTCAATACCATGTTTCTGGAACCCACACCACGTCACCGGCGCGCAACGGCATGTCCTTGTCGACGCGACCGTCCTTGCCGATTTCGTTGATGTTGACGAACGTGCGCGTCTGGTTCCCGTCCTTGTCGCACCGCGTCACGCGAATGTTCGTCTTGTCGGCGAACGGCTTGCACCCGCCCGCCGCCTGAAGGACCTTCGTGACCGTCAGGTCCATCGTCGCCGGCATGTTCACGGGCCCCGGGTTGCCGACTTCGCCCAGAACCGTGACCGTCCCCCACGGCGAAACGCCCTTGCCGTCGTAAGGCGAGAACGTCACGGTCACCATCGGCTGGCGCAGGTATCTGGAATAGACCTTCACCAGCTTCTGCTTCAAGGCCTCAAGCGTCAGCCCGTCGCAAGCGACGGGCTCCTGCAAAAGAAGCGGCAAGGTGATGTCGCCGTTCTGGTCGACAAGAACCTCCATCGTCGTCGGCGGGGCCGCGACCGTCCCGATTTGAATCGTCAACTGGACGCCGGGGCGCACGCGCGGTCCGTCCCACCACGTGGCAACGACCGACGAATCGACCGTCTCACGCTCGCGAAACGCCTCGGAAATCGACTCGCACCCGCTCACAAGCCCCAAAAGGCCCACCAGCGCGACCGATTTCATCGAAACTCTAAACGCTATTCTCCACATAATCAAAGCATATTATACACCCAATCGGGTAAGCAAGTCAACCGCCCGGCTCCTTTTTTTCATCGTTTTCACGGGTTCCCCGACAGGCGTTCGGCAAGGGACGTGCGACGTTCGCGGACCGTATTCGTCTTGATCGCCTGATCAATCGCATAGGGAACGCCCATCAGCAAGACCAGGCGCTTGCCGCGCGTGATCGCCGTATAGAGAAGGTTGCGCTGCAGCATGACGTAATGTTGCGTATGAAGAAGGACGATGACCGCCGGGTACTCGCTGCCTTGCGACTTGTGGATCGTCATCGCGTAGGCCAGGACCAGTTCATCCAAGTCGCCCGTCTCGTACTTCACGGGCTTGCCGTCGAACAGCACGATGAGCGAACGGTCCTCGGGACTGACCGCCTGCACGAAGCCGACGTCACCGTTGAAGACGTCCTTGTCATAGTTGTTCCGCAGCTGCATCACGCGGTCGCCGACGCGGAAGACCGTCCCGCCGCGCTTGATCGCGTCTCCCGTCGGGTTGAGGGCCTTCTGAAGTTCGACGTTCAGGTTGTCCGTACCGAGAACGTTCTTGCGCATCGGCGTCAGCACCTGGACATCGCGAAGCGGATCCATCCCGAACTTGCACGGGATGCGCGTCGTCATGAACTCGATGGCGCGCTTCAGGCAAAGGTCAGGGTCCTCGCACCGCGCAAAGTAGAAGTCCGACTCGCCATGCGCGATCTCCAGCGGCTCGCCCGCATTCACGTGGTGGGCGTTCTTGACGATAAGCCCCGTCGTGTCCTGACGGAAAATGAAGTTCAGCCGCGTCGCCGGCATCGCGTGGGACTTGATGAGGTCCCCAAGAACCGAACCCGGCCCCACGGACGGAAGCTGGTCGGTGTCGCCCACCCACACGACGGTCGCCGCGTCGGGAATCGCCTTCAGCAGTTCGCACGCCAATTTGACGTCAATCATCGACGTCTCGTCAAAGACGAAGACATCGCCTTCGAGCGGGTTGTCCGCGTCAAAGGTGAAGCGGTTCGTCACGGGATTCCACTTGAGGAGGCGATGAATCGTCTGCGCCGGCGCGCCGACCGACTCCGTCATGCGCTTCGCGGCACGGCCCGTCGGCGCGGCCAGAACGACGCGCAGCCGCTTCTTGCCGTAAATCTCCACAAGAGCCCGGATGATCGTCGTCTTGCCGACGCCCGGACCGCCCGTGATGATCGAGAATTTCGCCGAAAGCGAGTTTGACAACGCCTCGCGCTGCTTTTCCGCCAGCTCGAAGCGCTGGCGCGACTGCCACCAGGCAATCGCGCGGTCCGGCTCGATCGCGGCAAAGGCGCGCGGCGCGGCAAGGATCGCCTTTACCCGCGCGGCGACGTCGCGTTCGGAAAAGTAAAGCGACTTCAGGTAAATCGGACGCGACGCGTCCGCCGCGCCCGCACCCGCGACGACGCGACCTTCCGCAATCTCCGTCCGCAACGCGTCCGACAGGATCTCCAGCGGGATCTCGGTCAGTTCGTGCGCGTGCAGAAGCAGGTCGTTCTCGAACGTCCAGCAGTGCCCGCCGTTCTCGGCTTCCGTCTCCAGCGTATAGCTGATGGACGCGCGTGCGCGAAGGGGAGAGTCTTTCGGGATGCCGACCGAGAGCGCGATCTTGTCCGCCGTGGCGAAGCCGATGCCCCAGATGTCGCGGCAAAGCCGATAGGGGTCGGCCTTGACGATGGCAATCGCGTCCGGGCCGTACTTGCGGACGATTTTCGTCATCTTCGTGATCGAGATGCCGTAAGTCTGCCCGAAGATGAGGTTCTCGCGCATCGACTCGTTCGCGTGCCAGCTCTCGCGGATCTGGCGGATCTTCGACGCGCCGAGCTTCGGAACCTCCGAGAGGCGCGCGGACTGGTATTGGAGAACGTGCATCGTGTCCTCGCCAAATGTCGCGACGATGCGCTTGGCGAGGACAGGGCCGATGCCCTTGATCAGGCCTGACGCGAGATAGCGTTCGATTCCCTTCAGCGAACGCGGGGCGATGCACGTGAGCGTCTCGGCCTTGAACTGTCGTCCGTGGACCTTGTCGGTGACCCACTGGCCCTCGGCCTTGACGTCTTCGCCCTCCCAGACGGCCTGGGTCTTCCCGACAATCGTTATCTCGGGATTCCGGGCGAGCTCGAACTCACTCGGAGTCTCGACATGAAGGACCGTATAGCCGTTCTCGTCGTTGTGGTAGACGACGGAACGGATGGTGCCTTCGACGATCTCGCGCGCGTCGCCCATGGCCCGTCAGGCAAGATCGTCGCGTCTCGTCATTCCTTGATCTCGCCGGCCTTGAGACGCTTGAAATAGCTCTTCGTCTCCGCCACGACAACGCCGGAGAGCGCGAGAAGCGCGATCATGTTCGGCACGGCCATGAGGCCGTTGACGATGTCCGCGATGCCCCAGACGGCTGAAATCGTCATGTACGGGCCGATGAAGACGGCCGCGATGTAGAGCCAGCGGTACACGAGGACGGGCTTCATGTTCCCGTTCGTCAGGTATTCAAGGCAACGCTCCGAATAGTAGTCCCACCCGAGAATCGTCGTGAAGCCGAAGAGGACGAGCGAAACCATCAGCAGCGCGTCCGTGACGATCGGCGGCAGGAACGGGATGCCGACGGCGAAGGCCTTCATCGTGGCCGCCGCGCCGGAGGCGGCGCTCGCGCTGTAGAGCTCCGAGACGCCCTTGAACGACTCGGCCGAAACCGGCTGGTTCGTCATCGTGAGCGCAAGGCCCGTCATCGAGCAGACGACGATCGTGTCGAGGAACGTGCCCGTCATCGAGACGAGGCCCTGCCGGACGGGCTCCTTCGTCTGCGCGGCCGCGGCCGCGATCGGCGCGGAGCCGAGACCCGCCTCGTTCGAGAAGATGCCGCGCGCGATGCCCTTCTGCATCGCCGCGATGACCGCGCCGAGCGCACCCCCCGCCGCCGCCTGGAGGCCGAACGCCGACGTGACGATCGTGCCGATCGCCGCCGGGATCCTGCCGAGGTTGCAGAAGACGAGAATGAGCGCGAACGCGACGTAGAGGACGACCATGAGCGGAATCACCTTCTCGCTCACCTTCGCGATGCGCTTGAGGCCGCCGATCACGACCAGGCCGACCATGAACGCCAGAAGGATCGAGCCGAAGATCGTCGCGCATGAGTAGGAGTTGCCGAGAATCGTGAAGTTGTGGACGTCCGCCGTGTCGATGTAGCTCTTGAAGAACGTGTTGAACGAGCCGCAGATCGAGTTCACCTGCGTGAACGTGCCGATGCCGAAGAGGCCGACGAGGACGCCGAAGAACGCGAACATGCACGCGAGCGGCTTCCATTTGCGGCCCATGCCGCGCTCGATGTAGTAGAACGGGCCGCCGAGGACATGGCCGGTCGCCTCGTCATGCTCGCGGTACTTGACGGCCAGAAGGCCCTCGGAGTACTTCGTCGCCATGCCGAAGAGCGCGGCCAGCCACATCCAGAAGATCGCGCCCGGGCCGCCCGCGACGTAGGCCGTCGCGACGCCGACGATGTTGCCCGTGCCGATGGTCGCCGAGAGAGCCGTGCAGAGCGCGCCGAAACTGGAGACCTCGCCCTTCGCGCCATGTTCGACCTTCTCGTTCTTGAACATGTACTTGAGCGCACGCGGCAACTGGAAGAACTGCATGCCGCCCAGTCGAACCGTCAGCCAGATTCCGCCAAAGAGAATCAAGATGATCAGTAGCGGCACGGGGAAGCCCGCTATTTCAAAAGACGTTCCCCAGACCTTGTCGTCAACCAAGTTCACGTAGTCCGTGAACGTATCCAGCCACGTGGCTGCCTGCATCATTTCCGTTTGCCTTTCCGTCCTTTTGCCTGAGAGATCGTCCCCGACCCTTTCGGGGAATTACACCTTCGGCACCCCGCACCAGCGCGAGGCTTCTCCGGACCCGCCTGTGGCGGTAAAAGTTTGCGTATTATACCATAAAGTGCGCACTTACTGCCACACGACATGGTCTCGGTCGATCGTCAGGACGCCGTGCGCCTCCAAGGCCCTGACCGTCGGTTCGGGCTCGACAACCCGAAATTGGGCCGTCAACGTGTTCACCAGTTTGCGAACCGACCCCGGCGCGAGCTTCCTCAGGCGGGCGATCTCGTCCGCCGAGAGGTCCAGCGAGGGCTTCTTCGTCCGCCGCGCACGCGGCTTCTTCTCGGTCGGCTCCGTCGCCGTCTCGGCGGCGGCCGTCTTCGTCTTCGCACGCGACAGCGTCGTCTTGCGCACGGGCTTCGCCGCCGGTTCGGCGGCGGCTTCGGACGCGGCCTCGTCGGGAACGACTTCCGGCACGGGCGCAGAAACCTCGCCCGAAGACGGAGCCTCCGCCCCCGGCAAGGCATACGCGGGCTTCGGGGCCAGCCCCGGCGGAGGCGGAACGGGCACGACGACAGCCGCCGGCGCGTCGCCAAGCATCGTCAGGACGCACGCGACGGACTCCTTCACGTCATAGTCAAGGCCATCGCCGATGGGGACGACAACCGAACCGCCCCCTTTCCGAGGCTCAATGGTCACGATGAAGCTCGCATTAAGCCAGATCGGCGTGTCGTCCAGACGCGTCAGCTTGATGTACACGCGAACCTCCTGTCAATAATTGTCCTGCATGAGTTGGAAATAGGCCTTCGGATGGTCGCAGACGGGACACTTTTCGGGAGCCTGTTCGCTCTCGACAATCGCGCCGCAGTTGCGGCACTGCCACTTCTTTACGCCCACGCGCACCCAGACCTCGCCCGTCTCGATGTTTTTCGCAAGCTGACGGTAGCGCGTCTCGTGACACGCCTCGACCTCGGCGACCTTGCGGAACTTCTCCGCTATGTCCTTGAACCCCTCGGACTCGGCCTCTTCGGCGAAACGCCGGTACATGTCGGTCCATTCCTCATGCTCGCCCGCCGCCGCCGTCAAGAGGTTCTCGGGCGTCTCTCCAATACCCGCGAAGAGCTTGAACCACATCTTGGCGTGTTCCTTCTCGTTGAGCGCCGTCTCCTGAAAGATCGCCGCGATCTGCTCGTAGCCGTCCTTCTTGGCTTTCGAGGCGAAGTAGTCGTACTTGTTGCGCGCCTGCGACTCGCCCGCAAAGGCTGCCATCAGGTTCTGTTCCGTCTTGGATCCTTTGAGTTCCATCTTTCAGTTCCTTTCTGTTGTAATTACGTTGACTTGTTTGTCTCGCTTGTCCCGCTATTATAGCATTTATTTGCGCGCATTCATAGTGCAATCAGCGTTCAGCCGACTTCCGCAAATGGTAATATCTAACGGGTCAGCAAAGAAGAGAGGAAAGCCATGGGGTCAACCAAAGAAGAAAAGCGAACAACGCCACCCCATAGACGCCGGGGACGACCTGGAACGGATGCGTCAACCGATGCGGATGGAAGGGGCGTCTCCATGCGGATGGAAGAGCCACCCCCATAGCAACCATAATTTTTGAACTTCTTTTTGCGCGTCAGCGCGAGTTCAGACGCGGGGCGGCCTCGCCATCGTCAGGCGCTGGCAGCTCGAGGACTGGATCAACTCAATCCACAGGGAATCGCTCAACGGAGAGACCGCATATGCTTACGATTCACGTCTGGCCAAAGCGGCTTAAGGAGTTTCTGCTGACCCACCCCCTTTACAAGTCACCGTTCAGCCGACTTCGAGCCGCCACGACGTCGCGGAAAGACGTTCTCGCCGGATTTGACGGCGAACACCCGCCCGTCCGCAAGAAGCGTGAAAGGCCGATTCGAGACGACCTTGATCTCGTCCGTCGTCGCAATCACCGAACAGGCCACGCGCCCGAAGCGGTAGTTCTCGACGCCGACGCGCCCCCGAACCTCACGGGGGAACTCGCAACGCAGCGCATTGGCAAACGCGTTGGCCTCCTTGATGCCGATGACGTCTTCCAGAAAGACCGAAATGGGTCCGAGAGCCGACCAGCCGCAGAAATCGTATCGCACGAATTCGCCGCGCTTGTTGGTCGCCGGTTTCGGCTCCGTCGGCGAATAGCATTCCCAGATCGTGTGTGGCGAGAATTCACGATAGGTCCGGTACAGGTGGTCCACAAGCCGCGTCGCGACGTCGCGCACCCGCCCGAAATCGCCGTAGGCATCGAGCGCCTTGAGCGCCATGTAGGCCGTCGGCAGCCAGACCGACCCGCGCCAGTAGCCGCCCGTCGCGATGAAATCCCGGTCGTGACGCGCCAGCGAGGGCAGGGGAACGCGTCCGCCGAACCAGCGGGCGTCCGTGAGCTTGTCGGCCAGGCGACGCCCCATTGCGTCCGTCGGCATTTCCGCCAGCATCGGCCAATACGAGGCCAAAGTCGGAACCTTTGCCTTCGCAAGGTTCGACGACAGGATGTCGTAGTAAAAGCCGTCCGATTCGTCCCAATACAGGCGATTGACCTTCTCCCGAACCGCCGCGTAGCGCGTCTGCCATGTCCGCGCCTCGTCCTCTCGCCCGAGCAGCGTGGCGATGCGCGACAGGTAGAGGGCGGAAAGCCCCTGCTGCGCGAGCGCATCCACCCAGAGGAGGTCCGGATTCTCCGGGCAAAGCCCCATCGGCCCCGCATCCTTCTCGCCCTTCCGTCCGCGCGGCGTGTTGTCCATGCCGCTCGGACACCCGCCCCAGCGGTAGCCGTCTGCCGCACGCTTGAGCGCGACCCGGGAGTTCGCGCCATAAGGCTTTGGCTTCGCGGGGTCAAACGCGTCGAAAAGTTCATACCACCGCTGAAGCCAACGCTTCTCGCCATACACGCGTTCCAAACGGGCGCGATCCCCCGTCTGAAGCGCATAGACGTATTCCGTCCAGGCAAAGAGCGGCGGATTGTCCGGATGATGGATGCGGAAGTCGAGCATCTTGCCGCAGTCGGCGCCACACCAGACGTTTCCCTTCACCTTCGGCAACGGTGCATTCGTCGCCGCCAACATGACGCCGTAGAAGTTCTCCAGCGACTCAATGCCGGGGAACTCGTCCGGGCAGTACTTGCAGAAATGCGCCATGAGGCACGTATCCCAGATCCAGATCAGGCTGGAGGCATGCGCCTCGTCCATGTACCGCGAGGCCGGCAATCCCGGAATCTCGTCGATGCGCGCGTGCGCCAGTTCCCACGCCGTGTCGTAGAAGCCGATCCATTCCGGCTTCGCGTCGTAGACCGGACGCGGCAGCCGCGTACACCAATTCGGGAACTTCGTCGCCTCGCCCTGCACCGAGACGGGAAACACAGCCGTCGCCGCCGAGGCCAGCAACAGGGTCAAAATCTCAAAACGCATCTGCACCTCCTTACCGGGCCCCCTGAAAACTGACGCCCGTCTCCTTGGGCCACGGCTTCGGCAATTCGGAAAAGACGGTCTTCTCGCCCTGCATCGGCTGGACAAA
>CAKTYZ010000023.1 GCA_934635225.1 uncultured Kiritimatiellota bacterium
CTGCGCGAAACTTCTACAGGCGAAAGTTTCGTGACGCGAACATCGTCAACTCCTGATTTTTGAGGGGGGGGGGGGGGGGGTAAAATCTCAGCGTCAATCTCGCCCGGCAAGAGCGTCTGCGTGCGAGCCGTCCCCTGCCACTGCCACGTCACGGTCTGCGGACGAGCCGTGACATTCGCAAGGAACACGCACATGCGCCCATCCGTCGTCGACCGCCAGACGTAGCCCATCACGCCCGGCAGACGGCCCCGAATCGTCGGCGACAACGGATAGTCCGGAAAGTTCCACGCCCAAAACGGCTTGCGCCCGAGCCACGTCACGTCGATTTCGGGGACAGACCCCGAGAAACCGACCTCGCCGAGCAGTGTCCCGTAGGCGAAAAAGTCCTTGTGCGTCTGGCGGAACTCGACAAGCTGTCGCACGATTGCGCATTTCGCGGAATTGTCGAGGATGCGCGGATGGTACCAGCCAAGGGCCTGTCCCCACAAAAGTTCGCGCGTCTGTGCGGCGCGGAACGACAGGTCATCGTCCTCATGGTTTTCGGGACTGCAGAAATACGTCGTGTAGCCGCCGTAGACGGCGTGGAAGAACGGCACGTCCGTGACCTGACGCTGCGTGACGTTCAGGTAACCGTCCACCACGTTCATCCACTGCTCGCCGGAGCCCTCGGTCGTGAGAAAGGCGTTCGTCGCCGCATAGCGTGCATGCGTCTGTGCGAGAATCCTCTGGTAGCCTTCGAAATACCACGCGCCGCCGCCCACGGGATGCCCATGATCCGCCGCGTGACACGCCTGACCCGCGCACGCGCCGATCTGGTCGAGGAAGAGCGACCCAGCGCCCAGGTCGAGGATCCGCTGCGCAAAGTCGTTGAGCGTCACGTCCCACTGCGGCGTGTAGGGGCACATCGGCGAGAGCGGCGGCGTGACCGGGCCGTACCTCTCCACGACCGGCGCACCGTCCGGCCCCGTAATCGCGAACGGCTTCGCGTAGGCGAATCCCACCGTCGTGTTGCTCCAGAGCCGCCCGTTCGTGTAGGGCATCGCCTCCGCGCCGATTGCCTTGCAAAAGGCAAAGCACCCCTCTGTGCCCGGCTGCGCGGGAAAGTATTCGGGATAGTTGACGTCATGCGGCGAATGCTGCCAAAGATGCCAGTGGATGCCGGCATCGACGTTCGGAAAAATTCGCCGGACGCGCGCCATGACGTTCGACGTCTCCGCTGGACCCGCATGGATGTTGAGCCAAAGCGGAATCTCCGCAAGGCGCTTCGGGTAGTCCGTCCGCGCGACGATCGGCCCTTTTGCCGTCCACTTCGTCGTCAACGCCCAGGCGCGGTAAAGGCGCGCGGCCGCCCACCAGTCGCCCGCGAACGCCGCAACGGTGACGTCGTAGCGCGGTCCCTCCGCCGCCTTGCCGGCCAGCCCGGCATTCTCGACGGGCGTCGTGAACGAGACGTCGTGCGTCCGGCCGATCGTCAGCGACTTGATTCGCGCCTCGGAATCGTGCGCGGCGAAGTAGAGTCCCGCGCTGTCCTTCAGGAACGCGCACATCATCGGATAGTAGGCCATGCAGCCGTAGACGAGATCCCGATCCGACCACGCGCGCGCCTTTTCGAGCGCCGCGCCGAAGTCGGGGCGCGGCCGCAGCACGTCCGCCGCGCCGCTCGCGGACACCTGCCGGAAGACTGGAAACGTCGTCTCGGCGAGTCCCCATGCCGTGCTCGCATTCTGGACTTCCAGATGCCAGCGGCTCGTGCCGACGTCCGTCAAGGTTACGGTCGCGCGTACCGTCACGGCGTTCGGCTCGTCGGGCAGGTCCAGCCCGTCCCAGACGAACGTTAGGCCCGAATCCGTCCGCTCGACCCGCCGCGTTCGCGCGGACGACCGATTGTCGAGCGTCGATTTCTCCGCCGCGCGACCGTCCTTCCAGAAAGCAAGCCGCCAGAAGGTCGCGCTGGACGCATCGGACGAAAGGAACGCGACCGTCGTCTGCGCCCGGCTTTCAATCCGTCGGACGGCGAAGCCATCTGATGCCTCGCCAAAGACGATTTTCAGCCGCGCGTCTTCAAGCGTCTCCGCGAAAAGCCCCGCCGTCATCGCCAGAAAAGCAACGGAAATCGCTTGGATTTTGCTTCTTCTGCTCATTTCACACTGTCCTGTTTTGTTCCCAAGGCTGGCTTGCGAACAGCCGACTTATTCATGTCAGCATATAGTATACCAAAAAATAACGACGATAAGACAAATGATTCGCAAAAATTTTACGCCAACAAAACGAACGAAAAACGCGCACGGCACGAGCTTTCCGCGCTTCCATATGAAATCGACCGTGCAGTCTCCGCGCACTCTCAGAGCAGCAAAGTGCTCTTCGCCCAAGTGCCGACCGCCCTTCGACGGCATAAGAACCTCTCGTCTCAAGGGAGCCAGACGCAAGTGAACGCGTTCTCTCAATCAAGTGAACGCGTTCATTGCCCTAAGAGAACGCGTTCACTTGGTAAAACGAACGCGTTCACTTGCGTTTGGCCTTAGGATCAGGAAGGGGAAAGCCCCCTATCTCAAGGAGAGCGAGACTGCTGAACTTGACGAGACCATAGGCATAGCGACGCCAAAGGCGACGCGGCTCGACCGCGAGACGCCAGACCCACTCAAGCCCCGTGCGTTGCATCCAGTGCGGCGCACGCCTCACGTGCCCCGAGATGAAGTTGAACGAGCCGCCGACGCCAACCAGCACGGGAACGCGAAGGCGCGAAGCAAAACGCGCGGCCCAGATCTCCTGCTTGGGGTTGCCGAGCGCGACGAACAGCAAGTCAGGCCGCGCCGCGTTGATGCGCGACAGGACCGCTTCCGCCGACGGTCCCTCTTCAAGCGGCACGCGCGAGGTGTCCGTTCCGGCGATCCGCAGCCCCGGATTGGCCGTGCGCAGGATGTCCAGCGCCTCGGTCAGCGCGGGTTCGTCCCCGCCCAGCACGTAGAACGAAAGCCCTTCTGCCGCAAAAAGCCGCGCCAAGTCGGGCACGAGGTCCGACCCCGTCACGCGCGCCGGCAACGGACGGCCGAGAAGACGCGAAAGCAGGACAAGCGGCATGCCGTCCGCCGTCACGAGATCGGCCTTCTTGAGATAGCCAAGCAGCTCGTCGTTCCCCCGGAATCCGCATCTGCGTACGGCATTCGCGACAAAATCCACGTTCAGCGTCGCCACAAGTTTCGGGCGTTCGCGCGGTCCCTTCGCCAAGGCGACCATCCGTCGGGCAAACTCGGCTTGCGTCAGGCGCGCAACCGGGATGCCGAAGAGACGCACCCGCGAAGCCTCCGCACGCGCGTCGTCCAGCAGCCGGACAAGCCCGGACGCATGCGCCGCCCACGAGAAAGTCGCGGCGTGGGCCTTTCCGCGCGCGACGCGTGCCGCACGCGCGGCGTCTGTCTCGTCCAGGACCGACCGCATCGTGCGCGCCATCGCGTCGGCATCGTCCGGATCGAACGTGGCCGCCGCATCGCCTGCGACTTCGCCAAGCGCGCCGTTCGCGGAGCAGGCGCAAGGCGTTCCCTCCGCCAGAGCCTCGACGAGCGAAAGCCCAAAACCCTCGAAACGCGAAGGGAAAACATAAAGCGCCGCGCCACGATAGGCCTCCGCAAGGTCCTCGGAAGGCAGGAAACCCGTGAAACGGATGCGCGCGGCTTTCGGCGAGGCTGCCGCGCGTGCCCGCACGACGGCCGCGTCCTTCCAGTCGCGCCCTGCCAGCACGAGATCGAGGTCGGCCTCCAGCCTCTCGAACGCCTCGATGAGGCGGACATGGTTCTTGCCGGGGTGTTCGATGCGCGAGACGTAGAGAACATAGCCGCCTCGCTTCAGGCCGTTCGCCGCAATCCACGACGGGCGTCCCTCGGGATGCGGAATCGGGCTGAGACCGTTGTACAGCACCGTGATGCGCGCGGACGGCATGCGCCAATGCGCCACCATGTCTTCGGCCGTCGTGCGGCTGACGGCCACGAGCCGGTCGGCAAGCCGCACGGAACGCGGCAGGACGTGCGCGAGATACAGCATGCGCAAAGGCGAGTATTTTCCGCGAATGTGGACGTTTGCGAGATCATGCACCGTCGCGACCGTCGGCAGCGGGTAGACGCGGCAGACGCGACGGTTGGCCGCCGTGATCACAAAGCCGTCAAAGTCATTCCGCCAGCGCTTCAGAAGACGCGGCAAGACGAACAGATGCCAGAGCGTCGAAAGAGCCGCCTTGCGCGTGAAGGCCGGGGCTTCAATCGCACGGAACCCGGCGAAATGCCGCACGGAAACGCCCGGCTCCGTCAAAAGCGTCAGATCGTGACCTTGCGCCGACAGCGCTCGCACGACTTCGCGGACATAGACCGAGATGCCGGACTGCCCGTTGTCAAACGGAATGCAATCAACGAGAATCCTCATGACAAGATGCCCGTCAAGAAGCGCTCGGTCGAATAGTTCGCGCGCACCAGCGCCACGCACGCACGCGAAAAGCCCGCAAGGCGAATGGGGTCGGCGGCTTTCGCCAGGGCGCGCGAGAGAGCCTCCGCCGTCGGCTCGTCCGCGAAAAGCCCCGTCTCACCGTCCCGGAGCCAATCGCCGATGCCGCCGCGATTGAAGGCGATGACGGGAACGCCCGCCGCGAAAGCCTCGACACCCGCCATGCAGAACGGCTCGTTCCAAAGGGACGGCACGACCACGACATCCGCATCCGCCAAAAACGGCGTGACATTCGTCTGCCAGCCGACAAACCGAATGTCGCCATTCGCGACCGCACGGGCGCGGCGTCGCAGGAGAGTCGCGTCGCGTCCAGAACCGACGACCGTGAGCGAATGGGGAACGGACAGTCGCGCAACGGCTTCCAGCAACACGCGAACGCCTTTGCCCGCGACCAGCTGTCCGACAAAAAGGATGCGCAAGGGACGGTCTCCGTCGGCGTTCCGCGGCATGAAGTCCGTTCGCGCGGCGCTGACGGCGTCCGTCCAGAACGGCGCGACGCACCGCAGGCGGTCTGGCGCGAAACCGCACGCCAACAGGTTCCGGCGCATGTACGCGCCTTGCACGAACGTCCGGACGCCCCGCATCTCGTCAAGAAACGCCACCATGTTCCGGGTCAACGCACGTCCAATCCACTTGGGACGCGTGACAATCGCGCAAACGCGACAGGGAATCGGCGCATAGAACCGCGCACAGGGACGACGAAACGGGTCATAGTAATGCCGCCGAAGGCAATACAGCTCGTGATCGTGGGCGTAGAAGCGCAGACGCGCGCCATACCGCAGCTTCAGCCGCCGCAGGTCCGCCAAGGAACGCGGCATCTTCTGCATGACGACGCGATCATACGCGCCCAACGTTCGCGGCACCGCGTCAACGACATCGACGCGACACCCTTTCGCGCGCAGGGCTTCAGCCGCACGCAGGGCGAAGCGTTCGAGTCCCCCGCCAAAAGCGGAATCGACGCCCGTGAAGAGAACGCGCCGGACACCAGGCGCACATGATCCATTCGCCCTTTCCTCCAGACTGCGCGCCTCGGTCGAACGCCAGCGCGGCAGACGCCCGTGCGCCGCGTCCGCACGGCCTCTTCCGGCGGCCAGACGCTGCACGAGCCGACGCATGATCGACGCGCCGAAGACGCCAAGCCCGAATTGCCGGGCGCGGACGAGCGCGCACGCGTCGCGCGCCACGTCCAGCCCGGCCGCAAGCAGATCGCGCAGCAGGCCCGGCACGGGATCGCCGAAGATCTGCGTCTCGGCATACCCTTCCCCGTAGAACCGCCGCACGAGCTGACGGCGCGTGTAGTTGTGCGAATGCTCGACACGCGCCGTCGGCACGTACCGTCGCCGGAAGCCCTCGCGCCGATTCGCCCACTCGACGTCTTCGCTGTACTGGAGGTCTTCGTCAAAAGGATTCGCCAGCAGGTCGTCCCGTCGCGCCGCCGCTGACGCAAGCGAAAAGAACCGCGGCCAGGCCGACGAACCCTCGCCGAAGGCCCGCAGGGAATCGCGCCGGACAAGTGGCGTCGCGTCGGGACGCGGCACCTGGTTCGCGAACGTCGCGTCCGCCGAACCTTCCGCCAATGGCGCAATCAGGTTGGCGAGCCAATGCGCGTCAAGCGGCACGGCGTCGGCGTTGTTGAAGACGACGATCTCGCCGGCGGCGGCGCGCACAAGCGCGTTCAGCGTCCGTCCCGGACGGTAGCCGCCGGCCGGCGGCGAAACGAGACGCGCTTCGGGACGCGCCCGAAGGATCTCGGCCGATCCGTCGGTCGAGGCGTCGTCGCACACGAGGACCTCATGCCGGAACGGGCAGTCCTGCGCGGCAATCGCCTCCAGCGTGCGCGTGAGAAACGCCGCGTCGTTGCGGCAGCGAACCAGAATCGAGACAAGGCCCGTCATCCGCCTCGTCCCTCGGCGTAGATTTGCGCAAGCTCGCCCACAAGGCGCGGCCATTCGTGGACTTTCGCCGTCGCCCGTCCGCCTGCGACAAGCGTCGCGACCCGTTCGGGCTCAAGACGCGCGAAGGCCTCGGCCAACGCCCCCGGCCGCGCGGGATCGAACAGAAGCCCGTTCTCGCCGTCCCGCACAAAGTCAACGAGGCCTCCGACCGCCGACGCCACGAGCGGCAGTCCGTGCTGCATGGCCTCCAAGGCGACAATGCCGAACGGCTCATGGACGGACGGCAACACGAACGCGTCTGCCCGCGCGAACGCGGCGTGAAGCTCATCCGAACCCGGCGGAAGCCCGCCGTGGATCGTCAGGCGCGCCGACACGCCGAGCTCCCGTGCGCGTGACACGATCCTGTCGCGATACCACGGCGCGGTGACCGGACCGACCAACTCAACCGAGACGTCCGGGCACGCGGCCAACAGCTCGACGAGCGCAAGCTGATTCTTCTGGTAGTCGATGCGCGAAAGGCAGAGGACGCGAGAGGCCCGCACGAACGGCCGATGGTCAAACGTCTGCGGCGGAACGCCGTTCGGCAGGTAATGGACGCGTCGCGTCGGATAGGCGCGACGCAACGCCCGCTCTTCCGCGCGCGAAACGCAGACGAGCGCAGAGGCGCGCGCCAGCGGATCGAAGCGAAGGCCGAAAAGCCGATCCAACAGGCCTCCGTAGGGAAACGCGTGCCGAAGCGGCTTCAGCATTGCGGCCAGCTCTTCCGGCGGAACCGTCGCCGCGCCACCATGAAGCGAAAGGACGGACGGCACGCCCAGCGATTCGGCCAGCCGGATCGCGCAAGTCGCCAGCCGTCCGCCCGCATGAACGTGTACCACATCTGGGCGAAAGTTCCGGACCGCCCGAAAGAGAGACGGCGCAAAGGGACTGCCGCCCTTGCGGTCCAAGGCATCTCGCGCCACGGCGGAAAGCGGAAAACAGGGATAGAAATAGGGGAAAGCCTCGGCTTCGCGCGTCCCTTCGGGCGGCTGCAAGGCCGAGGTGCAGAAGATGCGCGGCTCATCGCCCAGCCGACGCTGTTCGGCCACGACCGCGTCAACGACAGTCTCCGTGCCGCCCCATTCCGCACGGCTGTAACGGCGAACGATATGCGCGATCTTCACGGCGTTCAGCCGAACGACTTCTCAGCCGCCTCGACGGTATCGAAGATCTCGAACACGCGGAATACCTTCGTGATGTCAAAGACGATCCGAGGGTGCGGCTGGAGACAGGCAAGACGGCAGATGCCACCGGCGGTCCTGCATTTCTGGAGGATCTGCACGAGAACGCCGAGACCCGACGAGTCGATGTGTGACATCTGCGAGAGATCGCACAACACGTTCGGGCACGACTCGATCTCGCGCACGACGGCGTCCTTGAGTTCCTCTGAGCAGGACGCGACCAGACGCCCGCCGATCTCGACCTTGACGAAATTCGCCTTTCGCTCAATCTTGAGTTCCATCTATCTTCTCCTTCATGTAGTTGAAATAGTTCCAGACGCCCTGCACGAACGCGGGAATCGGCTCGCTCGAAAGGATCGCCGCCTTGGAGTGCATCTCATCCGGTTCGTAGCCGTGCATGCCGCCCAACGGGGCTAGCCCCATGTCACTCGGCACGATCTGGACTCCCGGATTCATCAGGAAGATCGCATCGCCGAACAAGCGGTCGCCGCGCGCAATCCCATAGCGCGCCTCCTCTTCCGGCGTCAGCCAATGCCCTTTCGCCGAAAACGGCTCCAGCGCCGCCTCGATGCGCGCGCGCACGCCCGGCTTCAGGCAATGGACGCGCAAAAGCGTCGAATCGTAGCACGCGCCGTAGTCTACGCCAAAGACAAGGCCTGTCGCCTCGATCGCCGCCTTCAAGTCCGCCGTGCCCGTCAGAGGCGTCATGCCATGGTCAGAAAAGACCGTCAGCGTCCACGGGCGGCCAGACGCTTTCGCCGCCGCCGCCAGTCGCCGGATCCAGCCGTCGTACCAGTCGATTTTCGCGCGAACGGCCTCGTCCGCGATGCCACGCGGATGCGCATGCCGAAGCTCGTCAAGAGAAGCCGTATAGAGAAAGACGAAGTCCGTCCCCTTCGCGATCTCACGCTCGCCAATCCGCAGGTTCTCCTCATCGGGCAGATGCCAGTCGCTGATGTGGTGGCGAAGTCCAGACGCGGCCAGCGCATCAGCGAGATTGCGCACGTCTCCCATGCCGCCGGGAACGAAGAGATTGGTCTTCTCGCAGTAATCGACGAACCGCAGCTTCTCGGCCGTCATCTGGTAAAGCTGGAAATAGCCCGTAAAGCCCAGCGTCTTCGCGACGGCCTTTGAGACCCAACCGCGAACGCGCCCCCGGTTCCAGAATGACTTTGGACGCAAAAGCCCCAGAATGCGCGAGACCGTACGGAACGGGGAGGATTCTGGCGCGTAGCGAAAGAGGCCGAGATGCCCGTGGACATCAGGCCGCTCTCCCGAAAGAATGGTCGGAATCGCCGATGACGAATAGCCGAACTGCATCGTCACCGCCCGCCGATGCGGCAAGAGGTCCTTCAGAAGGCCCGTCGGCTCGACGAGATCCCAGCCCAATGCGTCTGCAAACAAGAAGACATTCATCTAACAGCCTAATAGTAGTTGACCGTGACCTGCTTGCGGTAGTTGTGCTCCAGCGCGGCCATCATGCGCTTGACGACGGATCGGCGGAGCTCGAGATCCTGCGGAATGTTGGGGTCCTGATGCGACTCGTTGACCTTCGTCCCGATCACGAACTCGATGCGGTCATGCGCCATCATGCGCTCAAGAATGGCCCGCGCCGCCGTCGGCTCGTCCTGGGGCGGACGCATCTCCTCCAACGCCGTCGTCACGCGCGAAAGCGTGAGAATCCCCTCGGTCGCGATGCCGACGCCGTCGATGCGCCCGACGGGCGGCAAGCCTCCGGCGCGGCGCATGTCCGACAAGTCAACCTTGACCTTTCGCCCGAGTTCCCGCTCGATGATGTTCGCGGTCGTTCCGCCGCAGATGACGACATGGTCAAAGCCGAGTTTCGCCTGTCGCGCATATTCCGCATCATGCTCCTTGTAGTAGGGCGGACCCGAGAGGATGCGCATGACGCGCGGGCGGCGCAAGTAGATGACGACGCAGGTGATGTCGTCCTTGCACCCTCCCGGCGTCAGCTGAAGCGCACGGCTGGCGATCGACGCGGCGAGTTCCTTCGCGGAGATGCTCGGGTCGAAATGGATGAGCTCGCGCGCGTGCTGGAGGACGCCCGAACGACGCCAGCCGAACTTCATGTCTTTCCGGACGCCGAGTCCCGACTGCGTCACGCCGTCAGAACAAAGGATGATGCGGTCGCCCACGCGGAAATCGGCTTCGCATTCGCGCACTTCGCGATCCGGCCAGTGGACCGAAACGACCTGTTCGTCCTTGATCGGCGGAACTTCGTCCGCCCCGCGCAGGTGAATGTAGCCGGGGTTCCCCATCTCGGTGATCTTCGCCCGCCCGCCCAGCCGAAAGTCAAAGAGCGAGAACGTCGCATATCCGATCTTTCGCACTTCGCAAACGGGCAGGGAGTCCATGATGATCTCCGCCGCCTCCAGCGTCGGGATGTTGGACTCCAGAAAGCGAATCGCCATGGACGTCGTCATCGTCGCAAGGACATTCGCCTTCACGCCGCTGCCGAGACCGTCGGAAAGCGCGCATAGATGGCGGTTTTCCTTGTCAACCGTCAGGAAGCGCACGTCATCACCGCAGGCGGCTTGCCCCGTCTTCGTGTACTGCGAGACTTCCATCTCGATAAACAGATCGTTGTTCATTATCGGGAATTATAACCGACTGCAGGCGCCTCCGTCAAGCGCACGCCTCCGCAAGAAGCGTCTCGATCTCCGCAAACGTCCGAACGGCGTTCAGGCGCGCGCGCAAGGCGGCCGCGCCGGGACGACCCGCAAAGTAGCGGAAGAGGTGCGTGTGCATCTTCACGGAAGCGAAGCCATCGACCGAGGGGATGTGGTCCGTCGGGAATCGCCGCGCAAGCTGCTCGCGGAATCTCAGCAGATAAGACAGGTGCGAACGGAGAAAGGACATGGCGGCGGAAGGTTTCGCGGCAAGGCCTTCGGCAGGTCTCGGTTCGCCCGTCCGTGCCGCTTTCAGCTCCCTGAAGATCGCCGGATTCGCCAAGGCGGCACGTCCGACCATGATGGCGGAGACGCCCGTTGAGGCCATGTCCGCCGCCGTTTTCGCGCTGATGACGGAACCGTTCCCCGTCACGGGAATGCGCGCGCGGCGCACGACTTCCGCCAGCACGTCAAGATGGACGGGGCCGCCGTGCATTTGCGAGGCATAGCGCGCATGAAGAATGAAACCGCTCGCCCCCGCCCGTTCGGCCGCGTCCAGCAGTTCAAAGACGCTCGTCCGCTGCGGATGCGGCCCGAGGCGCGTCTTGAGCGTGACGGGAAGCGAGGTGTTTTCGCGTAAAGCCGCCAGAAGCCGAAAGACGCGCGACGGATTTTCGACGAGTTTCGCGCCCGCGCCTTCACGCGTCACTTTCGTCATGGGACATCCCGCATTCAGGTTAAGCTCCACAAAACGGTCCTTTACGCCTTCGATTTCCCGCGCGGCGTGCGCAAGGTCCGTCTCTTTCGCCCCGAAGACCTGACAGGCGACCGGGCCTTCGCCCGGCATCGTCTCCATCAGATGCCGCGTCGGGGACGAGCCGTGCGCAAGCCCGGCGGCTGACACCATTTCGGTATAAGCGAGGTCGGCCCCGCCTTCACGGCACAACCGCCTGAACGGCGCGTCCGTAAAACCCGCAAGCGGCGCGAGGACATACCGCGGCCCCTTCGCCTGGCTCGGCGCCAGGCCCGCGAATGCCGCATCGACGCTCTGTTCCCGCGTGTCCATGCCCATGCGACTTTACGCCTCACTCCGCCGCGACTGTCCGTCGGATCTCTTCAACTCGGCAAGCTGGTCGCGCAGATAGGCCGCGCGTTCGAATTCCAGATTGTCCGCCGCCTGCAGCATGTCCCGAGTCAGCTCTTCGATGAGGCGCGGAACCGAAGGAGCCCGGGCGGTTTCGCGGTCTGCCTTGCCCTTTTCCCCTCCCGTCTTTCCGCTCTTGAACACATAGGTCGACTCGTTGATCGTGCGCTTGACGGAGCGTGGCGTGATGCCGTGCGCCTTGTTGTAGGCGATTTGCTTCGCACGATGGGCTTTCGTGATGCGCAGGAGGTCGCGAATGGCGTCCGTCTTGTGTTCGCAGTAGAGGATGACGCGCCCCTTCTCGTGGCGCGCGGTACGACCCGCCGTCTGGACGAGTGACGTCGTTGACCGCAGGAAACCCTCCTTGTCCGCGTCAAGAATCGCCACAAGAGCCACTTCGGGCAGGTCCAACCCTTCGCGCAGGAGATTGATTCCGACGAGAACGTCGAACTCGCCCTTGCGGAGGCGTTGGAGAATGGAGACGCGCTCAATCGCGTCAATGTCCGAGTGCAAGTACTCGACGCGGACGCCCGCCTCATGGAGGTAATGCGCAAGGTCTTCGGACGAACGCTTCGTCAGCGTCGTCACAAACACGCGAGCGCCGTCCTTCACGACGCGGTCGATCTCGCCGAGGAGGTCATCGATCTGGTTCTTGAGCGGCCGCAGTTCGATGACGGGATCCAAGAGGCCCGTCGGGCGTATCACCTGCTCGGCGACCGTCTTCGCCTGCTCGTATTCGTATGCGCCCGGCGTCGCCGAGCAGTAGACGACCTGCTTGACCTTCGCATTGAACTCGTCAAAGGTGAGCGGGCGATTGTCCTTTGCGCTCGGCAGGCGAAAGCCATAGTCCACCAGCTTCGTCTTGCGCGCCTGATCGCCGTTGTACATCGCGCGGATCTGCGGAACGGACACGTGGCTCTCGTCTATGATCGTCAGGAAGTCGTCGGGGAAATAGTCGATCAGGCACTCGCCCGCCGTCCCGGGGGCGCGTCCCGTCAGCGGACGCGAGTAGTTCTCGATGCCATTGCAGTAGCCGAGTTCGCGCATCATCTCAATGTCGTATTCGGTGCGTTCCCGCAGGCGTTGGGCTTCCAGAAGCTTGCCTCTTGACGCGAAGAACTTCAGCCGTTCGTCCAGTTCGGCTTCAATGCGCTGGAACGCCGCCTCAAAGCGATCCTTGCCCATCACAAACTGCTTGGCCGGCGTAATGACGACGGCGGGCATCGATACGCCGCACTTCCCCGTGAGCGGGTCCAGTTCGCGGATCGAATCGACTTCATCGCCAAAGAACTCGATGCGCACGGCCTTCGTCTCATAGGCCGGGAAGACATCGAGCACATCGCCGCGCACGCGAAAGGCTCCCGGTGCGAAATCGTAGTCGTTGCGCGCGTACTGCGCCTCGACGAGACGTGCGATGACCGCACTGCGGGAAGACCCTTCGCCGACCTTGATCCGCACCGCGAGGTCCCGGTATTCGTCTGACTCGCCGAGGCCGTAGATGCAGCTCACCGACGAGACGACAATCACGTCACGACGCGCGATGAGGGCGTTCGTCGCGGCAAGGCGGTAGCGTTCGATCTCCTCGTTGATCGCGGCGTCCTTCTCGATGTAGGTGTCCGTTTGCGGAATGTACGCCTCCGGCTGATAGTAGTCGTAGTAGCTGATGAAATACTCGACCGCATTCTCGGGGAAGAAGCCCTTCAGTTCGGCGAAGAGCTGTGCGGCCAGCGTCTTGTTGTGCGAGAGAATGAGCGTCGGCCTGTTCCATCGCTGAATCAGGTTTGCCATCGTGAACGTCTTGCCGGAACCGGTCACGCCTTGGAGGACAAGGCGGTCCTCGCCGCGCCGGAGGCCGTCCAGCAGCGTCTGGATCGCCTCCGGCTGGTCGCCCGTCGGCTTGAACTTCGACTTGAGACGGAAAATGCTGTCCATACGCCTGTTCGACCTCAAAGGACAAATGTTCCGCTGAACATGACGTCCTTAAAAAGCCTCATTCCCACTCGATTGTGGCCGGAGGCTTGGAGGAGATGTCGTAGACGACGCGATTGATGCCGCGCACTTCGTTGATGATGCGGTTCGAGATTGCGGCCAGCGTCTCATAGGGCAGATGCGTCCAGTCCGCCGTCATCGCGTCAATCGAGTTGACCGAACGAATCGCACACGTGTATTCGTAGGTGCGCTGATCGCCCATCACGCCAACGGACTTCACGGGAAGAAGCACGGCAAAAGACTGCCAGATCGTCTTGTAGTCGGGCAGTTTCTTCACTTCCTCCTGCACGCGCAGGTCCGCCTGCTGAAGAAGCCGCACCTTCTCCTCGGTCACTTCGCCGAGAATGCGCACGCCGAGGCCCGGTCCCGGGAACGGCTGACGGTCCAGAAGCTCATCCGCCATGCCCATCACGCGCCCGACGGCGCGCACCTCGTCCTTGAAGAGGTCGCGCAACGGCTCGACCAGCTCAAACTGGAGATCCGGCGGAAGGCCGCCGACATTGTGATGCGACTTGATCGTCTGGGAAGGCCCCTTCACGGCATGCGAACTTTCGATGACGTCTGGGTAGATCGTGCCTTGCCCAAGGAAGCGGCAGTGCCTGAACTTGCGCGCTTCGTCCGCGAAGACGTCGATGAAGGTCTTGCCGATCGCCTTGCGCTTCGCCTCGGGCTCGTCAAGCCCCTCCAACGCGGCATAAAACTTCTGCGCGGCCCGAGCCACGGTGAGGTCCAGCCCGAGCTTCGCGTGAAACATCTCTTCGACCTGCTCGGCCTCGCGGTGCCGCAGAAGCCCGTTGTCTACGAAGATGCAGTGGAGACGAGGGCCTATCGCCCTGTGCAGGAGAACCGCCGCGACGGACGAGTCAACTCCGCCCGAAAGGCCGAGAACGACCTCGTCCTCCCCGACCTGTCGCTTCAGCTTCTCAACCGTGTCCTCGATCCATGTCGTCAGCTGCCAGTCGGCGTTCGCGCGGCAGACGTTGAAGACGAAGTTCGAGAGGATCTGCTTGCCATGTTCGGTATGGACGACTTCCGGATGGAACTGGATGCCGAAAAAACGACGATCCGAGTTGCGAATCGCCGCGTAAGGACAGTTTGCCGAGGTCGCGCTCACCTGAAAGCCTTCCGGAATCGCCGCCACGCGGTCACCATGGCTCATCCAGACGGCGAACTTGTCAGGAAGACCCTTGAAAAGCTCATTCCCCGGCTCAACCGACATCTCGGTCTTGCCATATTCGCGACGCTCGCCGGGCTGGACCCTCCCGCCCAGTTCCTGACTCATGAGCTGCATGCCGTAACAGACGCCGAGAACCGGCACGCCAAGGTCGAAGATCGCATGGTCAATGCCAGGCGCACCGTCCTCAAAGACGCTGTTCGGGCCGCCGGAGAGGATGATGCCCTTGGGCGCATAGGTTCTCACGCGTTCGGCCGTGACGTCAAACGGGACGATTTCGGAATAGACGTGCTGTTCACGAATCCGCCGCGCAATGAGCTGGGTATATTGTGAACCGTAATCGAGAATGATAATCTTGTCCATGTCGCAATCTCTTGGAAAGTCGGCGCATATTATACCAATTTCTTTCCCCTTCGTGCGCACACGACCTACGAGAAAGCCGTGAGCGTCTCGCCTGGCTGGAACGCCGTCAGCGTGCCTGTGGCGACAACCGCTCCCGTCGCATCGCGGATTTCGCAGTCAAAAGAGCCGAACTCCTCGTCCTGAAATGCGCAAACCGCGCGAATCCGATAGCGGACGCCTGCCGCAAATCGCGGCTGTCTCAGCTCCAAGCGCCGAGATCCCAGCACAAAGCCAATCCGTGGGGACAGGCCCTTCTTCTGGCGCAAAAGCCCAACGCAAAGCGCCATCGTCTGCGCCATGTACTCCAACGCCACGCACGAAGGAACGCCGTCCAATGGCGCCTCGAAGAACGGCGAACGGGGCGTCACGTCGACAAACGCCTCCACCGCCGCGTCATCAGCTGGCGGCTCGTAGCCCGACAACAGCACCATCGGCGCGCCTTGCGGGAGCAATTCCTCTATCGGAGTCATGGCCATCCCTCTTCTGCCAAGGAACTGAGGCTCGTTACATGGCGAACTTGAAGCAGAGCGGACGCCAGCAGGAAATGGGCGCTCCGACGGGCGTCAGCGTGCAAGCCGTACGGTCGAAACGGTAAACCTGGATCTCGTTCGACATCTTGTGCCCGACGACCATGAACCGTTCGCCCGGCATCAGCTCAAAGTCACGCGGGAACTTGCCTGTCAGTTTCGCAATGTTGCGCAACGCCAACTTGCCCGTAGCCGCGTCAACCGAATAGAAGGCGATCGAATCGTGTCCGCGATTCGACGCCATGAGGACCTGGCCGTCCGCCGTAAGTTTAATCGCCGCCGCCTTCGTCGCCAACGTCTCGCCATCGGGTTCCCAGCGATTGAAATCAGCGGGAAGCATCGTCCACTTTCCGACTTTCGCGAACGCCCGTCCGTCAAAGGCGTAGGACGCGACGCTCGACCCCAGTTCATGCAGGACGAACAGGAAACGGCCATCCTTCGACCAGACGGCATGGCGCGGCCCGTCGCCACGGTCGGACTTGATCTCCAGCGACGGATCGACCGCCAGCGTGAGCGGATCAAAGAAGCGGATGCGGTCACAGCCGAGGTCAATGACGCCCAGTCGGTCGCCGTTCGCCGTCTTCGCCTCGAACGTGAAATGCGCATACGCCTTCTTTTGACGCTTTGCGTTCGGCCCCCTGTCGTCGTCGGGGAAGACGTAGCTCTTCAGGTCCGAGCCGTCCGTCCGAAGCGAGACAACCGTCGCCGAGACATACGCCGCGCCGAAGACGCGCGATCCATCTGATGCCAGCGAGACATGACATGGGGCTTCGCAAGGCAATGCGGCCAAGCGCTCCATCGCGCCGAGGCGTCCGTCCGCCTCGACGGGAAAGCGCACGACCGAACCGACCGACCGCACGTCTCGCTTCTCGCCGATGACGGAGTAAAGCCAACGCCCATCGGGCGTCTGCTGGAAGTAGGTCGTCCCCTGAACGCCCTTCACGGACTGGACAATCCGCGCCGCGCCCGTCTCCGGATCACACGCAAGGACATGAATCGCCTGCGCGTCAGGCGAGCCCGTGTTGCAGCCGACATAGCAATTGACAATCGAAGCCATAAGAAGTGCCGTATTCATTGTTACGGGGCATTAAACCATATTCGTCCGCACCTGTCAATCGTGGAAATAGGAGACCGAGTCCGGAGGCCGGACATTCGTCAGCGTACCGACATAATGCCGAAGCCAGTGGTCCTTCTTCGGGTGCGCGGCGGCGGCGGTCTCGTCCAGTTCGATGCCGAGACCCGGACGGTCCGACGGATACATCAGGCCGTCCGCGAACTTCACGTCCTCGTCAATGACGTCCTTGCGCCACGGCACGTCGTCAAACAGTGTCTCGTGGATGCAGTAACCCGGCGTCGAGACGCCCAGCGCAAGCGTGACGGCATTCGCGACGGGGCCGGACGGATTGTGCGCGCAGAACGGAATGTGATGCGCATCGCAAATCGCGGCAATCCCCTTCATCGCCGTGATGCCGCCCGCATGGGAGGAGTCCGGCTGAAGGTAGTCGCAGCAGCGAAGTTCGACGGCGTCCAGGATCTGCTGGGTCGTGTAGAGGCGTTCGCCACAGGCGATCGGCACGCGCACGCGCGAACGGACATCCGCCAGTGCGCGCATCGTGTCGGGGATGACCGGCTCCTCGACCCAGTAGGGGTCATACTCCTCCAGCGCGTTGCACACGCGAAGTGCCGTCGGCACGTCGAAGCGTCCGTGGCACTCGATGAGAATCTCGGCCTTGCCCTCCGTCGCCGCCTTCACCTTCTCGACGCATCGCAGAGCCTTCTTGAGGTCGGCAGGCGGCAGCTGGCGGTAATTCTTGCCGAACGGATCCCACTTGAGGCCCTTGAAACCGCGTGCGACCGCCGCCGTCGCCTTGTCCGCGAACTCCTCCGGCTCCTTCGCGCCCGCGAACCAGCAGTTTGCGTAGCACGGCACCGCCTCGCGGCACTTGCCGCCAAGGAGTTTCCAGCACGGCACGCCGAGAGCCTTTCCCTTGATGTCCCAAAGAGCCATATCGACCGCCGAGAGCGCGCTCATGAGGACAGCCCCGCCGCGCCAATAGGCGTCGCGGTAGTTCTCGTGTTCGATCCACGAGGTGTCAAACGGGTCCTTTCCGACAAGCGCGTGTTCAAGGTCCTTGAGTGCGCCGACAAGTGCGTTTTCCTTGTACTCAAGCGTGCCTTCGCCGAGGCCGGAGATTCCCTCGTCCGTCTCCACCTTCACGAACACCCAGTTCGTGCGGAAACAGTCGATGACAAAGGGTCTGATGGATGTGATTCTCATGGTCAGCAATCCACATCAGCCGGCATGTGCTGGCAGGAGCAGCCCGCGTCGCACGTCACGATTTCACCCGCCATGTTACCGGAGTTCTCGCTCGCGAGAAACGCGACGACATTCGCGATGTCCGACCCTTTCGCCTCACGGCCAAGCGGACAGTTCGCGCGACGACGCGCCTTGATCTTCTCGTCCAAGGCGTCCCAGCGTTCGGTATAGATGTAACCCGGGGCGCAGGCATTGACGCGAATGCCAAGAGGCGCAAGGTCGAGCGCAAGCGCACGCACCATCGAGTTGATCGCCCCTTTCGAGGCGCAATAGGCCGTACGTTGGCGAATGGCGCGCATGGCGGTGTTGGACGAGAGGAAGACGACCGTGCCGCGATACGGGCCGCCGACTTCGTAGGGACGCTTCATGAAGAAGCGGTTCGCGGCCGCCTGCGTGACTTGAAACCCGCCCTTTACGTTCGTGTTCATGACTTTCAGGATCGCCTCGGGATCCATCTCCAGAGGTCCGCCATGTCCCATTCCCTGGTCCGCCGCATTGTTGACGAGAATGTCGAGCGTGCCCGCCTCGTGCGCAATGAGATCCATCAACGCGCCAACCTGCGCCTTGTCGCCGACATCACACGCCTGTGCCGTCACGCCGGTGACGCCCATCGCCTTCAGCGATTCGACACCGCGTGCCGTCGAAGCTTCGGATGAGCCGCACATGAAGACGCGCGCGCCTTCGTCCGCAAACTTCTTGACGAGCCAAAGCCCCGTATTGCGGTTTCCGCCTGTAACCAAAACGACCTTGTTTTCGAACATTTTCATTTGTCTGTCTCCTTATGTTGTCACCGAATCACAATGGCGAGCCCGTTCTTCGCGAAGCGGAGGAACTGCGCTGGCTTCAGGATTCCCCGCGAGACGCGCAGTTCGTCTATCCTCCCCTTGAAGAACGCCGTCGCCGAACTTGATGCGCCGAGCCACACGCCGGCATATCCCGACCCATAGTAAAGGCTACCGAGAACGGTCTTCGTCCAGACGGGTTCGGACGAATAGTCCATGTAAAGCGCCAACTCAGTCTGCCGCTTGCCATCCGCGTCCAGAGACTGCTTCAGGGTCAACGCGACGTGATGCCACCTGTAGTCACCAAACACGGCTGGCGTATCCTCATTGACCGCCGATTCGTTAATCTTGCCGTCCTCCGCTTGCGTGGCGCAGCGGATGCGAAGTTTCTTGCACTGGCCACTCGCCGCGTCGCCCGAAGCGCTGATCGCCCACACCGGAACATTCGCCGAATCACGGTCGGCATTGCAACGGACGAGACCCGCGTATTGCGCCTGTGCACCGCCCTTGACGAAGAACTCAATCGTCTGCTCGGGGATGAGCGGCAGCAGCACGTTGTCGGGGTACTTTACCACGCCCTTGTCCAGCGCGAGGGACTTCACGTTGTCTTCGCGCAACACCGTCCTGTTCCCGTCAGTGAGACGCGGATTTCGCCCATGCGCCACAAACGCGGGTTCCGTCCCGTCCGCCGTAGCCTTCTCGGCGATTCCGCCCGTCAGCACACCATCAAGCACAAGACCGTTGACGGAACCCTCGAAGCCGACCCAGCCCAGCGTCGGCTGCGTCGCGTCAAAATGAGAACCGGACAGGAACTCGCCCGGCTTCAGGGCGCGCATCGTAATGCGCACATCGTCAATGTTGCCGTCAAACGCGGCGCTGCCGTCAGTGTCGATGCCGCCGATGCAGACAGGCGTCGTGTGCGCAACCAGCGTCCCGTTGTAGGCCTTCGAACCGATCGGCCGGCCATCGCGGAAGAGCGTCATTCTCATCGCCACGGCATCCACGACCAGCGCCGCATGGTGCCACTGGCCGTCGTTCGTCGCCTCCGTGTCGTTGACGGCCTTCGCGCCGTCTCCGCCGGACGTGGCATAGTATTCAAGAACCGTTGCGGAAAGCTTCCCGGATGCCTCGCCGAAGCCGAGGTTGAACTGCACGTTCGAGCCGCCGCACCGCCGAACGAGCGGAACGTACGTGGCGGTCTGCACCGTCCTGTAGAAGCACTCGACCGTGAAGGATGATCTCTGGAAATCCGTATTGCCGTCAGGCGTGAACTTCGCGTATGTCCTGGAGGTTCCGCCACAGACCAGAGAGCGCGAGTTCGCCACGCCGTCCGCCGCGATCCGGGACGCATAGGTCGTCTCCGTCGCCGGCGCGGTTTCTTCGACGGCGATTGGCTTGCCGCTCGCATCGCGCTCAGTCAGAAGGAGTCCCCCACGTGCGCGGTTGAGAGGCGCACTGCTCTGTGATGAGAGTCCGGCGGGCGTCTCGAAGTCGGCGTGCAACACAACGTCCTCCGCCTCGCCCGCGATATCGGTGAGCTGAAGGAACTCGTTTGGCGCAAGGACCCCATCCGAAATCCGCATATGCGCCAGCGACCCGCCGAACGGTCCCTTCGTCTGGGGCGTCGAGCCGATGAACAGGTCTTCGGCCCCATAGGAAAGGCCGTCCGGAAGGGTCACCGAGTTCATGTAGACATAGTCGTAATAGGCGTGTGCCGTCTTATCGCCCTGGGAGACGACAAACGCCAGGTGGTGCCACCTGCCGTCATAAAGGCCTCCGGGATTGCTGACGGCGACTTCGCAGGCGAGATTGTGCTCACTGACGTTCACGAGATCCGTCGCCGCCGCGCTTGGCTTCGTGAAGCGCAGCTGGAACTTGTTGGCGGCTGTGACGCGGATGGCTCAGCTGTCGTAGTTGACTACGTTCACGCCGGATGTCGTCTTAAGCCTGCCCGGCATCACGGCGATGCAGTTCCAGTCACCCTTCGCGGTGCCGGTGTCCATCTTGACGAACACCTCGAACGTGAACGTCTGCAGCCGAAGCGCGGATGGATCCGCCACGCGGAGCGCACCGGCCTTCCCCGCAAGCGAAGTCTTCTTGAAGAAGAGTCCCGTCGCGCCCGTCTCGACCGTATGCGTCTCCGGGTCCCACACGCCCCAGCCTGACGGGAACGCGGCTGTGCCGACAGGACAGCTCTCGCCGCCATCGACAATCGTCGCGCCGACCATCGAAATCGGGTGTGCGTCAAGCGTGCCGGGGCTTGTCTTGTTGACGAGGGTCGTCTCCGTCGTCGTGCGAACGCCCTCCTCTGCGGCCAGCGGCCACCAGGCGACGGTCTTGGCGTGGACGTGCAGAAGGCCGGCCGCCGCCACCGAGAAACCAAGTGCTTTCAGATGTTTTTTCATTGTAGGGTCTCTTTCATTTCGCGTTTCGTGTTTCGTAAAGAGAATAACCGACCTCGCGCAGGGCTTCGCGCATGATCGGATAGGGCGTGTCGCAGACGTCCGTGAGGCCGACCTGCAGATACTCGCCGTCGAAGCGGCCCGTCGTCGCCTGATCGCTGAACTGATGCCAATGCACGCCGACGATCTGCGGATTCGCCAAGGCCGACTCAACATATGTCTTCATTTTCGCCGCACGGTCGCTCTGGTCCTTCGCCTGGCGTACGCCCGTGCCGAACGGGCCGCGATCCGTCGCGCCGAAGTGGAACTCGCCGATCAGCACCGGCGCGTCCAGCTTCGCGGGCAGCCGCCAGTCGTCGATCTTCTCGCGATAGATGTTGTAGCTCACGACATCGCAGTACTTCGCGCACGCCGCGACGACCTCGTCGCGTGCCCAGCCCGCGAAGCGGCAGCCGAGATAGAGAAGCTGCGGGTCGAACGCCTTGACCGTCTCGCGCGTCACCGCGAAGTAACGGTCGATCACGAGATTGGAGAACTGGTAGAGGTCGTCCTTTGCGGCGTTCGGCGGCAGCACAATCGACGTCATGAAGTCGTTGCGGTCAGCATAGGCCGTCCCCCATTTCGCGTTCAGCGCAGCCACCGTCCCGTACTTCTTCAGAAGCCAATCGGCCAGCGCGACTTTCGCCGGCTGGTCGGCGGACGACTGGATCGTCCACTTCGCGAGGTCGGTCGTGCCGCCCCAGTTGATCTCGTTGTCGATGAAGAAGCCAATGCACCACTTGTCGTGCGCCTCACGTCCATGCGATTCGAGCGCCGCCGTCACGCCCTGCGCAAATGACGCGTCCCACGGATCGCGGAACTTCCACCACGCGCCGTGGCTGCCCGCAATCGGGCGTGACTGGCACTCGACGCGCTCGGCATACGGCGTGCGGTCCATCAGGCAGATCTTCAGGTCGCTCGAATTCGCGATCGTATTCATCCCCCAACTCCGGATGCGCTTGTGGCAAAGGTCGGCGAACTCATCGTAGTAATCTTCGCCGTACTTGCGGAAGAGGTTTGCGCTGGAAAAGTCATAGACCCGCGTCTCGCCACGCGCGAGAAAGAACGGCCAGAGAAGGTCGTCACGCGTCGTCCAGAACTTCTCAAGCGAAAGGTCTTCAAAGAGGCAATCGCGCGGCGCCGATCCGATGCCCGTCTGCGGGGTACCCATGTCGCCGTTCATCGGCGTCATTGCCGAAGAGGCCGAAACGCGCACGGGACCGAAGCTCCAAAAAAGACGCCCCTCGGGATCGACCAGCCACCACTTGCCCGTCGCGTCCCTGTGCGTGCGGAAGCGTCCCGTCGCCTCCAGCGCCGGGCCCTTCGTCCAACCGCCAAACACCGTGCGGTCCGCCGGGCCCGGATGCGCGGCGAGATCCTTTTCCTCCGCGTCACGCGCCGCCGCGAGATCCGCCTCGCCTTTCGTCTTGCCCGGCCAGTCGCGCCACTTGAACTGCCCGAATCTGTCGATGCACGGCAGGAAATCAGATGTCTTCATCTTCATCCACGGCTCCGAGTCCGGCGGCGGCAGCGCCTTCATCCTGTTCTCGAACTGGCCAGGACGGTAGAACGTGTCCACGATCTCGTAGGGCGTCATCTTCTGCCAGTCGCGCACGAGCGGAATCGCGCCGCGCGAAGCGATGATCACCGGGGAGTCCCACATCGGGACACGCCTGAGCGTCATGCCTGTCTTCTTCCAGACGATGTTCGTGCCGGGGATCTCGAATACGCGGCCCGTAATCATGTCCAGCCAAACGGGCCGGTCCAGTTTGCCGGGAATCTCAAGGTCAACGGTCTCGAACGCGAGGCTGTCGCCCGGACGGCTCTCGCAGAACCAGTAGACGCGCAGCGGCTGGCCGTAGCGGGTGAAGAGGTTGCACGACAGCTTGCGCGGGCCGAACGGCACGACAAGATGCCGTTGCGGCAGCGTTTCGTCATCAAAGAGCGCGTAGACGTTGCGCATCGCGTACCAGCTCGGACGACGATAGACGAACTCCTTGAGCGTGTTCGAGCGGACGAGACCGAAACTTTGCAGCATAAAGGTATACTGAAGGTCGATCATCGTGAAGAGGCTCGACGGGATTGATCGCACAGCATCGCCCATCGCGCGGCGAAGATTCCATTTTGCCTGCGAATACTCCGTCCATTCGACGCCCGAGAGCGCATGGGCGAACTCCAGCTGGCTCGGACAGCCCACCTCGCCTTGCAGGATGTCGAAGTCGCCCGAATAGCTCTTCACGAACGCGCGAATCTTCTCGTACCAGCCGTAGGAGACGTCGGGATTCGCGTCGTAGGGGTGGTAGATGAAACGCGAACCGAGATCCAGCGCGTTCTCCCGCTTCAGTTTTTCAAGGACCTGACAATAGTCGCTCTTTTCAGGAGCGTTCCCTTTCCAGACAATTGCCGTGCAGAAGCATTTCGCCGTCGGCTGGACTTCGCGCACGGCCTTCGCCGTGCGGTAGAACAGTTCGGCGTACTCTTTCGCCTGTCCGAACGGCTCATTCCAGACCTCCCACTCGTCCACGACGTCCTTGTAGCGCGCAACGAGAGCCTGCGTGTAGCGGAGCCACGCGGCGAACGCCTCGGGATTGTCCGTGACCTGCTTCACGCGCATGCCGAGGCGGAAGTCCGATCCCCATACGGGGTTGCCGTAGGAGATGCAGATCCACGGCTTGACGCCCATCGCCGCGCATTCGCGGATCTGCTTGTCGAGCCATGCAAAGTCATAGACGCCCTTCTCCTGCTCCGTCTTCGCCCAACCTGAGAAGAATCGCGCCCGTTTCACGCCGAGCATCGGCAGAAGCGCCTTGTAGCTTTCCCAGTCGCCGTAGTCGCGGTCAAGCGTCTCGCAGCCGACAGACCACTTGGATGACTTGACCTGATCGGACGTGCGCGTCTGAAGGCGACCGATCTCGCGCAATCCGGGATTGACCTTGTTCAGGCGTTCCCATGTCACGCTCCGATTCTCCTTCTGAAGGACGTTCGTCACCGCCACATTGGCCTTGTGATCATCCCACGCATCCCACGACTTGATCTTCGCCGCGTCCTTGAAGCTCACGACCCCCAGCGCGGTCGTGGCCGCCAGTCCGGCGGCGAGGCCCAGCGCGACGCGTGCGCGGAAGCGTCTGTTGCGCTCCATGTCGATGCCCTTTCTTGTCTGTCTGTTTTGCATGCGCCTATTATAGCACATCTGCAGACGGCGGTTAGTCTCATTTGCGCAAAAAATCAACGCCTCATTTGCGCAAGTTCGCCAAACTATGGTATAATCGCGCCATGAAGACAGTCCTCTATGTCAAGGGCAGCGAACGGATGCCCTCTGCGCAAAAGTTCAGCGGCTTCTCGCGTGGCGCTCAAGTCCACGGTTGGCGTGTGCAAGGCCTGACCCTGCCGACAATCCGCGCGGCGGACCTTAAACGGCTGCTGGCCTTTTGGAAAGCGGATGGGTTCGTCATGGACTGCGGGAACTATCCGACCGTGCCGATCCTCCAGACGCCTGACCGACCTCCATCCGTCTATCTGACCTGCTCCCCCGCCGACGACATGATCGGTTTTTCGGTGTGCGAAGACCTGCGGGCGACCGCCGAGTACGCGGCGCGCGAATTGCTTCAGCTCGAATTCAAAGACTATGCCTTTGTGCATTTTCCGCGCACGCGCTACTGGTCAACCGAACGCGCACGGCATTTCAGCGCGGCGGTTCGCCTGAACGGCGGCACGTGTGCCGAGTTCGCCTCGAATGACCGCGCCACTCTTCTCGCATGGAACAACAGCTTGCGCCGTTGGCTCAAGACGCTGCCGCGTCCATGCGGCATCTTCGCCGCGAACGACGAAGTCTCCAACCAGATTCGCGGCATCTGCATCTCGGAAGGATTCATGGTTCCGGACGACATCGCGCTCATTGGCGTCGACAACGACGAATCGATTTGCACAAACACGCGACCGCAACTCTCCAGCGTTCTGTCCGACAACGAGCAGATGGGCTTTCAGGCGGCGCGTCTGCTGGCCGCGCAGTTCCAGGACCCTTCGACCAGGCCGACGCAGCACGCCGTTGCGCCGCTGATGATCGTCCGCCGCGAATCGACGCGCCATGACACCTGTCGCGACAGCCAGGTCCTCCAAGCCATCGGGTTCATCCGCGAAGAAGCCTGCTCGGGAATTCGCGCACGTGACGTCCTGCCGCATCTCTCGGGCTCGCGCCGAACCGCCGAGATGCGATTCCGCGAGGCGACCGGCCATTCCATCCTCGAAGAGATCCAGCGTGTGCGGATGGACCGTGCGCGCGAACTTCTCTGTGACACGTCCCGTCCCCTCAACGTCATCGCCAATCTCTGCGGATATTCTTCGGAGTCAGCCTTCCGAAAGGTCTACCGCGCCTGTTTCGGCGCATCACCCAGACAGCAGACGAGACAGCCGCTCAACGACCAAGCAATTCATTGCACGTCTTGATCGCGCCATGTGGCCTCGCGGTTGTCCGCCCGCTGTGCGACAATGCCGCAGACCGCCTTGAAGTCCTCTGGCTTGACGGCCACCGGCAACTGCGCCGAGAACAGGACCTCATACTTGCCGAGATTTTCCGCACAGGGCTCGATGTGCCAGAAGCCAATCGGATAGGTTGTCGCAAGGAGCTGCATCGCCATTGCCTTCGTCAATTCGCCGCAATAGGCTGACGAACGAACGTGAATTGTCCTGTAGCCGTCTTCCTCATGGAACCCCGGCTCCACATAGACAAACTGCTTTCGCCCGTCTGCGAAGCCAAAGCGCATCCGAAACATGCCCTTCTCGTCAACGTCCGCCTTGAGCCCTGACTTCTGGACGAAATCGTTCATCCAGACGATCCACGCCCTGAGTTCAGGACTCATCGCATCCACGGCATCGCAAACCGTGTTCGTCTCTGCCGCCCCAGTCGCCTCAATGACCGCATTCGTTTCTGCGGCACGAAGCCCCACGCCAATAAGACAAGCCCCAAGGGCGATTGCCATTTTTGTGTTCATTTTATCTTTCATTCTCATTGATGTAGTTTAAAACGTCTTCCCGGCGCGACTTCTTCACGAGCTTTCTTATGCCAGTGAACCACCGGATGACACAGCGGATGACGCCATACCCGCACACGACAACCAAAATGAGCCAACAGCAACCGCAGAAGGTGTCCGTACACGCAACATCCAAGGCAAATATGTATTTCCCGTTTTCATAGACCACCATCACGCCGAGCCATAGCCATCCGACCGTCAGGACGCGCCAAAGCCACCCTCGTCCGTCTTTCAACGGCGCACGTCCACTTTCCCCACCGACCCAAGATGCCACGTCCGACGATTCCATCTGCGACCAGCCAAGCCGCCGTAAGGCCATAGACGGCCATCTCAAGCCGGCACTCTTCAAAATCAAAGCAGTGACAGCATCTTCCTTCTGAACACGTGAGAAGGATGTCTACCGCGAAAATGCCCCACAGCAGGCAATTCACGCCGAAAAAGAATGCGCTCAACGACTTTCATTATCCGCATATGATTTCACCCTCCTCCATCACTCCTTCTACAGCCGTCCGTCTGGCCTCTTCCTTTCTCGTTACAAATACTTTCTCACCGTGTTCCGGCTCACGTCGAGCGCTTCGGCGGCGCGGGTGAGGTTCTGGCCGTACTTCTCGTACACGCGGCGGACGTGTATCCGGATCGCGTCCGCGAGCCTGTCCGGGATGCGTCCCGTATTCAGTTCCAGACCGCCCGAAAGCCCCGCGTTCATCTCCTTGTGCTCGCTCACAAGCGCGGAGAAGTCCATCTCGCCCAGGACGGTCGCGCGTTCCAGCAGGTTCAGGAGCTCACGCATATTTCCCGGATAGTCGTAGGCCATCAGCGCAGCGATCTGCGCCTCGTCAAGATGCCGTTTGTTGTGCTGAAGCCACCAGCCGTCAGCGATGTCGCGGATATCGTCTCCGTGTTCGCGCAACGAGGGGATTCGGAGCTGCACGACGTTAAGCCGCTGATAGAGGTCCTCGCGGAAATGTCCCTCGCGGACGCGTTGCGGGAGGTTGCGGTTCGTCGCCGTGACGAGCCGCACGTCCACGGAGATCTCCTCGTTTCCGCCGAGACGCAGGAACCGGCCGCCTTCGAGGACGCGCAGAAGCAGACCCTGAGCCTCCATCGGCAGTTCGCCGATTTCGTCAAGGAAGAGCGTTCCGCCGTTCGCGAGCTCAAAAAGTCCAGCCCTCTGCCTGTCCGCACCCGTGAACGCGCCGCGCTCATGCCCGAAGAACCGGCTTTCCAGAAGGTCTGGCGTCACGCTTGCGCAATTGAAGGCGTAGAACGGCTCATTCCGGCGAGGTGACTTGTTGTGGATCTGCAGCGCGACCGTCTCCTTGCCCGTGCCGGATTCTCCGAGAATCAGCACACGCGCGTCCGGGAACGAGGCGATGCGGTTGATGCGTTCCTGCAAGGTTCGCATCTGCACGCTTCTGCCCACGAGTTCGCGTCCGCCGTAACGGCGATAGTGCGCCACCGCGCGACGCGCCTCCGCATCCCAGTCGCGTTCCGAGACGCCTGCCGCGAGATAGCGGATTGCCTTGGCATACGCCGCCTCGTCCTGATAGTTGCGATAGGAATACATCGCCGCATCCACAAGCTCCTGCCAGTCCTTCACGGCCCGTGTCGCCCGCTTGTCTTCCGAGGCGTAGGGCTTGAAGTCCGCAATCGCCATGCCATAGGCCTCCCCGACGGCCTCCAGCAGCGTCACATCCGAAAGGAGGCGAACCTTAAGATTGGCTCCGAAGAGATCCCGTTGCGAAGGCGTCAGGTCGAGCGCACTGACCCATGTGACTTCGACGCCGCGTTTCTTGAGCGCAGTCAATGCGTTCGCGAGTCTCGGCTCGTCGCCGCTCAGACCCAAGCCGAGAAGGACGATCTTCCGATGCGCGCCCGCGTAGCTTTCCAGAAACTCCGGCAGGCGCCGACGGCTCATGCCCATAACGTCCGCTGCGCCGCCCATTGCCTTCAAGGCGACTGCCGCCGCAACGGGGTACTCCTTCCACCCCCAGCCCGTCAGAATAAGCGTCTTCATTTTCTCTTCACGCATAATGATTGTACAGACGGCAATGCCGCTTCGTCAGGAAAGCTGGGAACTCGGCCGGATAGCAGCGACGACGCAGCCGCGTCCTTGGCGAAAGCTCCCGGACACGCTCGACCGGGAGCCGCCGCACGTTCCAGGCGAAGTTCAGCGCACCGAGAAGCCGACCGAGCAGCTCCTTCAAGCGGGCTTCCGTCAGCGGTGCGACCTTCGCCGCGCGCCTGTCCCAGCGCCTCGGACACGTCTTCGCGTCAAAATGCGCGCACAGGCCGAGATAGATCTCGTCGCCGACGCTAACGGCCTCGTCAAGCCCCAACAGGATCGACTCGACGTGCAGAACCGTCTTGGCATGCAGTTCGACGGCTCGTCTTGGCGTGTCCGGCAGCAGCTCGCGGAACGCGAACGGAAACTTCTCCCAGCGGCGGAAGTCCCCCTGCGAACACTTCGCCGCGCGTTCGAGCGTCGCATGCCGACAGCCCCACGTCCAGTTCAGATGGTGGTACGCATGTTCGAGCTGCGCTTCAAAGGCGAATTCCGTGAAACCGTTGCGATAATACAATCCGTCTTCGTGGGGCGACTCACGTCCGTCGGTTTTTGCCCGCAGATGCTCGTGCATCTGCTCGACCTCGGCAAACCCCTCGACGAACATGCCGATCATGTACGCCCAGTTCAGTTCACGCATTGTACGCATTACGCATCTCTACCATCCGATTCATCTTCAGCTTCAATCGGTGGTTCTCCTACTCCTTTGAAGTAGCCATTAAGCAACACGACAATGCATTGGTTTGTCCCAGGGATTCGAAGAATTGCATAGCATCCACATTCAGGGCACGCCAGTGCCTTGGACTGGTCAATCATGCTGACGAAAAGCAGTTCAGCCTTTAATCCCATTTCTCTAAGATCGCTCTCATCCTCATATATCTCACCTTTCTCACCGCGCCGATAGAGTCTCCTGAAGATTAGGCGTTTGGCCTTCTCGACATCCGTACACAACGTACGAACCCAACGATGATACTCATGCGAGAGAATCCAAGACCGAGTTGGAATCCCCGCCGTCTTGAGAGCGAGATAAGCCCGGAACATGCGGTCGAAGATGGGTTGTTTGCTACACTTTCGTTCCTTTCCTTCTTCGTCAAAACTCCGCCAGATGAGTTTGTTTATGGACGTGACGAGACTGATGTCATCCACCAACTTCCCATTCGGCCTCTCCCAAGGGAATTTCCTCGGTTTCTCAATTTCTTTCTTTGTTGCCATGTTCTTTTCTCCCTTTCCTTTTCGATTGCTTTCTCTATACGATCTCTTAAGCAAACCCCATGCCATAGGTAAATCCGGCTGAATGCAACCACGCAGGAATGTGTCCCTTCCGTGCGCCTCGCGCCGGGGCGGCGCGGGTACATCGCGCGCGGAGTCGTCGTGTGGTGCCCGGCCGCAACAAGTTGTGCCCCTCCCGTAGCTTCGTACCTCCGCGTGCTCTGTGTTAACCGACCGGAGGTACAGCCCTTTACACCCGATGCCACCAGTCAGATTTTGACAAGCCGTTCAGATTTTGAAACGCATCAATGCCATCACCGTTTATCGATTCCTCTCTTTCCAGTTTCCAATCCACTACCTTCGCATTTATATAAATGCGAAGGTTCCAATCCATCCAATGTTCACATGAAATAATGACCATTATTGGATTCCATCAATCCAGGAACCATTGAATCCAGTTCTTGGCCTTGTGTACGATGGAAGGCTCCCGTATGCGGAAACTATAAAAACACGGTTTTCGGATTTCGCCTCTGTAGTTTTTCACACCAGCCCCAAGTGAAATCGTTCCACGGCAGTCCTGCGCCTTCCAGACTGAATATGATCTGTACCGACTTGGCGTATTGGCACTTACCGTGTGATACACGTACCCTGCCGAGGTAAATGTGGATTTCCCGCCATTCAACATCGTATTGAAATGCTGTGACGCTGCAACAGCATGATACGTCTGGTCGGCTAAAATTTCTCCTTGCGATCGTTCCACCACTTCGCTTCCCCAACGTCCATCCACGCCAAACTCGCCCTCCCCCAGCTTAAATCCGTACCTGTCGTAGATACAGACCGTGATGACCTTCCCCGTACTGACGTTCAACGCTTCATAATCAAGGGAATAGCCATCGTTGTCATATTTAATCGAGAACGAAACCGGCCCTCCCGTTCCCAGATCCCCCCATCTTTGCCCCGTCTCCGTTATGGGGTAACAGCCGCGCAACCTCATTTCCTCTGCAAAATCCCGCTGAAAGTCGCCCCCGTCAGCCCCAACCCTCGATACAGGGAACATACTGGCCATCACCGTACACATGCAGGCAAGATACAACTTGTTCATCGCAGTAACCTTTCTTTAGGCTGATACCAGACTCCTCACTATGATTTAAGAAACCCCGCAAAAACATCCCAGATCATCTCCGCCGTTGGTATGTCTTCAAACGTCCGGCACAACGCTCCCCAGGAATCCTTCCGCCAGCCCAAGGTCTCGGAATGTGTTAAACACCGCCCCCAAAGTTCAATCATAAACACAGGCGATGTACCCTTCTCCACAACAGGTTCATTCGCTCTCGGCATCCCATCGTTCGCGTACTTGCAGCCGTCGGAATACAAGACGCCCATCCAGCCACGAAGTTTACTCGCTTCTCGTTCAAGCGGGTGCCCCTCCTTGTCCTTCGGAAGAAGCTCAAAGTAACGGCCGCAGAAATCCGACGGCTTCACCTGGTCTCGCGCATCAGCCGGCACAAAGTCGTAGGCTCCGAACGGGCTGTCCTTCGCGCGGAACAGATCTTCCATCTCGCGAAACAGCGAATCAAGCAGCATCGGGAAGGCCTTCATGGCCAAAAGACGTTTCTCGTGCGTCCGATTTTCGACAGGGACTTCCCGTACGCGCTCGCCTCTTTCGATTCCCGTCAGGACTTCCTGAAGGAACCCCGACACGGCTTCGTCAAAGGGGGGCTGTCCCTCGTAATAGAAGCGCAAGGCGCCATTCTTCACCGCCAAAGGCTGGCGCTGACGGACAGCGTCGCAGACCGGGCGTCCCCATCCTTCGCGGTCTTCGAACTCAACACACAGTTCCGCACCGTCGTTCGTATAGTACACGCCCAGCCACCCCCAGACGGGAACGGAATTGTCGCCGAACGCCCACTCAAAGTACTGCCCTATCCACGCCTGATCTCGCGTTGCCCGGGACGAGTTGTAAATTTTGCATCCCGTTGTGCGGATGGCAGATTCCAAGGACGAATAGAACCGCTTCACGGACAAAAAATCGCACAAGTCCCCTTTCCATGATTCGACTTTGAAATCGTCATAAGGGCAGACACTCTTCAGATAGCCGAGATAACCCTGCACAAGCGAATCGCCAAGGCAATCGTATGACTCCAATCGGTTCGCGAATTCCTTCCACGTATGCAGCCCGCATCCGAGTTCAGAAGCCTTCCGGCTCATACCATTTTCACAGACACACACATCGCGCAACGAGTAATTCGCAATGTAACCCAGCCGTGCCCACTCTTTGTCTCCTGCCCCTTCTTCCTTCAGAATCTCATGGTACTGTTCAAAGTGGTGCCCTCCATCCCAAATCTTGACCTCGACGAGATACACCTTGCCTCCGGTGCAAATCCAGAAGTCAGGGCGCCCTTCGCCAACGGCATGTTCACGTTCAATCACGACCTGATCGCCGACAAGCCCTTCGTTTGGGAAGAAGAAGTCCAAGAAGAACTGCCGGAACGCCTTGTTCGCCTCCAAGAGCGCGTAAGTCACGTCCGACAGGTCGTTTTCCTTGTACGCCCGCTCGGCCAAGGCCGAGAAAAACGCCGAAAGGGCGTTACGTTCAACATCCGCACTCATTTCTTGCCCTTCTTTTCTTCAAAAGGCCATTTCCTCAACTTCGGATTGGGGTCGTCGAATACAAATGGATCGTCAGTCATCGAAACATAAAGACAACATATCGAGCGTTTCTTCACATCCACGCACATATCACCTCGCTCAAAATTACGCCCAATCTCTTTAACCGTACCCAGATTTATAACTGGAACAGACTGCTCGAAACGAGCCTTCCCTGAGGTCTTTCCGCACCAATACGACGAAGGCAGGGCTTCTGTCCTTTCTCCGAGTGTCATTCGATTCGTCCACATATTTCCGCCCTGCAACTTAAGCAAGACTATATCCAATTTTCTACCTCCATCAACCAAATAATAAGCTTCTGGCTTAGGATACCGTATCGGTTCTTCGCCGCCCTTTGCCCAACCAACAAGGATTGACTTCATCTTATCGAGGTGCTTTCCATCATAACCGACAACCATGACATACGCCTCTCCCTTGATGTCAATGATCGGCGAATAGAACGGCGCCTCATTCTTGTGCTCGTTCGTGGTAACCGTCACCCGACAGAGCATATGCTCTATCACGTCAATGTTTCGTCCGACAGATCTTTCAGACTCCTCAAGCTTCCGCTCCGTTTCCTTCAGTTCCCGTTGCTTCTTTGCTAATTCGCCCCTCGTTTCATTTAGCCTATTTTGTAGTTCATTGGTCTTCGCTTCCGCCTCGGCTTTGGTCTCGGCGATGACCGCGTTCGCGTGATGGTACGCGTTCGACACGGCCACACGGCGGCGTTCTTTTTCAGCCGCTAACAGCTCATCCAACCGCTGTTGTCTACGCTTAGCTTCCGCCTCCGCCTCGGCCTGGGTCTGGGCGATGAGCGCAGCCGCGCGTTCGTTCGCGTTCGATATGGCCACACGACTGCGTTCTTTTTCTGCCGCTAACAGCTCGTCCAACTGCT
>CAKTYZ010000024.1 GCA_934635225.1 uncultured Kiritimatiellota bacterium
CTTGTCTTTCTTCTTCTTCGATCCCCATGGCCTTCCACTCTTCTTTGCTGACCCGTTAGATATTACCATTTCCCGCGCCGGGATGCCTTGGCGTCGCCCTATCCTGTCTGCGGGAATTATGGTATAATCACGGCAACAGGAAAAAATCGGGAAAGACGAATGGATCAGATACTTCAGCTTTTGGTTCAGAACGGGTACATTGACGAGGCGGGCGCGAAAGACCTTCAGGATCTCGCGAAGACCGAATCGAAGACGACGCGGCAGATAGTCATTGACCAGGGCATTCTCGACGAGGACTCGCTTCTCGCCGCGATGGCGGCTTATCAGGACACCGAGGCCATCGACCTCGGGTCAATGACGATTGAGTCAGAGGTGACCGAGGCGATTCCCGCGTCCACCGCGCGCATGTACAACGTCTTCCCCGTCGCGGCAGACGACACGTCCGTGACGCTGGCGACGTTCGACTTGGTCGATCCGCGCATTTCCGACGAGATGCTCTTCACGCTCTCGAAGGAGGTTCGGTTCGTCTTCGCCCGCGAAAAGGACGTGATGGACCGCATTGCGCAGTACTACGGCGATTCGAACGAGTCCGTGGCGGATCTGATCAAGTCCCTCGGCGAGGGCATGAGCGACGACGAGACGCTGGCGGCGGGCGCGAACTCGAACGACATCGCCTCGATGGAGAGCGCGGCGAACTCGAACGCGATCATCAAGTTCGTGAACCTTGTCCTCTATCAAGGCGTTGTCGATCATGCGGCGGACATTCACATCGAGCCGTTCGAAGACGACTTCAAGATCCGCTATCGTGTCGATGGCGCACTCTACGCGATGAAGGCTCCGGACGTGAAGATGGCCCCGGCGATCATCTCGCGCGTGAAGATTCTCGCGGGACTCAACATCGCCGAGCGCCGCGTGCCTCAGGATGGCCGCATCGCGCTCACGGTCGCCGGGCGTCCGGTCGATTTGCGCGTCTCGTGTCTGCCGACGGCGCACGGTGAGTCGGTCGTCATGCGAATCCTCGATCAGACGACGACGTCGCTGGACCTTGAGAACGTCGGCCTTCCCGAAGACGTCTACGAGCAGATCACGATGGACATCGAGAAGCCGAACGGCATCTTCATCGTCACGGGCCCGACGGGTTCGGGCAAGACGACGACGCTCTACTCCGTTCTCCGCCGCATCAACCAGATCGACACGAAGCTGCTGACGGCCGAGGAGCCGGTGGAATACAACGTGGACGGCATCGTGCAGGTTCCGATCGACGCGCGTGCGGGCAACACCTTCGCGAAGGTGTTGCGCGCGTTTCTGCGACAGGACCCGGACGTGATGATGATCGGCGAGATCCGTGACCTTGAGACGGCCGAAATCGCCGTTCAGGCCGCGCTGACGGGGCACTTCGTCTTCTCGACCCTGCACACGAACGACGCGGCTGGCGCCGTCATGCGCCTCGTGGACATGAACGTCGCGCCGTATCTGCTGTCCTCGACACTGGAAGGCGTCCTCGGCCAGCGTCTCGTGCGAACCTGCTGCAAGGAGTGCAAGCAGTCGTATGAGCCGGATGACGACACGCTGGAGCGAATCGAGATGACGCGTGACCAGATCGGCGGTCGTCCGTTTTATTTCGGCAAGGGCTGCAAGACTTGCAACGGCACGGGGTACAAGGGGCGCAAAGGCGTTTTTGAGTACCTTCGGATGTCCAATCCGCTCCGCGAGCTCGTCAACAACAAGGCGCCGACGCTGATCATCCGCGAAAAGGCGCGCGAGCTGGGCATGCGCACGATGCGCGAAGACGGCATTCGCTCTATTCTCGACGGCTATACGACGGTGGATGAGGTTCTGCGCTATACCTGAGGCGCGGGGCGGCCATGGCAGACGCGAAGCAGTATCCGCGCTATACGGTCACGACCCTCACCGAAGGCATCCGCGCGGCCCTTGAGAAGCCGTTTGCGCGCATCATCGTGGACGGCGAGGTCAGCGGTTGGCGACGATATCCGTCCGGCCATTGCTATTTCACGCTCAAGGACTCTGATGCGCAGATTTCCGCCGTGATGTTCAAGAGCTCGTTTGAACGCTGCGCTGTGCGCGAGGGCCTGAAGGATGGCGCGAAAGTCGCCGTCTTCGGCAATGTCTCCGTCTATGGGCCGCGCGGCACGTACCAGATCACCGTTCTGTCCGCGAAACTGGCGGGCGTGGGCGACCTTATGCGGCAATATCTTGCGCTCAAGGAAAAGCTGACGCGCGAAGGGCTGTTCGACGCGGCGCGCAAGCGTCCGCTGCCGAAGCTGCCGCGCCGCATCGGCATCGTGACGAGCGAGGCCGGCGCGGTCATACATGACATGTGCACGGTCTTGACGCGGCGTTTTCCGAATCTTGAGATTCGCCTTTTCCCGTGTCTGGTCCAGGGCGAGGCGGCCCCGGAGACGATTCGCGCGGGAATCGCCCACTTCAACGCGGAGACGGACTGGTGCGCGGATCTCCTCATTGTCGCGCGCGGCGGCGGATCGTTCGAGGACTTGTTCTGCTTCAATGACGAGGGCGTGGTGCGGACGGTCGCGGCGTCGGCGATTCCGACCGTCAGTGCGGTCGGGCATGAGACGGACTTTACGCTGTGCGACTTTGCGGCGGACGTGCGGGCGGGAACGCCGTCGATCGCGGCTGAAATCGCCGTGCCGGTCCTTGCCGACCTCCGGGCGCAACTTGCCGCGTTTGACATGCAACTTGCGGCGGCGTTGCGCGGGCGCGGCGAGTTTTACGCCCAGCGTGTCGATCAGCTTGCAGATGGTTTGGGCGCGTCGCTTTCGCTGGCGCTTGCCCGCGCCGAACATCGGCTCGTGGCGCTGGCGCCGCGCCTGTCCCCGGCGCTTACCCTGCGATTCCAGCATGTCGTTGCGCGATTCGAGAAGGCCGAAGCCAAGCTGGCGGCGTATTCGCCGTATGGCGTCCTGGAACGCGGCTATTCGCTGACGACATCTGTGGCCGGCGCGGTCGTCAGGGATGCTGCCGCGCTTCGGGCGGGCGATGCCCTGGTCACGCGATTCGCCAAGGGTTCGGTCTCCTCCACCGTGACCTGATTTTTGGTATAATACCGACTTCTCAAAGGAAAGAACAGATATGCTTACGTGGATGGATTCTCTCAAAGGGCGCTCGATGATGCGCCTGGCCTCGTTTACCGACGAGGAAATGAAGAATTTGATCGAACTCTCGGAGCAGCTCAAGGCGCGGCGTGCGGCGGGCGTGCGCGGCGACCTCCTGCACCGCAAGAACGTCGCGCTCATCTTCGAGAAGAGCTCGACGCGGACGCGCAACTCGACCTTGATTGCGATTCGCGACGAGGGCGGCAACGGCGAATACCTGACGCGGCCGGATATCCACTTCGGCAAGAAGGAGTCCGTGAAGGACACTGCGCGTGTGCTGGGGCGCATCTACGACGGCATCCTTTTCCGCGGGTTCAAGCAGCGCGACTGCGAGGACCTGGCGAAGCATTCGGGCGTCCCCGTGTGGAATGGCTTGACGGACGATTATCACCCGACGCAGATCTTCGCGGATCTCCTGACGATCAAGGAGAACTTCGGCTCCCTTGACGCGAACACGTGCGTCGCCTATGTCGGCGACGGGCGCAACAATGTCGCGAATTCGCTGATGATGGGGTGCGCGAAGTGCGGCGTGCGCTACGTCTGCTGTTGCCCGAACGAACTGCGCCCAGACGAGACGGTCTTGGCTGAGGCCGAGGCCGTCGCGCGCCAGAACGGCGTTGACGTCCGCGTTTCCGAGAACCCGACGGAGGGCGTGAAGGGCGCGAACGTGCTTTATACGGACGTCTGGGTCTCCATGGGTGAGGAGTCGAAGGCCGCCGAGCGCATCAAGATGCTGCGTCCCTATCAGATCAACATGGACCTCATGCGGGCGACGGGCAATCTCGACGGACGACTGCTCTTTCTGCACTGTCTGCCGGCGTTCCACGACTTCAGCACCGAGGTTACGAAGGACTGTGGCGCGTTGGAGGTGACGGACGAGGTCTTTGAGTCGAAATACTCTAAGGTCTTTGACGAGTCCGAGAACCGCATGCATACGATCAAAGCGCTTCTCGTCTCTGCGCTGTGCGATCGCGCATCCGTCTGATGTCTGGCGGAAAGGATCTTGAAAGGAAGAACGAACAATGAAAGCACCTAAGAAAGGTATCAAGTGGGAGACGCTCGGGTTCGGGTTCTCCGACGTCAACTGTCATCTTCGGATGACCTGGAAGAACGGCAAGTGGTCGAAGCCGTTCTTTGTCAAGGAGCCGTGGATTTGCATGCATATCGGCGCGGCGTGCCTCCATTACGGGCAGGAGTGCTTTGAAGGAATCAAGGCGTTCCGTCAGGAGTCAGGCAAGGTCGTCATCTTCCGGCCCGACGAAAACGCGAAGCGCATGTACCGCACGGCCGAGCGCACGTGCATGCCGCCGGTTCCGGTCGAGACGTTCGTCGAGTGCTGCCAGGCGGTCGTGAAGAAGAACGCCGAATATGTGCCGCCGTATGGGACGGGCGGGTCGCTGTATCTGAGGCCGCTTCTGATTGGCACCGGTCCGCAGATTGGCGTCGCCCCGGCGAAGGAATACACGTTCATGATCATGGTCATGCCGGTTGGCGCCTACTACAAGGGCGGCCTGAAGCCGGTGCGCGCCGTCATCTTCGACCAGTGGGACCGTGCGGCTCCGCACGGCATGGGCGACGTGAAGGTCGGCGGCAACTATGCGGCGGGCATCTTTGCGCACGAGAAGGCGAAGCGCGAGGGCTGGCCTGTTGAGCTGTACCTTGACGCGAAGACGCACAAGTATATCGAGGAATTCGCGACATCCAACTTCGCGGGAATCACGAAGGACGGCGTGTATGTCACGCCGGACAGCTGTTCTGTCCTGCCGTCCGTGACGAACATGTCGCTCAAGCAGTGTGCGAAAGACCTCGGCATCAAGGTCGAATGCCGTCCCGTGCCGTTTACGGAACTCAGGAAGTTCAAGGCCGTCGCCGCACTCGGCACGGCGGTCGTGATCACGCCCGTCTGGGAGATTACCCGCAACGACAAGGTCATCAAGATCTCTGACGAGAAGAAGGTCGATCCGACGCTCCAGAAGCTTTACGATCAGGTTCAGGGCATCCAGTACGGCACGATAAAGGACACGCACAACTGGTGTCTCGAAGTGAAGTAAGCGGAAAGGGCGAAACGGATTTGGTGGAGTGCCTTCCGGACGTCCTGCTACGGCTTCTCCGTGCCCGCGGGATTGATGACGCGGACATGGAGGAGTTCCTTAATCCGTCGTTGAGGAATTTGGCCTCCCCGGAGGAACTTCCTGGCGTTATCCAGGCGACGGGGATTCTCCTTTCGGCGATTGCCGAGAAGAAGACCATTGTCGTTTTCGGAGACTACGATTGCGATGGCGTCTGCGCGACGGCGATCCTCGTCAAGGTCCTCTCGGCTCTCATGTCGAATGAGCAGGACGCGTCGGGTCGCGTCGCCCCTTTCATCCCCGAGCGTCTGACGGAAGGCTACGGCATGAGCGACGCGTCTGTCTCACGCTTGCTGGAGGAGATTCCGGATGTCGGTCTGGTCATCACGGTTGACAATGGCATCAACTCCATCAAGCAGGTTGCGGACCTGAAGGCGAGAGGGGTGTCCGTTGTCGTGACGGACCATCATCTCCCTAGCTATGCGCGGGTTGCGGACGGAGCGCAAGGTGAGATGCTGTTGCCGGAGGCGGAAGTCGTCGTCAACCCGAAGGTTGCGGCACCTCCGCATCTGCAGAACCTTTGTGGGGCGGGCGTCGCCTTCTTCTTAGCGAACAGCCTTGTGGCGGAAGCGAAAGAACGAGGTCTTTATGAAGGCCCAAAGATCGGCGGACCTCTGCTTGTCCTCGCGGGACTTGCGACGGTGACGGACATCATGCCGGTTCTTGGGCAAAACCGCATTCTCGTAGCTGAGGCTTTGAAGAACTTTCGGATGTGTGCGCCGTTGGGGCTGAGGGAGCTCCATTTCCGTGCCGCGCGGAACGCGCGCGGCGAGCTGACGTCGCGCGACTTCGGCTTTATGCTGGGGCCGCGCATCAATGCGGCCGGGCGTCTTGCCAGCGGCATGGACGCCTTGGACCTTGTGCTGGAGACGAACCGCGAGCGCGTGCGCGAGTACGCGATTCGGATCGATCTCAACAATGCCGAACGCAAGACCATTGAGCAGAGGATGACGGACGAAGCGCTTGCGAAAGTCGTTCCGAATGCGGCGGCGCAGGTCATTGATTTGCCGGACGGACATCCGGGCGTCGCGGGCATTGTTGCCGCGCGCGTGATGGAGCGTCTTGGCGAGACAGTCCCCGTTTGTGTCCTTGCGGGCGGGCATGGCAGTGCGCGTGCGCCTGTTGGGATCAACATTCGCGACGCCTTTGTCGCGTGCGACGAGGTACTGGAACGTTATGGGGGCCATGCGGCGGCGGGCGGTTTTTCCGTCAAGGACGGACAAGTCGATCATTTTCGCGAACTCTTGGCGGCGTATTGCGAGAAATTCCAGACAACGGACATGCGACCCGGCAAACCGACGGACCTTTGGCTCGACCTTGCGGACGTCACGCTTGAACTGGCCGAGGCTTTGGTTCGGTTGGAACCCTTTGGCGAGGGAAACCCCGAACCCGTCTTCGGCTTGCGGCGCGTCCTTCTTCAGGATGTTCGTCCGATGGGCGCGGAGGGGCGCCATCTCTCGGCGATGGTCGGCGTTCCGGACTCTCGCGTGTCGGCGAACCGTCTGCGTGCGCTTTGGTGGAATCACGGAGGTCTGGTCGAGGAACTCCGAGGGAAAGGGGCCTGTCCGCATGATTTGCGCTTTTCCTTGTCCGTCTCGGACTTCGGCGAGCGGCATGCGGAGCTTCGACTGGTTTCGATAGATTGACATTTACATAGTTTTCTTGTGACAATTCGTATGAAATTCCCGATAGAACTCAAACGTCCGCTGATTGTTTTCGACCTTGAAACGACTGGGCTTTTCCCGCGCAAAGACCGCATTGTCGAAATCGCGGCGGTGAAGTTGAACCCCGATGGGAGCGAGGAGACATTGGAACGTCTCGTCAATCCGGGCATTCCGATTCCGCCGGAGACGACGGCCATCCACAAAGTGGACGATTCGATGGTGAAGGACTTGCCGACATTTGCGGAACTTGCGGATGAGATTTATGCGTTTTTTGAGGGATGTGATGTCGCCGGATTCAATTCCGACCGCTACGACATCCCATGCCTGGAGTCAGAGTTCCTGCGTGTTGGGCGCAACTTTTCAGCAGCGGTCGTCAACCGCATTGACGTGCAGCGCATCTACCACAAGATGGAACCGCGTGACCTGACGTCAGCCGTTCGATACTACTGCAATCGTCCGCATGATGGTGCGCATGGCGCGTTGGCGGACGCCATTGCGACGAAAGATGTCTTTGCCGCACAGCTCGAACGGGCACAGTCAGCGGCGGAAGGCGACCGTTATGCCGCATTGAAAGGGAAGAATATTGCGGAACTGGACAGACTGCTCGTCCCTCACGATCCGCTCAACGCCGACCGTGCGGGCTTCTTCCGTTGGCGAGACGGCGTGTTGTATGTCAACTTCGGCAAGAAGAAAGGCGAACCGCTAAAACGCCTGATGCTCAAGGAACCGAGCTTTTTGCGGTGGATTGTCAAAGGCGACTTCGACACGGACGTGAAGGCGATTGCGGCAGATGCGCTGGAAGGGCGGTTGCCGTCGCCTCCTGTCGTCTGATGCGATTTTTTGGTATAATACTATCCAATAGAGGTGATGTCATTATGGCGATGTGGAACAGATCGGCGGAGACGCTGAGCCGGGAGGCGTACGCGAAGCTCCAGTTGGAAGGGTTGAAGAAGTCCTTGAACCGTGTGTGGGCGAACCCGTTCTATCGGGGGCGTCTGCAGAAGTGTGGCGTTGCTTCGCCAGAGGACGTGAAGTCCTTGGAGGACCTGTCGAACCTGCCGTTCTTTACGAAAGACGATTTCCGAGAGGCCTATCCGCTGAAGATGAACTGTGTTCCGCGCGAAGATCTGATGGAGTTCCACATGTCTTCGGGCTCGACGGGAACGCCCGTCGTCATGGCCTACACCAAGAATGACCTCCTTCAGTGGGCGGAGTGCATGGCGCGTTGCTATGCGATGGCGGGGTTGGAGAAGGGTGATGCGCTTCAGATCATGCCGACATTTGGCCTTTTCAACGGCGGTTTCGGCTGTTATCATGGCGCGCGGAAGGCCCAGCTCTTCACGATTCCCGCGTCTTCGGGCAACACGGAGCGTCAAATCAAGCTGATGAAGGACTTTCGGACGAAAGGCTTCGTTTCCGTCGTCTCGTATGTGCCGCGTCTCATTGAAAAGCTGGATTCGTGCCCGGAAGGCGAACGGGACTTGCCTTGGCTGAAGGTCGGCATCTTCGGCTCCGAGACCTTCTCGGACGAGACGCGCCGGCGCATCGAGTCGCGGCTTGGCATTGAGTGCTTTGACATCTACGGGATGACTGAGACGGGCGGCATCGGCACAACAGGGCAGGATTGCAAGTGCCACTGTGGGCTTCATGTCTGGGAAGACCAGTACATCACTGAAATCATTGATCCTGCCACGGGGAAAATCGTGCCGGACGGCGAGTACGGCGAGGTCGTCTTCACGTCGTTGACGCGCGAATCAATGCCAATCATCCGCTATCGTACGCACGACATCACGCGTATCGTGAGTCGGGAGAAATGCGCGTGTGGGCGCACGTCTCTTCGGATTGACCGTATTACGGGCCGAACGGACGATATGCTCATTGTCAAAGGTGTCAACTTCTATCCGCGTCAAGTTGAACAGGCCCTGAAGGAGATTCCGGGTGTTGCGGATGAGTTTGAAATTATCCTTGAGGAGCGTCATGGCATGACGGACGTCACGGTCAATGTCGAGGCCGAGCCGGGCGTGACGGGCCATATGGTCGCGAAGCACCTGCGCGAGCGTCTCGGCTTCCTGCCGAAGGGTGATGTCTTCCCAATCGGCGCCCTGCCGCGCAATGAGGGCAAGGCCAAGCGGGTGATCCGCAAGATTCTGGATTAGGCAACGCGGGCGATTCCGGGCGGTTAGCTCAGTTGGTTAGAGCAGGACCTTTACACGGTCAAGGTCGGGGGTTCGAGTCCCTCACCGCCCACCACTAAAAAGCCAAAGTTCCTTCATCCTGCGTCTTGGTGTCTGTCGGGTGTTTGGATGTCTTGACCAAGACGTCCGAACGCCGCGCGTGTGAACTTGGAACGCGATGGCAAGGGGCTCTAGTCTGAAATCGCCGTGCCGCTCGATGGAATGATTTCGACGGCAAACGAAAACATCCGACCTGAGGCGAGGCTGTTGCGAACAGTGTGAGCGACTTCATCGGAGGGGCATCCATCATCCCTCAAGAGAGACTGTCGGGATTCTCTCGATACTCGCTCATTGAGATGCCATGGGTTCGCTTGAAGAGCCGTTTGACATGGAACTCATCCGAAAATCCGCAAGAGGCGGTGATTTTCTTGATTGGCAGACTTGATGTCCTCAGCAGACGCCTCACCTTTTTCATCCTGCAGTCAAGGATCATCTTCGCGATTGTCGTGCCTTCGAGTTGCCGGCATCGGAGATCGGCCAGTCTTCGGGAGACACCGAGGTGTGCGATGACATCATCAACGGCAATGTCACGCGAGACATTCTTCTCAATAAAGGCGTGTGCCGCCTTTATCAAGTGCGTTGCCGGTAAAGTCGGAAGGTCTGACGCGCGTTCGACGGTTTGGATCTTGCCGAGCCGGAAGGCCGACGTCTTTGCGCATGTCGGGTGTCGCATGAGCTTTTCGAGTTCGATGGCGGCTTTCTCCCCAAGCACCGTTCGGTCGATTGAAATGCTCGACAGCGGCGGCTCGGTAAACTCGCAGATCAGTTCGTCATTGTCAACGCCAATGACGGCAACCTGCCGAGGAATCGCTATTCCGAATTTAGCTGCAGCCTCCATGACCTGCATGGCGCGGCTGTCAAATGCGGCCATGACGGCCGCAGGCTTTGGAAGGCCTATCAGCCATTCCCCAAGCGCATTGATGTCCCCACTTGATCCAGCGGGTTGCTCCCCCTTGAAAACATAGGCCGTTTTCCCATGTGCGGACACTTCGGCGCAGAAGGCGGTTTCTCTCTCGTCTGACCAGTAGAAGTTCTGTCCGAATGGAACGAAGCCAAACGCGGCGTAGTTGCCTATCGTGAAAAAACGATTGGCGACATGCCGGCCAACGGCTTCCTCGTCAGCCTTCACGAACGCAATGTTTGCCGTTCGCGGATACATGTCTGGCTCCCTGCCGCCGATGACAACCAGAGGAATGGTGCTGCGCAAGAGCGCCTGAATGCCTCTCGGACTGCGCATTTCGTGGCAGATGATTCCGTCAATCCCATTGGAGCTGGCATTGTCCAAGGCCTCCGACACGGCTGTGTCAGTTGGCAGCAAGAGACGGATGTCCCAGTGGTATCTTGCTCGGACGAGTTGCGAAATGCCGATGAGATACTCGCGGCCAGACGAGTTCGAGAGGCTCAAGATGAGCAGCGTGCGCCTTACTTTTCCATGCATAACGGCTTGCATTATATCAAAATGAGCGTTCTGAATGTTCTAAAATCGGACATGGAAGTGTTTCCAAATCGGACATGGCTATTTTTGACCTTCGTGCTACGGATATGGTATTATCCAATTCGACAGGCAAGCCTGTCACTTCAAACGGTAAATTCAGTGAACGAGATAATTCCATGAGAGGCATTTCCATGAGAGGAGGCATGCGGATCGACGACCGTGTTCTTTTGCGACTACGTCTCCGCTGGCAACGCCTGACGTCGCGACAGCTTCTGCCACACATTGGCTCCCGGTTGAATACGGGCCGGAGAAATGATGCCATGAAAAGCATGTGTTTCGCCTGCGGCGCCATTCTGGTTTCGGCCTGTCACCTGTCCGGCGAGACCACCTCAATGGAGTGTGTCGGGATTGAGCGCGAGATTTGCGCATCCGACACGTCGATTACCGCCGGACAGGCGCGTCTGACGGACAAATGCACCCTCACGGACTACGCTCCGCTGATGACGGAGGATGGGGTGTGGACAAAAGCCCTCCAAACTGCTCTGGACGAACACGAGATCGTGGTTGTGCCCGCACGTCAGGAGCCTTACCTGATTGATGCCCCCATCGTTCTGCCGTCAAATCGTCGGTTGGAGGCGTCGGGTGCGACGGTACGCCTGGCACCGGGCGTGATGACCGTCATGCTCCGGACGGCCTCGTCCGAAGACGGGACCTGCCGACCGTTGCCGCGCTCAGGCCGCGTCTCGAACATCGCCATCGTTGGCGGACGTTGGGAGGACTGCTCGACGGCTCGCTGCGGCTATGGCGCGTCCGGGCGTTTTGACTTGACGTCCCGCAGGGTCGGCAACTTCTATGGGGTCTCGGCTCTATTCTATCTTGGACGAGCCGATTATGTTTGGATTCGGGACGCGACATTTGTCCATTGCGGAGGCTTTGCCGTCCAAAGCGGGGACGGAATGTCCCATCTCTACGAGAACATCCGTTTTGAGGACTGCTTTGCCGACGGCCTTCACCTCAACGGGAACCTTGAGCGGATCCATGTACGGGACGTTCGAGGAAAGGTCGGGGACGACCTCGTAGCGCTCAATGCGTACGACTGGCTGAACTCGTCCGTCAACTTTGGCCCTCAGCGCGCCATTCTCTGCGAGGACCTTGAGCTGGTCGCCGGCGACGGTGCGGGCTATCCGGCCATTCGGCTGTTGCCGGCGATGTATCGTCACCAAGACGGCACGATAGTCGATTGCTCGATATCCGACGTCATTTTTCGGCGCGTGAAGGGCATCCGGACTTTCAAGATGTATCTGCAGACGCCGCCGTACCGGATTGGCCAGGAGCCCGAATGGTCGGCAGTCGGGTCGGGTGGAAACATCCTTTTCGAAGACATCGACATCGACCTGACGGGGCCCATCGACCGGGTGGGCGGCTATGCGTCGTCCGATCCGCTGCGCGGGCACTACGCCGCTTTCGAGTTCGGGGCCAACCTGTCATCGGTCACGATTCGGGATGTCACGGTTCGCTTCCATCTCGACCGCTACCCGTTGGGGCATCTGGTGACGGTCGGGCCCAAGTCTGCACGCATGCCCATTGGCGAAGAGTCATTCGAGGTCTTTGACCCCGACGTGCGTTGCGCAGTCGAGGGCTTGCGGATCGAAGGACTCAGGACTTTCGGCGCCCCCCGGAAGCTTGTCCAGTCGATTTCTTTTGAAGACGTCAATCAGGACGGTCGGTCGTCGGGACATGGCGTCATCAGGAATTTGGTCATAACCGAAAGCAAGACAAGAAAAGGAACATCACATGAAAAGCAAGACTGAAAAGGGTTGGGGGAAACGGCGCCGGTCCATAGCGTCTGCGACAGCGGCGGGAGCGATCGCGTTCGGCGGCGTGTGTGGTCTGTATGCCGAGGCTTCTTGGACGACGAACGACTGGACGGGCGTGGCTTCGTCAGTTGCGCCGAAACGCTGGCTCGCAGACGGGAACTGGTCTGCGAGCCGAACACCAACGGCAGGGGACTTGACTCGGATTCTCCTGTCGGACAAGATCGTTCTCGCGTCAGGAGAGAACAGCGCCGTCGGCTCTTCGATCATCTTGGCCGGCACTCGGAACCAAGTCCTCGATCTGCGGGTCGAGGTCGGGGCCGAACTTGCGTTTGTGGGTGCGGACAATGTGACGGAGGTCAACACGCCGAGAAGCGTCTGGTTCATCGGGAACACAGCGAACCGTTTTTCCCTTGACGTCTCCGGGAAGGTCGTTCTCGGGCAGAAGACGTTCAGCCTTTGTGGAAACCAGGATGACTCCGGCGCATCTGCGGCGATAGTTCCATCCAATGTCATGACCGTGCGCAACGGCGGTTGCCTGTCGGTGACGAATGGTACGCTGATGCTGTACGGCGGTAATGCCGCGGGCGCCGGCGCCTATACGAATGAAATCGTCGTCCTTGCCGGCGGACGCATGGAACTCAAGAACAGGAGTGCTCTGGTCTTTGGGTCGAACGATAGCGGAATGGATTCTGGCTACCCGTATGGCGGCGGCGGTCCACTCTGCGGTGGTGGCCGGCTACTGGTCAAAGGCGGCGTTTTCGACGCCTCGTCGGCGACGATTGTGTGTCCCGTGTGGATGTGGGCGCGGGAGCAGGGGCAGGTTCCCGAGATCACCGTCTCGGACGGCGGCATCGTGGATCTCGGAGGACATGGGTTGGCGGTCTGTTCCACGGGGACCAATATCGTCCGGGCGACATCGGGTGGCGTAATCACGAACTTCTACTATTGGCAGGATTACATGGGGTATACGGGAAGCGAGGCTTGCTACCACACGCTGTTCGAGGCGTCCGACGGCGGCCGTGTCCACTTGACGAACATGATGCCGGGCTGGCGGGAGGGCGGGAACTCGGGACGTCCGACCTTCCGTTCGCGCGGCCCCGCGTCACGTGTTGTCATTGGCAACAGCTCCTTGCCTCAGCGCTATGTCGGCGTCCATCCCTACTACAATGACCTTCGCCTGACCGCGCATACGCCGCGCGGCGTCCCCTTCCCCGTGATGCCGCTGACGACGGAGACTCCCTGCTACCAAAATCCGGACATGCGTCGTCTGCAGGGCTACCACCGTCTTTCTCCGGATGGCGGCGTTCAGCTCGTTCACACGAACACGTTTGACGTCATGGCGCGGTGCCATGACGGCTTCGGCGTCGAATACCGCGTCGAGTCCGAGCGTGCGTTTACCCTGCTGGGTGAAGACCTTTGGACGACCAACTCGATCTGGGCGCACGAAGGCCGTTGGGTTGAATGCGTCGGATATGACTATGCCTACGCCCTGCAGGTGACGCTCCGTCCAGAGGCTGAAATTGCGGACGGCATTCCGCTGGCGGTGCCCGTGCCGCGTGCTTGGTATCGGCTGCCGGCGTTCCAGAAGAGGCATCTGGATCCGAATCGTTATTCGCGTGTCTCCGTCCGTTTGGCACTGGAGGCGCCGAACGGGCAGGGGATTGACGTTGACGCATTGGTCTCCAAGATGGTGGCGCAGGGGCAGCCGGGCGCGGTGGCGGACGATTCCATCCCTCCTTATAACGTGCGCATCGATTTGCCTCAGGACGAGTTGGTGTTTGGCGAGTCGAAGGACCGGGTGGTGATGGACTTTGTCGAGATTGAGACGTATCCGCAGGCTGCAGGTTGCGTGCCGCCCGTGACCAATGCCCTGATACGTGCTGTCTGGTGCGAGACCAGAAAGATCGAGCGTGGATGCGCGGTGATTATCCGATAGGGACAAGGTGCGGACTATGAATATCGGCAATCTGTTTGTTTTCGCTTGGATTCCGTTGTCCGTGCTGTCCGCCTTCGCGGGTGGGCGGGCCGACTATTCGGAAGCGATGCGCCTTTGGCCGCAGATGAAGGGGCTCTCGTTCCGTGGGCTTCCAGGAGAAGACGACTTCAGGCGATTGCGTGCAGCCGGCGCGACGTTGGGTGGCGGACGCGTCGACTGCACGGCGGCGGACTGGCCGAGCCGTGTGCGCGAGACGCTGGCGTTGGGGCGGAAATACGGCGTGCGCGTTTGTTTGCAGTTGCCGGAGTCAAGCGCGGACATGCTGGAGGTCGTCGCCGTCGCAAAAGACGACAGGGATGCGCTCTACGCCTATGATGTCGGAGGCCGTCTGGGCGACGTCTTGGACATCCGAGCCGTCGATGCCGAGACGCCGGTTGTCGTTTCGCGTTGCAGTACGGAGGGTGTCAGAACTTGGGTGTCCGTCTCGAATGTGATCCATGCCGTCTCGTTTGGCGATGACGAGCCGGAAGCGGGCAAGCTCCTGTGGGAGACACGGGATTTCCAGCTGGAGACCGGCGCACGCATTTTTGTGCGAGACTTCGAGTTCTCCGCCGCGTCGGGCGAACGATTTCTAGCGTACGGCTGGGATTGGATGTGCCGCGATTCGGCTGCGGGTGCGATTGACGATGCGGTCGTGCGCTTCCTGCGGGACGACCGCATCCAGGGCTGGTCCGCCGGGACGGTCTACTATCCGCCTTGTCTGTCGGCGGATCGGCGGTTCCGTGGTTGCGGCTATGCGCGGCCGACCGATCTCAAAGGGCTGGCAGATGCACGTGCGTTGGGCGTCAATCTGGTGCGTCTGGACATGGGTGACTGCTGGCCGGATCGGCGGCCTGCGACAGACGAGGCCGTTGCGCAGTATCTGGCGAATGTCGAACGGAGGATTGCGGAGTTGCGGCCTGCGCTTGATCGTGCGCGTGCGCTGAGCGTGAAGGTGGCGTTGCTCGGACCGAAGCCCGGCGGATGGATGTCGCATGAGGAGTGGAGTGAGCACTCTGTCTTTCGGGACACGAAGCGGGTGGCGGCGTTACAGAACGCCTGGCGGCGCATTGCCAAGGCGTTCAGGGGACGATCGGAGATTTATGGCTATGACATCTTCAATGAGCCGCTGAACCGCGAATATTCGCAGGACAGGGTCTGTTATCGTGATTTCATGATCCTGATGGCCTCGGCGATCCGCGAGGTTGATCCGGCGGCGACGCTGATTGTCGAAAGCAATGCCTGCGGTTCGCAGGAGGGTTTCGACGTCAAGTCTCGGTTCGGGTTTGTGGCGATGACGCCGATTCCGTTTGACAACGTGATTTATTCCGTCCACATGTACTGGCCGTTGTCCTTTACGCACCAGGGCATCGGAAAAGGTCAAGGCGAATTCGCTCCTGTGGTCTATCCCGGGACGAACACGCCTTCCGGCAGGCGGCTGGACAAGGACGCCCTGCGCGAGGCCCTGCGACCCGTACGGGAGTTCCAGCGGCTGTACGGTGCGCGGATCTGGGTCGGAGAGTTTTCGGCAGCGGCGTGGGCTCCGGGCGCTGACCGGTATCTGGCGGACTTGATCGCCCTGTTTGAGGAATACGGATGGGACTGGTCGTATCACTCGTTTCGCGAGAACGTCATTTGGAGCCTTGAACACGAAGGGCCGGACAACCATTCTTTGATCAAGGCGCAGACGGAGACACCGCGCATGAGGACTCTGAAGGCCGGCTGGGCGCGGAACGCGCGGCCGACGGCCCCCGTGCTACCGAAAGAGCCGAGATTCGCCTGGCGTGGTTACATGCTGGACGTCAGTCGGCACTTTTTTGACGTCGGGGAGATTAAGCGCGTGCTGAATTCGATGGCGCAGGTCGGGCTCAATGTCTTTCATTGGCACCTGACGGACACGGGCGGCTGGCGGCTTCCGGTCGCAAAGTACCCGAAGCTCACGGAAGGCGCGGCGACGCGCGAGGCAGATCGGTTCCGCCCGAACTGCTGTCAGAACGACGGACCGACCGGAAAGTACGGACGGCGCTTCTACACACGAGAGGACATCCGGGAGGTTGTCTCGCATGCCAGGGAACTGGGCATCCGCGTCGTGCCCGAGGTGGACATCCCTGGTCACGAGAGCTGCGCCATCGCCGCCTATCCTGACCTCGGCTGTCAGGGCTTGCCGAACAACGGGGACTTCTGTCTGGGAAGCGACACTGTGATGCAGTGGTTCAAGGACGTCTTGGATGAGGTAATGGGGCTTTTCCCGGATGAAGTCATCCATACGGGCGGCGACGAATGTCAGTTCCAGAACTGGAAGAAGTGCGTGAAATGCCAGGCGCGGATCAAGACGCTCGGGCTGAAGGATGAACTTGCCCTTCAGGGATGGATGACGGGGCAGATCGCCGAATACCTTGCTTCGAGAGGTCGGCGCATGATGATCTGGCACAATGCCTATGTCGAATATTTGGATCTTCCCAAGAGCGTGATTGTCCAAGCCTACTATCAGGCGCAAGGAGGACTCCGATACGCTGAGCACGGTTTTGACGTCGTAATGTCGCCGGCCGAGTATTGTTATCTGGACTTCTCGCCGGCATTGGCGGGCGACTGGGCCGAATACCAGCCGTTCGGGACGACAGTCTCGCTTGAGAAGATCGCGCAATTCAATCCTTTGGAAGGGGCGTCTGCTGCGGCGAGACGGCATATTCTTGGCGGCGAAGCCTGTATGTGGACAGAACTCGTTTACGACATGGAAGGGCTTGAATGGCGCTCGTGGCCGCGTGCCGCAGCCATTGCCGATGTCTTGGCCCGAGGCCCGTCAGATGATATAAAGTCGTATTTGGCGCGTGTGGCGGCGATGCGCGAGGCCCTGATGGCCGATGGTGTGGGGGCGGCTCCGATAGGACCGACGTACGATCCTCTGAAACCGCCATTGGCGCGGTTGCCGAAGGTCTATCGTCCGAGGGACCAGCTTTCCAAGTTGCTTGTTGCGGACATTGACCGCACGACGATCGACTGGACGGCGAATCCAGACGAATTCTCGGTGCGCAAGATAGTCGGACGTCGCGACGCATCTCTTGGGAAGGGCCGGTTCAAGATTGACATGAACCTGAAGCGGATCCTGTTGACAGTCGGGGACGAGACGGCCATTGATCGCGCCCTTGACCTGCTACGGAAACTGGCGCGCGTCAAGCGCGGGAATGTCACGGAATTCACGCAGGCCGACATCGAGGACTGATTCGCGGTTCTGGATGCCCTGTGCTTGACGCGAAAGAGCGGATGCCGCCCATCCTTCAGTGGCGGTCCTGGCGGGACTCGAACCCACTACCCGCTGCTTAGAAGGCAGCTGCTCTGTCCAGATGAGCTACAGGACCAAAATCGGCGTGAATTATACCATGTTGATAACTCGGCAGTCAATGTGGAGTCCGCCGTCACTAAGGGTTGGCGTTGGACGGCGTGCCGTCGGTTTTGCTATAATCACGACATCATGATTTCAAATCTGCTCGTTATCGCGGGGAAAGGCGATTATCCTCGTTTTGTCATTGAGGGCGCGCGTAAGGCGGGTGTCCGCAAGATTGATGTCCTGTCGGTCAAGGGCTCGTGCGAACGGAAAACGCGGCTGATGGCAGACGAGGTCTTCCGCTTTGCCGCAGGGGAGAGCGACAAGGCTGTCCGGTGGGCGGCGTCGCGCGGTTATGATGCGGCGCTTCTGGCGGGGCAGGTCTGTCCGATGTCGCTTTTTCGTGGCAAGTTTGACGAGACCGTGAAGAGCTGGTTGCGCGAGATGCCAGTCAAGAACGCGCATACGATTTTCGGGCGGCTCGTGTCGGAGTTCGTGCGGGCAGGCGTGCGGATCGTCGCGGCGAGTTCGTTCATGGACGGGCATTTCCCGGACGTGGGCGCTCTCACGGAGCGGGATTTGACGTCTGCGGAACGCGATGACATCCGGAGAGGACAGGAAGTCGCGCTGGACGTCGGGCGGCATGACGTCGGGCAGACCGTGTTGGTCAAGTCGGGAATGGTCCTCGCCGTCGAGGCGTTCGAGGGGACGAATGCGGCCATCAAGCGTGCAGGCGGACTCGGGCGTGGCTCGGTTCTCTTCAAGGCCGCGCGCGACGGGCACGATTGGCGCTTTGACATTCCCGTCGTGGGCTTGACGACGCTGAAGAAGATGCGAAAGGCGGGAGTGACTGCGCTGGGCTTTCAGGCGGGGCGGCTGTTGCTGTTGGATCGCGTGCGCGTCGTGGACTACGCGAATCGGCATGGCATTGCCATTGTCGGCATCGACTCGGGGCTTCCGCCCGCGCCGTTGCGCCCGGAAGATGGGCCTGTTGCGGATGGGAGGGTGTCGTGAAGATCCTGCTCTTGGCCGGAGAAGAGTCCGGAATGATCTATCGTGAGAAATTGGCCGCACGGATTCTCGCGACTGCTCCCGAGACAGAAATTAGGGGGTACGGTGACTATGGCTTCAAGACGGGCGACCTCGCCGTCATGGGCATTGTGCAGGTGCTGAGAAGACTGCGGTATTTCCTGAACGTCAAGAAGACGATGGAACGGGCGATTGACGATTGGCGGCCCGATGTCGTCTGTACGATTGACTATCCGGGCCTTAACCTCAAACTGGCGGCGTACGCGAAGGTGCGCGGCGTTCGGACCGTCCATGTTGTCTGTCCCCAGGTCTGGGCGTGGCATCAGGGCCGCATCCCGAAGATTGAGCGATCACTTGACAAGATTTGCTGCTTCTTCCCATTCGAGCCGAAGATTTTCCGCCCGGGGCTGGGCGTGTTCGTCGGCCATCCGTTGGTGGACGAGATGAAAAATGCGAGAACAATCGAATTGTCGAATGATCGAATGGTTGGCTTGGGGAAAGGGCAGGCGAATGCCGATGATTCGACGGTTCGTCCGTTCAATCGCTTGAGAAACGCTCTTCTGGCCGTCTTGCCGGGGAGTCGACTGGGCGAGATACGCCACCATCTTCCGAAGCTGATCCAGGCCGTCGAGACCTTGCGGCGCGACCTGCCGAATCTGCGTGTCGTCATTCCCGCCGCGAACGAGAAGGCTCGGAAGGCGATTGCCGCGATTGGCGGAGAGAATCCGCCGTTCGAGGTTCAGGCGGGCGGCGCACGCGACTTGCTGCGCCGGGCGGACGCGGCGGTCGTGGCGAGCGGGACGGCGACGCTGGAGGCCGCGTTGGCGCGCTGTCCGACGGTGCTGGTCTACCATGTCGATCTCCTGTTCGAGATCATCTGCCGTCTGACGCTCAAGGGCGTCAAGCACATCGGGCTGATCAATATCGTCTGCGAGAAGACGGGGCACGACTGCCCGATGCCGGAACTCATCCAGCAGGACTTCACCGTGCCGAAAATGCTCGCGCATCTGCGCCCGTGGCTGACGGATCCGGCGGCGAATGCGGCGGCGCGCGCCGCGCTGGAGTCCTCCGTTGGTCTCTTGCGGACGGACGGCGACGCGGTCGAGAAAATCACGGACATTCTTTTTGAACCCGTCTGAGGGCGGCCTTTCGCAAAAGACCCGTCTGTCTTGGGCAAGGCGACGCGTTCTCTTAGGCGCGCGACGTGCTTGATAGGGCACAGGCGTTGACGGCGTGGGACGGGTTTTGCTATAATCTCATTCACTGTTTTAAATATGCTGATGGTTTCGTTGTTGCAATAACTAAATCGCGCAGTGAAACAAAGATTTACTGTGGTATGACCCCGTTTGCGGCGAAAGAGATGATGAACAGGAGATTACAAGTCGCCGTGTCGGTTGAGCACAGTCGTGGGTGGGGTCGCCGCGTCTGCGAGGGCATCTGCTCGTATGCGCAGACACATCCGAATTGGCGCATCACCATGTTCGACGGCGTCTTGCCGTCAGTCGGCGATTTGAAGGCGTTCGACGGCTTCCTCTGGAGCGTGAGCGACGCGTGCGCCGCCGAACGGCTCCTGTCGACGGGGCGCCCGATCGTCAACCTCATGGTTGACGGGCGGTTCCCTGCGACCGTGCAGGTCGGGGCCGACCATGTCGCGTGCGGAGAGCTTGTGGTGCAGCACTTCCTCTCGCGCTATTTCCGCCATTTCGCCTTCTGCGGCTGGCAGGGGCTCGTGTTCTCGGACGTGCGCCTGGCCGTCTACCGCAAGGCATTGGGGCGTGTACATTTCGACTGCTCGGCCTACCTGTCGAAATCGGGAGGCCGTCGGCGCGCCGCGCTCCGCGACGTGCTGCGCGAGCGGTTCGCGCTGCCGGCGGACGCGGCGGCGATTGCGCGGTGGCTTCGGAAACTGCCCAAGCCGGTTGCGGTCTTCTGCGCAAACGATCTCCGTGCGTGGCAACTCTCCGAGATCTGCTGGCGGGCGGGGCTGTCCGTGCCGAATGATGTGGCGATCTTGGGTGCGGACAACGACATTGTGCCATGTCTGCTGACGAGTCCGTCCCTGAGCAGCGTCGATACGGGGACTTTTGAGACGGGACGCCGTGCGGCGGAGGTGCTGGACGAGATCCTGCACGGCACGCGCACCGCCGGCGGCTCGACCGTTCTCGTGCCGCCGCGCGGCGTGGTGGCGCGCAACTCCACGGCGGTCTATGCCGTCGAGCCGCCGTTTCTCTCCGAGGCGCTGTCCTACATCCGCGCCGATACGGCGAAGTCCCTGACGGCGGCGGGAGTCGCGGCGCACGTGGGGCTTTCCTATTCCACGGTGCAGGGAGCCTTTCGCGACAGGATCAGGTCTTCGATCCAGCGGGAGATCATGTCCGCCCGCCTTGAACTCGCCGAACGGCTCCTGTGCGCGACCGACCTGCCGCTGTCCGACGTGGCCGCGCAGGCGGGCTTCCGCACCCAGCAGTACTTCTGCCTGTGCTTCAAGCGCGAGAAGGGCATGGCCCCCGGCACCTTCCGCGAGAAGGCTGGAAGGGACGGATGAGTTTCCTGCATTCATTGCGACCTTCATTCGCCCAAAACTTCGTTCCTTAGCCGCAGGGCGCGGCTTCGCCGCTGACGCAAAGGGGGGCGCAGAGGCAGCCTCATTTCGGTTTGCCGGAGTTTGAGATACGGGAAGTGGGTTGACGGATTTTATAAACGGTTTGGCGAAGATTATAATTGCGCGAAGCCCGTCGCATTTGCTATACTGTGTCTCAATTAACCGAGACAGCAAGGAAAACACATGATTTCAACAGGCCGTCAAACGTGTAAGGTTCGCGCAGAGCCGCAGAGGTCGCAGTGCGCGAAACGTCTTGCTTCTGACGTGGTTATGGCACTCGTCACCCTATGCGGGACGGCGTGGGCGGTCGACATCACGACCGACACGCGCATCGACGAGACGAACGTCGCTTCGACGCGGGACCTTTTCCTGACGAACGCGGCGCTTTGGCAGACGCCGAAGGCGACCCCGGTCAAGTCCCTCTCGCGGGACGGCGTCCGGGCAATAATGATCGACGGCGAGCCCTGGCGAGGTCGTCCGACCCGGTTCTTCGCCTACTACGGGCTGCCGTCGAACGCGACGGCGGCGGCGAAGGCCCCGGGGATCGTGCTTGTCCATGGCGGCGCAGGGACGGCCTACGACTCGTGGGTGCGCCTCTGGAACGCGCGCGGCTATGCGGCAATCGCGATGGACAACTGCGGCGGCGTGCCGCCGCGCGACCTCGCGATCGGCCGCCTGTCGCATCGGGATTCTGGGCCGGACGGCTGGGGCGGCTTCGACAAGGTGAACGAGCCGCTGGCCGACCAGTGGCCGTACCATGCCGTCTCGACGGTGGTGCGCGCGCACTCCTTTCTGCGGGCCCTGCCGGAGGTCGATGCGGCGCGCCTCGGCGTCACGGGCATCTCCTGGGGCGGCTACCTGACGGCCTGTGTCGCGGGCGTCGACGGCCGCTTTGCCTTTGCGGTGCCGGTCTACGGGTGCGCGTTCCTGCTGGACCACTCGGTCTATACGTCGCGGATGCGGCGGCTTGGCGCGGACGGGACGCGCTGGGACGCATTGTGGGACGCACGTAACTTCCTACCGTTCGCGAAGATGCCAGTCCTCTGGTGCACGGGCACGAACGACTCCTTCTTCCCGCTGGACTCGCTTCAGCGCGGCTGTGACCTTCTGCCGCAGCCGCCGTCGCTCTCGGTCAAGGTGCGGATGCCGCACGGGCATCCGCCGGCTGGCGACCCGAAGGAGATTGCCGCGTTCGCGGATTCGGTCGTCTTTGGGCGTCCGCCGCTGCCGAAGGTGACGGCGGCCGAGATGCGGGACGGCTCGCTTGTCGTGTCGTGGCGCGCGGACGGCCGCAGGGTCGAGCAGACGTTCCTCGTTCGGACGTCCTCCCGTGACGGGAACTGGTCGAAGCGGGAGTTCGTCTCCGAACCGGTTGCGTTTTCGGGCGCGTCCCTGACGGTTGCCGTGCCGTCCGACTCGGAACTCTGGTACGTCAACCTCGTCACCGACGACGGCCTCGTCGTCTCCACGCGGCACTTCACGCGACGCGAAGCCAGAAATGAGTTTTGTTCAATGGAAGGAATGATGCCATGACACTGAAGAAAATGCTTGATCCTAACAAGCCGTCAGACGCGATGGTTCACGCAGAGCCGCAGAGGTCGCAGCGCGCGAAACGTCTTGCTTCTGGCGTGGTTATGGCACTCGTCACCCTATGCGGTGCGGCGTGGGCGGTTGACATCACGACCGACACGCGCATTGACGAAGCGAACGTCGACGAGTATGCGAGCGAACCGATAGCCGTGGCGGCGGACGCGACGCTGACCATTGCGCTTGCGCCAACGACCGCCGAACAGACTTTTTCAGGAGCCGTTTCGGGCGCGGGCAAGATTGTCGTCGCGAACACGGGCACGAAAGCCGTCATCTTCAGTGGGTCATTTGAGAAGTTTACCGGGAATCTGTCGGCCTCGGGAGATGTGCGTATCCGCAATCTCTGGTCGGCAATCATGCTGAACGGAAATATGTCGGGTGTCTCGGTTGAAGGCGCGGTCTCTCGGGAAATTACGTTTTTCGGACAGAATGTCTTTGGCGAGGATGGGGCGGCACTCAATCCCGGACATCAGTCGACACCGAGATCGACGATCAATCTCAACGGCTTTGACCAGACGATCTCCCTTTTGACGTTCCTGGGCAGTGCGTATGTCGAAACCGATTCAAACTACAAAAAGCCGACCTATACGCTGAAAAGCGACACGTCCGCCACGTTGACGGTTCGTGACGGCTTCTGCTGGGCGACCGCAGGCGGTCCCCATCCGAAAGACCATTCGGGGCTCGTCCAGGTGAACGGCGCGCTTTCGCTCGTGTTCGCTGGCGCGGACGACGCCTCGTTCACGTTTCACGGGCTCTCGACGACGACCGGCGGCTTGACGGTGAAATCGGGCGAGATCGTGCTGGCGGACGATGCGACGTTCAACAACCTCTCCTCGCTGACGGTCGCGGGCACGGGACGCGTCGTGCTGGCGGCGGCGGTGAACGCGGCGAACCTGGCGATAGACATCGCGGATAGCGGCGCGGTGACGCTTTCGTCAGGGGACGTGTTTCGCGTGAAGACGCTGAAAGTCGACGGCGTGTCCGTCGCGCCGGACGAGTATTCCGCCGAGGCGATCACCGCGCTCACGGGCAACCGCCTCACGGGCGCGGCGGTCGAAGTCCTGGTGCGCGAGATCGGCGAGACGAAGACGTTCACGTGGATCGGCGGTGGCGCGGATGATAGCCTGACGACGGCGGCGAACTGGCAGGGCGGTGTCGCGCCCGCGCTGACGGGCGGTGACGAGATTCTTGTGTTTGCGTCCGGCACCTCGGTGACGATTCCGGCGGGCGCCGACGTCTACGGTCTTGAAATCGCGACGGCGGGCGACTTCACCCTGCGCGGCGAAACGTTCCGCCTCGGTGCGGGCGGGATTACGTGCGGCGAGACGGCGGCGGCGCGCGTCTGCCGGTTCGAGGCCGCGCCGCGCACGGCGGGCGAGCAGACGTGGCGCATCCCGGCCAATACGATTGTCGAGCTCGCGGCCGGATGGGCGGGACATTCCGCCGTCACGCTCGAGCGCACGACGGGGACGGGCGACATCGTAAGATTCTCGTCCGACGAGCCGCCGGCGTTTGCGGGCAGCCTGGCTGTGCCGGGGGATACGGCAGGCGGCAACGTGCTTGTCCTGTCGGGACGCGGCGGCATCGGCGCGGCAGGTGCGCACGTCCAGCTGAACGGCAAGGCGGGCGTCCGCGCGACGGCGGCCTGCGTGACGAACCGCGCGGCGATCACCTTCAACCACGGTCCGGCGTTGAACCTCGCGCCGGTGGGCACGGAATTCGTGCAGCTCGGCGCGGTGACGAACCTTTCGGCAGGGCACTACGGTTCGGCTCTTGTCGTGAACGGAACGTTGCGTGTCGGCGGTGGCTTGGGCGAGTCCGCGGCGCATCGGAATAATCCGAAAGCCTACGAATGGTGGATATGGCAATACAAGGTCACGGAAACGGGGACTCTTTGGATTGAGGGCGAACCGATCGATGTCGGGGCGTGCCCCTTCAGACTTTATGGCGCGCCAGATGGTGTGGGTGAAGTGCATCTTTCCGCGCAGGGGAATGTGTATGGCGTGCTGGCGCTTGGCTATGGAATGGAAGCCGTCTGCGAAGGGGTTGAGGTCCTGTCCGACGTGGGAGATCTGGGGTTCTACAACGGACATGTCGGGTCGCTGAACCTCAACGGTTTTGACCAGACGGTGCGCGATGTGCTGGTTGTCGGAGCTACCGGATTTGAAGAGCAGCATCCCGGTTATTCGGCCATGTACGTGACGAGCGCGACGCCGGCCACGCTGAAGCTGACGGGTGCGGGGACGTATGCGCCGCACAACCTCAACTTCCGGGGCGAGGCGTCGCTCCACTATGCGGGCACGGGACGGCTGGCGCTGACGAACACGGCCTCGACGACAACCGGTTCGCTGACGGTGAGCGGCGGCGAGGTGGCGTTGCTCGCCGGGGCGACGTGGGCGAACTGCACGAATGTCGTCGTCTCCGGCACGGGCAAGCTGACGCTCGATGCGGGTGTCGCGGCGAAGGGCGCGTTTTCGCGTGAGGCGACGGTATCCGTTTCGGATGCGGGGACGATTGCGATTCCCGCCGGCGAGACGGTCGTGGTCAGGTATCTCTGGCGGGACGGCGAACCGACGTTCAGCGGATTCTACCGGGAGGGCTTCGTGACGGGCGGCGGTACGCTCCGCGTCCGCAAGTCGTCGCGCAAGTCCGGCCTCCTTCTGCTCATCAAGTGAGAATGGCGAGAGCATAATTCAAATGAAAACACGATCATTCGCGGTTGCCGCGCTGGCGGCGGCGCTTTTGCCCTGCCGGGCGGATGTGGTCTTTCAGGACGTGCTTCTGCACAACGTGTCCGAGCTGGTCGCCGAGCCGGACGGCCTGCAGCGCTTCCGCCGCGTGCCGCAGGCGGTCGAGCCCGCGCTGAGTGCGCAGGGACGGCGCATGAACGCGGGCAGCACGGGCGTCGAGATCCGCTTCGTGCTGAAGGGCGAGAAGGCCGAGATTCGCCTCGGCGGTGCGACGGACGACGCCAACGCGACGTGCCTCGTCTACTACGGCGACTTCATCGCCGACTGGCCGGAAACCGAAAAGGTCGTCCGGGGCCGCGACACGACGCTGACGATCCGCCCGTCGCCGCGCAGGGACATCCTGCGGCGCGTCGCCCAAGAGCAGCAGGGCTGCCGCTTCGATCCCGATGTCGTGCGCATCGTCCTGCCGCAGGCCGCGCTCGGCATCCGCCGCGTGTCGGGGGCCGTCGCGCCGCCTTCGCCGGAGCAGCTGCCGCGCAAGGTCTATCTCGCCTATGGGTCGTCCATCACGCACGGTAGCGTCGCGACGCGGCAGCCGATGACGTATGCGAGCCTCGTCGGCGCGCGGCTCGGCGCGGACGTGCGGAATCTCGGTTTCGCCGGCAGCTGCCGGCTGGAGCCGGAAATGGCGGACTATCTCGCGGCCCAGCCGTTCGACTACGCGACGATCGAGATGGGCATCAACATTCTCGGAAAGGATCCCGTCGAGTTCGAGCGGCGCGTGCGATATCTGCTCGACAAGGTCACGGCGTCGCATTCGCACGCGCTGATTCTCGGCATCGACGTCTTTCGGACGGTTGGCACGGAGAAGCACATGAAGGACGCGGTGCAGTATCGCGAGATTGTCTCGCGTGTCATTCGGGAACTGAACCGTCCCAACCTCGTGCATGTGGACGGTTGGGCGGCGTTGCCGTCGCCGACGCTGCTGTCGGAGGGGTTTGTGCATCCGGCGCCCGAAGGGCATCAGGCCATCGCCGCGCATCTGAACGCACGATTCGCAGAACTTGAAACGACGAGAAGAACGACCAAGGAGGATACCCGGAAATGACGAAGCTGATTCGGTTGGGCGCGTGTGCGCTCATGTGTGTCGGCGGCTCGCTGTGTGCGACGGCGAAGCCGTTCGTCTTCACGAAGGCGACGGCCTACCCGGTCGCGGCGGGACAGAAGGCCGTGCAGGAGGGACCGGTCTCGAACCTCTGCTGGGGCGCGGCGAGCGCGAGCCTCGACATCAAGGGCGACGTCACGTTTCGCGGCGGCTTCTTCACGGGCGAGAAGCAGACGCGGCAGAAGGGCTATCCGACGACGCTGATCGTCCGCGTGGGCGCGGTCGCCCGCATCGCGCAGACGCCAATCCTGACGCCGGGCGTCGATTTCCGCCAGACGGAGCCGGGCACGGTGCGCCTCGCCGCCCAAGGCAGCCAGTATCGCGACTGGTACGTGCAGCATGGCACGCTCGTCTGCGAAGGGGCGAACGTCCTCAACCCCGACCGGGGGCTGGTGCTGTGGGGACAGGCCCCCGGCACGGTCGATCTCAACGGCTTCAACCAGAACGTCAGCGAGCTGCGGGCGACGGACGCAAAATGCGATCCGGCGACGCGGATCGTGAACAGCGGCACGAACGGCATCCTCGTCGTGAAGCGCTACCTGCGTGGCGGACGGGAGCTGCCGCCCGGCTGGTACGGCGATTTCGTCGTCGTGCGCCAGCATGACGGACGCCTGCCGCCGCGTCCGACGAAGGCCGCGTATCCCGTCTACAAGGCCTCGTCCGACATCCGCGTCGTTCACGAACGTGACGGCATCGGGAACTTCCTCGCCAAGTGCCGCGCCGGAAAGCCCGTGACGGTCGCCTACTTCGGCGGCTCGATCACGGCGATGAAGGGATGGCGCGACCTGACGACGGCGTGGCTCGGCGAGACGTATCCGAAGGCGAAAATCACCGAAGTCGCCGCGTCCATCGGCGGCACGGGATCGGATCTCGGCGTGTTCCGGCTCGCGAAGGACGTGCTGGCGAAGAATCCCGACCTCGTGTTCGTCGAGTTCGCGGTTAATGACGGCGACAAGCGGCCGCGCGACATCTGGCGGCAGATGGAGGGCATCGTGCGCCAGATCTGGAAACGCGATCCGCAGACGGACATCGCGTTCTGCTACACGGTCGCGGGCGGCATCTTCGACACCTACGCGAAAGGCGCCTACAACCGCAGCGCGGGCGCGATGGAGCAGGTGGCCGAACACTACGGCATCCCGTCCATCTCCCTCGGCGTGCCGGCGGTCGAGCTCTACAAGAAGGGAAAGCTCGTCGTCTCGCGCGGCTATTTCGCGACGGCCGTCCCGAAGGAAGATCCCGACTTCGACCGCAAGGTGAAGGAACTCATGGCGGGCGACAAGCGGGTCCTCTTCGCGAACGATGGGGTGCATCCGCGTCCCGAAGGCCATGCGCTCTATCTTGAAGCCGTGAAAAAGGCATTCGCCGCGATGGACGGATCGAAGCCCGTCGACCACGCGTCGCGTCTCGCGACGCCGTTCGTGCCCGACAACTGGGAAGCGGCGAAGGTGTTCCCCGTCACGGCGGACGTCCTGCGTGGCGACTGGGCGCCCGACCCGGAGCGTCCGGGCACGTTCATGACGCACACGCCGGGCGCCTCGCTGAAGTTCTCCTTCGCCGGTTCGGTCTTGCGTCTGCGGATGTGCTATCAGCCCGACGGCGGCATCCTTTCGGCGAAGATCGACGGAAAGCCCGTTGCGGACGTCGTGGGCTTTGACCAGTATTCGACCTACGTGCGCGGCGGTTCCGTCACGCTCTACGACGGCGCGGACGGCATCCACGAGGTCGAGCTGACGCTGACGGATCGCGAGCCCGACCGCACGATTCTTTCGCGGCAGCTCAAGGAGCCGGCGAAGGAACTCGCCGCATCCAAGTACAAGGGCACGACCTTCCGCGTGTCGCAGCTGATGATCATCGGCGACCTGCTCGGCGAGCGGACGCTCACCGTCGCGCCGGACGGCCTCTCGCCGCAGCAGGTGCTGGAGACGATCCGCGCAGCGAAGAAAGGCGGCGACACGTCCGCCTGGACGGTCAACGTGAAGCCGGGCTTCTATCCGCTGCGCGAGCCGCTGACGTTCACGCCGGAAGACTCGGGCACGGCGGCGGCGCCGGTGACGTGGCGTGGCGCGGGCGAGGCGAGCGAGATTTCGGGCGGTGCGCCGCTCGTCGGCTGGCGCGACACGGGCAAGGGCTGGTTCGAGACGGACGCGCCGACCGGGCCGGACGGCGAGCCGATCTGGTTCGAGATGCTGTGGGTGAACGGCCGCCGCGCCGCGAATGCGCCGTATCCGAAAGGCGAAAACTGGCTTGTGCCGGGCGTGTGTGCGCAGGAGATCCTGTCGAAGGACGCGAAAGGCAAGGCGACACGTACGCGCGAATCGCTGACGGTCATGGACGAGACTCTGCGGCGGCTGCTCGACGCGGCGCCGGCGGCAGAAGTTCCCTATGTCCACCTGATTGTCCACCAGAAGTGGAACGCGACGAAGCGTCCCGTCGTCGCCTGGCAGGGCGGACGCCTCTTCACGGAGGGTACCGTGGCCTGGAACTGGTCGCAGAAGTGGAACGCCGAGGCGATCTATCGCGTCGGAAACCTGCCCGGCGCGTTCACCGCGCCGGGCGAGTGGTTCTACGACCGAACTGGGCGCAAGGTTCTCTACCGTCCTCTGCCGGGCGAGACGCCGCAGACGCTTCGCGCCCTTGCGCCGCTCGCGAAGCTCTCGCGGCTCATCGTCGTGAAGGGCGAGCCGGACAAGGGGCGGTACGTTGACCACATCCGCTTCGAGGGTCTGGCGTTCACGGCGAGCGACGCGACGCCGATCGAGGGAGGAAAGGGACCGCTGACCTTCTATCCCGGACAGGCCGCCCGGGCCTTTGACGCGCTCCTTGACGCGACGGGGGCGCGGAACTTCGCGCTGACGGGCTGCTTCGTGCGGCACACGGGCAACATCGGCCTCAGGCTGCGCGACGGCTGCTTCTCGAACCGGGTCACGCGCTGCGTCTTCACGGATCTCGGCGCGGGCGGCGTGTGGTTCGGGGCGGACGCGGTGCGGCTTGCGAAGGGCGAGAAGCATCCCGTTGCGCGGCGCGAGATCTTCGGCTATCATCCGCGCGCGAATGCGTTCAACGTGCTGGAAGACTGCGTGATCCGCGACGGCGGACGCTACAACGCGATGGGCACGGGCGTCGTGATCGGCCACGCCTCCGACTGCCGCGTGGAGCACTGCGAGATCGCCGACTTCTACTATTCGGGCGTGTCCGTCGGCTGGCAGTGGGCGTACCTGCCGACGGCGGCGATGCGCAACGTCGTGCGGTTCAACCGCATCCACGACCTCGGCAAGGGCGTCCTTTCCGACATGGGCGGCGTCTACACGCTCGGCACGGCGTTCGGCACGCGCGTGACGGACAACGTGATCTACAACGTCTCGTCGCGCACCTACGGCGGCTGGGGGCTCTACGCCGACGAGGGATCGGAAGGCATCGTCTTTGCGCGCAATCTCGTCTACAACACGCACGACGGCGGCTTCCACCAGCACTATGGCGCGGGCAACACCGTGCAGAACAACATTTTCGCGTGGAACGAGCAGAACGGCGTCATCCGCACGATCCGCGCGAACGTGTTCAGTGTGCGCAGCTCGCTGAACGTCGTCGCGAACATCGTGCTGACGGACCGGGGCGACCTCGCGTCGGCGGGCGTGCGCGGCGTGGAGGGCGTGTGGGCGAACAACCTCTGGTTCGACCCGAACGGCGAGGCGAAGCTGGACGGCCTGACGTGGGAGAAGTGGCGCACGTGCGGCAAGGAGGTCAACGGACGCTACGCCGATCCGCGCTTCGTGGACGCGCGTCACTTCGATTTTCGGCTGAAGCCGGACTCGCCCGCGTTCGCGCTCGGCTTCCAGCCGTTCGACTACACCCGCGCCGGCGTCCGCGTAGGCCGCTGAAACAAGGCCTCTGTGGGGACAGCCCGTCGTCCTGCGCACCGGCGAAATCGCCGTGTCGCCGCAGAACTGACGGGGCGATTGCACAAGCGAAGTCCTGTTGTCTCGCTCTGGGCGGCGCTTCTCTTCCTAAGGCCAGACGCAAGTGAACGCGTTCTCCAATGCAAGTGAATGCGTTCTCCAGAGTAAACGAACGCGTTCTCCGGGACAAGTGAACGCGTTCACCTGCAGAAGAGAACGCGTTCATTCCATCAAGAGAACGCGTTCACTTGACTGAAAGAACGCGTTCACTTGCCTCTGGCTTCCTTGAGACGAGAGGTTTCCGTCTTGAGGGAGGCGGGACGCGTTCGTGGGTTGGCGTCAGCGCGTTGACTGCAAGGCAAGAAACGGCATGGGAAATCGACGGACATCGGGGTGAGATAGGGCGCAGGGTAGGCGTTGACGGCGTGGGACGGGTTTTGCTATAATCTCGTTCGTTTTTCAAACATCTAAATATGCTGATGGTTTCGTTGTTGCAATAACTAAATTGCGCAGATGTTTAGTCTTTTGAGAAACGAAACAAGGAAGGGGAAAAAATGATTGGCATGGAAGAGATGCAGGAAATCTTGGATACGTCAGCTCGCCTCGTTTCGGCGGTATCGACGGATTTCCACCGCTACTTGAGCGAGGAGATTGACTGGCGCGGTCGCTTGATCTGCATCAAGGGCGCACGGGGGACAGGAAAGACGACGCTGATGCTGCAGCGCATTCGGGAGGCGTTTGGTATCGACGGAAAGGCCGTCTACATCAGCCTTGACGACCTCTGGTTCTCGAACCATCGCGTCCGAGATGCGGTTGAGTATTTCCACATGCATGGCTATACGCACGTCTTTGTCGATGAAGTGCATCATTTCGGCAAGGACTGGGCGTTGCTGGTCAAGAACCTCTACGATCAGTTTCCGGACTTGAATTTCGTTTACAGCGGATCGTCGCTTCTGCGGATCGAGAATGCGCGCGGCGACCTGTCCCGTCGGCAGGGCGTGTATACGCTGAAGGGACTCTCGTTTCGCGAGTTCCTTGCGTTCGAGGGCGTTGTGCGACTGGCGGCGGTCAAGCTGGAGGACATTCTGTCCGACCATCGGACGATTGCGGCGGATGTCGTTTCCTCCGTCAAGGTGCTGCCGTTGTTTGAGCGGTACGTCCGGGAGGGGTTCTATCCCTTCTACCGCGAGCCGGGCGGGCTTTATGCCCAGCGGATCTGCGAAGTCGTCAACAAGGTGTTGGAGTCGGACTGGCCGGCCGTGGAGGACGTTTCGGTCGAGACCGTCCGAAAGGCGAAGAAGATGCTGATGGTGCTGGCGTCAAGCGTTCCGCAGCAGCCGAACATGTCCCGTCTCTATCATGAGCTTGAGACGGAGCGCAACACCGGGCTGAAGATGCTGGGCGCGCTGGATCGCGGCGGACTGCTTGCGCTCGTCCCTCCCAAAGGCGAGAACCTGAAGAACCTCTCCAAGCCGGAGAAGATCTACTGCGACAACACCAACCTGATGTATGCGCTGACGCCGCGTACGGACAGGGGAACGGCACGCGAGACGTTCTTCTTCAACCAGGTCCGCAAGGATCACGCGGCCGTGTTCTCCGGCCTTGGAGATTTTCTGGTGGACGGCACGTGGCTTTTCGAGATCGGCGGCAGCGGCAAGGGCTTCCGGCAGATCAGGGATGTGCCGAACAGCTTTGTCGTCAACGATGACGTCGAGCGCGGTCTCGGCAACAAGATTCCGCTGTGGCTGTTTGGGCTCCTTTACTAAACATTGCAAGGCTTCTGCGCCGCCGGCCACCGTGTCCATCTCGAAGTGCCCCAGCTCCTTCGCCTCCGAGGCCTCCTTCGGCCTGTCCTTGACCATCCTCCTGC
>CAKTYZ010000025.1 GCA_934635225.1 uncultured Kiritimatiellota bacterium
CCGGAGATCCACGCGCCGAGCATGCCGATCAGGGCGGGCTTGACGACGTGCTGGCGGTAGAACGTCTCGAAGCCCGTCGCGCGGTCGGTGAGGTTCAGGAGGTGGCCGCCGTGCTCCGGGAGGAGGCCCATCTGGAGCCAGCGGTTCTCGAGCGTCAGGTACGTGTACGTCTCGTCGGCCTTGCCGTCAAAGAGGACGTCCTGCATCGGGTAGGGGTAGACGCGCCCCTGCGCGCCCTGGTAGACGCGACCCGTGTAGAACAGCGGCGTCTTGTCGTAGCCGCCCGGCGCGTACGTCGGAAGGACGATCGAATCCTCCTTTACGACGACCTCGCCGGCCGTGGAGACGAATTGCGCAACAACAAGGCCCGCGCACGCGGCAACCCGCACAAGCAGCAACTGACGAGGATTCCTCTCATTCGACTTTCTCATGGCTTCTTCTTTTGACCTTTCTTCGGCTGTCGTCGCATATCATACCAAATCTTCCGCATGGAAAGATGCCTTTTCTCGTCGCAAAAAAGTGACCAATCCGGCAATCGATCCCTCAACTTCTGGAACACAGCATACCCATTTTATGCTATACTTTGAGTCATGCAGCAAGTCGTTCTCTTCTTTCAATCGACACTCTACAAGAGTTGGCGCGACAAACTCCAAGGAGTCTACCGCTATGCCAGAAAAGCGGATTGGCTGGTACAGGTCCTCCCGGCCAACATCTCCATGGCTGAACTTTTCCAACAAGTCAAATACTGGCGACCGATTGGCTGCCTTGTCGATCGCGGACTCTCCTTCGCGCGATGCCCAACGAGATTCTCCAAGCACCTTCCGACCGTCTTTCTCGATCAAGACCCCGAAAAGGCTCCGCATGACATTCTCAACGTCGTCCACGACTCAACCGCCAGCGCACACATGGCCGTCGCCGACCTGATCCGCTGCGACTGCGCCTCCTATCTCTACTATTCGGGGCCAATCCCCGCCTTCTGGCAGAAAGAGCGCGAACGGGCGTTTCGCGACGACATCACGCGCATCAAGAAGCCCTTCATCATTGTCCGTCTGGAAGAAGACCTCATGCACGCGCTTCAAACGGTCCCTAAGCCCTGCGGCGTATTCGCCGCGTACGACCGAATCGCCCAACGCGTCATCGCCGAGGCCAATCAGCTGAGAATCAGGATCCCCGGAGATCTCTATGTCTCCAGCATCGACAACGACGAACTGATCTGCAAAAACACGTACCCGCCGCTCACGAGCGTCCTCCCCGACTTCGAGAAAGCGGGCTATGAACTCGCCAAGCTCCTGGATGAGAAGATTCATGTTCCCCAGCTCAACAGCGTGACCATCAAGTACGGCCCGGTCGAACTCTGCCGCCGCGAAACAACGTGCAAGCTCGCAAAAACGGATGTCCGTTTCCACAACGCGCTCACCTACATCCGCAACAACGCCACGCGTCATGACCTCTGTGTCGAAGATGTCGTTCGCGAGATGAAGTGTTCACGACGCTTTGCGGACCATCTCTTCCGTGAAATCTCCGGACGCTCAATTCTCGAAGGTATTCAGGAAGTCCGCCTTGAACACGTCCTTTCCTGTCTTCGCAAACCAGAGCTCAGCTCCATCGGCTCCATCGCCGGGCTCTGCGGCTTCAACTCAGAATCTTATCTCAAGCGATTCTTCAAGCGCAAGACGGGCCTCACGATGCGCGACTGGCGCAACCGAAACATGGACGCCTGACAAGACGCCGAAGGATTCAGGCTCTCTCTTCCCCGACACGCGACGTCCGAGAGTCCGTTTCGAGAACTTGGGTGGCGCGCCATCCGCCCCAGACAAAGAGACGACCTGGGCGAATGTTGTGCACGACCTTTACGACCTGCCCCTTTCGTCCAAGAAATGTCGCGTCAATCGCAAAGCGCATGAACAGCGTGTGAATCACGCAGCAACGCGGAATGAGAAGACCGCAACCCGGCGGGAGTCCCGTGCGTCCTATCAAGCCGCGCATTCGTTCCCACGGGGTTTCCGCAACCTCCGCGTCAATGCCCTGTACCGTGACGCGTCTCATGGCGAGCAAAGACAAAAGCCCCGACAAGCGCCGTAAACGGCGCAACCAGCACGAGTCCGAAACTGCCGACGAGCGTCTTGACGAGTTCTGCCGAGACGAGCGTCGAGTTCAGAAAGACGAGTGGTGGCGTTCCCTGTGCCGCAAAGACCATCAGCAACGTAAGATAGCCGCCCGAATAGGCCAAAAGCAACGTCGTCGTCATTGTGCCGACAACACTACGTCCAATGCGCACGCCGCTTTTGAAGAGCTCCACGCGCGGCAACGTCGGATTGTGCCTCGCAATCTCTCCGATACCTGCGGCAATGTCCATCGCGAGATCCATTACCGCACCCGACGAGGCGAGAATCACCGCACCTACATAGATGTCCGCCAGATTCAGATGGGGAAAGCCCGAATAGAGCAACGCCTGCACATATGGCATCGTCGCGCCTGTGACATGCATCAGCGCAGCGAAGAACTCCGTCAAGAGGAGAGAGGTGCCAATGCCGAGCATCGCGCCGACAAACGCCACGACGCCTTTTCGCGTCGCCCCCGCGACAAGATACATGATGACCGCCGTCAACAAAGAGACGACGACAAACGAAAGGCCCGTCGCATCCCAACCTTTCAGGCATAAAGGCACGAGAAGTTTCCAGACCGCAAAACAACTGAAGACAAAACTGAACAGGGCCTTCAGGCCCGTCCACCCGCCGAATGCGCACAGGAGAACGGAAAACAAGACGAACAGAAGCCCCGCGCCACGCAAGCGCGCATGATCCCGTGCCACCAGCGCCTCACCCGCAAGCACACCACCCTCAGGCCATGTGACGAGCGCGACATCGCCAACAGAGAACTTCTTGTCAATGTCCAACTGGGCACGCAGTTCATTCTCCGCCTTGAACGTCTGCCCCTTGGCCGGGCCTTCAAGCATCTCGACCACCAGTCTCTGTGTGCCGTATTCGACAAGTCCTGTCAACTGAACGCGCGAATCGTCCGTCTCCACGACGCGAGCCCGCAACGGCAGGCTCGAATCGGAGACGACATTCTCGGCAGACGGCGCAAAGGCCAGCGCGACGCAAATCGCGGCCAACACGAGGACTGGCAGCCAAACGCGCTTTTTCACTTTTCCAGAAGGCCTTTCATCCGACGCCCGAGGTCCGTGTTTTCCGTCATCCCAAGCAGGATCTCGGCTCCGACGCCTTTCGCCGTCGTGAAGGTCGGCAGCGCCGTATGCGAACCCGAACTCCAGCCAATGCCCGCACGCGCGTTCAGAACCATCTTCACCGTCTGGGCGAAGGCATACCGTCGAGCGACATCATGTGCCGTCGTGTCCTTGAGACGGTTGCGAACATTCTCAACATCCTGAGCAAACGCCTTCGACAGCGATTTCTCCTCGGCTTCCGTCAGCTCGCTCAAACCGAACTTCTCCACCAGCACCGGCTTCACCTCCTCGAACGAAACCTTTCCCTCTCGCTTCTTGAGAAGCCGCTTCACCTCGTCAGAGAACTTTTCGATCGACACCTTCTGCCCTGCGAGGAGCTGAACCTTGAAACGCCCGCCAATCCCTGCGAACCCCATCGACATGCCACCCGTCTCATGATCGCCCGTCGTGATGACCAGCGTCTCGTCGGGATGTTGATCCAAAAACATGAGCGCGACCTTGACGGCCTCATCCAGCGCCAACACATCACGAAGATTTGACCCCGCATCATTCGCATGCCCCGCATAGTCAACCCGTCCACCCTCAAACATGAAGAAGAATCCTTCGGGATTGTCCAGCAGTTCGATGCCCTTGCGAACGATCTCGGCGGGCGACGGCTGATTCGGGTTTGCGTCAATCGCGAAGTCCATGCCGCAGTCTCCAAAGACGCTCCAGACCTTCGCACCGGGACGAAGCGCGCGCCACGCCGCGAGGTCATCGCGAACAACCCGATAGCCGGCCTTTCGGGCAAGGTCATAGACGTTACCCTCATACGCGGGGTTCTTGACGTCATTCTCCTCGTCATAGACGCCCCCTGCGCAGAAGTAGTCGAATCCGCTCGCCACAAGATCCAGCGCAATCGCATAGACTTCGCCACGATTCTTGCGGTGCGCGTAGAAGCCCGCCGGCGTCGCATGAACGACCGTTACAGTAGAGGCAATGCCGACCTTCATGCCTCGCTTCTTCGCGATTTCGGCAACCGACACGACAGGCGTGCCATCCGGCAGAATGCCAAGCATGCCGTTGTTCGTCTTCTCCCCGCTGGCGATCGCCGTCGCCGCCGCCGCCGAATCCGTAATGATCGAATTGGCACTTTTCGTGCGTGTGTTCGCTTGATAGGGAAGGGTATTCATCGCCAGTTCCCCATAGCCCGTGACGCGCGCGAATTCCTCGGCGACCATCCGTTGTGGAGTGGACATTCCGTCGCCGATGAACAGGAAGATGTACTTCGGTTTCTTCACCGGTTCCGCCGTATTCACCGCATGGGCCAACGGGATGGCCAAGGACGTCAGACAGAGGGCAATCGCCAACCTTCTCGACAGTTTCATGCTGCTATTCATTCTTTCACCTTTCATCTTTCCGTTTTTGAACTTAGTAAACAAACAACATCTCCCGATACTTCGGCAAAGGCCAACGGGCGTCGTCAATTAGACCTTCAAGACGATCGACGGTCTTGCGCAAGTCATTCATCGCGGCAATCTGATTCTCGTGACGGCCCTGCACCAACGCCTTTTCCAGTCGGTCGCATTTCACATGCAAGTCATCCAGGCCCGCTCCGAGTTTCATCGACAACGCCGTCAAGCCACGGACTCCGGACTTCAGGCGGTCCGCCCGTGCCTGACCAAGAGCTGTCGCGAGACGCGAAAACTCGTCCGCGACAACTGGGCGAATCATGGATCGAGCTATTTCGAGGGCGATGCCCGCTTCAATGCGAATGCGACGATGGTAATCCTCCATGCCAATCTCCCAACGCGAGCGCATCTCAGTCTCGGACAGGACTCCGTATTTCTCAAAGAGCGCAATGTTGGCCTTGTCCTTGAGCGGCGTGAGGGCCGCCATCGTATCCTTCAGGTTTGGAAGCCTGCGCGCAGCGGCTTCCATCGGCCATTCCGCCGAATAGCCGTCGCCCGAGAAAATGACGCGCTTGTGCGCCGTGACCTGCGCACGCAGAAGGCTCTGGAGATTCTCATGAAAATCACCCTTCATCGCCTCCAGTTTATCGCACAGAGCGTCAATCGATTCGGCGACAATCGTATTGAGGACCGTCTGGCTGTATGCGCAATTCTGCGATGAGCCCGGCGCCCGAAATTCGAACTTGTTGCCCGTGAAGGCAAACGGGGACGTACGGTTGCGGTCCGTCGTGTCACGCGGAAGAAGCGGCAAGGTGTCCACGCCGACGCGAAGACCCGTCTTAAGCGAACGGCTCACTCCGGCAGCACGGTGCGAGCCACGCTCTATCGCGTCCAAGACCTCGTTGAGCTCATCGCCGAGGAAAACCGAAATAATCGCGGGCGGGGCCTCATTCGCGCCAAGCCGATGGTCATTCCCTGCGCCAGCCGTTGTCATGCGGAGAATGTCCGCGTGCATCTCGATCGCACGAATGACGGAAATGAGAATCGTAAGGAAAATCGCGTTTTCGCGTGGATTGTCGCCCGGCGTCAGCAAATTGCGTCCGCCGTAGGCAATGGACCAGTTGCAGTGCTTCCCCGAGCCGTTGACCCCTTCGAAAGGCTTTTCGTGCAACAAGCAAACGAGACCATTCCTCTCTGCCGTCTGACGAAGGACCTCCATAATCATCATATTGTGATCGACCGCAAGGTTCAAGTCCTCAAACATCGGGGCAAGCTCGAACTGGGCAGGCGCGACCTCGTTGTGACGCGTCTTCGCCGGAATGCCGAGTTGCCAAAGCCTCTCCTCGACTTCCGTCATGAACTTGAGGATGCGCGGACGAATCGATCCGAAATAGTGGTCATCCAGTTGCTGGTGCTTCGCCGGCGCCGCGCCAAAGACTGTGCGCCCGGTCTGCAAGAGATCAGGGCGTTTCAGGTAGAAGCGACGGTCAATGAGGAAATACTCCTGCTCGGCACCCAACGTGACGGCGACATGCGCCTTCCTCTGTCCGAATTTGCGCATCAGACGCTCCGTCGCGCGGGAGACGGCCTGCACAGACCGAAGAAGCGGCGTCTTCATATCAAGCGTATCGCCCGTAAACGAACAGAATGCCGTCGGGATGCAAAGCGTCGCGCCGTTTTCATGCCGTTTCAAAAACGCCGGAGAGGTCGGGTCCCACGCCGTATAGCCACGCGCCTCAAACGTCGAACGCAATCCACCCGAAGGGAAAGACGAGGCATCCGCTTCGCCGCCGATGAGATTCTTTCCTGAGAACCGCTGCACAGCCTGAGCAGGACCTGTCGGCTCAAGGAAGGCGTCGTGCTTCTCGGCGGTCCCGCCCGTAAGCGGTTGAAACCAATGCGTAAAATGCGTCGCACCCTTCTCAAGTGCCCAGTTTTTCATGCCTTCGGCAACCGCATCCGCAATCGTCGGGTCGAGGGGTTTCGAGTCGCGCATTGTCGCGATCAACTTCGCGGCAATCGTCTTGGGAAGGAATCGACGGATCGCCTTCTCGGAAAAGACATCCTCGCCGTATGTCGAGAGCCATGTGTCGGTCATAACATCCTCCGTGCAGATCATTGAAAAGAGAACTCAAGCGAGAATCCGTGCGGCGAAAGCCTCAAAGTCTGGAATCTCAATCGTTTCGGCCGCGCCATCATCGATCGCAGACGCGAAGGACGGATCAATCGGCAGACGGACCGTTTCGGGAATCTCAAACTTCTTCGCCAAGGATGTGACTCTTGACGAGCCGAAGACCTCGATTTGCTTTCCGCAATCCGGGCATTTCAGATAACTCATGTTTTCGACGAGTCCCAGAATCGGCTTCTTCATCATCTTCGCCATTTTGACGGACTTCGAGACGATCATCTCGACGAGATCCTGAGGCGACATGACGACGACGACACCCGAAATAGGCAGAGACTGGAAAACCGTCAATGGCACATCTCCCGTTCCCGGCGGCATATCAACGAACATCACGTCCAGTTCGCCCCAGTGGACATCCGTCCAAAACTGTTTCACGCACCCGGCGATAACCGGACCGCGCCAGACGACGGGATCCGACGGATCCTCGACGAGCATATTGAGGGAAATCACCTTGATGCCACAGTTGGTCGTTGTCGGTTCGATGCCGTCGTTCGACTGGTAGCTGCCCCCCGCAAGACCAAAGCTCTGGGGAATCGAAGGCCCCGTAATGTCCGCATCGAGAATGCCGACCTTCAGTCCTTTCTTCACTGCGGCAACCGCCAGCATCGTCGTGACAAAACTCTTACCGACACCGCCCTTTCCGCTCGCGACGGCAATCACCCTGCCGACCTTGGACGCCGCGTTAAGCGGTGCGGAAAAGTCCGGCATGTCCTTGCGCTCCGAACATTTCTGATCACAAGTCGAACAATCATGTGTACATTCTGACATTCTTAACCTCCTTTGTGTCCAATCTTGATTTGTTTCCGTTCAAACGCCCCAGATTCGCCGTTGCTCACGGGCTTGGGCACACAGCATCGAAAAGCCGTTCTCCACGCGGCAACCCGCTTGAGCCGCGCGCGCCATGAACGGGGTCACTTCAGGCACATACCCAAGATCATAAACGAGTTCTCTCCCCGTAAAGGCATAATCCGGAATCGGATCAACAGGCGTCGCATTGACGAGCAAATCATATTCGGCATGCGGGGTCTTTCGATGAAAGACATCAAACTTCACATCAAGCGACCGAAGCGCGACCTTCACGGCTTGTGCCGCGCCGCCATCCCCAAGAACGGCCACGGTCTTTCCTCTCATATCGCCCGCAAACGCGGACAAAGCTTCCAGAAAGCCTACGACATCCGTGTTGTAACCGACATATTTCCCGTTCTCCAACGAAACCGTATTTACAGCACCGACTTTCTTGGCAAACGAGTCTATGCGATCCAGCAACGGCATGATCGTCTGCTTATGCGGAATCGTGACGGCCAGCCCCCGCATCCCCATCGCCTTCATAAAGGAGAAGGCTTCCCTCGCCGTCTTCGACGGGAACGGAACCATCACCGCGTCCTCATCCTCCGCCGCAAAGGCGGCATTGTGGAGTTCGGGCGAACGCGTCTTTCTGAGCGGCCAGCCCGTGACGCCAAAAAGCGTCGCCTCACGCGTAATGGAGCGAAAACGATAGGTCCGCACCAGCTCCTCTGGAGAGATGTGTCCGAGGGATTCAAGCCCACCGACCGAACAGTAAGTCCACAAAGAATGCGTTCGCCCTGCCAAGACACGCGTCGCCAATCCCTGCGCACCCATCGCAAGCGTGACATGCGGGACCTCCGTCAGGTTTTTCGTCTCGCGGAAGATCCGCGAGACATCCGCCATCGACTTCGGCTGACACGCAATCTTTGCAATCGCCCCCTTCTCCCCCGACAGTTCACGACATTTCCTGTCAATATTCTTCACGGGTCCATTGAAGTCATGGAAGGGGTTGATGAGCCTTCCGTCCGAAAGAACCATGTGATCGATATCTGTCGTGAAGACAATCGGCACACCATCCGGCAGATGCTTCGCAAAATCCTTCGCACGCGCACGTTCAGACGGCTTCAGCAGGTCAATGCGCAACTCAACCATGTCAGTGAAATAGCGCTGCGACTCATACTGCTTCAGATTTTCGTCAATCGTTTCGCCCGTGAGCGTCAGGCAGATGCGCGGATGCGCCGCCTCATCTGCCAAAACGACGTCAGCCAACACGAGTGCCGAGACCGCCTCGACAACCGGAACGGATCGGCGGACAATGCACGGGTCATGACGCCCCTTCATCGTCAACACCGCCGGCTTCATCGTCGCAAGGTCAACAGACCGCTGAGCCTTGTAGATTGTCGGCGTCGGACGAAACGCAACCTCAAACGTGACGGGCATGCCGCTTGTCCGCCCACCAAGGATTCCGCCCTGCCGATTCGTTTTTGTCCGCACGCCGCTCTTCCCAACGACAAACGCATCGTTGAACTCGCTTCCCATGAGATCCGGCGCATGAAGTCCCTCGCCAAAGCTGACAGCCTTTGCGCCCGGAATGGAAAAAAGGGCCGCAGACAACGACGATTCAAGCCCCTCCTCAAGAGCGCCGCCAAGCCCCGCAGGAAGTCCGGCCACCGTGCAGCCAATCCAGCCACCGACCGAATCGCCTGCATCGCGCGCCAACTCTATCGCTCGCACCTGCTGAGTCGCCGTCATCTCGCCGTGAATCGATTTGACGAAAGCCTTGATCGAGACACCTCGCGTCGCAAGCAACTGTTTGCAAAGCCAACCGGCTGCGCAAAGGGCTGCCGTCAGACGCCCCGAGTTCTTTCCGCCACCCGTGGGAATCACGCCGGTCTCAACCCATTGGCCAAAATCGGCATGGCCGGGACGAGGCACGGTACGTCCGCACCCATAATCCGCCGGACGCACATTTGTGTTGGGAATCTCACCGCGAATAATCCCGCCCGTGGTGACGCCTTGCGAGACGCCAGCCGTGAAGCAGACCGCGTCCTTCTCGTGTCGCTGCGTCGAGAGATTGTCGCGACCAGGCGCACGCCGTTCCATAAATGCGGCAAGGGCCTTTTCGTCAAGCCTGAAGCCTTTCGGAAATCCCTCCAGAGAAAAGCGAATCGCTCGCGCATGCGAAGCGCCGCGCACTTTAAACTTCAGGCATTTTCCAAGCATCTCTCAACCCTTCCCATTCGCTAACGGCTTGCCAGGGCAAGCTTGATGACCCGCTCGACCGAATCGACATCCGGTTCCTGCGCCAAGATGGCCGTCACCATCTTCGCGCTCGTCTCGTCATTGAATCCAAGCGCACGAAGCGCGGCAACGGCATCCGCCGCAATCGGCAATGCGACCGTACCGCCACCGCCGCGTGCGGCAAACGCCAACGCGTCAACCTTGTCCTTCAGCTCAACGCAGATCTTTTCCGCCGTCTTCTTGCCGATGCCCTTCACCGCCGCAAGACGCTTGGCATCCCCTGAGGAAATGGCCAACGCCAACTCACCAACCGAAGCCCCCGAAAGAATCGCCAGGGCAATTTTCGGCCCCACGCCCGAGACGCCCGTCAACTTCACGAAAAGCTCACGCTCGTCCGTCGTCGAAAAGCCAAAAAGCATCTCGTCGTCCTCGCGCACGCAGTGAACCGCAAGCAGTTTCGTCTCACTGCCCTCGTGCGGGAGTCTCTCGTAGGTCGAAATTGGGATCAGCAACTCATAGCCGACGCCTGCCGCCTCGACAATAGCCCGCGTCGGACTCTTTTCAACCAGCACACCTCGGACATACGCGATCACGCCTGACTTCAATCCTTTTACTTAGAACCGATTGACATGACGGTGAAGGAAATGACGAGGACCATCGTGCCCAACGCAAGCATCGTCTTCGTCCTCAGACTCGTTCCATTCCATTCTCCGGTCACAACTCCTACGATTGTCGAGAAGAAGATCGTCGAGGCCATCATCACGGCAAACGAAATGTACTTAAGGTCGCCCATCAGAGGTTCTCCGGCCTTCGTGCAAACGAACTGCAGCACCCAAATCACGCCAATCGCAGCACACAGCAAAACATTGCGCACCGACGGACGCGTATAGTCACGAAACGTCCGATGCACGTAGTTCTGCTGGAGACACCACGCCGCCGAAACGACGAATCCACCCAAAAGAACGACGAGCATGACAGGCATCCCCTGCCACGGAAAGGGAGCGCCTTCAGCGACAACGCCCGCCTTGACAGCCGCCGCATAAGCCGCCGCCTCAATCCCGCCACCCGACTGCAGCCCGAGATTCATGCAAGCCGAACAGACGCCTGAGACAAGCGCGACAACAATGCCCTTCTTGAAATTGAACTCAGCGACAGCTTTTCTCTTCTCCGCCTCAGGCAGCTCGTTCTCCTTGCACTTTCCGGCAAAACCGACGAAGCCGATGCCCGCCAACGAGCCAAGGACGCCCAGCAACACGATGACTTTCCCCGTGACGAGCGCGCCCGAAGCGTCAAAGAGAAGCGACGCGGACTGTCCATTCATGACCGGCGGCAAAATCGTCCCGGTTGCGGCACAGAGTCCACAACCGATCGCCAAGCCGAGTCCGATGCCAAGATACCGCACCATGAGTCCCCAGGTCAACCCGCCAATGCCCCAAAGCGCACCGAAAAGGACGCATTTGGACAGCACCGAAGGCGACGCTGATCCGATGACAGCCCAAACATCCGGCACCAACAGGCAGCAAATCAACGCCGGACTGAGAATAAGCCCGACAAAGACATAGACGAGCCACCACGACTCATATGCCCAGCCCTTGATTCCACGTGCCGGAAGAAGAAACGTCGCACCGGCGAGACCGCCAAGCGCAAAGATGAGCATACCGAGGATTGATGACATGTCTTTAAGCGAATTACCGGATGATGAGTGACTGCCGACCCGACCTTACGCAAACAACTTCGCCAGTTTCTCTAACTGCGCGACTTTGTCCCTGTTTTCCTGAAGCTTGCGCCGCGCTTCTGCGACAACAGCCTCTGGGGCATGTGAGACGAAATTCTCATTCGCGAGTTTCGCCTCGCTCGCCTTGATGAACCCCGTGAGTTTCGCGCATTCAGCTGCGATACGTTTCGCCTCTGCGGCCTTGTCGACGAGCCCTTCAAGGGAAAGGTAGACCGTTCCGAATCTGGTGAGTCTTGACGGCATCGCAAGATCGCTTCCCGCCGGAACGAACTCGACGGAATCGGCGCGCATCGCCTTCTTAAGGGACTCTGCCTCAGTCTTCGCAACGGCATCGTCCGTCGCAACCGTCACCTTCACGAACGCCGCAGGCGTCACCTTGTACTCGGCCCGAAGGGCGCGTAAGGCGGTAATCGCCTCTCGCTTCGCATTCACGAACTCGTAGTTTTCCCGCGTCGCGCCCCATTGCGCAAGGGATTCCGCCGCAAAGCCTTTCGGAAACGCCGCAAGCATAATCGTCTCACCGTCCTTCAGATAGCCAAGCTGATGCGCGACCTCCTCCGTCACGAACGGCATATACGGATGCAGAAGCCGGAGAGCCTTATAGAAGACATCCTTCAGAATCGCCAGAGACACGGCCTTGTTCGGCGAGTCCTTCACGGACTCGACATAACCGCCGCAGAGCTGATCCCAGAAGAAGTCGTAGATCGCAAGTGCGCCGTCCTGAACACGATACTGCGAGAGAATCGCATTGACCTTCTTGCAGGCGAGATCACACGCGAAAAGAACGTGACGGTCATCTGTTGAAAGGTCTGACTCCTTAAGTGAAGCGAGCGGCGGAAGCTCTCCCTCTTCAGAGGCCTTCATCTCAAGGAACTTTGCCGCATTCCAGATCTTCGTCGTGAAGTTGCGGCCAATCTCAAACTTCTCCTTGTTCACCTTCGTGTCGCACTCAAGCGAGGTAATGAGCGCGATTGAGAAGCGAAGCGCATCGGCCGAGTATTGGTCAATGAGTTCCAGCGGATCCAGCGAATTGCCCTTCGACTTCGACATCTTCGAGCCGTCCGCCGCGCGAACGATGCCATGGATGACGATGTTCTTGAACGGCGGCTTCTTCATAAAGTGAATGCCCGCCATCATCATGCGCGCGACCCAGAAGAAGATGATGTCCTGAGCCGTGACGAGGTCAGTCGTCGGATAGTAGTAGTCCAGATCCTTCGTCTGGTCTGGCCAGCCCAAGGTCTCGAACGGCCAAAGCCATGAACTGAACCATGTGTCCAAGACGTCATCGTCCTGCTTCAAGTCCGCGAGCGTCAGGCTGGCATTCCCCGTCTTCGCCTTCGCGGCGGCAAGCGCGGCCTCCGCTGTCTCTTCAACAAAGACATCTTCGCCCAGGTAATAGGCCGGAATCCGATGCCCCCACCAAAGCTGACGCGAAATGCACCAATCCTGAATGTTTTCCATCCAATTATAGTAAATCTTCGACCAACGGTCCGGAACGAACTTGACCTCGCCCGACTTCACGGCGGCAATCGCAGGTTCCGCAAGAGGCTTCATCCTCACGAACCATTGCTTCGAGAGGCGACTCTCGACGGTCTCATGGCAACGGTAGCAATGTCCGACCTGATTGTCGATGTCCTCGATATGATCAAGAAATCCACCAGACTCCAAGTCCTCGACAATCGCCTTGCGGCATTCCCAACGATCAAGTCCCTCATACTTGCCGGCCAACGCGTTCATGTGGGCATCGTCAGTCATGATGTTGATCTCGTCGAGACTGTGACGCTTGCCGACAAGGAAGTCGTTCGGATCGTGCGCCGGCGTGATCTTCACGATGCCCGTGCCAAACGCACGATCAACGTAGTCGTCCGAAACGACGGGAATCTCACGCCCGGACAACGGCAGTACCACATTCTTGCCGACGAGATGCGCATAGCGTTCGTCCTTCGGATTGACTGCCACGGCCGTATCGCCGGGGAGTGTTTCCGGGCGCGTCGTCGCGACCATCACGTAATCCTTGTACGGCTCGCCCGCCACACCTTTCGCCGAGCCGACGACAGGATACCTGATGTACCAGAAGTGTCCGTGATTCGGCTCGTGCTCAACCTCATCGTTCGCAAGAGCCGTCCCACAACGCGGACACCAGTTGACGATGTAATTGCCCTTGTAAATAAGGCCCTCATCAAAAAGCCGCTTGAAGACTCGCAAGACGGCCCGGTTGCAGCCCTCGTCAAATGTGAAGCGTTCGCGCTGCCAGTCCGTCGAGTTCCCAAGCATCCGCTGCTGGTGCACGATCGTGCCGCCATACTGCTTCTTCCACGCCCAAACGCGCTCCAAGAACTTCTCACGCCCAAGATCCTGACGGCGCCTGCCCTCTTTCTTCAATGCCTTTTCAACGACATTCTGCGTCGCAATGCCGGCATGGTCCGTACCAGGAAGCCAAAGCGTATTGTAGCCTGACATCCGACGCCAGCGCACGAGAATGTCCTGGATCGTCTGATTGAGCGCATGGCCCATGTGAAGGATGCCTGTTACGTTTGGCGGCGGGATCACGACCGAATAAGGCTTCCGTCCGTCCGGTTCCTGATGAAAGCATCCGTTCTCTTCCCAGAACTTATACCATTTGGCCTCTGCGGCCTTTGCATCATACTGCTTGTCCATTGTTTTCTGCCTGTCCTTGCTTCTCTTGGTTAAATCACTTCTTCTCATTCCGCGCAAAATAAGACGCGACATCCGCGACGATGCGATCGGTCAAGGCCGAAAGGCACCAACTCTGCATATAAGAGAGAGAGGTTTCCTGCGCATGAGAAATCGAAAAGAGCGGTATCAACCCAAAGACATTCGTCTCGTAACGCTGCACGTAATCATTATGGTAAACAAGCCGGCCCGTCTTGTTGTCGCGAACGCGCAACTGTGCCGTCCAGCTCGCCGCGGCGTAATCACAGAAGAACGCCGTGCTAATCTCCCAGCCCAATTGCTTAAGCGCATCTGAATCCGTCACGATCGGACCCGTGAACGCGACATCAACCGTCCAGTCGGGAGTCGTTGCGCCCACAGAAAAGCCCGCACGTTCGAACTCGTCCTTCGCCCGACGAAGATATTGATCGGTCTGTCGGACCTGCGGCACATAGGCAACCGACGGAATCGTTTCATAGTAACCGGGGTAGTAATGTCGCCGTCCGCAATAGCCCGGCACATAAACGGTCCTGAACTCATGATAGGCAGCATATTCCGTCAAGGATGCCGAGAAACCATTGACAGCCAAAGTGATGTCTCTCCCTTCCGGAAGCGAAACAATCTGCGTCTTCGGATACTCGGACATGTTAAACGACCAACAACCCGCCAGCAGGAAGGAAAAAGAAAAGAACAGGAGAATGGAAAGAAGGCGCTTCATCTTCAAGTCTCCAACTGGTAGTAAAGTCTCTGGATTGTGAGAGGAAAGAGTCTCGCATCTCCAGCCGCAAACGGCGGATGCACGGCAAGCGCATCCTTCAGGTCAGCGCGACAACATGAGAAACAGACGGGAATCCCCATCAGACGAGAGACGGCATCCGCATAAGGGAGCGAATCAAGAATCGTCTGCACTGTCGTTGCTGGACCCAGATTCGTATTGTTCACGAGACCGGTAAACGGCAGCGAACAGGCTTCTTCGATCTCGTGAAGGACCTCAACCGTGTCCTCCGGCGTCTCAGTCAACGGACGCGACGCATTGATGACCGCAAGCATCGCGTAATTGTTCTCATCCCGAATGTCGTCCACATAGCGCCCCAACGCCAAGGCACCACGATCATCCCCCCCGACATCAATGACAACGCGCATCGAACGGTCGGCTATCAGCCCATAGGCCTCCTTTGGCATTGCCGGGAAATCAACGTTTGAATTCGCGTAGTCAGAGACGACCAGCCCTATGCCCTCCGCCGCAAGTGCCGCAGCCGAGTCCTTCGTACGAAAGTAGGGATTGACGATATCAAGGTCGGCAATGCAGCATGGCTTGATTGACCGCGCATAGTTCAACGCGATATTTGTCTTGCCACTGCCGTAGTGTCCGGCGAACAACGTTATCCTCTTCTCCCTCATCGCCATGTATTATATCACAATACAATCACAAAGGCTCACCTCAGCTGCTGGACTTTCGCGGAAATGTCCGGATCGAGAGACCGCTGACAATTGTAGGTCTGCGACGGATGGACCTTGCCGTCACCTGCGCCTTTCTCCATCTTCGCCTTCAGCCTGTCAAAATGCCGTTCGTAGACGGCGCGCGGACGACAGGCGTTCTCGAAGCAGACTGCCGCTGCAAGGCCAACGACCTCGCCCATCATGCCGTGCGTGCGCATCAGACGCGTCGTGCCAAGCGCAACATGCGAGACGGAGATATCGCGACCCGCCATGAAGAGGTTCGGCACATTACGAGAATAAAAGCACCGGTAAGGAATCGGATACGGCCAGATCCGATGGTTGTGAGAGTCCGCCTGAAAAGCCTCACCCGCAAAGCCCGTGACGGACGCTTCTTTCGGGAAATGCTGGTCAATCGTCCAAGTTGTCGCGCAGGTTCCGTCTGGTTGGACTTCGCGGTTCATCAAATGGTTCTCCGTCAAGACAAAGTCGCCCAACAACCGACGAGATTCGCGTTTACCCGCGTTGTAGGCGACCCAATCAAGTTCTGCCGATGCGAAATCAGCACGATTTGAATGGGCATTCTTGACATATGACCAATTCGAGAAAACAACCAGAAGTCCGTAGTCTCGCACACGCTCAAACTCAGAGATTTGATTGCGCTTGAGTCCCGTCTCCCAGTTCCAATCGCCACGCAACCCCGGATGTGCCGTTTGCTCATTGAAAGGCAGCATCCACGATGCCGCCGGAAATGTCGTCGTCACCCCATTCGTCACCGCACGCCATTGAACAGAAGCTCCCATCGTCATCGTGTCACCCGTCTCGGGCGCCCAAGGCTCGCCATACTCCGAACGTCCTTCGCGTCCCATGCGGAAATCGGCACCCGCCAAATAGCCGATCGTTCCGTCACCCGTCGTGTCCGCAAACAACGGCGCCGCAAAAACCGTCCGAGCCCCCGTCTCGACGTTGACGCCAACCACAGCGGCAATGGCGCCATCCGGGGCATTCTCCACGGCATTGGCGTGCGTATTCAAATAGAGATCGACGTTCTTCTCGGCTTTCACGACCGCCAACTTGCGCGCATCTTCGTAGACCTCTGCGGACCTCGCGTTGCCACCCGTCGCAGGCGCAAGCTCCACAAGAACGTCCCCCAGCCGCGGGTATGGCGGCAGATTCGCATATGCTCCGAGATGGACACGCACTTCAGACGAGTTGTTGCCTCCCAACACCGGGCGGTCGTGCACAAGTGCCGTGCGCAGTCCCTGTCGCGCCGCCGTCACCGCCGCGCAGATACCCGCGACACCCCCGCCGACTACGACAAAATCGTATGTTTTTCGCGCCTCGGGCTTGGCCGCCTGTTCCGCTGCGTGAAAAGCGTCCAATTCAGCCGACGTGCGTTCTTTCGCCGCAAAGACAATCGCGTCGCAACGTCCGTCGAAGCCTGTGAGATCCTGCAGAGCAACCGTGTTCATTCCCTTTGACAGGACCGCCTCGCCAGCCCGACGCCATGTCCATTCGGACGCTCCCGCCCCCAATGTCGTCGGGAGTTCTACGCCATTGACGGACACTTGGAAAAGCCCCGCCGGATGAGACGACCACGGCGCATTCCAGTTGCGCGTGCGCACATAAACGAAATGCACCCCCGCACTGGACGCCTCAAAGGACGTTTTCGCATCAGCAACACGCTTGCCAAGGCCATGCGCAAGGAGGAACGGCGACCCCATCTGGTCCATGAACTGGGTGTCCGTGACCCAGCCGCCCTTCTCGACGAACGATTCCGCTTCAATCAAGATGTCCTGCGAGGTGTCGTCATTCGCAGGCCATTCAACGCGCAAATACCCCGCACGCGGAACTGGCACGCGGCTTATGCCTACCGATGCGACCGAACGCGTCCCTGCGGAATTGCCAAAGGTGTCAAACGCCTCGACTCGCGCCGGAATCGCGGCAAAGTCAACCGTCAGAGTCTCCACATTCGCCGCGTTCAGCAGATAAACCGGCCGATCCGCTGAGCCCGTCGGCACGATCAGTCCGTCTTGATAGACGCCCAACACCCGCGACTTCGCACTCTCACCCTCCAGCAACGGATAATCCGACGCGGGATAATGCGGGCGGAATGCGCCCTGAAGAAGCGCGGCGCGTTGCTCCTGCGAGAACCGAATCCAATGCGCCACCATGCGACGCTGCGATTCCGGGAGCGTTTTGAGACGGACCGAATACTGGACAACGCCGAAAATGGAGTTCAGGATGCACCGTGCCGCTGATTCGGGTGTCTCGTCCGCCCGCCACTCCAACATGTCAGCATGGACCGCCGTCTCTCCCGACGTCAGACGCAAGCGTGCAATGCGCGTGCGGTTCTCGACCATGCTGCACGGACAATCAGCCGCACGGATCATGTTGCCGAACCGACGGATGCAAGGCCCAATGTACGGCTGGCGGAATTCAATGAGAATATCTGGCTTGATGGTCTGCAGCCGCGTCATCACGTCCGTCATGAGTCGCTCTACGGCCAATGGGATAGACTTAATGTCCCGGCCCGCGTAGTTTTCCGCAATCGCCGGATCCATCCCCTTAAGCGTAAACCGCCCGATGAAATCCAGCTTGAAACCATCAAGATTCCAGCTCTTGAGCGCCTGTTCGTATGTCGAAACGAGAAACTCTCGCACCTCGGGAAAGCGAGGATCCAACGTCCAAGCCCCCGCACAACAGTTCTCAACGGGAAGGTATTTGCCTTTAAACCGAGCGAAGTTGGAGCTTTTCTCGCCAACAAACGGGACTGAATACCAAAGCAAGTACTTCAACCCCATGTTTTGCACGCGCCGGACATGTTCGGCCATGTCTGGAAAATTGCGTCCGTTCTTCCAGTCGCCGCAAAGACGATAGCCACCCCATTCGCGATTGCCGAGCGGCAAGTCAATCTGCCAGCCGTCATCCGTAATCACCGACTTCATTCCAAGTTCGGCGGCCAGACGACACTCTTCCTCTATGAGGTCCGACGAGACGTCCTGGTGAAACACGTACCATGACGAATAAAGCGGATCGAACGCCGCCTCACAGGACCTCATCGGCACAATGCCCGCCTCACGACACATCCAATCCGAAGCCGCAGCAATCGCCTCCCCATAGAAGATCGGACGCGCATCAAAGCGAATGGCCGTCTCGTATTCTGCAATCGGCGCTTCGGGCACGGCAAAAAAACGGAACGACCCCCTCAATGCCATCGCCACCTCGTTGATCGGCGAGCGGAACTCGACATGCCGGCAGGACTCCGTGCAGGCGTATGTATAGCGATTCCCGTCGTTTGCATCCAAAAAGGCGTAGAGCGGCATCCAGCTTGAGACTTCGCTGGACATGACCTGACCCCACGGAATGCCATAATGCGTTGACTCGGGTGTCCAGAGATGATGCACATCACGTTGGGAAACGGACCAACGCACGTCAAAGACAGGCGGCACTTCTGGGCGATCTGCCGTCAGACGCACACGAACGACATCCGCGCCATCGGAAGCCTTCTCTGCCGTGAAGTCAAAACGCCATCCGCCAGGGGTCGCGCAATCCAGCGTAACCACGCCAACGGACGGAACCTCAACCTTTTGAGTCTCTGCGCGAGCGACTCGGACCTGAAAACCCGTGACACCAACAAGCGCAACGGTCGAAACGAACCTCAGAAATGTCCTCATGAGACGAACCCTCCTTTCGATCACCGAGCGCGAGACTGCGCCCGGGTCTTACAAACTTCTTGGCAACTCTTCGAGCGAATAGCACTCGATCACGTCGCCGACTTGGAAGCCCTCATAAGCCGCAAAGCACACGCCGCACTCCTGCTGGCCCGTGACTTCCTTCACCTCGTCCTTGAAGTGGCGAAGGGTCTGGACCTTGCCATTCCACACCATTGCCTTGTTGCGGAAGATCCGATACTTCTCCTTTGCGACAAGCCTGCCGTCAAGCATCTGAGAACCCGCAATCCTGCCAAGTTTGCCGATGTCGTAAATCGCCTTGATCTCCGCATGGCCAAGGACATTCTCCTTGTATTCCGGCGGCAGCAGGTCGAGCATGCAATTCTTGACATGATCAAGAAGTTCGTAGATGATGCGGAAGGAGTTGATGCGCACGCCATCATGACGCGCCTGTTGAGGAACGCCCGAATCGTTGCCGATGTCAAAGCCGACGACAATGGACTTGCCCGCCGCCGCGGACTTGACGTCCGTCAGCGAGACATTGCCCGTTCCCGTGCCGATGATGTTCAAGCCGACCTTCTCGGACTTGATCTCGTTCAGAGCCTGGACAATTGCCTCCAGCGACCCCTGCGTGTCGGACTTGACGATGACATTGAGTTCGCGTTTGCCCTCGGCGGCCATGGCGCTCATGAGCGCATCAAGCGTCGCGGCCTTTGAAGTCGAGAGGGACTCCTCCTTCTTCTCCTGTGCAGTCTGTTCGGCAAGCGTACGCGCGCGCTTCTCGTCAAGCATGACACGGAACTCGCTACCTGCCTCGGGAACGCCCGAAAGACCCGTGCATTTAACCGGTGTCGCCGGCGAGGCCTCCTTGATGCGGCGACCATGGTCGTCGATGAGCGCGCGAACCTTGCCGAAATGCTCACCAATGAGAATCGCGTCACCGACCTTGAGCGTGCCGCCTGTCACGAGCAGCGTTGCACACGGGCCGAGCCCTTGCTGAAGTTCCGACTCGATGACGAAGCCGTTCGCACGGCGGTTCGGATTCGCCTGAAGTTCAAGGACTTCCGCCTGGACAAGAATATTCTCGAGAAGCGCATCCACGCCAAGGCCCGTCACGCCCGAAACAGGGCAGCAGATGATGTCGCCGCCCCAATCTTCCGGCGTCAGGCCCTTCTTCTGGAGTTGCTGCTTGACACGATCGACGTTCGCCGTCGGCTTGTCGGCCTTCGTGATCGCGACCATAATCTGCACGCCCGACTGACGGCAAACCCTAATGCATTCTTCCGTCTGCGGCATGATGCCATCGTCTGCCGCCACGATGAGGACGGCGATGTCGGTGATCTGCGCACCGCGTGCGCGCATCGCGCTGAACGCGGCATGGCCCGGCGTGTCAAGAAACGTGATCTTCTTGCCCGCGATCTCGACCTGATAGGCGGAAATCTGCTGGGTGATGCCACCGGCCTCGCCCGCCGCGACATGCTCCTTGCGGATGTAGTCCATGAGCGTCGTCTTGCCATGGTCAACATGGCCAAGGAACGTGACGACCGGCGCACGCGGCTTGAGCGTCTCGGGCGCATCTTCGGGAATCAGGTCATCGGCGTCAATCGCCTTCAAGACCGGCTTCGCCGCCGCCTTGTCGCGCGCGTGTTCAATCGTGACCTTGAAACCGTACTTTTCCGCAACTTTCGTCGCGACATCCGGCTCGACGCGCTGGTTGATGGACGCAAGGATCTTAAGGCCCATCAAGTCAGCGATGAGGCGGTTGGGCTTGATGTTGAGCTTCGCCGCAAGATCTTTCACGATGACCGCGCCGCGAATCGAGATTTCCTTGGTCGCCTCGTCCACGGAGATGCGGCTGCCCTGTTCCATCACCTTGGGCGCCACGCGCGGCGCGCGCTTGTCAAAGCTCTTCTGCCCCTCGCGATCCTTCTTGCCCTTGCGGTTGTCGCGCGAGACATCCTCTTCAAACGAAACGGGTTTCGGCGGTCTCGGCTTCGGCGCCGCCGCAACGGAAATCGAAATCGTCGCCATCGGCTTCGCATGTTGAAGCGGACGGAATCCCGCCGCCGTCAATCCCGTCTTCGCAGCCGAAATCGTCGGAACGATTCTCGGCTTCACGCCCGGCGCCATGCGGATAACCGGCTTGCTCGGCGGCTGAGGCGCGCTGGACAGGGGACTGGCTGTCGAAACGGAGGGACGAACGCCGGCGTTCTCCTTGCCGTTTTCTCCGTCTTCGTCACTTGCCAAAGCCTTCGGCAGCTCCATCGCCTTGCCTTCAGCCGCATCACGGGCCATCTTCAGATGAGCGTCAAGCTTCACCTTTTGCGCGGCGAAGAACGAAGCGTTAAGGTCCGCCGCACGACGGATCTTCTCGGCACGACGTGCTGCAACATCCGTCTTCGGGGCTGTCGCCAACGCCAACTTGAGCGCAGCAAGTTCGCTGTCCTCCACGGAACTTATCGCACTCGAAACCTCGACCCCGGCCTTTTCCGCGACTTGAAGGACCTCGGCGCTTGTCACGCCCGCCTCTTTGGCAATTTCGTACACTCTCATGGATCAGGCTTCCTCCTCGTCGCTCTCGTTCGCCGTCAGCTCGGCCACGGCCTTTGCCGCCGCATAAACACCCTTCGCCGTAATTTCGTCAAGCCCCGTCGAGGCGATGAAGCTCGCCTCGTCCTCCGCAGCGATGCCGTCCACCGTCAAATAGCCCGCATCGGCGATCTTCGTTGCGACCGCCGTCGAAACCGAGAACATTTCGGCGAGTTCCCGGATAGCCTCGGCCTTCTGATCCTCGAACGAGGCCGTCGCCATCGATTTCTTCACCTCGACATGCCAGCCCGTGAGCTTCGTGGCCAAGCGCACGTTCTGCCCGCGCTTGCCGATGGCGAGCGAGTATTGGTCGGCCGCCGCCAGACAACGAACCGTGTTGGGAGAGGCCGGGTCAATCTCGATGGACTCAAGTTTCGCGGGCGCAAGCGCCTGTGCGACATACTGGCGGATGTCCTCGTTCCAACGGACGATATCAATCTTTTCGCCCGAAAGCTCGTTGACGATCGACCGCACACGACTGCCGCGCTGGCCGACACACGCGCCGACCGGATCCACCGACTCATTCGAGGTGCGGACTGCGATTTTCGCCCGATAGCCGGGGTCACGGCTCACGCCCATGATCTCGACGACACCGTCGGCGATTTCGCTCACTTCCAGCCGAAACAGGGCCTCGACGAACTTCCCGTCCGCGCGAGAAAGCGTCACCGACGGCCCCTTCGCCTCAGGATCGACGCGCTTGATGATGGCACGAATGGGGTCCCCCACCTGATATTCTTCGGTCGGGATTCGTTCCTTGCCAGGCAGGACCATCTCGATTTTGCCAACCATGACGTAAGTGTCGCGGTGAGAAACCGCCGAAACCGTACCGGAGACGATGTCGCCCACGCGGTCGCGGTATTCGCTGAAGGTGTTGGTGCGCTCGGCTTCGCGAATCTTCTGCATGATCATCTGGCGCGAGGTCTGCGCGGCGATTCGCCCAAGCCGGGCGGCCGGAATCTCAATCTCAATCGTCTGTCCGTCCTCGACGGGGAGACCATGATTGTATCGTTCGGCCCGCGCTTTCGAGATAAAGCCAACGCCATGGTCTTCATCCGACACGACGAACGTGTCGTAGACATGGAGCGAAAGGTCTTTTCGATCAATGGAAACGCGCAAGTCATTCGTCACGGACACATTCTTGCGCGCCGCTTGAGCAATAGCCTGCTCAATCGCCGTCAAGACGATTTCGCGGCTGACACCGCGCTCGCTCTCAATATGCTGCACAACCGCGAGCAGCTGACTGTTCATCGCCATTTCTTCGCTCCTTTTTTGTCAAAAATCAACACAAACATTCCGGTCCGACCCTCTGGATCGCCGAAAAACAAGTGTAGAATACCTTATTTTTTCCGAAAAGTCAATGCGCAACAGTCGGCGATGACAAGATTTCATTAACGCCACTGACAAGAGCCTTTTCGTCGTCTTTCCAAACAAAGACACCCGAAAGGCCCTCTGGCAACGCCACTGTGCCTGAAACGCGGTCACCGTCAAAGCGCAGGTCCATGCTCACGACCCCCTTCGGCGACGGTACGCCCGCCTGAATCCAGCGGAGTCCCCCGGGTTGCGGCGCGACGCGCACAGAACGGAAGTCCGCGCCACCTGGTCGGACACCCGCGACCCCCGTCAGCAGGTGATAGACCGGGTGCGAACCCCAGGCATGGCAGTCGCTACGTGCGTCGCCAGGGCCCTCCAGCGGCGTCTTCAGGTCCTGCCGGACCATGTCACGCCAGAGACCGAGCCGCTTCAGGAGAATGTCCGTCCGCCCGCCGCGCACGAGCGCACCGAAAAGGTAATGCGAGAACGAGACTGTGCAGCGCGCGAGGTCCGGCACCGCGACGAGCCCCTCGAACGCCCGGGCCGCATGCGGCGCGTCCAGCGCATCCGAGAGAAGCGCGAGGCTCTGCGCGTGTTCAGAGAACGAGTCCCGCGCGAACGTGTCAGCGAGCATCCCGTGCGCCTCGCTCCAAAACGTCCGGAATATCGCCGCCGCAAGATTTTCCGCATGTCGTTCCCAACGCGCGGCGAGTTCCTCTTCTCCGAGCGCCGTCTCGATCTCCGCCGCATTCCTCAGCGCAAGCAGGAAAAGAAGGTTATGGATGGATGACCCCGCACCGCCGGGCTCGCCGCCCGGCGGGACGCCTTGCGGCCACGCGGGCACCCAATCGACGAAATTCCAGCCCGGCAGACCGCGCACGAGGCCGTTCGCGCCGAGGGTCCCCTCAACGGCGAAGAGCCAGCGGCGCACGGCTGGCATCCGCGCGCGCAGCCATGGCGCGTTGTCGTGCCACCGCGCGTAGTCGCCGAGCATCATCGCCCAGTAGAGCGAGAATGTCGAGGACTCCTGCAGCCACGTCGTCGGGTAGTTCATCGAGACCGCCCCATTGTCGCGCTGCGAGACCTCGAAGAGGCGGAACGACTGGCGCATCAGCCGATCGTCGGACGTGAGCGCGTCCGTGACGAGCATCTGGATGCGCGTGTCGCCGCCGTACATCTGCTGCTCGTAGTACGGGCAATCGAAGTGCATCTCGTGCGCACACATCTGGAGACCGCGCACGCAGAGCCGCCAAACGTCCGCGACCGTCGGGTCGTCGCACCGGAAGAAAGCCTCCGGCTCCAGCGGGTAGCGTGTCTCCGTCAGGGATAAGGCGTCAAGCGTCAGCGGCGCGTCCGCCGTCTCGACCTCCAGCTGGCACCAGCGACCGCACCGCCACCACGGCACTGTGAACCGTGCGTCTGCGCGTCCGTCGGGGCGGAAGACGTCCGTGATGCCGTAGAAGTACTTGTCCGACCATTTCGCGCGGCTCGTCGGCCCCTTGCGCTCCTTGCCTTCGACGACGGTGCGCCAGTCAAAGGCGTCGCCCGTGTAGAGGGATTCCGCCCAGCCCCAGGCGACGCGCGCGCCCGCGCCGCCCGTGACGGCGAGCTCCGGATAGGCGCAAAAGTAGTCGCCAAGGTCCCAGAGGAGGCGCAGCCGCGTGCGCGGCGGCACCGTCAGCGCGTTCCCCTCGCGCAGGAGCGCGTCCGCGCGCGACATGTCGGGATGTGCGGCGGCGGACGCGCGGTACCAGCCGTTCGAGCAGATGTCGTGCGCGACCGCCGACCAGACGCCGTTCGTGTCGAAAGCCAGGCTGTCGGCAGCCACGAAGGCCCCGGGGCGAACGGGGCGCGCGAGCTGCGCGGGGAGTTGCGAGGGGTAGAGGAGCCAGCCGGGGACGCGCCGCGAGCGCGCGGCGTTCGCGACAACCGGCCCACGCACGACGACCGGACGCTCCCAATGCAGGGGCTCTTCCGCGAGGAGGCCCGTCCCTACGACCTCGCACTGGGCGCCGACGGGTCCCGTCGGATACTTGTCGCGCGTCATCCGCGTGCCGACGAGACGTCCGACCTTCCACAGGGTCTTTCCCGTCGTGAGCGCTGCGGCGTATTCGCCCTCGGCCGCAAACGCGAAGCCAAGCCGCCAAGAGAGTTGCGCATTCGGAGCCTGACCGGGGTTGATCTTCCAGACGATCGCATCGAAAACATGTCGCCCCGCCGCCGGAAGCGTCTCGTAACTCTGGAAAAACCACATTTTCGGATCTCCCCGATCCGGTCCGCGCGCGACGACCTCTCCGTCCAAGAGGAGGACAAAACGTTCGTCCGCCGAGACATGAAACCTGAGCGGGGTCTTGCCGTCCGCCTCAAAGTCCTTGCGGAACCGCAGGAAAAGCCCGCCCGACGGAAGCGACGCATCCGCCGGCGCGAGCCACGCGGCCGAATCAATCGGCGACAACGGCTCGACACCCGTGTTGCCACGCGTAAGCCGCTCGGGCAAGATGACACGGCGGACATCCGCGCCCGAGGCGGCAAGGGCGGAGAGGACGAAAACCATGATCCCAGCGGATAATTTTCTCGATAACTTTCTCATGATTTCAAATTATACCATAAACAACGGAAACAGACAGTAGGATGAAGAAGCCCCCCCCCCAGCAAGTCACCCTCTTGCCACGGATCTGCCTTCTGGGACTTGTCACAGCACGCGGCATCAAGGCCGACACCTCCCGCCCTCGACCGTACCGTGCCAAGGAGACGGCAGAACGTCTCAACGGAGAGGTCCAAATGTCTCAACGGAGACGCGGCGTTCTCTCCGTTGAGTCTTCGCGTTCTCTCCGTTGAGAGATCTCGTTCTCTCCGTTGAGACGTCCCGAGTTCGGAGAAAGTCGAAGGCTCAGAGGTCCTTGGCATCAAGAAGGAGATCCGATTGGACGACCGCATCGTCTCCGACATTGTCGTCAACATAAGGCGTGCCGACATCCACAAACCGATTGCCTTCAATCGTCAGGCCACGAATCGGCGCCGTGAGGAACTTGCCGCCGACTCCCCGAATGCACCGTCCTTCAATGCCGACAAGACAGTGCCGAAACGTACAGTTCCGAATCCAGACGTTGTATGGTGCGGGTCCCTCGAGATTGGCCAGTGAGGAAAGCGAGATGCCGCGATTCATGTATTCGTACGTCACGTCCTCAAAAAGCGCGTTCGGACATGCGCAGACCGCTCCTGACCCGCGCAATGACGAGAAGCGCGTCCTGTACACGACATGCCCGACGCCAAACATGTACGGTCGGTAGAGCCCGTCCGCTTCACGTGATCCGTCAATCTTGCCATTGGCAACCGCCTGAAGAAACCGCTCCTCGCCCGTCGGCTGCGGCTTTGCGATGGATTCGATCGTGCGGATTCCGGAAGGCAAGACGTCCTCAAACTGCATATCGTGCGGCACGCCGCGCGGCGACAAGGCCCCGCCCGCCCGCTTGACGCGGCCAAGATAAAGGAACTGGCCCGTCTGCGCACTCATGATCTGCATCGGGTCGCCGACATTGTAGCCACATGGCAGCCAAGCGGAAACCGCCGTATCGCCGTTCTCGATCCGCTGAATACGCCGCCCAAGCGAATAGCAGTTTCCTCCATCGTCGTTCAGATGGTCAAACGAACTTTCGCCGATGAACGTGCCGCGGTGGTTCATGATGGCGTCTGCGCCCGAGGCTGCGAGCAACCCCGGAAACGGAAAGACCCTTACACGCCAAGCCGACGAATAGGCCGCTTCCGAGCAAAAGCCGACGGCGCTGCCGCGCCCGTTCCGAATCCAGACATTAACGACATTGCACAGGTAGGCTCCGCGCGCTGTCTCGACATTCGCGCAAAAGCCCTTCCGCAAGGGAATGACAATCTGCCAGCCCGGCTCCAGCCGCGTGCGCGGGCGCTTGTAGTTGTAATGGTCCCTGATGAAGGCGACATTGAACCGTCCGTCTCCAAGGTCTTCCGCGCGGCGGTCGTAGAACATCGACAGCCAGCTGTCAACCACCTCGTTTCCCTTCGCGTCAAAAATGCCGAGGCAGAACTGGAACCGGTCGCCCCGCAAGAAACGAGGATCGTCCGGGCGCATCGTTCCTGGGTGACGTCGGACGATCGCGCGCCCGTCCGCCTTGTCAAACGACTCGACGACCCCCTGAAAGAACGGCGTCTCGGTCGAAGCAACCTCCAGGTCCGCAACCGTGACGTTTGCACCGCCCCAGACGAGCACGCCACCGCATTCCGCGTTATCGAACCGAAGACGCGTCCTCTCTGGAGAGACTCCGCGCAAGACAACGTTCGTGAGATTCCGAAGCTCGACATGAAAGCGTTCTTCCGTTGCCTTGAAATGGAACTCCCCTTCGGGCACCTCGATGACGACTGGTGCGCCGGCGCTCGTCGCAGCTTCCGCAACCGCCGCGTCGAACGCCGGGATGTTATCCGACTTCCCATCGCCCTTTGCGCCATAGTCCGCAACGCGAATCACCTTCGGACGGGCGCCAGGCGCCAACGGATAGGCCTTCCAGTAGCGAAGCTCGTCGTCAAAGAGGTCGCAGAAGCGACGCAGGTCCTCCGTACAGAGAAACGCGAAGGCAAGACCATCCGTGTTCCTGCGCGCAAGCTCCCTTTCCGCGAAACCGAACAGGCGACCAGCAATTTCCATCCGCTTCTCGGTGCGGACATACTGAAACGCATTCGTCGGAATCTCAGCCTTGACGCGTCTCCACTGCGCGCCCATTCGCGCCTTGAGCGTGGCAAGCCGCGTAGGCGTCTCCCGCCAGATCTCCGTACGCAAGGCGGGAGAAAGCGCCGTCTCGCTGTAGACGGGCAACGAAGGCTTGAATGCGGCGAAAGATGCGGGCGCAAGTTCCGCCAACAAAAGCATTAAGCAGATCAAACGTCTCATCAGAGGCCTCCCCTTTAACGGACAATCAGGCAAAGCCCCTTTGACCGTTTGTTGACGCGCATCTGGATGTAATCAAAACTGAAGAAGCCTTCTGCTGCATTCGGATCACCTTCATTGACGAAGTAAAGTTCGTTCTCACCGGCCTTCAGCAGACTTCGCGACACGCGGAACGCGCGTGACTGCCAGCCGCCTGAAGTCCTTTCCTCCGAATAGGCCCGAACGCCGTTAACATACGCCACGAACCTGACATTCTCGCGCGCTTTCTCGAAAATACTCTTGAACCGGACCTCATACGCATGAAACCCCGCCACGGCCTCCGCGACATCGAATCTCAACCGCATCCCGTATCCGGCCGTCGCACGATTCCTGAAATGGCTGAAGTCCCCGTCCGGGACATAATAGTCTTCAGGCGTCGTCGCCATGTTTCCGTTTTCCCATTGGTTGTTTGAGATCGTCCCCTCCTGCCAAGATCCGCCGACCGCCAGTGCGTCCGTCCGCAAAGGACGCGTTCCCGCATCCACACGCGTCAATGTTAATGTCGTGACCGCGTCGGCGACAAAATGCGTTCCCGGAATGGCGAACACTGTCCATCGTCCCGGGCCGACGGCCTGCTCGTCCACTACCGTGCCATTGACCTGCAGCTCCAGCTTGCCCGAAGCCGAATCGGATGCACCACGCCATCGCAGCAACTGCGGAAGCCCGTCAAAACGCGCCGGGACGACGAACGCGAGGCTCTTGGAAGCACCTGCCGCGATGTTTCCGCCAAAAGAACCCCACCCGGCATCTGCATCCAACGCCAATTCCGCGACATTCCCTTCGCCCTCGAATTCGACAGACGAACCGTCTGCAACGCCTGCACGAACCAAGTCTTCATTTGGCCACGCGAGAACGCGCTTGACCTCATCCGCTGACAAGGCCCTGTTCCAGACAACGAACTGGTTGACCTGTCCGCGAAAGGCACCGAACGAAAGCGCCGAATCAACATAATATCCCCACACGGTCCGTTCTGTCTCATTGCCAAGAACAAAGTCCTTGGTCGGGCAGGGACGCGAAAGGCCGTCTGTGCAGGAGAGGGCCTTGGTGACGAGGCCGCCGTCTTCCTGCATGACCGTGAGATCGATCGCGCCCCCGTCTTTGAAGACGAAGACGACATCCGTCCATTTGTTCGACTCAATCTGTACGACATTCGCGCTGACCCCGCTCAAGAAGGGCGTATTGCCGATGTAACAGACAAACTTGCCTTCCTTTGAGACGCCCCATCTGAAGCCATGGCCTTCCGATGAAGCGCCGTCGCTCGCCGCATTGAGAATCCATTGCTGATTCGCCTTGGGGGAGATAAAGTCACCCGCCCACTTGAACCTTATGTGAAATGACCAGCTGTTCGACAAGATCCTGTCCGCAATATCCGACAGAACAATCGTATTCGGCATTGAGCCATTGTTCGCCGTACGAACTGACTGCCGGAAGCAATAGCTTTTTGCCGCAGGGATCACGCGTCTCGTATAAGGGATCGCCACGACATCATTCGTCCAGACAAAATCACCCGATGCGCCAGCAACAGTTCCGTCCAGCCAACCCGAGGGGCGGATCGCATCCGAGGCCTTGGGCTTGAGCGCGTCCACAATTTCAGAAGGCTGAATGATGCCATCGGCATTGACATCACTGTCAGCACGCAACCAGACAACGGCTTTCTCGTGAATGTCATCACCCGCGAACGCGAGACACGGCAGGGCTAAGGACGCCACGCAAAGAAGGAGTGGGGGGGGGGGGGGGGGGGGGGGGGGGGGGGGGGGGGGGGGGGGGGGG
>CAKTYZ010000026.1 GCA_934635225.1 uncultured Kiritimatiellota bacterium
CCGCCCGCGCGAGAGTAGGACGCCGCCGGCTCTTTTCTTTTCCGCCTCCGGAGACGCGCGCTTGCGCGTCTCTCCTTTTTTTTTGTGGTGTTCAACTGTTGTCATGAGGTTAAGACTTTGGAGGTTAAGACTTTGGGAATAGTGAATGCCGTCAAAGACTGATCCTGGCCGATTTTTGAATTTACAAGCACAGGAGAGTGAAAATGTTTTTTTAGACCAGTAAACGGGCATCTTGTCGTATGTGTGCGTTCCGTAATCTGTGTCTGCGATTTTATCGCAATACAAGAAGATGTGAAAATAATTTCACATACAACACGGATTCTAAGGGAAGTGCTAAAATATGTGCACCAAAAACCCAAAAGGAGACAGGTGACACGTTATGTACGCAAGATTCAAGTGGTTCATTCGGCAAGTGAGTTGGCTCGTCTTGACAGCCGTCTTTTCGACGAATCCATGGTCCGTTCGCGCGGACGCAGAGGAGATGCTCAATGCGGCGGTGGCGTACTCGGATGACAACGTTGGAACGATTGCTGATGAAAAGGCTCTCCGCAAGGCGTTCTGTGCGGCCCCGACGGACGGCACGGCGGCGACGGTCACGCTCGGCGCGGACATCACGCTGGAGACGCTGTACGCGGCCGAGAACTTCGGCACCGAGAAACTCGACGACAACGCCGAGGGCGATACGTTCAACCGCTACAAGGTCGGTGTTCACCCGACGGAGGAGGATCCGAACCACTGGAATCCGCTTGTGACGGGGCAGACGCAGGAACAGCGTCTGGTCTACGGTGCGTATTACCATATGTCCGCCACGGACGAGCGCATTGCGCGCCTCGTCGTCAAGTCGGGCCAGAAAATCGTCCTCGACCTGAACGGCCACACGATCCAGAAGAACGCCCGCGCGACGCATGGCGACTGGTCGGAAGTCTGCACCGACATCATCGGCAACTACGGCACGCTGGAAATCGTGGATAGCTCCACGGGCGCGAAGGGCACAGTCAAGGGCATTGGCTACACTACCTGTGGCGGAGCCGTCCTCCATAACTATGCGGGCGCGAAGATGACCGTCACGGGTGTCAACGTGGACGGCAATGCGGTGGGCATGAGCGCCGGCACGGGCCAGTACGCCATCGCGAACGAGGGCGGCACGCTCACGCTTGATGGCGTGAACGTCCACGACACGGCGACCTCGGCCTCGCTCATAATGAGCAATGGCGGGACGGTCACGATCAAGAACGCGACGCTCAGCCACCCCGCGGCCAAGGTGATCAATGCAAAGGGCGGCGAGATCAACATCGAGAGCGCGTCCGTGACGTCCGAAAAGTATGCAGTCTTCGTGACCGGGGACGCGAGGGTCAACGTGAACGGTTCCCTGACAATCGAGGGGACGGGCACGCTGTACGTCGAGGGCGACGCGGCGGCGCTCACCAAGAAGCCGGGTGTTGAACTTTCTGCGCCGGCGGGCTTCACCTGGGTGGAAAATGACGGTGTACAGGTTCTGAAGTCGTTTGTCGCCAAGGTCGGCGAGACGGCGTATGTGACGATTGCCGAGGCGATCGCGGAGCTTTCCGCCGAGAACCACACGCTCACGCTCCTGAACGAAAACGCCTGGGACGCGGCAACGCCGGTCTACTGGGCGGCGGGTACGCAGAGCGGCTACGCGGCGACGCTGACGGAAGCGCTGACGGCGGCGTACAAGGCGGATGCGGGCGCGATCACGGTGGTCTGCCGTCCGGGCGCGGATGTCGGCAAGATGACCCACGGACACGTCGCGGACGACCTCACGATCTACGGCAATGACGCCTACCTTTCGGGCGGCGAGTGTGACCTGGAGGTCGATACCTACACGTTCAGCCGCGCGACGGGCGCGCAGGCGAATGACGGCGTGAGTCTCGACAAGGACATCGCGATCACGGCCTACGAGCTGGACAACCTCGGCGTGTGGGGCCAGCGTCACACGGTCCACAAGGTGACGGTCAACCTGACCGACTGTGACGGCAAGGCCCTTGAGGGCAAGACGAATGTCCAGCGCGTCTACATTTCGGGCACGACGGGCGTTAACGACATCACGCTCACGGACTGCGACTTCCTCACGAAAGCGACCGCCGTCTACTCGAATGCGGACGGCGCGATCAAGGCGGTGAACTGCTCCTTCACGGACGGTCAGGTTCCGTTCAACATCAACCACAAGGCGAACGGCACGCAGACGGTCGCGGTCGAGAACTGCAGGTTCACGAACTGTGGCGACGCCGGCGACTGGAAGCAGTTCGCCGCGCCGCTTCGCCTTGTCAACAGCGGGGCGGGCACGCAGTCGGCCGAGGTGATGGGCTGCACGTTTGCGGACACGGTCGGCGCGAACGGCGACATCCTCCTCGGAGACGGCCGGACGGGCCAGACGTCGAACGACGTTGAATTGAAGGTTGTCAAAACGGCGGCGAACATCCAGGCGCAGAAGCCGGGCTACTACGGCGGCGAGACGGTGGACGCGACGAAGAAGGCCACGGCTGCGTCTCCCGCCGAGGGCACGCTCGAAACGAGCGTCGCAAAGCTGCTGCCGGTCAACGACGGTTCCGAGGCGCATCCGTACTCGCGCGAACAGTTCGCGGCGATGACGCGCGCGGAGTACAGCGCGGCGCAGAAACGCCTCGGCGGCACGCTGTACGTCAACGTCGGCGACTACGCCTACGAGAAGGACGGCGTACTCGGCAACGGCGTGCGGAACGACACGCCCGGACAGGTCCCCGACCACGCGAAGCTGAACGCCTATGGCGAGAACGGGTATCTCGGCGAAAAGAACGACGGCGCGAACGGCCATGCGGTCGTCTTCGTCGGCGGCACGATCACGAGCGGCGTGACAGGCTACTCATCCATGGACAGCATCGGGACGAGTCTCCTCCTCGCCGTGCCGGCCTACACGAAGGTGACGTTCAAGGAGACGGCGTTCAAGAACGTGCTGAGCTTCAACTACCAGCTCTACACGTCGCCGTGGAGCCAGCTCGGCGGCCTTACGTTCAACGGCTGCACTTTCGACGGTATCATCGTCGGCGCGATCGCCGCGCAGGAACTCGCGTTCAACGGCTGTACGTTCAACGACTACATGAACACGACGAGCGCGAACAACTCGAACCCGACGTGGATCCGTCCCGCCTACGGAAACTGGACGAAGGGCGATAACGAGGGCCAGGGCACGGACTTCCGTTCGCTCACGAACATCACCTTCGCGGACAACACGGTGACAAGCACGCGCCCGGTCAAGTTCGAGTGGATGGCGCAGTGGGAGATGGCGACGACTGTGAAGGTGACGAACAACACGTTCGACATCACGCCGCAGGAGGGTGACACCTCGACCAAGAACGTGGGCCTCTACTTCGGAACAAGAGCCAAGATCGATCTTGTCATCGACGAAAACAAAAAGAGCAACGAAACGGCGGCTCTCTACACGGCGGTGTACAAGGCCCCGACGGATGTGACCTACGTCGGTCTGCCGGCGGGCTCGACCGTGAAGGACACGGCGGGCGAAGAGGTGGCCACTGAGGATGCGCTGGCGTGGAAGACGACCGACAAGATCACGCTGAAGACGACCGAGGAAGTCGCGTCCGTCACGAATGCCAAGGGCGTGTCCGTGAACTTCGCGACCCTCGCCGACGCGATTGCGGCGGCGAAGGACGGCGAAACCGTTAAGTTGCTCGCGGACACGAACGGCGACGGCATCGCGATTGCGCCCAACACCTTCAAGACGGGGTTGACGGTTGACTTTGGCGGTCACACCTACACGGTTGGCGGACTCCTCGTTGGCAGTTCGGGCACCGCGAGCAACGGTTTCCAGCTGAACGCGGGCAACAGGATCACCTTCAAGAACGGTGCGATTGTCGGTGCGACCGCGACGGCGGGGGCCGGAACGGACTGGAAGGGAGCCCCGGCGATTCTGATCCAGAACTACTGCGATTTGACGCTGGAGCAGATGACCGTCAAGGGCGGTGACGAGACCTGCTACACGCTCTCCAACAACAATGGCGAGATTGTCATCGACGGATCGACCGTTGTGGCGGGGAAGGGAACGAAATACGGCCCCTTTGCGTTCGACGTGTGCCGCTATTCGAGCTATCCGTCGGTGCATGTCACGGTCAAGGGCGCGAGTGTGATTGATGGCAATGTCGAGATCAGCGGCACGGTCACCGACGGTCAGTCCCGCCAGCTCGATATCGAGGGCGGCATGTTCAAGGGGGCGTTCAAGGTGGTCAATCAGCCCGCCAACATTGCCATTTCGGGCGGCACGTTCTCGATGGCGGTTGACGCGGTGTACTGTGCGGCGGGCTTCATCCCGACGGAGAACGGCGACGGCACCTACGGCGTGAAGGAGGGTACGTACGTCGCCCAGATTGGCACCACCGGCTACGAGACGCTGCAGGCGGCGTTTGACGCGGCGCAGGACGGCGAAATCGTGAAGTTGCTCGCGGACATTACGCATGAGGGTTCGCAGCTGGTCATTGCGGCGGACAAGAGGCTGACGCTCGACTTGAACGGCAAGACCCTGAAGGTCAGCAAATTCACCGCAAAGGCGGCGCAGGTGTCGGTTTTGGGCAGCCTGACCGTGACAGACGGCAGCGCGGCGCAGACGGGCGTCATCTGCTCGGATTATACGGGTACTGCGGGTCTGGTTGTCTGCGTCGAAGAGAACGGCGCACTGACCATGAAGGGCGGCAGGATTACCACGGAAGGAATGGCGCAAGCCGGCAATGCCGTCAAGATTGCCACGGGTGGCACGGTCGAGATGACCGGCGGCACGATCGTCTGCGACGCGAAGCGAAACAATGTGGCCGTCAATCTCGCGGGCTCCTCCTCTCGCTTCACGATGACGGGCGGTTCGGTCGTTGCTGACAACGGCGAATCCACGACGGCGATTCTTGCGAAGTCGTCTGAGAGCACGCTTGCCATCAGCGATGCGGCGAAGGTTTCCGGCCCGACGGCGGTGTCCGCAAAGTCCGAAGCCACAACGATTTCAGGCGGCACGTTCAAAGGCACGATCAAAGCCAACAAGGGCGTTTCAGGCGGCACGTTCGACCGCGAAGTTCCGTTGGATGTGTGCACGGACTATCATGAATCGCTGAAGAATGAAGACGGCACTTACGGCATCTTCCCGTTTACGGCGATTGACGTCAAGACGTCCATCGACGGCGCAGCGACTGTCCGCGTCCGCGTCTCGCGCAGCCTGCTGGACCGCGCGGGAGGGACGACTCTCGAAGAAAAGGTTGCCAACCTCGGAAAGCCGGAAGCGAACGGCAACCTCGCATGGGTGAATGGTGTGACGGGCCTTGAGGCCGACAAGGCCGTGCATGCGGTTGACGTCCCGCAAAACAAGTATACGAAAGAGGGCGGCGTATTCATTCAGGCGCCCGTTCCAGTGCCGAAGAACTCGGACGCGGCCGTCTCCTATTCAATTGACGGGGTCGATGCAGACGGTCGCGTCATCGTGGCCGGGACGGAGACGGCTTCCGGCAGCCTCAAGATTGTCTTGGCCGACATCGAGACGAGTGCGCGGTTCAGGGTGAACGTGTTCGTCCGCTCGAACGACGGCACAACGGTGGCGAAGCTCGTCTCCGAGAATACGGTCGGCGTCCTGAAGACGGCGACGTCCGCGAAGAAGGCGATTATCGCCGTGCCGTGGCTGTCGTTGGCGGATGGCGGGAATATCTCGGTCGCGAACCTCGTCAAGACGGCGGGCCTGACGAAGGGCGACAGGCTGAACGTCTACAACAAGGCCGAGAAGCGGTACGATGTCTACGAACTCACGGCGGGCAAGGCGTGGAATCCGATTGCGATCTACAAGATTGGCGCGGACGGGGCGGTCGAGACGGTCTCTTCTGGCTCACCCGAGGCGACGACAGTCGCGCGCGGCAGCGGTGTCTGGTTGGAACGTCAGGATACGAAACAGCCAATCGTCTCCTACGGTCAGGTCCCGACCGAAGAAGTCATGACGACAATAGACGCGGGCACAAAGGAGACGCCGACATGGGACCTGCTCGCCGTTCCGACGACGGAGGCGGTCGATCTCGCCGCGACATTCGGCACGGACGCGAACGACAGGATCCTCGTGCCGACCGAGGGTGCGCCGAGGGTCTACACCGTGGAAGACGGCGCGTGGGGCGCGACGAAGACCGTGGAGGTGATTGACCGCTGGGGCAACAAGACGGGCGGCGTCAAGGTCATCCGCGAAGCCGTGACGACGCTCCCGGCAGGAACGGGCTTCTGGTACCTGAACGGCGGTGACGCGACGAAGGTCAACTGGTAAGACGGCAGAACTTAGAAGAAAGGAAATGGACTCATGAAGAAACTCATGGCATTGACTGTCTTGGCATGTGCGGCGTTTACCGCGTCTGCCGAGGACAGTTTCCTCTACTGGATGGTGGATGTCGGTGGCAAGGAGGATTACAACTTCAATTATGCGACCATCAAGGCGAAGGACGCATCGGGGAATACGAGCGACTGCCTTTCGCTTTATGGATCGGACAGTGCGGAGCCTCTCGGCACCAAGCTCTATGCGGCGAACTACGGTGACAACGGAAACTTCGATCCTGGCTCGACGACGGGCTATGGCGCGTTTGCGGGTGTTGGCGGCTATGGCATGGGTAGCCGGTTTCTTGTCGAACTTTGGACAGACGGCTTCACGGCCTCGGATTCGGCAAATCGCGTCGCGTTCGGGTGGCTCTCGTATGACGACGTCAAGAACAGCATCTTCGCGGCGGGCAACCTGTCGGGCGCGTCGGCGTTCACGGTTGGTTCGGCGATGCTTGTGCCAGAACCGACATCGGGCTTGCTGATGTTGCTGGGATTCGCGGGGCTTGCGCTGCGCCGCAAGCGGAAGTTCGCCTGAGGCGGGGTTGTTGACACAAGGATTCCACAAGAGAAGGAGAATGACATGAACATGAAGAATCTTGTTGCGATGGGCGTGCTGGTGGCATCTGTCTCTGCGTTCGCGGCGGCGAATGACCTCGTGCTGACATTTTCGTCCGCAGGTCCCGACCGGTATGCGGACGGCACGCAGGTGCTGGACGGCGAGTGCTACGCGCTCGTGTGGTTGCCCAAAGGCTCGACGGGCTTTGCTATTGCCGCTGATGGCAAGACGGTTGATTCGACGCAGGGCGAAGTCGTTCTCACGGCACCTGTCGCGCAGGGAGGCAAGTGCCCGACGGTCGTCTTTGAGGTCGATGCGGCGTTTGCGGCACGGCATTCGGCGGGTACGTGGTGCGTCTATCTGCTGGACACGCGGCGGTATGCCGAAAACGGGGCGGTCTCGCTTGCTGGGACGGCGAACGGTCGCGCACGGGCGGTGAACGCGCTTGGCCAGATCGCGGGCGTCTCGGTCCAGGTCGGCGAAGCTGCCGCGCCTGTCACGTCGGCAGGGCTGGCGGGTGCGGTCGCGGGGAGCGCTTCCGTCGAGCCGAAGGACGTGCCACAACCAGTGATCAAGAGCATTCGCGTGGCGGATGGATTTGTCTATGTGACGGTTGCGAACACTGTGCCGTATCTGCAATATAACCTCACGGCGGGAGCGAATCCCGAAAATCTGAATGAGTCACGGGCGGCACAGACACCGGTCAACGGCAAGGCGGGAGAGGAAATCATCCTTGTCACGCCGGTGAAGGCGGGAGGAGCGTTCTTTCGAGTTAATCGCAACTGATGATTCGATTCCTTGCCCCGCATGAGCGCATTTTTGGTATACTAAACAAAGAGTGAGCAATGGAGCGAACATAGATCATCAGCAAGCGATTCTTGGTTTGTTGGATATTTTGGCGACTGACGCAGCGCCCGAGATGTCGTTGGCGAAAGTCTGCCAAACGCTCGTCAGAGCCGTGTCGGATTTCAAGTTCGCGGCTTATTCCCTTGAAGACGAAGAGGTCTGGCATATACCCTGTGCGCAAGAGGGCTTCAAGGTGCATTATGCGCCGATGGACATCGAACGGAGTTTCGTGCGGTTCATCAAAGGCGAGGTGACACGATTGAATCCGATGGCCTTTGACGAGAGCAAGGTGAGGCCCTTCATCCCGGAATCTTGCCGTGATGTTTGGTCCTGTCACTCGTGTCTGGCTTTCGCTGTTTGCAGAGAGAATCGACGACTGGCTGTCGTCATTCTTTTTCTTTGTGGCGACATCCTGGAGTCGCAACAAGAGTCGTATCTTCAATTGATTCGGATTGCCTCGCTTATCGCGGGGGCCGTTTGTTCCCTGCGACTTTTGACGGCTGAGAACAATGATTTCCAGAAACGCATTCAAGATCAGCAACTTGAGCTCAAGACCGTTCGACTGGCAGTTCGTGACTATCTTCACGAGTTTGAGCGGTTGAAGCACATTGCCCCTGAAAAGACGATTTCGTATGCAGACTTGCAACCCCTGGTCCTGCAAGGGGCGACCGAGTTGGTCCGGCTTGCCGATTCGGAGCCCGAGTCCCAGAAAGTCTGCGTTGACGCGGCTTTCTGTGAACCGGCCTTTATGGAATGGGTCTCTGCGGGATTTGGCGATTCGCGGGTCAAGGTGATCGTCGGCCTTCGCGGCACTGGCAAGTCAAAGGCCTTGCGTGCGATTATGGCCTTGCTTCGCGCACGTGGCGTTTCAGATTCTCGAATGGTCTTCATTGACTTTGGCGATGCCTTGACATGGCGTTTCAAGAAGATGACGGATGTGCTTGACTATCTTCGTGCCTTGCCGGATGAGGGACTGCCGCGTCATTTGTTCGTGAACGAGATCAGTCGGATTGGATGGCATGCCAAGCTTTTGCGCCATCTCGGCAGCCTTGAGAACTGGAATGTCTGGGCGGCTTCGTCAACGTCAGGCGCGGTGGGAGGAGGCGAGCCGTTTATGCCGTACACATGGGTCTCGATCTTCCGCGTCTGGTCGAGACCGAATGTGCCGCGCCCGCGCTCCATCTTGCGGATGAACTGGAACCAGATCTTCCTTCGTGACCTTGATGCCGGTGTCGCGCACAATGAGATTCGGGCGAAGGAAGCGTTGGCGGGATACTATTCGGATCATCTTGGCGAGTTGAATCCCTTGCGCGAGATCGCGCTGGAAATGAACGCGCGCGGATGCGAGATCTCGACCAATACAATTCGCGCCTATCGAAGGTCTCTCGAATCCGTGTATCTGATTGAAGTCACGGATGTCTACGACGTGTTCGAGGGAAGGGTTGTCAAGAATTGCTGCGGACGCGTCTTCTGGACGGACCTTGACCTGCGAACATGGCGGTTTGGAAGGGCTTCGGCCTACGAAGACGCGCGGGTGGCAATGAATGTTCTCTACCTTCAGCTTCGAAAGACCTACGCGAACGTCTATACGCCGCACAACCAAGCGGCGGACTTCGTGACGATTGAGAAGAATGGAGCCTGTCGGTATTGGACGACTCCGATTGCAGATGCCGTTGCCGCGCAGTTCTTGCGGGCTCACCGTGGGGGGGGGGGTAAATCGTCGGAAATAATAGTCCATTTACAGATAATGCTTACTTATAAGGGATCTCGCACATGTTGATTTCATGGTTTCTCGCTTCGCTGATCGCCTTCCCGAAGGAAGGGCAAAACCTTCCTTTTCTGGAACGGTGCTACATGTCCGGCGCAGTTGATGCCGGAACGACCAATGTCGTCGTGCAGGGACGGAACGTGTCGGTTCATCCGCTGGGCGGTTGGGTCACGATGATTGATGTTGCAGAGGGGACCAATCAGATTGAAGTCGCAGGCGTGCGACGGACGTTTGTTGTCGCAAAGCGGCCTGTGCCGAAGAAGGGGCCCGCCGTGCGTGCCGCCAAGCCTTATGCGAAACTGCCATATGCCGGTGACAAGCCGAAGGCGAGACCCATCGGCAAGTCGCCTTCTGAGATCACGATTGTCATTGACGCGGGACACGGCGGCACGGAAACGGGCGCACTCAGTCCGCATAATCTCCGCGAGGCCGACCTGAACCTTGTTCTTGCCAAGAACGTGAGGGATGCGCTGGTCAAGCTGGGCTTTCGCGTTGTGATGACGCGGGAGAGCGACGTGACCGTGCCGCTCTATGATCGTCCGAAGGTCGCGCACGCCCAGAATGCGGACGCTTTCGTCTCGATTCACCATAATGCGCCGCCTTTGGATCGCGATCCGCGTGGCATCCGCTACCACGCGGTCTTCGCCTGGAACGAGATCGGCGCGGAACTCGCGCGTGCCGTGAATGTCCGCATGGGCGCGGCGTTTGGCGAGACGCTGCGGAACAACGGCGTCATGAACGCGGCGTTTGCCGTGACGCGCAATCCCGAGATTCCCTCTTGCCTGATCGAGACGGATTTCCTGACATCGCCCGAGGGGGAAGTGGACTGCTGGAATCGTTCACGTCGTCTGAAGATAGCCGCTGCCATTGCGCAGGGCATCGCCGACTGGTGTCAGAGTCCCGTCGCGGAGTGACCGTCGGTCTCTCGCCAGGTGTCGGTTGAATTCCAGTTGCGCATTTTGGTATCATAATGCGCATGAAAGAGATTGTCGCATGTGCTGTCGGATTCGCCTGTGCCGTGTGCGGCGCGGAGACGCCTTTGCGCGAAAGCGCGTTGCAGGTCTTGCCGTTGGGAAGCGTTCGCCCTGAGGGTACGCTGCGTGCGCGCTTGGTGCGTCAAGCCGAGGGGCTGACGGGACGTGCCGAGGAACTTTACCGTGACATCGGGCAGAGCGACTGGTTGACGAATGCCGGGCGTGGCGGTGAGTTCGGCTGGGAGCGTGGCCCCTATTACGCGCGCGGCCTCGTGGCGCTTGCGCTCGTGCTGGACGACGCGAAGCTGAAGGCGCGGGCGAAGCGGTGGGTTGACGCGGCACTTGCCTCGCAACGCGCCGACGGCGACTTCGGCCCGCGACCGAACAACTGGTGGGCGAACATGCTGCCGCTCGCATATCTGCGCGACTGGGCGGAGGCAACGGGCGACACACGCGTCGTGCCGTTCCTTGAGCGTTACTTCGCCTATCAGGAGAAGGCGTTCGGCACGCAACCGCTGGAAGGCGAAAGCTGCTGGGCCTGCGCGCGCGGCGGTGACGAGGTCGAGGTGGCGTTGTGGCTCCACGGGAAGACGGGCGAACCCCGTTGGCTCGCCTTTGCGCGGCGCCTGATGGCGATGACGGCGGACTGGACGGGCTATTACCAAGTCGGCGGCGATCCCGGCGGGCACGGAACGTATTGCGGCGGCTATCGTTGCCACATCGTCAACTTCATGCAGGGGTTGAAAGCGCCAGCCTTGAAATGGCTGCTTGGCGGCAATGCGCAGGATCGCGGCGCGTATGCGGCGACATTCGAACCGAACGGCTGGGTGATGCAGAAATGCGGTCGTCCCGACGCGATGGTCAACGGTTCGGAACCGCTCACGGATCGCAGTGCGGCGGGCGGCACGGAACTGTGCGCCATTGCCGAGCGCATCGTCAGTTGCCAGAGCGTCCTTTCGGCCCTTGGGGACGCGTCCGTGGCAGATGACTTGGAGGACGTCGCCTACAATGCGCTTGCGGCGACCGTGACGCCGGACATGAAGGGCATGCGCTACTACCTTCTGCTGAACCAGCCGACGTGCGAAGACAAGAACCTCCTTTTTGCGAACAACGGGGCGGACACGGGCGCAATCTGTCCGGGACCGCATGCGGGATTCGGTTGCTGTCGCTCCAACTGGCATGTCGCCTGGCCGAAGTTCGTTCAGACGATGTGGATGCGGAACGCGGATGGCCTCGCGCTTGTCGCGCACGGGCCGACGACGGTCTCCGCGCAGTTGCCGTGCGGGGCGGTGACGCTTCGTGCGGAGACGGACTATCCGCGTTCCGGCAAGGTCACGGTGCGCGTCATTTCGGGCGGCGGACGCTTCCCGCTCTTCGTGCGCGTTCCTCGATGGGCCGAGTTGCCGGACGCGGGGACGTTTCGCCGGTATGACCGCGAGTGGAAGGTCGGCGAGACGGTCGAACTGGACTTCCCGATGTCCATTCGGCTGACGCATTGGGCGAACAATGCCGTGTCCGTTCGACGCGGGCCGCTTCTCTACGCGCTCATGATCGAAGAGAGCTGGAAGAAAATCGTCAAGCACAAGATTCCGTACGAGAAGGCTTGGTCCAACAATGCGGACTTCCCGAAGTGGGAGATTCGTCCGAAGACGCCGTGGAACTACGCGCTTGTCCTGAAGAACGGACAGCTTGCGGATGCGGAGGTCCGCGCCGACGGACGGGAAATCCGCGCACGCGCCGTCCGGACCGAGGCGGCGGGCTGGGGCTATCTGCGGGCGGACGCGCCGGGCCGTGCGGTCGATCCGCCGCGAAGCCCCGTCGCGCGCGCGTCTTGCACGGATGAGGAATGGGTCACGCTCGTGCCGTTGGCTGACAGGCAATTGCGCCTTGCGCTTCTTCCGTGGGTGGAATGAGACGCACGTCAGCAAAATGCTCTTGTAACTTGTCATTAAGAAAGTCATAGGCAAACATGAAATGCGAAAGCTCAAATGCGAGAGGACGAGACTCGAGAACCTTGCGGTGCGGCGATTCCTCGGTGTCCGTGCGCACATGTGCATTTCCTGTACCCCTCCCCCCGCTATTAGCACGCGTCGGGCTGCTTGCGTTGGCGGCGCTCTTGGCGGGAGGCGGATCGTTGCGGGTCGAGGCGGTTGAGTACTGGGCGCCCGGTGTCAATGAGACGTCTGGCTGGCACAACACCTTTCAGTTCCGGAACGGCTGCTGGGCGGGGTGTTCCACGGACATGGTCGCCTGGTGGCAGGCCCGTGTCTCCGAGCGCTACGACACTTCGGGCATGAAGATCTGGGATCGAGAAGACCTCATCCGGGAGTACGACACGAATCCCTATTTCGGCAACGGCGGGGACTACGTATGGCGCGCAATCGAATGGGTCATGACGAACACGGTCAAGACCGTTGCGCTTCCACGCCCCGGCACCTACCAGTATCTGCTTCCCTTGGGTGACGAGAACCGCACGATCCTCTATGTCAGCCCCTGCTACGACTCGAAGACGGCGAAGGTCGAGGCCGCCATCCTCGGCGGTTTCACGAACGGCACGAGCATCGCCGCCATCAGTAGCCGGAACCATGTCTGGACGGTCTATGGCGTTGGCGTCGATTCCGAGACGGGGAAAGTCACGCACATCTGGGCGACGGATCCGACGCCAGATGACATCAAGAATCCCGTTCCGAAGCTGCATCGGTTCACGGCCGTCTATTCCCCCTATGGCGGCGGCTCGCTCTTCTTCGAGCGCGGCATCTACGACCCGGAGAACAACGCCTGGAACCAGCAGCTCATCGAGCCGGAGGAGGTCACGTTCCTGAGCGTTGACGACAAGTATCTCATTGACAAGGACGGGAAGCCGTCCTTCCCGCGCTTGCCGTCATCCGGGACGGAGCCGGGGCCCGAACATGCCGCGATAGGCGCCTTGAGGGTGTCGGACTCGTCCGTGGAGCTTGTCGGCCGAATCCGTAAGGAAAGCGGTTACCTGTACGAGTTGATCTCGACCACGGACATCGGCGCACCCGCCGCGAACTGGCAGAAGCTCGAGGCTTCGCCTGAGACGACGGCGGACGGGAGGGCCCTCTTCCGCCATGCACGGGATGCGAACGAGCGGGCGCGGTTCTATCGTTTGCGCGTTTCGCGCCCGTAGCGGTTCCGTCGGCCATGCGGACAGGACTCGGCGGCCTTTGACGAAGGGGCTCCTGATTTTGTATAATGCCCCCAACGAAGGAGGTTGACTTTGAAGAAACAGAGGAAAATTGTCGTTCTCGGATCGACGAACACGGACATGGTCATCACGGGGAAGCGCATTCCCGTGCCGGGCGAGACGGTCTGCGACGGGCGGTTTCTCATGAACCCGGGCGGCAAGGGCGCCAACCAGGCGGTCGCCGTCGCGCGCCTTGCGGCGAAGAAGGGCGCGTGCGCGTTCATCGCCAAGGTCGGTGACGACCTCTTCGGGCGCGAGACGGCGGCGCGGCTGAAGAAGGACGGCATCGCCGCGAAGCTAATCGTGGACAAGACCGAGCCGTCGGGCACGGCGCTCATCCTCGTGGACGCAAAAGGGCAGAACGTGATTTCCGTCGCACTCGGCGCGAACGGGACGCTGAGTCCCAAGGACATTGCGCGCTTCCGTCCCGACATCGAAGGCGCCGCCGCGCTCCTGATGCAGCTTGAGACGCCGATCGAGACGGTCTTGGCCGCCGCGCGGTGGGCGCACGCGAAGGGCGTGCCGGTCGTCCTCAATCCCGCGCCGGCGGCGAAGCTGCCGAAGGAACTGTACGGGCTTCTGGACTGGATTACGCCGAACGAGACGGAGGCGGAGCTTCTGACGGGCGTCAAGGTCACGGACGTGGATTCGGCGGCGCGGGCCGCCGCGCTTCTCAGGCGACGCGGCGTGAAGAACGTCCTGATCACGATGGGCGCGCGCGGGTGTTTCTGCGGCGCGTGCGGAACGCTCTTTCCCTGCCGGAAGGTCAAGGCCGTCGATTGCGTGGCGGCTGGCGACACGTTCAACGGGGCGTTCGTCGTGGCGTTGGCCGAGGGCCGCCCCGTGGCGGAGGCGATTGACTTCGCGCAGAAGGCGAGCGCAATCGCCGTCACGCGCCCGGGGGCGCAGAGTTCCGTCCCTTTCCGCCGCGAGATTCACTAACCATTCATTCCGATACGAGGTCCAACCATGTTTTACGTCACTGACTACACGTTTGCCGTTCTCCTGTGCGTCGTCTGCATGTTCTGCTGGGGCAGCTGGGGCAATACCCAGAAGCTCGCCGGCAAGAGCTGGCGGTACGAGCTGTTCTATTGGGACTACGTGATCGGCATTCTCGTCTTCTCGCTTGTGATGGGCTTTACGCTTGGCTCGATGGGGAAGGACCCGGCCTGGGGATTCGTCGCGAACCTGAAGACCAGCTTCGGCACGAATTGGCTGTGGCCGTTCGCGGCGGGCATTATCTTCAACGCGTCGAACATCCTGCTGGCGGCGGCGATTTCGGTCGCGGGCATGTCCGTCGCATTCCCGGTCGGCGTGGGACTGGCCCTTGTCGGCGGCACGGTCTTCAATTACCTTCAGGACGGAAAGGGTTCGCTCGGGCTGATTGCGCTCGGCCTCGGGCTGATCGTCGTTTCGATCCTCTGCAACGCGACGGCGTTCCGCGTCAAGCAGACGACGGACGGCGGCGCGGGGGATGCCGCCGCGACGCGGAAGGGGCTTGTCCTCGCGGCATTCGCGGGCTTGCTCATGATGTGGTTCTCGCCGCTTGTGAACAAGGTGGTGGACATGGGCTTCATGCAGTCCGCGACGGCTCCGAACGCGGGCATGATGACGCCGTATGCCGCGTTTTTCCTCTTCGCCGTCGGCATCTTCGTCTCGAACTTCCTCTGGAATACGCTGGCGATGCGCAAGCCCGTCTCAGGCGAGCCAGTCGGCTATGGAGCCTATTTCAGGGGAGGCTTCCCGATTCATCTCGTGGGTGTCCTCGGCGGTGCGATCTGGGGCCTCGGCACGCTTCTTTCCTTCGTCTCGGCCGGCGCGGCGGGCAAGGCGATCTCCTACGCGCTTGGGCAGGGCGCGACACTCGTCTCGGCCCTCTGGGGCATTCTCATCTGGAAAGAGTTCAAGGGTGCGCCGAAGACGGCGGGGCTTCTGAATCTCGCGATGTTCGTCCTCTTCATGGCTGGTCTTGCCTTCCTGATTCTCGCAGGGGCCTAAGCGAACGAGGCCGTCTCGCTCAAAGAGGAATGACCGACAGTCCGCGCAAGATTGTCGGTCATTCCTCTTTTTGCCGCGCCCACGGGAAATGCGCGGCGCGGGCAGGTGTCCACGCAAAATGATTTTTCTTTTCTGCGCAAAAAGAACCTTGCTCGGGCTTGGTTGGTGGTATACTATCGTCAAAATCAAGGAGGACTCATATGAATAAGCTCATCGCACTCTGTCTTGCCGCCGTTCCGCTCCCCGGACTTCTGGCGGTCGTGTCGAACGGATTCGCCCTTGACACACGCCCATCGCCGCAGATCCAATATGGTGTCGTCGAGACCTTCTCGACGCGTCCGCCGTTGGTTCTTCTCGTTCGCTGATTGACAAGGAAAGGGTCTGACCATGAAGAAAGTCATCTTTTTGTCTTCCGTACTGTCCGTCGGCGTTGTCCTGTCGGCCGAGCCGCTTGTCTCAGACGTCCTCGCCCGTCAGGGCTGGGGAACGCGCAAGGTCACGGTGAGCTACAGATTGGACATTGAGCCGGCGGTCGTCACCGTCGACGTCCAGACGAATCGCGGCGATGGCGTCTGGGCCTCGATCGGGGCCGAGAACCAAGTTCGCCTAACGGGAGACGTGAACGCGCTGGTGCGCCCGGGGACGCGCAGCTTCGTCTGGGACGCCGGCAAGGATTGGCCGGATCGGCAGATCTCGGGCGGGAACATTCGTTTCGCCGTCTCCGCATGGGTGACAAATGCGCCGCCAGACTACATGACGGTCGATCTTTACGGTGCGGATGACGGGACGCGCGTCCGCTACTATGCGGCGGCGGAGTTCGTGCCGGGTGGCGTGACGGACGAGCGGTACAAGACGACGCATCTCCTGCTTCGCAAGATTCCCGCCGCTGGCGTCCGGTGGCTGATGGGTTCGCCGGCGGACGAGTCGGGGCGCATGACGGACGAACGGGGCGTGAACTGGGAGACGCAGCACGAAGTCATCCTTTCGGACGACTATTACATGGCCGTCTACGAGACGACGCAGAAGCAGTTCTCCGGCTACAACAGATGGCATCGTTCGCACCCGAACAACGTTCAGAGCGTGGACGGCTGTCCGACGGGACCCGAATACGACACTTATCCGCTCAACCGCATGTACCTGACCGATTTCCGAGGAGGGGAAAAGGGCTTGGGCTGGCCGGCGAACCACGATGTGGACGAGACGAGCTGGCTTGGGAAGTTGCGCGCGGCGACAGGACTCGCGTTCGATCTGCCGACGGAGGCGCAGTGGGAGTTCGCCTGCCGCGCCGGCACGACGACGGCCTGGTGCAACGGCGAAGACGCGAAGGGGAAGCCGAACGAACACGTCTTTGGGTTTGGGACCCTGGGCTTCTACGCCAACTACAACGGTCAGCCGCTTGCTCCCGTGGGGACGAAGCTCCCGAACGGATTCGGTCTTTACGACATGATGGGCAATGTCGCGGAACAGTGCCTGGACTGGGCGGGCGACCATCCGACGGACGGCGGAACGAAAGTGGATCCTGTCGGCGCGGCGAAGCCGGAGCCGTTAGATCTGGGGGCTCTCACGCTGATCGTCAAGGGCGGCCGCAGCAACGGCGTGGCCGATCTCCTGCGGTCGGGATGCCGCATCACGTCGAAAGTTCAGAACTGGGACTCGCAGATCGGTTTCCGTGTCGTGTGTCCCGCACTCGCGAGGTGAAACGGATGAATCGTGTGCTTTCCCTGTTGATTGGCTGTTCGGCGTGGGTGTCGGCGGCCTCGGTGAAGGTGAGCGTCGGCGTGGGCGACGAACTGCCGTTCGTCAGGCCGGCCGATGCGGTGGCCCGGCTTCGGGCCGAGGTCAAGGCGGAGGCTTCGGAAGGGACGATCTCTTTCACGGTCCGCAATGTGCTGGGCGGCGAGACGAAAACGGTGCGCGCTTTGTCCTTCATGGACGGGCGGGCGACCGTGAAGGTACTGGACGCGCCCTTGAAGAAGGGCGCCTACGACGTCGCCTGGTCCTGTCGGGCCGGAAGCGAGACGGCGACGGGTTCGCAGCGCATCGCGGTCTGCGATGACGTTGGGCCCTCCGAAGGGCGGAACGGCGAGTTCCTTTTCGGCACGCACGCGCATCTTCAGTGCTGCCGCAGTCCGCAAGAGGAAGAGCTGGAGGTTCGGGCCGCCGCGCGAGCGGGGTTCACGGTCATGCGCATCGATCTGGCCTGGTGTGCCATGGAGCGTCAGCCGGGCGATTACGACTGGTCGGGCAGCGAGCGGCGCGTGGCCCTGCTGGAGAAGTACGGCATCCGACCGCAGGCGCTCGTTGGGCTTGCCCCGGACTGGGCGGTGAAGAGGGATTGGGTCTATGAACGTCCCGAGCGCGGACCTTGCGGCAACAAGCTGCCCGAGCCTGCGCTTTGGAAGGGCTTCTTGGAGAAGATGGCGGCGCACTTCGGGACGCGCATCCCGTTCTACGAACTCTACAACGAGCCGGACCTCATCGGGTTCGGAAACTTCACGGTAGACGACTATGTCGAGTCCTTTAACGCCGGGGCGCGCGGCGTCCATGCGGGCTGCCCGACGGCCAAGGTCCTCACGGGCGGCATCGCCTGCTGGCGCGTCACGGTTGACATGAAGAGGGACTTCCTGCCGCGCGGCGTGCTGGGCACGGCGCAGGACTTTGACATCCTTGCCATCCATGAGCATGGCGAGCCGAAAGGGCTGTTCAGGACGCTCGACGCGCACTGGCTGCCCTTGCTGAAGGCCAACGGCATCCGAAAGCCGATCTGGCCGAACGAGACGAGCGAAGACGCGCTTCGCGGCGAGGCCGCACAGGCGGCGTGCTACTTTCAGAAGGCGCTGTTCTCTTGGTCGCGCGGGTGCTGTGCGCACAATTGGTACAAGGTCCGCGAATCAGGCCGCGACCTGGCGGGGACACGGCGCGTCTACGGTCTGCTTTCGCGCGACTTCGAGCCGCTTGCGGCCTATCCGGCCGTGGCCGGGACGACCTCCCTCTATCGCGACGCACACTTCGTCCGCGAGATTCCGAATGACGACATGGAGTTGCTGCTGTTTGCCAAGGGGCAGGGGCTTGTCTTGGCGGGATGGCCTCACAAGCCGGGCTGTGCGCGACCGCCGCGCCCCGTGAAGATTCGCACGGACGCGTCGGAGGCGGTCTTCGTCGATCTGATGGGCAATCCGCGCGCGCTGTCCCTTGTGGACGGAACCATCGTGTTCGACACGGGGCGCTTTGTCGGCTCGCTCGTCCTTCGGCAGGCGACACGGGCGGAGGCGATTGCCAACCCGCCCCTGCCGTCGCGGACGCCGCTGAAGATTCGCGTGCCGGAGGGCAAGTTCCCGTCCTCGCCGCAGCTCGTGCTGGACAGGCCCGAGCAGTACGTCTCGTTCGCGGGCTTCAATCCGGCGACGGACCACCTGATGTGGCGCGGCCCCGACGACCTGAGCGCACGCTACTGGTTCCGCCGCGACGGCGACACGCTGACGGTCCGCGCAGACGTGACGGATGACGTCACGCATTTCTCGACGACCGAGGCGCCGCACGCGGGCGACGTCATGGCCTTGGCGTTCATGGTGGACGGGCGTCGCCACTTCTGCTGGGTGAAAAGCGCGGATGGGCACGCCTATCGGCACACGTTCTCGCTGGCCGAACTCGGCTACGCGCCCGGCAAGCGCCTTCTCTTCAACACCCGTGTCTGGGACAACGACGACGGCATCGTCGCCGAAGGGGCCATCGGCCTCTCGGAGGACATCATGGTCGGCGAGCGGCTGGAAGAATGGGCGGAGCTGACGTTCAAATGAGGCACGCGATTCCCCTTTCGATCATCACCCTGTTGCTCGGCCAGATGGCAAGTCCACTTGCGGCCGCCGAGCTCGCGCGGCATTTCGCCAGCCACATGGTGCTGCAGCGCGACCGCCCGGTGCGCCTTTGGGGAACGGGCGAGGCGGGCGAGCGCGTGACGGTTACGTTCGGCGGCAAGGTCGCTTCTGCGACTGTCGTCCCAGGAGGGACATGGGAGGCAACGCTTCCGGCGTTCGGTGTTTCGGCGATTGGGCGCGAGCTCGTCTTCTGCAGCGGAAAGGCCGAACGCCGCCTGAGGGATGTTCTGGTGGGTGATGTTTGGATCGTGGCGGGGCAGTCCAACGCCGAGATGACGTTCGGTTGGGGCGTCTTGGACGGCGAGGCCGAGCGGGCGACGGCGAATGCCCATCCCGGCATCCGCGCCATGAAGGTCGGGCATGAGGAAAGCCTTGTGCCAGTGGACGGAGACGCGCCATGCGGACCGTGGCGCGTCTGCACGCGCGAGGCCCTGCAGGACGTCACGGCGCTCGGGTGGTTCTTCGCGCGGGACATCAACGGCCGGACGGGCATCCCCATCGGGCTTCTGGATGTCAGCTGGAGCGCGTCCCGCATCGACCCGTTCGTGAACCGCGAAGGGCTTCGGGCCGTCCCCGGCCTGTCTTGGGCCGAGGGGCTGTGTGCGTCGCGCCTTGTCGCGTTACGAGACTGGGCCGTGCGCCCCGAGGGCCTTTCGCCCGTCCGCGTGCCGGCGAGCATCCCGTTCGGCACGCGCTGGAACGCGATGGTTGCGCCGCTGCGCCGCGTCGCGGTGGCGGGCGTGATTTGGTATCAGGGGTGTTCGAATGCGGGCGAGAAGTGGGACTACGCGCTCAAGCTGGAGGCTCTGGTGAAGGGCTGGCGGGCGTTTTGGGGCGAAAGTCTGCCGTTCTGCATTGTCCAGCTTGCGGGGTATGGGCATTCGACGGAGCAACCGGCGGGCGGCGATGGTTTTGCCTCGGTTCGTCAGGCCCAGTTCGAGGTGTTCCGCAGACTGCCGCAGATGGGTCTTGCCGTGGCCCTCGACCTTGGCGACCCGAACGACATCCATCCGAAGAACAAGCAAGACCTTGCCGCGCGGGTGGCCCTTTGGGCGAGACGAGACGTCTATGGCGAGAAGGCCTTGGTGCCGAGCGGTCCTCTTTACCGCGAAAGCGCCCGTGAAGGAAACCGTCTGCGCGTCAGGTTCGACTTCGTCGGTTCGGGGCTGATGGCGGCCGCGAAAGATCCGCACGCCGTCGGGCAGCCGCCGCAGCCGATGTCGGGCGGGGCGCTCAGGGGCTTTGCCTTGTTAGGCGAAGACGGGAACTGGCATTGGGCGACGGCGGTCATTGACGGCAGGGATGTCGTCGTCTCAGCCGACGGCGTGAGGGAACCGCGTGCCGTGCGCTATGCCTATCGGGCGAACCCCGCAGCGTGCGGTGGCGCGAATCTCTATAACCGAGAGGGACTTCCGGCCGCGCCATTCAGCGGCGAGGGCTGGTGATAAACAGACAGGAAAGGAAAGACAAAAGAATGAAGATCAGAACAGTTGTGGCGGCAGTCATGTGTGTTGGCGCGGTGTTTGGCGGCGTCAAGACGCCGACCGTGGTGAACATCGTCAACTTCGTGCGCGGGAGCGAGCCGCGCTATCCGGACAGGGACCTCGTCCAGCCGTTGCGCGAGGAGGTCAGGCTCAACACGGCGCATCACCTGCCCAACACGATTCTCCTGCAGTACGACGCGCTCCTGCGCGACGACCTGGTCGCGGCGGCCAAGTCCGCCGAGCCGGAAAAGACCGAATACGGCGTCTGGTTTGAGCTGTGCCGCCAGGTCGTCGAGGCGTGCGGCATCGCGTGGGCGGGGCGTCCGGGCTGGGACTGGGAGTGGTTCGTCAACCCCGGCTTTCTCATGGCGTATGAGCCGGCCGAGCGCGAACGGCTTGTGGACGAGACGTTCCGCCTCTTTCGGGAGCGTTTCGGAAACTATCCGCGCGTAGTCGGCAGCTGGCTTCTGGACGCGCATTCCATGAAATACATGGCCGACAGGTATGGCATCGATGGCTTCTGCATCTGCCGCGAGCAGGATTCGACCGACGCCTACGGCTTGCGCGGCGGCTATTTCAACGGGCTCTACTATCCCTCGAAGCTCAACGCGCTCTCGCCGGCGGTGGACATGAAGAACGCGATTCCCGTGCCGCTCTTCCGTATGCTGACGCCCGATCCGATCTACAACTACGGGCCAGGGCACAACGACCGTACGGGCCTCGTCAAGAGCCGCTATCCGGGCGCCTGCACGCTGGAGCCGGTCAGCGCCCGTCATCCGGAAGTCGTCGATTGGTTCTTTCGCGTCTACACGGGTCCGGGGCTGCTGGGCCTCTCCTACATGCAGATCGGGCAGGAGAACAGCTTCGGCTGGCCGGCGATTCAGCTGGGACTCCCGTACCAGATCCGCAAGGTTGCCGAGTTGGCTGCGGCCGGCAAGGTCGTCGTCGAGACGATGGGCGAGACGGGCCGCAAGTTCAAGGCGCGCCATCGCGAAAACGTGCCGCAGACGCAGGTGGCGCTGGAGAACTGGTCCGGCGAAGACTACAGGAGCGTCTGGTACAACTCGAAGCACTATCGCGTGAACGTCTTCTACAAGGAAGGGAATCTCCGCATCCGCGACATCCACAAGTTCTGCGACGACTACCCGGAGACCTATCTTCGGAAGCCGTGCAAGAAGTGGCACTGTTCCTACTTCACGCCCCCAGTTGTCGATTCCGTGCTGTTTGCCCAGGGCGAGGAGGCGGGGCTTGCCGAGTTCGGCGGCACGTTCGACGGCCTGTCCGTCTCGACGCCGGACGAGAAGACGCTTGTCATCACGGCCAGCCGTCCGGACGGGCTGCCGCCCCTGACGATTTCGTGCCATGAGGGTCGAATCGACTTCGACATGGGCGTGACGACGGACGACTGGATGCGTGCGGGCATCAAGTTCGTCGGCGCGAGCCGCGACGGCTTCTTCGAGAAGCTTGAGTTCCCGGCTGGGTCTGTGGTGATGACGTTCGACGGCTGCACCTACCGCATGCCGTATTTCGGCGACCTGAAGCCGTCGGTGAAGGGCTGGACGCTCTTCCCGATTCGCGGCAAGTCGTCCCTCGACCTGTCGCGGTGACCTTGGCAGTCGAGCGGCACTCTGGTATAATCGTGCTATGCCCATCATACTGTTGCTTGTACACACGTCGCGGCATGACTGCCGCGACCAGATCGAGGCCGCGCATCGCACGGCGGCGGCGCGGTGCGCACGCGTCGAGGTCGTCGAGTTCTCGGGGCGAAGGCCGTCTCGTCAGGAGCTCGCCCGCCTCTTCTCCTTCTGGAATCCCATTGGCGTCATCGACATCTGCAACGGCTCCTCGAGTCCTTTTGACTTCCTGTCCGACAGGCTCCCCGTCGTCCGCGTCGAGCCTGATGACCGTTCGTTCTGGGGCCAGCGCAATCAGGCCCTCGTCATTCAGGATTCCGTCCCCGGCGGGCAGCTTGCCGCGCGCGAACTGCTCGCCCAGGACCTGGCCGGCTTCGGGTATGTCGATTTCTACCGGAGCGCCAAGTGGTCCGATGCGCGCCATCGCGGGTTCGTCAAGGCGCTGTCCTTTGCCAATCGGCAGGCACGGCATTTCCCTCCGCTGCCGAAGGGCGATGCGCGCCTGACGGCACTGGCCGCCTGGCTCAGGGAGCTGCCGAAGCCGGCGGGCGTCTTCGCCGCGACGGACTTCGTCGCGCTGGAGGTTCTCTCCATCGCCGCCCAGGTTGGCATTGACGTGCCGCGCGACCTGTGTGTCGTCGGCATGGACAACGACCTCGTTTCATGCGAAAACGCCTACCCGACGCTGACCAGCGTGAAGACGGACTTCGCGCGCTCGGGCGTCCTGGCCGTCGAGCTGGTCTTCCGGATGCGCGCAAACCCCGCCGCGCCGCCGAGGTGCCAGACCTACGCCGGGCACGTCCTGGTCCGTCGCCAGTCCACGCGGCGCGCGGCGGCGATGGACCCTGTCGTCGCTCGGGCGGTCGAGTGGATTCGCCTCAACGCCACGTCGCCCATCGGCGTGGCGGACGTGGCTTCGGCCGTTGATGTCGCGCGCCGGACCCTTGAGCAGCGCTTCCGCAAGGTGATCGGACGGTCGATACTGGACGTCTTGCGCGAAGTGCGCCTGGAGGCGGCGTTCGAGTTCCTGCGCAATCCGCAGCAGGTCATTGGCGCGATTGCCAACCAATGCGGGTACGATTCGGACCTGACGCTTCGGCGCATCTTCCGGAGGGCAACGGGGCTGACGCCGAGGGCCTGGCGCGCGGCAAACGTGAAGGGCCTTCTGCTTGGCGCGGCCCTGGTGTTTGCCGGCTGCGCGTGGGCGGGAGACCCCGACCGTCCGAAAGAGGTGGTCAGCCAGCCGCCGTCGGGTCCGGTCTCGGTGATGACGAATGCCGCCGGGCGCGTTGTCGCCGACTTCGGTCGCCATGCCTTTGGCTGGCTGGAAGTCGATGCCGCCGCCACTGGGCGTTATGAGATTGTCTGGGGGGAGCTCCTGAACGACGTCGGGTCCGTCGAGACGAACCGCTTTTATACGGTCGAGCGTGCGAATGTCCGCTGCGCCTGTACGACGGGGACGTTCGCGCGCGTCGGATGGCAGCGCATCCCGCTGCAGGCGGGAAACGGCAGCGCGTTCTATCAAGGCGCCTGGAACCAGTTCCTTGTGCCCGTGCGCTATGGCAATGTCATGCCCTTTCGCTGGGCAGAGGTCGTGGAGGCCCCGTTTGAGATTCGCCCCGGCTCGCTGCGGCAGGTCGCGGTCCGCTATCCGCTTGACCTGGACGAGTCGCGGTTTGCCTCGTCGTCTCCCGCCCTGGACCGCGTGATCGGCTTCTGCAAGTATTCGATTGCCGCGACGTCTTTTCTCGGGCGCTTCGTGGACGGCGACCGCGAACGCCTGACCTACGAGGCGGATTCCCTCATCGCCCAGCTGGGTTCGTACGCCATGTCGTCGGACTACGCGCTGGCACGCGCGACGCTGGACTGGGTGAGTGACCACAGCACCTGGCCGACGGAATGGAAGCAGTTCTTCGTGCGCATGTGCTGGCTGGACTGGATGTACACGGGCGACACGTCGCGGATTGCCCGTTACTACGAGCTGATGCGGACGCAGAGGATCTGGTCGGAATGCGCACGCGCGGACGGTCTGCTGGTCACGGGCGGAGAGGAGGGCAAGGGCAAAACGCGGGATATCGTCGACTGGGCAAAGGGCTACCGCGACGGCTTCGTCTTCCGTTCCGTCAACGCCGTGGTCAACGCCTTGCGCTACCGCAATCTCCTTGAGATGCGCGATATGGCTGCCGCGTTGGGGAAGTCGGCGGACGCGGCGTCCTTTGCAGCAGAGGCGCATCGGCTCAGGGGCGCGTTCTTGAGCGCGTTCCTTGACCCTCGGACAGGACTGGTGCGCGATGGGGAGGGGACGGACCACGTGACCGTCCAGGGGAATGCGATGGCCCTGTCGTGCGGCGTCTTGCCGCCGGACAAGGTCGGGCCGGCGGCGGACTTCATTGTCGGCAAGGGCATGTCCTGCAGCACCTATATGGCGCAGTTTGTGTTGGAAGCCCTCTGCCGCGCCGGACGCGTCGAGGCGGCGCTGGACCTGATGACGACGGAAGGGCCGCGCGGCTGGCTTGCGATGCTGGCGAAAGGGGCGACGATCACCACGGAGTTCTGGGACTTGACGTTGGCCGAGAAGTGGCGCGTGCCGGACATGAACCACGCCTGGTCGACGGCTCCGTTGAATGTCGTCAGCCGGTTCGTCTTGGGCGTGACGCCGCTTGAACCGGGGTTTGAGCGCATTTCCGTGGCGCCGCGCACAGGCTATCTCAGGCGTCTGAGCGCACGCGTGCCGACGCGGAAGGGATGCGTGGGACTGCAGCTTGACCGGGACGACGGCGGCTGGACGGTTGCGCTCGACCTCCCCGCCCCAACGCGCTTCACGTGGGGTGGAACGTCCAAAGACCTTCCGGCGGGACGCCATGCTTTTGTGGTCGGCGGGGACTGACGGGGAGGTCGGACTGCTGCGCATTGGACGGGTCTCGAGATGCGCATCGGACGGGTCGCATGATGCGCATCGGACGGGTCGCATGATGCGCATGAGACGGGTCGCGTGATGCGCATCGGACGGGTCGCGTGATTTGACGGTGAGGGGGCAATCTGCTATACTACTTCTCATTGTTACTGCGGAAGCGGTGGTTTTGAACTTAAACAAAAGAAAGTAGGTCTGGTGATGCAGAGGAAGGTGGGTTCAGGTGTACGTGTCTTGTCGGCTGCGGTCGGGGTTGCCCTTTCGATAGGGGGGGGGGCTTTGGGCCGATGACCTTCCGTCCATAGAGAACGGGACGCTGACGCTGGATGTTGCGGCGGGTGTCACGACCACCTACACGGAGGCCTTGCCCGCCGCGACGACGCTCGTCAAGACAGGCCCCGGATGCGCCGTTCTCAGCGTGGCTTCGACGGCGTTCAAGGGAAACGTCGACATTCGCGAGGGCACGCTCCAGCTGACGGACCGCGATGCGGCGGGGACGGGCACGAAGATTGAGGTGACGGGCGATGCGGCCACGCTTCACCTCAACTTCCCGCGACCGGTCGGGGCGAATGCGAACACGATGTTCTTTTCGGGTCACGATGTCACCATTCGCGGCAAGGGCGCAGACGGCAAGGGGGCATTCCGCTATACCGCCACGTCGGATGGAATGGATGACAACATGCTGGATTCGTTGACGCTTTCGGACGATGCGTTCATCGCTGTGCCGACTCGTTTCGGCATCCGAAACAAGATCACTCTGAATGGCCACGCGCTGACGCGCGCGGATGCCCCCAACGAATGGACCCCGTGGATATGGAACAGCCCATCCTGTACCATTGATGCGGGCATCATCTCGAATCTCGTGGGTTGCCTGACGGCACAGCGCATCCCAACCTTTTCCGATCCGGACAACACGACATTCTGCATGGCCGGCGGTCGATTCCTGTTTTGGGTCTCGGATCGTCCGTTGCCGTGCCGTGTCGTCTGGGACCGAGGGGTTCTGTCCGTTGAAAACGGAACGAGCGCCTCCTGCAACATCATCTCGGGTGATTTCCTTGCCGAGAAGGACCTTGCCATTTACCATGGCCATCCGACGTACCGGATTGAATTCACGGGGCCAACTGCCGTGAAAGGGAAACTTTCCCACAGTGGCAATGGCCTTGTCTATCTGAATGGCCCGACTGATGCGGAGTCCCTGTACGTTTCGTCCGAGGGCGGTCGTCTCGTCTGCTCCTCGAACGTGACGCGGCGGGTGGGGTGGGACGGTCTTGTCCTGAATGCCGCGAATACGCGTCTCGATCTGGAGGATGGGTTGCTGAGCGGGCGTTGGATTCGGCTTGGCAACGGCTGGTGGGGGCGCAGCACGTTCGTGCAGTCCGGCGGCACTTTCTTGGCGGAAGGCGACACGTTCGCGGGCGAATCGGACGGTTCGTACGGCGCGTGGCTGATGACGGGCGGCACGGCGATATTCAGCAATGAAGTCCACTTCGCCAAGTCCTCGGGATCGGAGGGCATCCTGTGGCAGAGCGGCGGTCTGCTGCAGGCGAAACGGTTGGGCAGAATGCTCATTGGCGGCAGCGGGCGCGGGTTCTACGGCGTTTTCAATGGCGCGACCAATGACACGTGCACCGTCAAGTATGGCAATAGCGTGCGCCTTCATCTGGGCGACAGTGCGAATGGGCGGGCGACGTTGGCCGTTTCGGGCGCGGGTTCGGTCATCGATACGGAGATCGTCCTCATGGGCAACAAGGATGTCGTGTCCACGAATGTCGTCGCCGTCACGGACGGCGGAACGCTCAAGGCGCGTCGCTTCTTCCGAGACGAGGCGGTTGCGGCGGGTTCGGCCAATGACGTGTACGTGGACGGCGGCACGGTCATGCCGACGTTTTGGTTCGGGTGGAACCATGTCGATTCCACCGCCAGCCAGTTCCTCTTGCGCAGCCCTGACTTCTGGACAATCGGACCGCGCGGCATGGTGATCGACACGTCCGAGCTTGAAGGGGAAGAAAACGAAGCCGCCCCGCATCATTATCTGTCGGACTGGCCGCATCCGCTCTCGGATGCGACAGGGCGTGGCCTCGCGTCTGTCGAACTCCCCGTTGGCGATTCGGCGTTTGCGGCGGAGACGTATTACGGACCCGTGTTCGTGGATGTCGAAGGGCCGGCCGGCAGCCATGGCGCGGCGGCGATGGCGGCATTTGACCCGATGGAGAAGAAACTGACGCACGTCGTCGTGGTTTCGCCCGGCTGCGGCTACGACGAGACGACGAGAGTCTTTGTTCGTTCGTCCGCGAAAGAGGGGCGGTTCGAATGCGCCTACACGCTGACGGAGGCGCGTGGCGGCGGTCGTCTGACCAAGCGCGGCGCCAACGCCGTCTCCCTGTACGGCGCGAACACCTACACGGGCGGCACGGTGGTCGAGGCGGGCACGCTCGCCATGCGCGGCGAGAGGTCGTTCCCGGCGAACACCGCGCTCAAGGTGATGGACGGGGCCGCGTTCGAGAACGAGGGCCGCGCGCTCGCCGTCTCCGCGCTGTCCGGCGCGGGCGGCTCGGTGAGGAAGTGCGCGAACGCCCTGTCCGTGGGCGAGGCGCTGGAGATTTCGGTCGCCGAGCTCTTCGCCGCGTCGGGTCCGCTGACGGTCGACGCGAAGGTGACGTTTGCCGAGGGCGCCGTCGTGCGCGTGACCGACCCCGAGAACCTCCCCGCGCACCAGCAGGACGGGAACCGCCCCTTCCTGAAGGCGACGGGCGGCTTCGCGGGCCCGATTCCGAAGCTGACGCTGACGGACGCGACGGGACGGGCGTGGAAGGTCCTCCGTTCGGGCGACACCCTGCGTTTCGGGCCGGAATGGGGCGCGATCATGCTGGTGCGCTAAGGCACGCGGGTGCCGTGCCAACCAAAGACGAGAAGATCGGGTGACATGAACAAGACATACAGGCTCGCGCTTGTTGTGCTGGTCGGGCTGGCGGCGCTGACGCTTTCGGCGTCGCCCATTGCCCTGCAACAGAATCCGGCTGTTACGCAGATGCCGGATGGAACGGTCGTCGTTGACAGCCTGTCGTCGCCTTCCGAGTTCGGCTGGCGTTGCTACACGGTCAACGCGGATCCGTCTCTGCTTCGTCCGAACGCGCGCTATCGCGTCTCTTTCAAGTGTCGTGTGGAAGGCGGCGGCGACCGCGCGCGTCTGCTGGTGCTGGTCCGCCCGCTCTCCTTCATGAGGGGCGAAAGGGACGTGCTGGGGCTGTTCGTCGAGCCGACGGACGGGGAATGGCGGTCGTTCTCGGTTCCCGCGGAAACGTCGGACGTCTCGGACTACCGGCTGCAAATCCATTCGTGGAACCGCATCCGGGCCGAGATCAAGGACCTCACGGTCGAGACGCGTCTGCCGCTGGCGTTCGTGCCCGC
>CAKTYZ010000027.1 GCA_934635225.1 uncultured Kiritimatiellota bacterium
CGCATATGCTTACGATTCACGTCTGGCCAAAGTGGCTTAAGAGGTTTTTGCTGACCCACTCCCTTTACAAGTCACCTCCTTTTTGTGGAATCGGCTCCCGTCCGAAACGACCTGTCAAGGCGATTGAACGCCCTTTTCGCAAGCCCTCGTGAGAACAGCACATCTGCTTAGCAAGAGCATGGTGAACGCGGACCCCTCACGTCCCGAAACACGAATCGCACCAATCGCCAAAGCCAAACTCGGCTTCAATGTCCAGACCGCATCCTCAGGCTTCATGTCAAGAATCCGTTTCTCCTTCCTAATCACGCCGTCAAACCCCGCCGCCTTCAATGTCCGTTCGACATGAGCCGTAATGTCAAACGCTTCCGACCAGTCCTCACCCTCAGGCCATTTGACCATCCAACGGTCTTTTGACGAGCGATACACGCAAACGACCCCATCGTCAATCACACGCAGACGCGAATAGCCGTCAATCGGCAAACCACACTCCGTTGGAATGCGAAAAGTCATCCTTTCCATGGCAGGCCCAACCTGCGCGCCCCTTTCGGTAAGCCCCAACAAGAAGGACAGCGAGGGGTTTGATGGATGACGCTGGCGCGACAGTTCCATAATGCGCTGTTGAAGGCCCTTGGTGAACGCCAACCGATGCCAGACCGTTGGGCTGTCCGTCAGGTAGTCCCACGCGCCGAGGATGATCTTCGCGTCCGCATCTGAAATGGTGACATCCGCAGGAACTTCCAGCTCATTCCCGCGCAACAGGCCGTTGCGGTCCAACGCCGCGCGCAAGCGGCGTTCCTGATTTCGCACGGGAACATCAAAGATGTTGAACGGCGTCACGGAAAACACAAGCCCGGCTACGGCCATGTAGGCGAAAAGCCCCTGTGGCCGACGATTCAGCGCCGACAGGACAAGCGCGCAAACGCCACAGGAAAGCGTGATCATGCCCGCAAACCGCGTCGCGGAGAGACCGTAGGCCTGATAGCGAATGACGATACCGATGACTTGCGCAGCCAAGACAGGCAGAAGAAGCGCCCATCCCCACCGCACGAACGAGCGAAAGAACGATCGCCGCGAGTCGCGCAGCGAAAGCCAGAAGAACGCGTAAGCCGCCAACGACACCGACCCAAACCAGTTCAGTTTGCCGCTCGGCATCGTCGCCGTCAAGACGATCTTTCCAATGTAAAGGTAGAGGATGCCGAGCAGAATCAACGAAGCCGGGAGAAGAATCCAGAAAAGAAACGCCGTCGCCCGATCTGACGCACCGTCATCGGCCTCACGGCCCGGCAAGAGAATCATGAACCCGACCGGGACGATGACCAACCATAACGCAACCGCGACATCCTGGAAGATTGCCCCGCTCACAGGAGCCACGAGCATGTGGTAGGCCGAGAGACAAAGAATGAGGCTCGGAATGAAGATTACCGCAACCCCACCGACACACAATGCATTAAGCACCAAGCGGGGGAAAAGGGACCGCTCGTCCGCACTATGATACAGGAGAAGTACGATTGAGGACACCAATGCGACGAGACTTCCTCCATACAACAGTGTCCACGGCCAATACAGAGGAGAGTCGTTATAAATCGCCGACCAAAACCAACATCCCAGCGCGCCAACGGCCACGGCGACAGCCCACGCGCCTTTTCGGATCAAGGGGCTGTCCTGGCATTCTCCAAGCACGCGGACGAACACACTGGCCAATGCGCCCCAGTAGAGGCCACGCGAAAGGTTCTGAACCATCGCGTCACGGAGAACGTAATGGTTTCCCAGGACAACGAGCACCGCCACGGCGATTGCGCACAAACAGAATGGCGCAAAGCGTCCGAATCCGTGACAGATCCGACCTCTCATACGCAACAGCGAGTCCATGACATCGCGTCTGCTCCCTTCAAGTTTCATACGCCACGCTCCTTTCGCCGAGGGTATTATAGCAAAATCTCCCCATCCGTTGCGCGATGGCGAACGGCTTAACCGTAACAATCCGCCGAAAGGCGTTCAGCAAGCGCCAACGCGTCCAGCAGGGTCTCCCCCGTAGGCGCGACAACGCGAAGACGATCAGCGGAATGGCCACCTTGTGCACAGAGGACGCAACCGATGCCCAAGGCATCCGCAACATCTTTGTCGTGAATGGCATCCCCAATGAGGACAATGCCATTTCGCGTGACCTCCTCCGGAAGGCTCTCACGAAGTTCACGCGCACGGATAAGCTTCGATGCGCCGTCAAGATTGTCGACGCCATAGACAAAGTCGAAGAACCCGCGCAAGCACAGCGCGTCAACGGCACTGTCCAGAAGATCCTGCCGAAGGGCCGAGATGATTGACTGTCCCGCACCACCCCTTTGGACACGGCGCAAGGCTTCATGTGCCTCGGCATTGAGCCTTTTCGGCAACGCCGCGTAGGCGTCGTGATACTCTTGCGCCAACGCATCCCAGTCCTCGTGGGCGAGTTCAACGCCACAAGCCGCATAGAACGGCTTAACGGGAAACGCGAAATGCGCGCGATACCAAACGCCGTCTATGGGAGGAAGTCCCCGATGTCGCAAGACGACGTTAAACGCCCCAAGGGCCGCCCCCGTGTCATCCAGCAGCGTCCCGTTCCAGTCCCAGAGGATATAGGGCATGAGAGGCCGGCTATCGAAGGTTCAGGGCCTGACGGACGGCCTTTCCGTACGCCTTGGACATCGTCTCCATGCCAAGGTCGTTCGGATGGGTTCCATCCACCGTCCCTTCGAGATCACCCGAATACATCTCGTCCTTCGGCAGGTAGACGAGGTTCTTCCAGCCTTCGGCAATCAGCTTCTCATAGAGCTTGCGGATGAAAAGGTCCTTCCCACCCGCCGGTCTCATGAAGACATCGCATTGCTCGGCCATGACAATCGGCACGCCGGGACGCTTCGCGCGAAGATTGCGGATAAACGGCTCATAGTTCGTCTCAACGGCGCGTCCCGGACTCTCCTTCTCAGCCAAACTCATGTTCCACAGGCAGTCCAGCACATAGCAGCTCGCGTCAATCCGCGCGAGATGCTCGCTCATCTCGAACTCCATCACGCCCGATCCCGAGAAGCCCAGCCCGACGACGGGAACGTCCAAATCACGGCCGACGCGATTCACGAACGCCAGCCCCGGACGCGAGCAACAGCCACCGTGCGTAATCGACGTGCCGTAGAAAACGACGGGCTTCGTGACGCCGCTCATATGCGGAAAGTCCCCGACCGTCGCCTTCGGGTCTATTCCAAGTTCAAAGCTCCGCACGCCATTGTAAAGTGGAAGATTGACGAGACAGGGAGTGTTCGGCGTCCATCCGAGGGAGAGAGAACCGCCCTTCTGCGCGTCCCAGATGCGGCCCGTCTTCACATAGAGCCAACGTCTCTTCGCCACGTCCCAGCGATAGACATCAATTCCCGAGACACCCGTTGCGGGCATGTGGTCCATCGACAGGCCGCCGCTATAGGGCCGCCAGTGGAAGTTCAGAGTCCGAGAATCCGTCACGAAACGGAAAAGCATGCCTGAGGTGTGGTGCTTCATGCTCCGCACGCCTCCGTTGACATTCGTCGTCACGTTCGCGGGCAGTCTGTCGTAGTAGTGTTCCGTGTCCTTAAAGGCGCGGCCCTCGAGAGGCAAGTGCCGACCATCGATCCACTTAACGCCATTCGTCACGACGGCATCCTTCAACGCCATGCGCGAGTCCCACTTCGCGACCTCCGATTGGCCCGCACGCGTGGTGCAGACCGCGCCGGCGAGAGCCAGACTAACCAAAACGAGCTTTGACATATTCCATTCCTTTCTGTGTTGTTGAGAAGCGCCCATCCAGTTGCGCCTCGTAAGTCTTCTGAAGAATCTCGCCAAAACGCGGACCGGGCTTCATCCCGAGCGCAATCAGATGGCGGCCCAGCAACAGTGGCTTCGGTGCGGCGGCCTCGACCGCGAGACGACGCGCCGTCGAGAGCAGCCAGTCGCACGCTTCGGTGCCCGTCAAATCTGCCGCCGCGACGCGCACCAATGCCTCGATGCTGCAGACCTTCGTCGAGAGACGGCGCACCGCCCCATCCGAGGACTGAGAACGCCACATCGCATACGGACGCATGTGCATCTGAACCAAGGGCGGGACATCGCGCAGAAGCCGTTCTTCGTTGGTGAGCCGCCGCAGAAACATCTTCGTCGGCTCGACGCCTGCCACGTCGTGCCCGAGCGACCGAATGTGCCGCTTTACCCGGTCATACCGCGTGCAAAACGGCTTTCCAAAGTCATGACAAAGGACGGCAAATCCGACCAGCAGGTCATCGGCGCGTGCCGACTGCCGCTCAACCGCGCGGGCGGCGGCAAAACGGTCCAGACATTCCAGTGTGTGGTTCCAGACGTCACCCTCGGGATGCCATTCCGGGTCCTGCCGGCAACCGATGGTCCGCTTCAGTTCGGGATAATAGTCCACCCAGTTCACCGAGCGCAGGAACGCCAGTCCCTGAGAGATCCAGACGCCCTGCGTCAGGAGCTTCGACCACTCGCCCATCTGGCGTTCTGGCGCGAGGCCCTCTGGCGTCATCGTGCGGCAAATATCAATCGTCTCCTGCGTCGGACGTAGACCGAAGCGTGCAATGAACTGCATGCCGCGCAGGACACGAAGCGGATCTTCCGCAAAATGCGATGAAACATGCCGGAGCGTATGCCGCGTCAAGTCAGCACGCCCATTCCACGGATCGAGAATTTCTTCCGTCAGCGGGTCTTGGTAGATGGCATTGATCGTGAAGTCTCGCCGCGCCGACGCCTCTTCAAGGGACAGGTTCGGGTCATATTCCGTCTCAAAGGCGCGATGCCCAAGCCCAAGCTTCGTCTCGCGCCTCGGAAGCGCCACATCGACATCATGCCCCTTCAACTTGAGAACGCCAAATGACGCACCGACGAGATCAAGGGCGAAAGACCGCGTCAGCGTCGCCTTCAGCCTCTCGGGCGAAAGGCCGTAGACCTCGATGTCGTAATCCTTCGGCTGCTCGCCCAAGAGGCCGTCGCGCACGCACCCGCCGACCAAAAGCGCCCGCCCGCCCGCCTCCCGCACGAGCCGCGCGACTTCACGCACCGTCGGATCAAACGCGATGTCCCTTTGGATTGCTTCGTCTGGCATTAACAGTAATGTCTCTCTGATTTGTCCCTTTCGGTTTTTTTGAGATAGTATACTGAAAGCGCGTGCAAAAGGCAACGGGGAGAAAGAATGTTTTTCCCGACAGACGTCGGCACGACCGCGTCACGAAAAGAAGGCGCTCACGCGGGCCAAGAGGTCTCCCGTCTCCGAAACCGTATGGACAGAAGCAGGAATCGACTTGCGGAAGAGCGCACCGTAGTTCTTTGTCACAAGACGCGGATCGGACACGATCACGACGCCACGGTCCGCTTTCGTGCGAATGAGCCGTCCGAAACCTTGACGGAACTTGATGACCGCCTCAGGCAGCACATAGTCGCGGAAGGAACTGCCGCCCGCGCGGTCAATCGCCTCGGACCGTGCCTCGATGACCGGATCGCCGACTTGCGCGAACGGCAATCGCGCAAGAACAACACACGATAGGGCTTCACCCGCGACATCGACCCCTTCCCAAAAGCTCTGCGCCCCGAAAAGGACCGTATTCGAACGCCCTTTGAGCCGTTGCGTCATCGCTTCACGAGACAAGCCCTCGCCCTGCACGAGCAAGGTGACGCCTGCCGCCGCAAACGGCTCGTGCGCATGCGACGCAACCGCGTTCATCATCTCGTAACTCGTGAAAAGGACCAACGCACGCCCCTGCGTCAAGGCGAAAAGGTCACGAAGAAGCAACGCCAGCGACTCTGCGTAGGCTATAAGATCTGACGCGGGATCCGGCAGACAGTCTGGCGCGAGGACAAGGGACTGCCGGAAGTAGTCGAACGGCGAGGTCGCCGTCAGGAACCGGAAGCGTTCCCGTGTGCCCAGCCGCCGCGCCATGTACTTGAAGTCGTTGCCGACGCGCAAGGTCGCCGAGCAGAGGACAACCGAATCCTTCACTTCATAGAAGAGTTTCCGCAAGTCGTCCGCCACCGACAGCGGCGCGGCAACAAGCCGCACGAACGCCATCCGCCGGTCACCCTGCGCACGCTCCGCCCAATAGGCATGCGTCTGCTTCTCGCCCCGAAGGACGAAATTCGTCTCGTTCGCAAAGCCGACCAAAGACTCGGCAATCCCCGAGACCTGCGCGGAAAGGTCACCAAGATAATTAAGCTCCCCCTCCGGCACGGTGCCGTCCAGCGTGTCGCGCAAGTCGTGCAAGAGGTTCACCAGCGCCGCCAGTTCGTTCTCCAGCCGCGTCTGCGTCTCGGCAAGTCGTGTTTCCTGCCAGCCGTCCTCTTCCGTGTAGGGCTTGAAGAGCCCATGCAACGAATACGCGCGCACACCGTCTTCTGACACGCGATAGCGGCAGATGCCGCGCGCTTTCGCCGGCCGCAACAATCGCGAGGCCACGCTCACCAGCGCCTCGGCAGCCCTGACGATGCGCGATACCAGCCGTGGCGCGTCCCCCAACAAGCGCAGGACATGTTCGCCCGATGCGCTCCCCGAGAACGCACCTTTCTGGAACTGCCGCTCAATCGACGACAGGATGCCCGAAGGCTGCGTCTGCCGACGACCCTTGCTCGGACGCGTCAGCCGGTTGAGGATGCGCGACAGGGCCGGAAGTGAAAACTCCGCGCGCAGATACTCCGTCGCAATCATCTCCAGATTATGCGCCTCGTCCATCACAAGCCGTCCGTAGCTCGGCAGGATTCCGCTCCCCGGCGCCGTCGCCTCCGCCAAGACGAGCGCGTGATTGACAATGACCAGATGCGCTTCTGCCGCAGCCTTGCGGGCCTTGTAGACGAAACAGCGCGTGTAGTACGGGCAACGTCGCCCGCTGCATTCCTCGCCAGGGCAGGTCAGGAGACCGCGCGACAAGCCCTCATACGAATCGAGATCGCCGTCACGCGTCCGCTGCATCCAGTCAATGAACGCCGGCATCAACGCCTGTTCCTCGTCGGACATCGTCCAAAACCCCGCCGCGAAGAACTCTCCCACGGCCCGTAGGCAGAGGTAGTTCGTGCGGCCCTTGAGAAGCGCGACCTTGAACGACGCGGCTCGGTCGCCCAAGATCCTGATGGCGCGAGGAATGTCGGACAGGACAAGCTGGGACTGGAGGTTGCGCGTCGCCGTCGAGATGACGACTGGCGTGTCGTTCATCGACGCCCAGAGAATGGACGGAACGAGATACGCAAGCGACTTGCCGACACCCGTCCCAGCCTCCACGACAAGATGCTCGCGCGTGTTGAACGCCGCAGCGATCGCGCCCGTCATGTCGATTTGTCCGGGGCGTTCTTCATAGCCCTCCAAGCGGCCCAACACACCCCCCGCACGCAAGTGGTCCTGCACGACCGCGACGTCAAGCGGCGTGCAGTCCTCATGAGCAGGCAGATGCCGCGTCCGCACGGCATCGGGCCGCTCGGGAATCGCATTCGCCCAGTTCGGGTCGTCAATGAACGCGGCGGGCGTCATGTCGTTGGAGCGGCGTCCTTTCGGTCGAGATGCCGCAGACGCAGCTGTCCGCACGCGGCGTCCGCGTCCTTGCCGCGCGAACGGCGAAGCATCGTCTGCACGCGGTTCTTCATGAGGACGTCAAGAAACATGAGCATCGTCTTGTCGTCCGGCGTCTTGAAGTCCGGACGGTGCGCGACAGGCGAGAGCGGAATGAGATTCACCTTCGCCATCGGCACGCGGCGGACCTGCCGCGCCAGCTCCTCGGCGCACGCCCGTGAATCGTTGACGCCCGCGATGACCGTGTACTCAAAGGTAATGATGCGCTTGGTCGCGTTCGTGTAGTCGGCACAGGCCTGCAGAAGCTCGTCGATCGGCCATTTGCGGTTAACGGGCATCAGCTGCGAGCGAAGCGCGTCGTTCGGCGCATGAAGCGAAACGGACAGCTCGAACTGAATGCCCTCCGCCGCAAGCCGCCTGAAGCCGGGCACGACGCCACATGTCGAGAGCGTGATGTGGCGCGCGCCGAGGTTCGGACCTTTCCCCGCGTTGATGAGCTTCAGCGCGCGCAGCGTCTCGTCATAGTTCGCAAACGGCTCGCCCATGCCCATGACGACGATGTTGGTGATCTCGCCGAACGTCCGACCCGCAAGGTATTCGGCGACGATCTCGTCCGCCCTCAGCGAACGGACGACGCCGCGCGAACCGCTCGCGCAGAACGCGCAGCCCATCCCGCAACCGACCTGCGTCGAGATGCACTGCGTGAAACGCCCTGTCGCGGGAATGAGGACCGTCTCGACGGACTGCCCGTCTTCAAAGCCGATCAGCAGCTTTTTCGTCCCATCCGTCGATTCGGACACCTCAAGAACCGCGTAGCGCGTCAGCGGAAACTCGGTTTTCAGCGTCTCGCGGAAGTCCTTCGGCAAAGTCGTCGCCGCATCCCAGTCCGCAATGTAGTCGCGATAGAGGGACTGCAGGATCTGATCCGCGCGGAACGGGCGCAAGCCACGCGCCTTCAAGATCGGTTTCCACTCATCTGGCAAAATGCTCCAGGCCTTCAGCACGGACAAACCCTCCACTGTCACTTCTGCACCTTGCCCTTGCGGATGACACCCCCCACGACGACCGCCGTGACGACTGCGGCGGCGGCAAGCGCGGCGGGCATCGAAAGGCCGCCGGGGACAATCCCCCAGACTTGCCCTTTCGTCGGCCATGCCCAAAAGATGAACGTCGTGATGACCATGCACATGAAAACGCCCGGAAGCAACGTGACAAGCGACTTCAGTCCACGCCCCTGACGAAGAAGCCAAACCGTCGCGGCAAAGAGCATCGAGGTCGAGAGAAGCTGGTTCATCCACGCAAAATAGTTCCAAAGATGGCCAAAGCTCTTCGCATCCCGATTCGACCACGCGAGCAGTCCGACAACGACCATCACGAGCGGCAGACACGTGAAGACGCGCTTCAAAAGGTCCACCTGGTCAATTCTCAGCTCTTCGGCCAGCGAAAGGCGCGCGGAGCGAAGCGCGGTGTCGCCAGACGTAATGGCAAGGACGACAATCGCCGCGACCGTGACGCCGCCCATCCACGGCCCGAGAAAGTGCTTGGCGATGTTGCCGAGGACGAGCGGCCCCGCAAGTGAAAGGTTTTCGGGCTTCAGGTTGTAGATCGCGAGAGCCGCAGCCGCCCAGATCATGGCGATGACGCCCTCGGCGATCATCATGCCGTAGAACGTCGCGCGAGCCTCGCGCTCCGACTGGCACGTGCGCGCGACAATCGGGCTCTGCGTCGCATGGAATCCCGAGATGATGCCGCACGCGATCGTCACGAACAAGCACGGAAAGAGCGGATTCTTCGCCTGATAGGAAGCGAATCCCGCACAATCGTCCAGAATTTCGGGATGCACGAATCCGGCGATGACGAGCGCGACGGAAATCGCAAGCGACCCCAGAATGAGAAGCGCACCGAAAACCGGATAGAACCGCCCGATAATCGCATCAATCGGAAAGAGCGTCGCGGCGACATAGTACGCGAAGATCAGGACGACCGACCACCAGAAAACGGAGACTTCGGGAAACCACTGCCGGTCGATGAGCATCGCGGGCGTGTTGATGAAGACCGTCACGCAAAGGAGAAGCGCTATCATCATGATCCAGCCGAAGACCGTCGCATACTTCGCCCCAAGATGCTCACGGATCATGCGCGGCATGTTCGCCCCGTTCGACCGCATCGAGATCATCCCGGCGAAGAAGTCATGTACCGCGCCCATGAAAACGCATCCGACGGGAATGATGAGGAGCGCGACCTTGCCGAACTTGATGCCAAGAATGACGCCGATCACGGGTCCGACGCCCGCGATGTTCAGGAGCTGAATCAGCATGTTCTTCCATTTCGGAAGCGGCACGTAGTCCACGCCGTCCGGATGGGCGATGCAAGGCGTCTTGCGGTCATCCGGCGGAATCAATCGCTCAACGACCTTCCCATAGGTGAAATAACCGAGAATCAAGAACACGATACCGCCCAAAAACCAACTCATGGCTGACAGCCCTCCTTTGCATTTTTCAAGTCTTACGCTTCGGCAATGACATCCGACAAAGTCCCTGCCGTTTCGCGCATATTATACCATAAAGTGCCACACAGGCATCTGGCGGCGTTCTCTGCGAAAAGTGTAATATGTCGTGAGACACCCAGGACAGGCCGTTCCGAGGGGTGGAGAGAGAAAGCGAAGAAGGAGAAGGACCGGTTGAGGAAGCGACAGGAAAGGAAGAGCGGGAACCACCCCCATGGGGGTGGCGCGCCGACCGGGCACGGCAAAGGCGTCGACAGTCGTGGTAGAATACGCGGTGCCAAATCCAAACGCCTGCCACGAAAAGGACGCCATGCGACATTATACCATACACAAGGCACCCGGCGTGCCGCTTCAGCACCACCACCGCGAAATCCTCCAGAAAGACTGGAACGACCGCATCGAACACGGCAGAATGCCGACGCTCCGGGGGTTCGCCCGCGACCACGGCCTGCCCGTGCAGACCTGGAAGCGCGAATACGAGCGCGGCGCGCTCGGCGCGACCGTGCCGGACACGAGGCGCCCGGGGCGGAAGGCATACGCCCTCTACGACGCCGGGAAAGCCCAGGACAGGGTCAACGAGGGGCATGCCGACAAAGGCGCGCCGATGAAGGTGACGAACAGGCTCGACGCGGCGTTCGCCAGACTCGTCAAGGGAATGAAGCTGTCGCCTTACGACGCGGTCTGCCGCATGAAGAAAGACGGGAGACTTGAAGGCTCGGCGATTCCATGCGTCCGGACGTGGTACAACCACATCAAGGCCGGCGACATCTCGGTGCGTTACGGCGAGACCCCGTGCCATCCAGGCAAGAATCGGAGGAAAGGCCCGAAACCGCATCCCGCGAAGACCGTCCTCGGACGGCTCCAGCTGGACGACAGACCGTCCGGAGCCAAAGAGAGGTCCGAACTCGGACATCTCGAGATGGACACCATCGTGTCCTCGGCGAACGGCTCCGGCGGACTGCTCGTCCTTCTCGACCGCTGCTCGCGAAAGTACTACATCGAGAAGATCGTCGCGATAAGCCAGGGGGCGGTCGTCAGGGCGCTCAGACGCCTGAGGAAACGCCGCGGATGGCGGCAGGTGAAGTCGGTCACGACCGACAACGGCTGCGAGTTCCTAGACCCGGACGCGCTGAAGGACGCCATCGGCGGCGACATCTACTACACCCGCGCCTACGCCTCGTGGGAGAAGGGTTCCGTCGAGAACTGCAACAGGCTCGTGCGCAGGTGGTATCCTAAAGGCACCGACTTCTCGCGCTGCTCCCGAGGTGACATCCGCAAGCTCGAGGAGATCATCAACGGCATCCACCGCCTCGCGCTCGGCGGGAAGACCGCGGCACAATTCGAAGCCGAACTCGCCATGGCGGCATGAGAAAGGAAGCAATGAAATGAACGACAGGAACAATCGGCCTTCGACTCGCGCGGCGGGGTGCCCAACCGGCCGCAGGGCTTTCCGGAATTGCCCTGCGGTATCGGGTTGGGTCGCCCGCGCGAAAGAAACCACTCGCGCCATCGTCGGAACCACAAAAGGAAAACTCTAATGAGAATGTTCGGACTGCTGCCGAGAACCCTAGGAGAAATCTTCAGCAAGGTGTCTCACCACGCTTGCATTTCGCGACGGGAAGTACGCAGACCCCTGCCCTCGCACGCCACGGACTCTCAGTCCGAAGACGCGCGACGGACGATGATCGTGCGATTGGCACGGGAAGCGGCGATTCGGTTCTGGTCCTTGACCAGTTCGATGAGATCAGGCCGATACCAGGCGTATTTGCGCGGCGCGACTTCACGGCGGATCCGAACCTCCAACGCACCGTCCACAACCTCGGACGTGACAGTGCAGATCAGATTCGGAATCTCAAACGCAAATGGCTCAGGCAGATGCTCTGCCTTGGTATAGCCTTCCGGGAAACGCACCACGACCTCCTCAAACGCCGCATCCGCCTGATTGACGGCAAACGGTGTCTGCCGTGCGCAACCCGTAAACGACGGAACCGTCGAGACGAGTGCCGGTAGCCTCAAGGTCATCGACTCACCATCAACCGTCGCGAAATCAGGGATGAAGCAGGAGAACCTCTGTACCGCCGGATAGCCCTTGACATCCGTCTCCAGCTCGCTTGTCGCGCTCGCCGCCTGCGAAACGGTCCCGAGAAGCGTCTGATAAAGACGACTGCGATCTTCCGGCAGAATCTCCGAATACTTCTTGCGGAAGCCCCCGACGCCACAACCCCAGACGGACGAGGCGACGGTCAGGTCTACCGCGCCGTTCTCGCGCACCAGATAGGTCGATTTCTCGCCCGTTCGGTCTTGAAAGTCATCCGACGGCACGGTGACGATGCCGAACTCGCGCGCGACAGGGTCAAAGAAATCACAACCGGCAGACGCAGACGGTCCAAGGGGCGCGTATTCGCTCTCCGTGCCAATGAAGTAGGTCGTCGTCTCGCCACCGAACCAGAGGAATCCACCCGTGCGCTCACGGACACGGCAGAGCGCGAACGAGAAGGCGCGCACATTCCGATCCATGTACTTGGCACGGTTGCGAAGGTCGTCAGGATCACCCGCATTGTTCGCGGCAAGCACGACGTCCGCCTCGTAGCCTGCGCCTTTCAGAAGCGCGCAAAGCGTGCGAATATAGTCCAGCCGCGTCGCATACCGCTCCCGAAGGACCGTCTCGGGGTCCGTCAGCTGACGATTCAGCGGCACTTCGTAGAGGCTGGGACCCGAGATCCGAATGTGTCGCGCCATCCAGTCGCGAATCACGCGCAAATCGGCGGCGGGCGGCAGAAGCGGCGAACGAAACGGCTTGATCCTCAGATCGACAGCAGAAAAGCGATTGGACGAGACGACCAGCCGATCACGCCAGAGCGAGGCGATCGGCTGGTTCGGCTCATTCGGGATGCGGCGCGGATTCCGCACCTCGCGAGACCAGTCGTTGACGCGGACAAAGCGACGGTCAATTGGTTCGTGTGAGTCGAAGAGAAACGAACCGTAATACGCCACCGGAGCGTTCGTGACCGTCCGAACGGTCGTAAAGGCGATCGTGCTGCCGATCTCCACGGACGGCAAATTGACCACAAGGATTTTCGACGCCGGATATCGTGGCGCGGAAGCCGCCCACTCGCAATCCATCACGTTCTTCTCGCGTGCGGAGACCGAATAGACGCGTCCATCCCGGTTGCTGACCGTCGCCGTGACGAGATCAAGCGTCTCGACACAGGGGTTGAAGGGGAACTTGAGTTCCGAAGATCCTTTCTTGCCTTTGTAGGTCAGAATCTCCTTGACCGTGCGATTCGTGACCGTCCAGGCCATGTCCGACGCAACGTCCACCTCGGTCGAGCAGTCTATCCACCGAACATCCGCCTCTGCCAGCGGATCCACCGAAAAGACGGGCTGGCGGCGTTCGGCAACCTCGACGCGCTGGATATCCCCGCGCAAACGCCGATAATCTTCAGACGAGAACTCAACCGCCGCGACCGCAAGGCGACGCGCCGCCCGCAACACGCCGTTCGACACCGTGAACACACGCGCATACGAGTAGCCGCCCTCGATCTGCTCAGCACGCGGCAGCTCCCGTACGCTGCCCACGACCCCCGCAAGGTCAATCTCCACCCGCTCGTCCACACAAGCCGTCGAATCCAGCACCAGCGGGAACTTTCGCCGTTCGAGGGAAGTGTTGCCGTCCAGGAGGAAGTTCGCCATCCCCAGCGTCTTCGTGACGAACGGCACGGCAAGATGATCGCCTGTCTCGCCGCGCAAGAGCATCTCGGGCAGGCGGGCTGACAGCTTCACGCGAATCGGCGTCTCGGTGTCCCGCATATCCGTCGGTTCAATCTCGCACCGTAGAAGTTCAGCTCCCGCTGCGAGACGCCGAACGACGCGCTCGAAGAACTTGACGCGCTCCTCGCCCGTCCGTCGCACAAAGGCCGGACGGTACACGGTGTCATTCACCCCGCCGAACAGGATCTCGCTCTCCAAGACAAGCGAGCCGTCCTTCACAAGCGTCCCCCTCGTCGTTGCCGTCAGTTTGTTGTGGTCTGGCGAAGGCGTGGGCGACAACCGCAAATTCTCCCCTTCGGGACGGCAGACGAGATAGCTCTTGTCGCTTTCGTAGGCAGGAAAGAGATCCTTGGCGTTCTCGTTCGTCGGATCCATGAGAACATACTGTCCGGGCGCATCTTCTACGGCGACGATCGCATGGTTAAAGAACGGCTGAGGGACCTCGGGGTCGAGCTTCGCGCCAACGTTAATCAGCACGGGAAACGCCTTGAAGCCCGCAAGGCGCAGCATCGCGACCAAAAGTCCCGCCTTGTCGCGGCAGACGCCGTAACGGTTGTCAAAGGTGATGTCCACGTCATGCGGCGCGTATCCCGGCGACGTGTCCTCCATCGTCAGCCCCATATAGCGAATCTCCTGCGAGACAAACTTGAAGATCGCGCGAAGCGAGCGAAGTTCAGCCGCTTTCGCCACCATCGCGGCATTTGTCTTGGCCAGATGCGGCGCACAGAGGTTCCAATACCAGCGTGAGATCTCCGGCCAGTCCGCCGCCGTCGAGACGCGCAAATGCTGGACCTGCGTGTAGAGCGGCGGCATATCCGGCTCCGGAAAGGCCTGTGCCGAGTTCGTGGACGTAAAGACATGCAAGATCCCGCCATCGGGCAACGGCGTCTCGGACGACACGACATTCCCAAGCGGATGTCGAATGGCCTTACGCTTCAGCGGAAGTTCCTTCGGCGCACGTATCTCGACACGCGAACGGAGAATCGGCAGGGACCACTCGAAGATCGAAAGATCCGACCACTGCCCTTCGCAACGCGGCTTCAGGGCGCGCCGCGTCGTCTTCACGTGCAGCGTCTCACCCACGGAGAGACCGGGAATCGTGCAGACGATCTTGCGGTCCAGCGGATCGTAAATGTTCGCGGACATCGAACCGTTGTCCGTCGATTCGCTCGTCGTCGCCGAGACGTCGACCGCACGTTCGATTCCGTTCGTGTCAACAATGCCGACAAAGTCGATAGATGCCGCGCCATAACGCTTCGAGTACCGAAGCTCCGTTGAGCTTCCCTCGCGGCGGCCTTTCTCCGTCAGGACTTTCGTCCAGCTCTCGCTCTCCTCGACATACGTTCCGTCGGGATGGTAGGTGACGCGCGTGACGTCATCCACCAGCACCGCATCGGCATCTGGGAACCGCGCAGCCGTCACCTCGTCATCTGCACGCGCACATGAAACGGCAAGAGCCGTGAGAACAAGCGAAAAGAATGGAGCGGATTTCAAATTAAGGGACATAACGAGACCTCTCTCACGAAGCGGGACAAACGGGGCAAATGAAGTCATCCAAGGCACACGCCGAACGCGCCTCGGGACAACGCGGATGGAATGCACAGCCGGACGGCCAATCCCATGGAGGCGGAACTGTTCCCGGAATGTCCGCCAAAGGCGCATCCTTCGGCGCATCCAACCGCGGCACGGCGGCAAGAAGACCCTTCGTATACGGATGTCGCGGATGTTGAATCACCTCTGCGACAGGACCACGCTCCACAATCTGCCCCGCATACATCACATTCACGAATGTCGAATAGCGCGCGACAAGGCCAAGATTGTGCGTGATGAGCAGAACCGACATCTTTCGCTCGTCCGCCACGCGGGCGATGAGGTCAAGGACATCGCGCTGGGTCGTCACGTCAAGGGCCGTGGTCGGTTCGTCCGCAATCAGCAGGTCCGGTTCCTGCGCAAGGGCCATCGCGATCATCACGCGCTGTTGCTGGCCGCCCGAGAGTTCGCACGGATACTTGCTCGCCGCTTCAGACGGCAAATCGACAGACGCGAGAAGCGCACCCAAACGCGCCGAAAGCGCCGCGCCGCGCAAAGGCGGACGAATTCCCTCCGCAATCTGCCGACCGACCCGCAAAACAGGGTTGAGCGACTGCATCGGATTCTGAAAAACATAGGAAAGGCAGGGCGATCCGACAATTCGCCCCGTGATTTCCGCACGGTCTACAAGTCTCCCGAGAGCAAGCGCCGTCAGCGACTTGCCACAGCCCGACTCGCCGACAAGGGCGATGCGGGCGTTTTCCGGAATCTCGAACGAGACACCACGCACAGGAACGGAAAGCCGCCCCTCCAGCCGAAAGGCAATGCGCAGATTCTCGACCGCAAGCAGAGGACTCTTTGGACTGCAACCATTCATCAGAAAGGTCCGATTACCCGAAACGATGGCTTATTCTTGCGTTTTGCGTCATTCATTTGGCCATAATACCAAATGCGGACGCATCCCGTCAACGCCGTGGCGGACTTTGTCGGATTTTCGGCGTATCGGGCTTGCAGCATGAAAGTGGAGAAAGGAGGTGGAGATTGGACGTTAAAACTCCATTCTCCACCTCCAACTTCTCCTTTACGCCTCAACGAGCTTCAGCGTCTGCTGCTGGAGAACCTCCTTCGTTCCCGTACCGACGGAGACGTGGAAGAGGAAGCTCCAGATGACTTCCGTGCCCGCGTCAGCTTCGGCAAGCGCCTCGGGCCAATCGAAGATGAGAATCGTGCCGCTCGTCCCCGTTGGGGAGACCGTCGCCGTTTTCACCTCATCTCCTTTCTTCCATGCGAGCGTCACCGTGTCCTTCTCGGGATTGAAGTTCAGGTTGCGGCCAGAGAAGGTGACCTGTTGCGACGCGGACATCTCGCCGCGCGGGGAGCCCAATGCACTGCCGTAGTCGATGCGCGGCACAAGCGTCGTGTCATCCACGCACTCCCAGATGTAGTCACTCGCCTTGACCTTCAGGTCCTCCAGCGGCGTGATGCGCAGACGCAGCTCATTCGCGCCCGTCAGCTGGCGGTCCGCACCGACGCGCCCCGTCGCCTGCAACGCAAGGCGCAACCACTTGCCAATGTGCACGGCCTTTCCCTCGCGAAGGAGCTGTTGCCAAGTGGCGATGCTCCCGTCAAGGACGCCACGGATGTCGTGGAACTGCCCGCGCACGTAGCCGGAGGCGAGACCTCGCTCAATGACGCGCTCGGTCGTGTAGGTTTCGCGGTCCGTGATGACGGGATGCTGGAACGTCTCGCCCGTGTACGGGTTGCGACACTTGCTGATGGTATACTTGATTGTCGATTTGCTCATTGTTCGTTTTCCTTTCGCTTGCTGATTCTTTGAAGATTCGATCATTCGATCATTTCTTCCCGTTGAATTGCAGACCGAGCGGAATCGCCCCGACCGCCGTAACGCTCCGCGCGTCGTCAGCGGGCACGACCACCGCGCAGCCCATGGCCGAAACGCTGGCGGCCAGTCCCAGTGCGGCGAGAAACGCGCTCGCCGCCGCGCGCGCAGCCTCCTTCAAGGCCGCGACCAGTCTTTTTCTTGATTTCTGCTTCATTGCCTTTCCCCTTTCCGCGTCACTTCTGACGCCGTTTCCAAAGCCGATGGGCAACGTCCAGCTTCTGCCGGAGCGTCTTCTTCAGACGATCGACATGCGGGCGGTTGGTGTGGGCGATCTTGGCCGCCGGGGCCGTCCGCCAGTCCGCCAGCAACGCGAACCAGATGGCCCGGTCTGTGCCTTTTAGCGAGGCGACGACCCGTTCCAGTTCAATCCGCCACCGTCCATTGTCAGCCGAACCGCCGCCACCGTCAATCCGAGAAACCAACGATTCGACGGATGCGCCACCGTCGCCAAGCAAACGGTTTTCGCAGAAGTCTCCCGCGTCATCCCGTGACGTCAAGTCATCCAATCTCAGGGCATTGCCCCAGAACGGGGCGCGTCGCCTGCCCATCAACCAGCGAATCTCGCCAGCCAACCGATTGGCGCGCGCACGTTGATAGTACGCCTCCGGATTGATGATCCTCGTGCTCTTGTTCATTTTCGTCTTCTCCTTTCGGACTTGCCTGTTGTTCAGACGCCTGTGCATCCCTCTCATTGGATGTCGCAGGAAAGACGGAAAGTGCAACACGCCAACAAGCGCCGTCAAGCCTGTTGGCACAAAAAAAGAGTCGGCACGATGCCGACTCACGCTTGAGAGCTTTCGCCCTCTCTGTTGAGACGTCAAGGTTTCTCAGTCCACGCCCCGCGTCTCAACCCAATCACCCGCCACAACAAACCGTTCCGCCTCACCGGGCAACCGCACAACGGCCGCGCACTGCGGCGGAACATGCAACTCGTAGACAATCCGGTCACCCGTGCGTCGCCAGCCGCCCCGGACTTTTCCATATGGAGTTTCCGTCTCAGCCTGTGCAAAAGAGAGCGCGGCGATCAGCTGCGGGGCGAAAATCAGCCGACGCCACCCATGCGCCGGATCGGCGTCGATTCCCGCAAGATACTTGTAGGCCCAAGCGACATAGTCGCCGAACATGACATGATTGCGCGACGATCTGCCCCTGTATGACTCCCAAAGCGTCCCCTCGCCGTTCACCGCCCAATTCGCGAATGACGGTGCCTCCGCATTGACGAGCATCCGAAATGCAAGATCCGTCCGTCCCGCTTCTGACAGCATGCGAAATACGCACTTGGAGCCATAAATGCCGAAGTCGTTGCGCACGCCCATCTTCTCGACGGCCGCAACGAGCTGGGCGCGCGCAACGGCGACAGCCGACTTCGGCACGATGCCGAAATACAGCGCCATCGCCTGTGCCGTCTGCCCGCCATTGTCGTAGACGCCATTCCCCTTGTGAAAGGCATTGTGCAACGCCGTGCGAGTCCTTTCCGCCCCGCGCCGCATCTCCACCGCGATGTCGCCATCCCCCGAAAGCTCGGCAAATCGTGCGCATTTGTCCTGCATGTCCGCATACCAACAGGAACTCGTGAACCGCCGCGTGGGCATGTGAGCCTCATCGACCGGACACCAATCGCCCAACCCATAGTCAACCAAGTTGTCCGCATCCGCCCTCTTCGCCGTATAACGCAAAAGGCGAAGGACGGACGGATAAACCTCTCGCACAATCTGCCGATCCTCCTGATAGACGAGCAGTTCATTTGGAATGACGGACAGAGCACTATCCCAGCCTGGTCCGTAGTCGTCATAGCCCCACCCCGACGTTGGTGCGATACCCGGCAATGCACCGCTCGGACGCTGGGCATCTACCAAGTCGCGCAACCACTTTTCATAAGATGCCGTATTGTCGAAGCAGAACTGCGCCAGGTTCGCCGCAAGCTGCGCGTCACCCGTCCATCCGTTCTTCTCGCGGTGCGGGCAGTCTGTCGGATAGCCGTTGACGTAATTGCACTTGTATGAAAGGACGGCCATGTCAATGAGGCGATTCAGCATCGCATCCGAGCAGACGAACGAACCCGTCGTGCGGAAGGCGTTGTGCACCAGACACGCCGTTACATCGGCGGACGTCAGTTCGCCCTTGTAGCCGCGAATCCAGACATAGCGGAAGCCGTTATAGGTGAAGCGCGGCTCGTAGACCTTCTCGCCGCCCTCAGCGATGATGCGGTCGCACTGGAACGCGGCATCCTTCGCGACGACATGGTGGGAGGCCGCGTTGAGGAAATGCTGGTCGATGCGCCGTCCGATGGCACCGGGGACAGGCCACGCACCCGGCGGGCGCCGGTCACCGAGAAGATACGTGTCAATCTCCGGCTGCTTCTCCGAAACGGCGCGCTCATCGTAGCGGATGGAGACGACGTCGCCTGGCACGTTCTTCTTGAGCCTAAGCCGTATCCAACCCGCAAGGTTCTTCGGGAATGTCACGAGCCAGGAACCGTCCGCAAGGCGGCAGATTCTCTCTGGCTTTATCGTCTCCATCACCTTCGTCGGCGGTAGGATCTCCCCTTCAAGCCGTCCCGCCGGGCCCTTCACCTCCTGCGCACGGAAACCGTCCGTTGGCTTCGGTGCGCCCATGACCTCACCCTCACGGATGCAGTCATAGAGCGTCCGAGTCGATGCCATCATCCAACTTGCGTCCGTGCCAACCGTCTCGACCGACCCGTCCGCATATTCAAGCCGCAATTCGGCGAGGCCGCGCGGTGAATTCCGCCACGGCGCCATGTTCCAGTTCCATACGGCCACGCTTCGGCAGTCGTACCAACCGTGTCCGAACGTCAGTTTCAACGTGTTTGCGCCCTGACCGACGGCTTCGTCAAGCACATAGGTTGAATAAAGGACACGTTTGTCGTAAGCCGTCGGCGCGGGATCGAGTAGTTTCTCGCCAACGCGGCGGCCATTGAGCTCAGCCTCGTAGAATCCCATGCCCGTGACGAAGAGCGTCGCCCGTCGAAGCCCTGGACGGACATCAAACGTCTTTTCGAATGCCGGCGACAGCGTCTCGTGGTAGGCGATGACCGAATGCCCCCATGTCGGCGCACGCAGACAGCCAGCCGTCTTGTCGACGCCCGACCATGAAGCCCCGGTTCCGACGCGGCGGCCATTCGGGAGGACCAGCGTTGCAATCACGGCAACGTCTTTCCGACCCTTGAGCGGCTGAACGGCGATTTCGATCTCGTTCGTCCCGGTCTTCAGCCAGGGCGCGGCATCCATCCTGCGCAGGAAGCGCCAATCATGCCATTTCCCGCGCGGATCCATCATCTGGCGCCCGTTGACGCGAACTTCGTATTTCTCACGCGCAACCAATGCAAAGTCTGCGCTTTTCGGCACAACTTCAAGAAGGAACGTCGTGCGGAAAACGATTGCCGTCGGAGCCGTCATCCATTCGGCCGCGCCGAAGTCATAGTCGCACAATGTCGCCGGATCGCCGGCAATCCATTTTGCCCGCCACGGCGAGGCCTTGCCGTAGACGAACCACGACTTGTTGCTCCATTCGCTCCAGCAACCATTTTCGTCACGCACCCGCACACGCCAGATCACTCGCTGTCCGTCCGTGAAGCGCCAGCCGCCGAATGGCTCGACATTGACCGAGCCATCGGACACGACAACGCCCGTCGCGTGTCCGTCGATCTCCAACTCATAGGCCGACTGGCGCGCCATGCCCTCCGGAAGTTTCCACGACAGGCGTGGCGACGTCACGTCAATGCCAACGGGATTCGTCCTGTATTCGCATGTCAGCCCGTGCGGCATCTCCTCGGTCTGTGCAATGTCACACGGTCTGTCACACGGACGGCACGTTTCCGGGAAGATGTTCCCCTCGCCGATTGTCCATATAATCGGATCGCCCCTGCGGATCCAATCCTCTCCCGCCGTAGCGGAATGCCCAAAGGTGACAATGCCCAACGCGAGACAAGCCGCCGCGCGGCCAACGGTCTGCAGGTCTGCCATCTCAACGAAGTACGACGAGGAGAAAGGAATGGGGCGGCATCTCGTCCGGCAACGTCGTGAACGTGTCGAGACGCACGCAATCCGTCATCAGGCAATAGCCAATCTCGCGCCCGCCAAAGTCAAAGACAACAGGAACAGACGCCGCGCTGTCGTTGACCACCATCACCGCCGCGCCCTTCGCGCCCTTTGCCGCGAGAGCCTTCACGCCATCGGACGAACAGGCGACCTCCGTGCCCAGACGGTAGAGGACGTTGAAGTCCTTGAGCGCGTAGTAGGCCTGACGCGGATGTCGTGTCAGCGGATCGAAGAGCGGCGCGTAGTTTCCAAGTGCGCACCGACCATCGTAGAGATGGGCCACCTGAATCGGCAGATGCTGCATCACCAAGAGAAGGCCCGCAATCTCAGCCGCCTGAGACGGCGTGCCCGCGACCCCGTCAGTCGTTCCGACGTTCCATTCCGTGAGGTGGATTTCGCTCCGTTCAAAACCGGCCTCCCGCATGCAGACGCTGATCTGCCGCAACGAGTTCGTCAGGATCGATGCCGGACGATAGGCGTGAAACGAATGGAAGTCCATTGGCGCACCATGTTCGCGGCAAGCCTTCAGGAATTCCCGGAACAGCCCGATGCGCCGCTTCTTGTCCGCAATCGACGCCTCTGGGTCCAAAAGCGTCTCCGGGTCTTCGCAATTTCCGAGACAACTGCCATAGCCGCCGATCTTCAGATGCGGAAAGTGCTTCTTGAGGTGCTTGGCCGTCGTGACATAGAGTTCGATGAACTCCTTCCAGGTCCCCCACCACATGTGGTTGCGCATCCCATCGTAGTCGTCCGGCTCGTTCCAGATCTCCCAATGCTCAATCTTCCACCGATAGCCGTCGGCCCAGCCTTCGGTGTAATGGCGGATGACATGCTCGCAGATGCGCGCCCACTTCGCCGGATCCTTCGGCGGCAAGATTCGATAGGCCTTCTTCACGCGCGGCGCGGCATTCTCGATTGTGACGCCCAACCGGAAATACGGCTCGACGCCGTTCTCAATCAGGTTTTTCAGATAGAGGTCTGTGAAGGTGAAGTCGTAGTTCTTAGGGTCGGTCTCGTCCGCGTCGAAGTCACGAAAGAGATTCGGGATGTCGACGAACAGGTTCATGCCAAAGGCACCACCTACGTCATGCAACCGACTGTAAGGGATTCCTGCCTCCTTGAGGTACTTGAACATCGTGAAGTTGTCAAAGCCGCGAAGCGGTCCCTGCCCAATGCCGTGGAGCGGCTTGATGCGCCCGACTTCCCGGTCGAAGTCCACCTTGACCTCCACCGCGCCGACCGCCAACATCCACACGCCAACAGTAATCATCATCAAAATCTTCATGCTTTTCTCCATTTTTGATAAAATCCAAGTTTCTTCCTGCAAGTTTCTTCCTGCAAGTTTCTTCCTATCGGATGACAATCGCAAGTCCATCGGGAGCAGCCTCCAGCGTACCTATCCCTGTGATGAAAGACGGACAAGTCTCCTGGTTCAACGTCCCCACATAACGCTTTCCGGCGTACTTGACGGGTCCACACCTCGCCACACCCGGGTAGTCGAGCAGCAGTTTAGCCCCTTCCGCGACCGAGATGCGAAGATTGTGCGGGAGCGACGGTGCGTCATCCTGTTCATCGCGGCACCGCGCCAACGACACGCCATCAATCTGCGTGTCGCGGCTAATCGTCGTCCCGTCATCCCCAACCGAATAACGTCCCTCAATACCCAGCCGATAGATGCCTGCCGTCGGCACGTTTGCCAAATACGAGACCTCCACCCAGTTTCGCGTGTAAAGCGACGGCGTTGTCGCAATCACGTTCGTCGTCGCGCCCTGCGCGAGCCACACGCGAACGGGGTTGTTCGCATAGTTCGCCGAATCCGCACGCGCCCGAACATGCATCGTGAAACGATACCGTCCCGCCTGAGGGATTCTGATGTCCTGATAGACGCCACATCCGTTCTGGAGGCGCAGACGATTGTCGCCTTCATAAGCGCAATATCCCCAGTGCTGAGGAAGGTATCGATAGGAGACAAGCCATCCGTTCTTCCAGCCGTCCGTTCCCTCTTCAGACGGCAGCCCAGGCACGCGATAGCCTTTCCACCCCCAGTCTTCAAATCCAGGGTCGGTGACGAGATTTCCGAAATCTGCGGTCGATTCGCGGACCAGTTCCAGTTCGTCCAAAAGTCCCATCGCGTCCGACTTGGTTTGTGAAAGCGTCAGCGTGACCGACTCCTCCGCGCCCACGGTAAACGATTCCGGCCAGCAGACCGACCGCAGCCGCTGCGTCGCAGCCGTGACGGTGCCCAAGTCAACCATCGAACCGTCTGCTTTGGTCAAGGTCGCCCGGAAGACCGGTGTTCCAGTCAGCGACACGCCTTGCGAAAGAATGTTCATGTAAGATGCCAACCGCTGGACAAGACCGCGCAAACGCCATGTGCCGGCGGGGACCGTAAACGTGGTGGTGGCCCACCCGCCCGTCGAGAGAAATCCGAGTGCCGCCGCGCCACACACCGACTCGGCGAACGGAAAGAACGTCATCAGCGACCAGTCGTTCACGGGCGTTCCGCTGGTGATTACGCCGACCGCGCCGTTCGTGACAGCATTCGCATACGGCGCGTCCGGCAGCACAGACAGCGTCCAGCCATCAACCTCGTTGAGCGTGCAGAAGCGCGCATGGACATACGGTGAAGAAACCGGACGCACGAGCCTGTCAAAGGAGCCGTTCGGAATCTTGCAAATCTCCTCTGTCGAAGAGTCTGCCACACGAACCATGCGGAAGTTGTCGAGGAACACGCATGACTGGCCCCTCATCGCATCAACCGCACGCACGCCGACCATCCAGTCGCCGCCCTCGGCAATCTCCACACGGAAGCGGAAGCGCCCGAACTGATGGCACCCGATCGGCGCCGTCGCGACGCACACCGCCGCATCCCACGAACGCCCCAGCATGATTTCAGTCTGCGGCTGATAGCCAGCATACGTACCGCTGCGATGATTCCAGCGGCTCTTGGCGTCGAAACTCAATTCGTAGACGCCGCTACACGGCATGGTCACCGTAGTCGAGACCGTTACCTGCCCGACCAACTGAAGGACGTTCGTACCGCCATTGGGCGACGGCGTCTCGCTTGGAAGCCAAATCTCACCATTGTAGCCGCCCGCCGCATTTGGCTGGGTACAGAGAATCCATGCTTCGCCATCGCCTTGCCGCACCGTCCAGCCGTTGAGCGTCTCGCCCGATTTAATGCGTGCACGGTCATATGCCGTGTCCGTGAGCGTACACGGCTGCTCCAAGTCCGGATTCGGAAACTGCACTTCGGCACCACCGCCAAGGGGGGCGTTCGTTTGGCGCACATGTCCCTCAAGCTGAAGCACGGCCCCACGACGGTTGTCCTCGATTCCCACATTGAGACGGCGAACACCTGGCTTCACCGTGTGAACACGCAGCCAACCGTTGCCCGTCGTCTGGACAACATCCGCCGCGCCGCCCATCGTCTTCTCGCACGTCAAGCCCGACGCGGCATCGCCCGCCACACTCGGTGCGTCCGACGCCATAGAGTTGAAAAAGGCATATGTCTCGCCGCCTCCGACGGCCAGAGCCGGGAGTCGTCCGCCCTGAAGGCGAATGGCGCCAGCCGTCCAGTCGAACTCTCCCGCGAAAGACGTGCCGTCCGTCGGCCCCAGTGTCAGAACGCCTGCACCCGACTTCGCCACGTTGCCGGCACCGACGAAAGACAGCGGTGGAGTATCCGTGCCCGCCGCACCCGCAACCGTCGCCAAAGCCCCGTCCGCCAGCGCCAGTTCTGTCCGCGCAACACGCGGGGCCAAGCCTTTCGCCTGTGGTAACCGCCACTTCGCGAGCAGATACCGCTCGACGGTCGCGCGCTCGGTTTCCGACAGCTGATTGGTGAAGACCAAGACTTCACCGAGGTAGTCTCCTCCTTGACAACCCTGCAGCGTCTCCTGAAAGCCGCTGCGATAGAAGTTGTCGGCTTTCGGCAAGACATCGTAATAATCACAGGCGAACAGCTGCCAACCCGCCGTCTGCCGCGTGGTGCGCGGGTCAATCTGCCGCCCGTTGAGATAAAATCGCGCACTCGCTTGCGGCCCACACACATCGCCGCGGTTGACCAACATCATGGGCGGCTTCGTCGCATCAAAAGTCGGCGTAACGCCACCGACTGTGTTCAGGAACGGCCCATTCCGCCCTTGCCCAGCCGTTTCGCAGCCAACAGGATGCCCCATGCTGTTCGCAATGGCGTGGACGATGAAAAGATGTCGGACATCCGCCAGCGACGTTTCCAAACCCGCGCGTCGCCACCGCATGTACTGTCCGCTCGACGCGCCGCCGAACCAGACGCCGGGCAAGGCATTAAATGTCGTCTTTTCTGGATCGATTCCGTTCCGCTCAGCCGGGTGCGCCGCACTGCCAAACCACTTCGGCACAGCATAAAGCCGCGAAGGCGTCTCCGGCGTCTGCTCCCGCACATCGCACCACTTGGACACGTAGACAGGCGGCGATTCATCCCCGACGGCGATGCTATTCGTCGTGACAAGGCTCGTTTCGTTCACCCAAAACGCTGCCTTGCCGCAAACCACCGGCGGTGTCGAGAAATCACCCGACTCGCCCGCCGACACGGCAAGGGTCCCTTCCAGCACGGACACGCGGCCATCTGACGTCCGGGACATCCGCCACGCGTCAAGGGACAACGAACCGCCACCGGTCTTGTAGAGCGACGTTCCCTCGCCAAGGACGACATCGCCTGCCAATGCGGTCTCGCCCTCAGCGACATGCGATACGACCGTCTCGCCGCGCCCCGTTGCCGCACCGAGCAGCAGACAAGAGCCAAAAAGCCCGAACACCGGAATGTTTAACCGTTTCATCTTGACTGAACCTTTCCTTTGCTGTTGTTCTATGACTGCGAAATGTCGGGACGAACCGCGCCGCGCCTCTTGAGGATCCGGAGGTTTCGGAGCCAGAAGGTGCATCGTCGTCCGTGCGGATTGGCGCCCAACCGAAAGGCGCGCACGGCATTCGCCTCTTCTCCATAGAGACTCACGCGGCGCGTCTCCCATCCCGTCAGTGGCGCAGAATAGGAAATGTAACGGTCTGCACGAGCCGAACCGGCGAAGACGAGCATGAGGTTTTGCTGGGCGAAGTCATTCTCGACCTTGTCCTGAACGCTCTTGACCTCGAACTCCAGCACAAGACCATCCGCAAACGATTCCTCGGGCAGTTTCAGCTTGTAGACAGGATAGAACCAGCGGTCGTCCTGCCCTTTGGTCCAAGCGAAATCGAAGCGCAAAGCCTGTTCGGAGTCATCCCACGCAACCGAATACTGGTCAGCCGACGTATTGGCAATTCCCCAGGCCTTCGGATCAAGTGCGTTCTTCAGGTCGATTGCGCGACAGTTTGAGAGAAACGCCTTCTCATTTCGCACAGGCACGACAAGTCGGCTGGAACGGCGCCCGTCAAACAGCCCGGCCAGCGTCAGGTCGCTGACGAGCGGCGCTCTGGGCAGAGCCGCATAGACGCAATCGAATGAGGCCTCGCCATTCGACGGCAAGTCGATCTCGGCCGGAAGACCAATGACAGAACCGCCCGAAACCGCAACCGTTCCGCGCTTGGCCCGCGCCTCGAGATTCCAGATGTGGATGCACAAACGTCCGGTGTCCGCACGTAGTTCAGCCACGGATTTGTGCCCCGAGACGACGAAATCGTTAGTGTTCAAGTCCACGCGGAAGATGACGGAAAGGTCTTCGTCGGGTGCCGGGACATAAGGTGCGCACGTGCCGCGCGGGAATGGTGCGACATCCGCCTTCAACCCGCGCAGCCCCGACAAGTAGGCCGTCCAGCGCATCGCCGTCACGACATTGGACGTTACGCGATGGCGCTGCCCGCAAAGGTCAGTGAGCGTATAGTCACCTGACGGAATGGGTAACTTGAGCGATTGGGCACAGTCGGACTCGACGGAAACCGTGCCGTGCGCCGTGTCCACAGGAGAAATGCTCCAGAAGGCCAACGTTTGCATCCCATTCGGCTGCTCGAAGAGATAGCCTTTGGACGTCGCCCCAAGCTTGAGTTCGCCCAGAAGGCGAGCTTGCGCAAGTTCACGCACAATCGTGCTCATGGCGGCGTAAGTCGGCTTGACGGTTCCGTCGCGGCGCATCACACCCCAGTCCTTCTTCCCGCCAGCCTCGTTATACGCGCCAAAAACGAAGAAATAGTTGCGCGAAACGCCCTGCATCTGAAGCGCTATCTGGCTCTTGGCGTAAAACTCCGCCTGTATCAGCTCCTGCGCGGGCGAATGAGCCTTCAGTCCCGGACGCGCGCCATCGGCATCAGAATGCCCCTCCAGATTCGTCCCGCTTTCGGTCAGCCACACGGCACGCCCGCCAATGCCGGTCTTTTGCATGAAGCGACGAAGTTCGCCGAAGACAGCCGGATAGTCGCACAATGGCACATACGTATGGAAGTTAAAGGCGTCCGCATACTTGGCCGCATCGTTCGCGTACAGTCCGGCATCATACGGACTGCGCGCCTTGTCGCATAGTGCGCCCGGCAGGACCGTGATGCCGGGGCGCCCAGCCCGGAAGCCCAATGAAGCCGCCTTGAAAGCCGCGACGTAGTCCCAAACGGGCTCGGGGGCGAAATGGATGTCCTGCTCGTTCCAAAACTCCCAGTCGCCCATGCACGCCCCGAACGCGCGAGCGGTTTCGCGACAGAAAGCAGAGAGCGCGGCGAGGTCGCGTGGCAACTTGCGAATGCGCCCCATGTAGGCTGGCACGTCGTGGAATATGCCTGAAATGAGAATGCCGCGCGCATGAAGCAAGTCTGCGTTGTAGCGATACCACTTGTAGTCATAGACGCCGGGACGTGGATTTGTGTCGGAGGCGCTCAATCGTTCGCGCACATGCGCAAGCCCCGTGCGTTCGATCAAGTCGCTTACCAGACGATAGGTGTCGCCTTCATGCCAAGGACAGTCAAAATTGCCGGGCCGAGAGACCCAGCTCTGCGCAGAGTCTACGCCATAGAAAGAGTCGGCATTTCGGCAACGGCTCTCGATCGGCGGCACGACGGCAAACGTAGCACGGTGACTCTCGCTCTTGATTGAATAGTAGCCGACAGGCCGACAGCCGAGGTTGGCCAGACCTCTATACCCAAAACGGCCAGAATCCAGCACGCGTCCGCGCCAGTCCGAAAGCGTCCAGGGCTTTTCGCACACCCCCTGGGCAATGACACGTTCCCGATCCGTGTAAACATGACCGGGCGCATCAAGCGTCAGCGGGTTCGCGCGGACATCACAAACTTTCCCAGTGTGTGTGTGTGTGTGGGGGGGGGGGGGGGGGGGGGGGG
>CAKTYZ010000028.1 GCA_934635225.1 uncultured Kiritimatiellota bacterium
AGGAGACGGTCGCCGCGTGCGACAGCTACCGCAGCCCGATGTTCGCCTACTTCAAGGCGGCGGCGGAGGCGAAGCTGGACCCGGCGGCGAAGCCCGCGCTGGCGAAGGTGGACTGGATCTACTGCTTCCCGAGCCGCCTGGAGGAGCTGGAGGTCCTGCAGTACGCGGCGGCGAATCTCGCGACGCGGGCAGCGAGCCGAAGAGCCGTTACCTCATGGCGCAGTGCAAGAGGGCGCTCGGCGACGCGGCGGGCTGTCGGGCCGAACTGGAGAACGCGCTCAAGGGCTGGATCAAGGCCGGGGAGATGGACTACTGGCGCGTCAGGGCCCTGCGCGAGCTCGGACGCGACGGCGAATGCGCGCCGCTGGTCGCCGAGCTCAGGCAGGCCATCGCGGAACTGGAGGCGCCGCCGCCGACCGTCATCAACGCCTACGCAAAATTTGCGGGAGACAACTCTGCGATGGGTCGCGCAACGAAGGCTCGCGAGCAGGCGGGGGATCTCAAGGCGTTGCTGAAAGAACTTGAACAGTAACCACGAAAAAGGAGGTACAAAATGAGCAAGAGCATTCACTTGACAGTCTCGGCGGGGTTGCTTTCCCTGTCGTTAAGCGGTGCGGCGGTGGCGGGCGACAGCGTCTGGAAGGATGCCGTGCTTCACATCCGTGGCGGGCGTGACCACAACGGGGACGGCGTCTTCAATGCGGTCGGTTCAACCCAATATGCTAGCGGAACGACCGAGATTCCGGATGTCCGCCACGAGTCGACGCCGAATCCGCAGAGCAACAAGATCTGGTATCGCGGTTTGAACGATGAGAATCATGCACCTTCCGCGATCCGCCACATGACGGTCGACGTCGTCTCGGCGGCGTGGGGGACGACGCTCAAGGGCCAGCCCTGCCTTCATTTCCCAGCGGGGGTCAATGCGAACGGCGAACACTATCCTCAGTCTCTCATGCTGTGGGGCGGCATCAAGTCGTCGCATGCGCTCTATCCGATCACGGGTGACAAGTGGACGGTCCTCGCCCGACTGAGACTCGATGCCTTCCCTTATCTCAGAACTTCGTCGAACGGCACGAACGCGTGGCTTGTCGGATTGAGAAATGCGAGCAATCAAGAGATTCGCCTCGGATTTCGCAAGCATGCGGACAAAAACACGCTTCCTTACTTGAATGTCGCTCTTGGCAATGCGACAAACCCTGAACAGGATAATGTACAGGTTGCGTTCGAATGCGGCGAATGGATGGAAATCGCCTATGTCTTCGACGGAAAAACCGTGCGTGTGTCCTGTGGACAGGCGGGCAAACTCCGTCGTTGGGGAAACATCGCCGTTGGTTCCTCATTGTCCTCGACACGTCCGACAGATGCGATTTATCTGGGTTCGGTGTCTGATACGACCAAGCCTAGCAATAATACCGATTTCTGTGGCGTCTTGCACATGTTCGCAATATGGAATCGTGCGCTTTCAGACGGGGAGGTGGTGGAGGCCTTCGGCGGAACTGCCGGGAATCTTGTTCGCATTGGCGAAGAGGGTTGTACGAAGGATCTTCATGTGGGTGAAACGACTACGGGTGCCGTGACGCTCGATCCGACCACCGCTGACCAGCGCAATTGGCCATCCGCCATTGGTCCGGAGACGGTCCTCAGGATTCCGTTCTCGGTCGATCCGTATCGCGCGGGACTCAACCAGGTCCTTCGCCTGTTGCCGTGTGTGGGATCGAGCGCAGGTATCTTTGATGCGACAATTGACGGCAAACGAGTTGGGAACGTTGAGGTCCGTGCGCGGTCGGCGGATGGTGTCGCAGATCCGTCGTTCTTTTTCGTGAAGGGCAAGTTCCTTGCGGAAGGTGCGCATGAACTCGTCTTGACGCGAAGGGATTTCTCCGATGGGCTGGTCAAGCTCGACGTCATCGAACTGGGCGGCAGTTGGCGTGCGGGCTTGCAGGATGGCAAGATGGAACCTTGTACGGGGGACAGCGGATCGGGCGGGATGAACGCGTTCGATGGCGCGGACATGTGGTACCCGGCAAGCCAGAACCAAGCGGACTTTTGCGCGTATACGGCTTACAAAAGCAACGGCAACCGTCACACGGGCATCACGTGGCGCGTGCCAGACGGTTTGGCGACGAGGGCGACTTACGCGGTTACGGCACATCGTCAGTATGCGGGCACAAAGATTGACCATGTCATGGCTCTCAACGGTGTGGAACTGGGACGTGTGGACATCAACACGACGGCGGTTCAGTCTTACGAACTCGCGAAAGGGGCGCTGGTGGACGGCTTGAATGTGATCGACTGCTACTATGCGGACAAGACAGGCGGCCCGTGGGTCACTTACGATGACTTCACTTGTGAGGTGATGTCCTGCGAGTCGGACAAAGCCCGTGTCGGATTCTCGTTCTTCCTTCGTTGAGATATGAAAACGATTCTTTCCCTTGTTTGGACCGCCGCCTTCATGACCGTGCAGGCAGCAGCGGACTACACCCAGCTTCAGCGCATCTGGTCGGTTGAACCAGAGCGAATTGAGGCGGCGATCAAGGCCTTTCCTGAGGCGTTCAAGGATGGGTTCATCCTCTCGGCTTTCCCCGAGACGCTCAAGCTGGGTCCAGTCAAGGCGAAGGATTTCGCGACGCAGAAGGCGTTTGTCGTGCGCTTTCAGGCGCAGGGTGTTCCCGTGCAGATTTGCGTCAGCTCGACTCTCGGGCATACAGACGCATGGACCTTGCCGGGAGACTATCCGAAGATGGTCGGCTCGAAGGGGCAGGTTGCACAGGCGATGGCGTGTCCGCGTTCGGCGGCGTTCAAGGTTCATTTGCGCGACCGCTTCGCCCGATATGCCGCGCTTCACCCGACGGTTCTCTGGCTGGACGACGACTTCCGCATGCCGCATCATCCGCCGGTGGACTTCGCCTGCTTTTGCGACGGATGCCTTGCGGCGTTTGAAGCGAAGTCGGGGCTTGGGCTGGATCGTGCGGCGCTTGTGAAAGCCGTCTTGGACGATGCCATTGTCAAGGACGTCAACGTGCGCGATGCATGGGGCATGTTCGTGACCGAGGCGTTGAACGACCTCGTTCAGGAGGTGGCGACGGCTGTCCATGCGGTCGATGCGGACATCGCGCTCGGTTTCATGGTAATCAATCCGAGCGGTGTCGGTTACGGCGAGCGTGACTTTAGGAAATGGCGCAAGCTCGGACGCAACAGGAAGGGCGAGGTTTGGTTCCGTCCTGGCAGCGGCGCGTACACGGATACCGCGCCGTTCTCCCCGGACGGCATCCTCGCGAAGAACATCCAGATCGGTCGGCTCGTCGCCATGACCGAGAGCGCGGGCGTCATCAATGTTGCCGAGGAGGTGACGTGCCCCTATGACCGTGCGGCGAAATCGATGCGTATGACCTTCTTTGAGTGTGCGCTCAACATTGGCTTGGCCGGATGCGACGGCACGACGTTTGACGCCATCAAACCGAATCTCGCCGAACAGCTCGGAGAGGGCGCGATTGTTGAAATGCTCAATACGCGGCGTGGTGAACTGGCGCGAATGCGCGAGATGATTCGCGGCAGACGGCAGATTGGTGTCGCCGTCCCGCCGCTTGTGGTGAAGCGCGGAAAGGTGAAGTCGTTCTACGCGCTTTGCAGCCATAATCAGGAAGCTCTCCTCAAGAAGCTCGGTGAGGGCATTCCGCTGACCTTCCGTGCGGCAGATGCCTGGGCGACGCTGGATAGTTTCGATCGAGCGCAGCTCCCCGCGCGTCTGGACGCACCGACGCGCGCAGGACTCTCGCTTTGGGAATCTTCGGATGGCGCAGAGTGGATTGGCTTTGTCTGGAACTTCGGGTATGATGATCTTTCGACGGCGCGTCTCCTTCTCTCCGAAACAGCGCAGGTCGAGGCGTTGGATGCGCAGGGCGAATGGAAGGTGGTCGGTTTCGGCAAGGATCTCTCGCTTCCGTCGGTTGCGCCGTGGTCGGTGCAGGTCCTCCGTCTCGCCCGCAATGTTCGTCCGGCGCGGGTGTCGGTTGATTTCAATGTGGAAGTCGGCCCCGTCAAGCCGGTGAATGCGGTGGGGCAGCCGCCGAAGACGGGCCTTATCAAATACGGGCTTTTCCGCTATCTTACGGAGGCGGGCATTCCGTATTCGCGCCTCCACGATGTCGGCGGGCCGTTCGGCCAAAATGTCTTTGTGGATATTCCGAACCTTTTCCGTGACTTTGACGCGGACGAGACAGATCCCGCGAATTATGACTTTGCCTTCACTGATCAGCTGATGGACGCGCTTGTGACAGCGAAGGTCGAGCCGTATTTCCGACTGGGCGTGACGATTGAGAACTATTCAAAGGTGAAAAGCTACCGCATTGCCCCGCCGAAAGACTACGCGAAGTGGGCGCGAATTTGCGAACATGTCATCCGCCATTACACCGAGGGCTGGGCGAACGGACGGAAGATGAAGATCTCCTACTGGGAGATTTGGAACGAGGCGGACAACTGGCCGCGCATCGAGGACAACAACATGTGGGCCGCGCCGTATTCGGAATACATAAAGCTCTACGATGTCGCCGCGCGGCACCTGAAGACGAATTTTCCACACCTAAAGATTGGCGGGCCGGCACTCTGCGGCTTCGGCGCGTGTGAGAATCCGACGGCTTCGCCGCGCGCGTTGCACTTCGAGAAATGCGCACGCGAGTTCCTTGCGCACATCCGCGACACGAAATGCCCCCTCGATTTCTTCTCGTATCACTCCTATGCGGAGGTTGATGAGATGATGCGTCAGGTCAACTGCGCCCAGCGGATGCTGGAGGAGTACGGCCTCGGGTCGGTCGAGACCTGGCTTAACGAGTGGCTGCCGCGCCCGTGCGTCCCCGAACGCCTCGGCACTCCCGAACAGGCGGCGGACATTGCTGCGGCGCTGATTGGCTTTCAGAACGCGAAGCTCTGGGGTGCGTGCATTTACGATGCGCGTTGCGCCTTGAGCAATTACGCGCCGCTCTTCAATCCGATGACGCGTCAGCCCCACAAGGCCTATTATGCCTTCTACGATTTCAACGAGCTTATGAAGTGTGGCGGAAGGGCCGTAAAAGTCTGGACTGATGCCGTGCGCGGGCTGTGGGCGACGGCGGCCAAGGGCGAGAATGGCGCGGCGGTGATGCTCGCCAACAGTTCGACGACGGCGATTCCTCTGGCGTTTGACTTTGGTGGGCGCGAAGTCTGCGGTTGCCGCTTGACGGATGCGATGCGGACGGATTCGGACGTGCCGCTGCCGACCTTTCTGCCGCCCAGTTCTTTTGCCGTTATTCTCCTCAAATAGGAGAAACTGGTTATGCAGTTAATGCAACCAAACACAACGGGTTGTGTCTTATCGGTAATTGATACTACTATTGATTGTGATAGGTTGCGTCAACTGCATAACCAGTTAGGAGAATTGATGGATCGGCGCGGATTTCTCTCGCTTTCGGGGTTTGGTTCGGCCCGTGACCATGCCGATTGGCTGAGGATTCTTACCGACTTCGGCCAGCGTCTCTCGTTCCTTCTTGGTTGGCGGCAAAAGGAACGAGCGTTGACGAAACAGGGCGAACGGATTGTTTCGCGTGAGCCCTGAAGCTCGGCGCGGAGGCGTGTCCTCTGGTGCCCTTCTCGGACGTGCGAATCCTGGACGTGTTCGCCTCCATACGTAAGGCGATGGGCGGCGACCCGTTCACAACGCGGTCAGACGCTGACCGCAGGGCGGGGATTAATTTGGTATAATATCAACCCTATGGACGGGGTTGGTATCGTTGAACTGAAGAAACGCAGGCTGACGCTCCCGGAAGGGGGACTTCAGCTTGCCGCCGGTGGCGTTCTCAAGGAGATTGAGGTTGCGTACGAAGAATGTGGCGCACCGATTGCGCCGGGCAATGTTATTTACATTTGTCATGCCTTGACAGGCGATTCGCACGTCGCGGGCATCAAGCCGGGTGAGACGAAGCCCAGCGGCTGGTGGGAGGGGATGGTCGGCCCAGGGCGCGCGATCGACACGAATCGCTACCATGTCATCTGCGCGAATGTCCTCGGCGGCTGTTCGGGCACGACGGGGCCGATGTCGGTCAACCCCGACACGGGCAAGCCCTACGGCTCTTCTTTCCCCCAGTATTCGTTCGACGACGCGGTGGATGTCTTTCGTATGCTCCTGCGGGAATTGGGGATTACACACTTGAAGGCCTTGATTGGCGGCAGTTACGGTGGGCTGCAGGTCGTGAACTGGATGACGCGCTTTCCGGACGACATGGATCAGGTCTGCCTGATCGCGACCTCGGCGAGTCTCAACACGCAGGCGATAGCCTTCAGCGTGATGAGCCGTAACTCCATCACGGATGACCCGAGGTGGAACGGCGGCGACTACTACCTCGATGGCGACGGCAAGGGCCCAAAGGCGGGGCTCGCGGCGGCGCGGCAGCTCGCGCACATCACCTATCTCTCACGCGAACTTCTGCAGGAGAAGTTCCACCGCAATCTCCAAAAGAACTTCGTCGAAGCCTCGGTGGCGGATCGCGCTGAGCGCGACCGTCTCTTTAAGACGTATTTCCAGATCGAGAGCTACCTCGATTATCAGGCGATGAAGTTCGTCCGCCGCTTTGACGCGAACTCTTATTTGCACATCACTCGGTCGATGGACCTCTCAGACCCCTGCGACACCTTCGGCTCGCTGGACGCGGCGTTTGCGCGCGTCAAGGCGCGGACGCTCGTCTGCTCCTACGAGAACGACATCCTTTTCCCGGCGTGGCAGTCGAAGGAAATCGTTCACGCGCTCATGAAGGCGAACCGTCCGGTCTCCTACTGCCACTTGGAGAGCGGAACGGGCCATGACTCGTTCTTGACGGACATCGCCCACCTCTCGAAAGTCGTTGGCGGATTCTTGACGGAACGCCCTGTCTCGGTGATGAAGTGGCAGGAACGTCTCTACCGCAATGTCCTTCGGATGGTCAGTCCAGGTGCGCGCGTCGTGGACATCGGCTGCGGCGACGGCTCGCTCTTGGACGTTCTGCGGGCGAAGAAGGGCGTAGCGGGCGATGGCGTTGAGATTGACGTCGAACGCTATGAAGAGGCGATCGCGGACGGGCATGACATCCTGTGGGAAGACGTGGACGAGGGGCTGTCTCTTGTGCCGGACGCGCACTACGGCACGGCCATCGTCTCGGATACCTTGCAGGAGGTGAAGAATCCGCGCGGGCTTCTGCACGAGGCCTTGCGCATTGCGGACGAGGCGATTGTCACGTTTCCGAATTTCGCGGCCTACCGCATCCGCCTGACGCTTGCGTTGACGGGACGGCTTCCCGTCTCGAAGCAGTTGCCGTTCCAGTGGTACGACACGCCGAACATCCATTGCATTACACTGAAGGACTTCCGTTCGCTCTGCGTGCGGGAGGGCATCGAGATCGTCGAGGTCAAGGCGGAGTCGCGTCACCTCGTCGGCAAGATCCTGATGTCCCTCGGTTTCAAGAACCTCGGTGCGTCGCGCATCATCGCCCGCATTCGGAAGTCGAAGGAGCCGAACCATGTTTGAAGTCCTGATTCTCAGTGTCTTGCAAGGCATTGCGGAGTTTCTGCCGATTTCAAGTTCGGGGCACCTCGTTCTCGGTCGCTCCGTTCTTGGGCTTGGTGAGGTTGGGATGCGGTTGGACATCTTCCTGCATGTCGGTACGCTCGTTGCCGTCTTTGTGTTCTACGGCACGACGGTCGCGCGGCTGCTGAAGGGCTTGGTGGATCGTGATTCGCCGTCAAACCGCGCGTTTGCGTGGTCGTACGCGCTGAAAGTCGTCCTCTCGGCCGTTCCGGCGGGTGTGGTCGGCGTGCTGTTCAAGGACCATCTGGAGACGGCCTTCGTTGCGCCGAGGATGGTCGGTGGCGCACTTCTTTTCACGGGATGTGTCCTGTCTGCGACGCGTTTCCTGCCGATGGGCCAGAAGGATGTCTCGTTCCTGCGGGCCTTGCTCATGGGCCTTGCGCAGGCCGTGGCGATCCTGCCGGGCGTCTCGCGTTCGGGGATGACGCTTGCGGCGGCTCGCGCGGCGAAGGTAGACGCCGAGAAGTCCGCCGAGTTCTCGTTTTTGATGAGTGCGCCGCCGATTGCGGGCGCGGCGTTGTTGGAGGTCGTGTCCACGCTGAAGTCCATGGACACAGCGGCGGTCCCCGAGGTTAGTTGGGGGCTTTGCGCCGTCGGCGCGTCGGCGTCGGCGGTCGTCGGCTACTACTCGCTCAAGATGCTCGTGAAGTCGCTCAAGGGACGCTGGTTCTGGCTCTTTGGGCCATACTGTCTGCTGATGGGCGTCTTGACGCTGACCTTTGCGTAAGGAGACGGGCGTATGTTGGCTTGGGTCTGCAGTCTGGTGTCGTCGCTTCTCGTCGCGGTCGTCGTCTACGCCGTGATGCGGGTGAAAGTCGCCTCGGAGCGACGGTTCGCCGAGGAGAAGGAACGCACGTTCGCGGCGAAGCTGGAGGCCATCGTCGCGCAGGTCTCGGACGTCACGGCACGGTCATTGGCGGCGCGGGAGCGTGAACTCGCCGAGCGGAACGCCGCGCAGGTGCGTCCGCTGTTCGACCGCATGAAGGCGGATTTGGACGACTTTCGCAAAGCCGCATCAGACGCGCAGAAGGAGAACGCGCGGCTCGGCGCGTCACTGAAGACGCAGATCGAGGACGTCGGCAAGAAGGCAGAGGGACTTGGCCGGCAGGCAGACGAGTTCGTCACGGCGCTGAAGGGCGGCAACAAGGTTCAAGGCAACTGGGGCGAGGGCATCCTCGCGAAGACGCTGGAGGACGCGGGACTCGTGAAGGGCGAGAACTTCACGGAACAGGAGGGCACGCGCGCGGACCGACCGGACGTTACGGTGTTTGACGGCGCAGGGCACAAGGTCTTCATCGACGCGAAGGTCAACATCACCGACTTCATCGCGGCTGTCAACGCGGCGAACGAGGGACGGGCGGAAGAGTCCGCCGCGCTGATGAAGAGGCACGCCGCGAGCGTGCGCGCGCAGGTGAAGCTCCTGTCAGAGAAGAACTACCCGGGCAAGTTGGACGGCGCGGAGGTCGTCATCATGTTCCTGCCGAGCGAGGCAACCTATTCGGCGGCGGTCATCGCCGACCCGGCGCTGATCAGTTATGCGAACAGGTGCAAGGTCGTCCTGGCGACGCCGCAGATGCTGCTGTCGTTCTTGACGCTCTTCCGCCTCGGTATCGTCCATCAGCAGGTCGAGCGGAACAATGCCGAGATCGGCAAGCGCGCCGAGATGTTCATTTCGCGCGTCGATGCCGCGTTTGCAGCCTTCGACAAGGTTGGCAAGGCGTTAGAGACTGCGACGACGGCCTATCACGAGTCCCTGCGCAAACTTGGCCTTGAGGAAGGCGGGCAGAACGTTCTCACTCCGGCGAAGGACCTCATTCGTCTGACGAACTCCACCGCCAAGCGCAACGCCTCTCTCCTGCAGGAGTGAGCGGCAATTGCCGCCGTTGTCTGGTTTATGGTGCTATGGCCAAACGGGATGCCTGTTTGCGGGGCCTGAATGTCCTGTGGACGGACAATTTGATATAATACCGTCCCATGAAGAAGGAACTTGGAAGCCTTGCGACGCATCGTGCCTATCTGAAGCAGCCTCCGAAGAAAGGTGCGGTGATGCCCTTTCCGTGTCGCCCTGCGGCGGTCTTCTTGAAGCAGGTTGCGGGCCTTGCGCGGCGGTTGAAGGCGATTCGCTGTCGGGATGTCGTTATCGGCCTTTCAGGCGGTCTGGATTCGACGCTCGCCTTGCTCGTCGCATCTGCCGCATTTGAGAATCTAGGCTACGACAAGAAGGGACTGCATGTCCTCACGATGCCGGGTTTTGGCACGTCGACACGCACCAAGGGCAACGCCGAACTCCTTTGTGAGGGACTCGGCTTGCAACTGGAGACGATTTCCATCGTCAAGTCGGTGCGGCAGCATCTGAAGGATATTGGACACGACGGCAAGACGCCCGATCTCACGTACGAGAACGCACAGGCACGCATGCGCACGATGATTCTCATGGATCGCGCGAACATGACGGGCGGTATCGTCCTCGGCACGGGCGACCTCTCAGAGATTGCGCTCGGCTGGTGTACTTACAACGGCGACCACATGTCCATGTTTGGCGTCAATGCCGGCGTGCCGAAGACGGTCATCCGGAAGGTCTGCGCTTGGTGGGCAGGGAAAGAGGAGCGGAAAGGAAGAGGGGGTAAGGGCGGATCGGTCGTGGGGGGCTTGAAGGCCGCACGAGCCGTGCAGGACATCATTGACACGCCGGTGAGCCCGGAGCTTGTCAAGGGGCAGGTGACGGAAGACAAGATCGGCCCATATGAACTGCATGACTTTTTCCTCTGGAACTTTATCGTCAACGAGATGGGTTCGAAAGACCTTCAGGCCTCGGCCGAGAGGTATTTCAAGGGATGCTTTGACGCGGCGACGATTGCGAAGACGTTGAAGACGTTCCTGTTCCGCTTTTTCACTCAGGCGTTCAAACGCAATTGTGCGCCGGACGGCATCCGCGTCTTTCCGTTTGAGCTTTCGCTCCATGGCTGGTGGATTCCGTCTGACCTTGGTCCGCTGTGCATCTGAACTATTGTCCGACGCGTGGCAGACCATGGCTTCTTGTCGCGGTGCAAGAACCTTTGGATTCGTCAGACCACGGCTCATTTTTGGTATAATACAAACCAACTATGAGAAACGCGACAATCGAACGCAAGACGAAGGAGACGCAAATCGCGCTTTCGCTGGCCCTTGACGGTTCGGGTGAGGGCACGGTCGAGACGGGCATCGGCTTCTTCGACCATATGCTGGAACTGCTGAAGAAGCATGCGCTGATTGATCTCACGGTCAAGGCGACGGGCGATCTTCGGGTTGACTATCATCATACCGTCGAGGATGTCGGGCTTGTCTTCGGCAAGGCGCTGAACGAGGCTCTCGGAGACCGCAAGGGCCTGACGCGCTACGGGTTCTCCTCCATCCCGATGGATGAGGCCCTCTGCGAGGCGTCACTGGACCTTGGTGGGCGTCCCTTTCTCGTGATGCAGTGTGCGATGAAGCATGCGTTCGTGCGGGACTTTGAGGTGAAGCTCGTCGAGGAGTTCTTCCGCGCCGTGTCGGTCGAAGCGCGCGCGAACATCCACTTGCGTCAGGTCTACGGGGACGAGGCGCACCATGTCTGCGAAGGGCTGTTCAAGGGTTTTGCGCGTGCGCTTCGTCAGGCGAAGGCCGTCGATCCCTTGGAAAAAGGCGTGCCGAGCTCGAAGGGTGTCATCTGATCCCTCAAAACATGAAAGGAAAAGCACGAACATGACACGACGAAACTTTCTGGTCGGTGCGGCGGCGGCAGGACTTGCCGGCTGCGCGACGGCTTCAGACGGGACGAAAGGGGCGAAGATCCTTTTCGGGGCTTGCCAGGGGCCGAAGGAGACGGCTCTCCTCAAGAGCGTCGGCTATGACTTCTTCGAGTGGGGCGTCGGCGCGGCGTTTGATCCGACGAAGGGCGCGGAGTGGTGGAAGCGGCAGCGCGACCTCATCCTCGCGCAGCCGGTCCCGCTGCGCAGCTGTAACGGCTTCATCCCCGGCACGTTCCGCCTGACGGGCCCGGCGGCCGACCACGAGCCGGCCCTCCGCTATGCCGAGACAGCGCTGCGGCGCGCGGAGGAGGTGGGCGTGAAGACGGTCGTCTTCGGATCGGGCGGTGCGCGCAACGTGCCCGGCGACTTCCTCGCCGCAGACGCAAAGGACCGTCCCGACACGGAGCGGGGCCGCGACCAGTACCGCGACTTCTGCGCGGCGCTCTGCCGGCGCGTCGCCGACCTGAAGACGGTCGCGGTCGTCATCGAGCCGCTGCGCCCGAACGAGTCGAACATCGTCAACTACGTTTGGCAGGGTCTTCAGATCTGCGAGGAGGTCGCCTCGCCGCGTCTCGCCCAGCTCGCGGATATCTTCCACATGATGATGGGCCACGAGTCGGCGGATTCGATTCGCCAGGCCGGTGTGCGCTTGAGGCACTGCCACATCGCTTCCTATGGGACGCGCAGTTTCCCGGGGAGCGAACCCGAGACCGTCGGACGTCTGCGCCCCTACTTTAACGCGCTGAAGGCCATCGGCTATTCGGGTGGCGTCAGCTGCGAATGCGGCTGGGGCAAGAAGGAAGACCTCGCCAAGAATCTTGAAACTGCACTCACAACAATGAAAGGACTCATCTAATGGAACAGAACACCACCCGTCGTGAATTCGTCAAGGGCGCGGCCGGCATGGCCGGCATCCTCGCCGCCGGATACGGCCCGTCGCTCTATGCCGCCGGAGCGAATGATCGTGTCCGCGTCGCTTGCGTCGGCTATTCTGATCGCTTCCGCCAGACGCTCTTGCCGTGCTTCTTGCACCACAACAAGGAGCTGAACTTCGATCTCGTCGCCGTCGCCGACCTTTGGAAGAAACGTCTCTTCGAGAATGCGAAGCCAGAGATGGAGAAGAAACTCGGACATACGGTCGAAGCCTATTCGAGCGATGTCTCGCTCTACGAGAACGCGAAGGACATCGACGCGGTTATCATCTCGACGGCGGACTTCCAGCACGCGCAACACGCCGTCCACGCGGTAGACGCCGGCAAGGACGCCTACTGCGAAAAGCCGATTGCGGAGGACATGTACTCGGCGAACATGCTTCTTGACGCGGTCAACGCGAAGCGCGCTTTAGGCGCGATGAAGCCTGGCTCGATTCTCCAGATCGGTTCCCAGCGCCGGAGCGGCGCGAAGTACAAGGCCGCCCGTGAGTTCATCAACTCCGGCAAGTTCGGTGACATCTCCTATGTGCACCTCACGTGGAACGTGAACCAGCCGCGCCGCTGGCGCCGCAGCGAAGAGCTCGTCAAGTCCCTCAAAAAGGAGGACGTCGACTGGAATATGTGGCTCTTGGACCGTGACCCAGAGGAGAATCCGTTCGATCCGCGCAAGTACCTTGAGTTCCGTCTCTTCTGGCCGTTCTCCTCGGGCATTCCGGGCCAGTGGATGTGCCACCAGATCGACACGGTCGCGTGGTTCATGGGCCAGCCGTATCCGAAGAGCGCGGTCTCGTCGGGCGGCCTCTACCAGTGGGCCGACGGGCGCCAGAGCTACGACACGTTCACGACGCTGATGGAATACGGCGAGTCGGGCGTGAAGGGCAAGGGCTTCCAGGTGATGTTCCAGTCGCACCAGACGAACTGCGCGGGCGGTGTGAAGCCGAACAACGAGTCGCCGGTCGAGAAATACTTCGGTCCGAACGGTTGCATCGACCTCGGCGCGGGTGCCGTCACGAACGAGGGTGTCGAACACGTGAAGCCGACGAGCGAGGATCTGCCGTGTCCGAAGGAGACGGTCGTCACGTCTGCCAACACGGGCGGTGACGCGCTCACCTCCGCGCATATGCGCAACTGGATGGAGTGCGTCCGTAGCCGCACGAATCCGAACGCGCCGGTCGAGGCGGGCTACAGCCATGCGATCGCGCTCATCATGTCCAACGCCGCGCTCCGCACGGGCATGCGCGCGACCTTCGACGCCGAGTCTCGTCAGGTACTTGCGGGCGGCAAGCCGTGGACGGGCTACAAGTCGATGGCGGACAGCTGGTTCAAGAACCTGTTTTAAGGAGAACGATGGTTATTCTGCCGGCAATTGATCTGAAGGATGGCAAGTGCGTGCGGCTTCGACAGGGACGGGCCGATGACGTGACGGTCTACTGCGACGACCCGGCGGCTCAGGCGAGGGACTGGGCCGCGCAGGGCGGACGCGAGCTTCATGTCGTGGACCTGGACGGTGCGTTTGCAGGCACGCCGCGCCATGCGGAGACAATTGCGCGCATCATCGCGGCGTTTGGAGGTCCCGTTGAAGTCGGCGGCGGCCTTCGGACGGTTGACGCGCTCGCGTCCGTCATCGAGGCGGGCGCGGCGCGGGCGATCATTGGCTCCGCCGCGCTGGAAGACCCGGAATTCCTGTCGAAAGCCGTCGAGCTTTACGGCGAGAAGATTGCCGTCGGGATCGACGCGCGCGATGGGTTCGTCCAGACGAAGGGCTGGGTTGAGACGACGCAGGTGAAGGCGACAGACCTCGCGGCGGCAGTCGCGCGGATCGGCGTGAACACAATCATCTACACTGACACGGCGACGGACGGCATGCTGGGCGGACCGAACCTCACCCAGATGGCCGCAATTTGCGATGCTGCGCCGACGTGTCAGGTCACGGCGTCGGGCGGGGTCTCCTCGCCGTTTGACGTTGAGAACCTCAAGGCGCTGGAACGCTCGAACCTGCGTGCGGCCATTGTGGGCAAGGCTCTTTATGATGGGCACACGACGTTGAAGGAAATGAACGTCGCCGCGCTGTAAGGGCAACGGGGACAGACTGCGTTTCGTCCTTTCCTTGATAAGTTTGGGTGGGTGGCTTGGGCAGGATTCGCCGATAAGTATTCAGAGCTGCGCAAAACCCTCCAGTTTGGGCGGTAGGGTTTGTTGGGGAGTTGTTGGATAAAACACGGGCATGTCAAATTATGCTATAATCCATCCCCACATGAACCTTCTTGACGTCACAGACCTGCATGTGCGCTACGGCTCGTATGAAGCCGTACGGGGTGTCTCGTTCACGATGGTGAAAGGCGAGATCCTCGGCATCGTCGGGGAGTCCGGTTCGGGGAAGTCCACGATTGCCAAAACGCTTGTTGGACTTGAGAAACCCTCGTCCGGTTCGATTGCCTTCGGCAAGAAGGACTCGACAACTCGACTCCAGATGGTCTTCCAAGATGCCGTCGGATCGCTGAATCCGCGCATGACAGTTCGCCAGACGCTGACGGAGGCCTTGTCGCGGGAGCCACATGGCGAGCGTCTTTCTTTACAGGAACTTCTCGGCCAGGTCGGGCTTTCAGAGGCGGTGTTGGGCCAGTATCCGCGTGAGATGTCGGGCGGACAGTGCCAGCGCGTGTCAATCGCCCGCGCACTGGCGACGCGCCCTGACATCCTCGTAGCGGATGAGCCGGTGTCGGCTCTCGATGTGTCGGTGCAGGCGCGAGTCTTGAATCTTCTGCGCGATTTGCGTCGGCAGATGGGCCTGACGATCCTTCTGATCGCCCATGACCTTGCTGTCGTCAAGAACGTCTGTGATCGGATCTGCGTGATGGCACGCGGACGGTTCGTTGATGTCGGCGAGACGGAAGAGGTCTTTGCGCATCCGACGAATGACTACACGAAACGGCTTCTGGAGGCCGTGCCGAGACTGTGAGATGAAAATGCGCGTTTCGATAGCAAAGGCCCTTGAGACCTGGTTCGCTGACGTGAAGCGTCCGATGCCATGGAGGTTGAAGCCGACGCCGTATGTCTGCTGGCTCTCTGAGATTATGATGCAGCAAACGACTTACGTCTCGGTCCTGCCGTATTACGAGCGCTTTCTGACGCGTTTCCCGACGGTGGAGGCGTTGGCGGCGGCAGACGAGAGCGAGGTGCTGAAAGCGTGGGAGGGACTTGGCTATTATGCGCGTGCGCGCAATCTTCTGAAAGCGGCAAAGTCCTTCGTCGCGTCGGGGCGTGTCGTCTGGCCGACAGACGCGGCGGCGTGGGCGAAGGTTCCGGGTGTCGGGCCTTACACGGCGGCGGCATTGGCGAGCGTGCTTCTCGGTGCGCGCGTACCCGTCGTGGACGGGAATGTCGCGCGCGTTTTCGCGCGTGTCTGGGAACTGGCGGATGACTTCAAGAAACTGCCGGCGCGACAGAAGCTGGCGGCACGGCTCCAGCCCGAGATTGATCGCGCATCCGTCCCTGGCGACTTTAATCAGGCGATGATGGAACTTGGTGCGCTTGTCTGTACGCCGACCAATCCGTCTTGTGCGACATGCCCATTGGCTTCGGTCTGTGGCGCGGCGCGAAAGGGCGCACAGACGGCGTTTCCCGTGAGGAGCGAAAGGAGACAGCTTCCCATCCGTGCTGTGACGGCGGTCATCCTGACGGATTCCGAAGGACGCGTTCTTCTCTCCCAAAATCGCGTGGGCGGACTCCTCAAGGGGCTTTGGGAACTTCCAGTGGTCGAGTCCGCGTCGAATCTGACGCAGGTCTTCTCGCATTTCAAGCTTGAACTTCAGACGGTGAAGGCACTTCGTGGCGATGTTGAATTCCGCAATCCGCGAGAAGTCCCTCTCACGACGGCCACGCGCAAGATCCTTGCGAAAGAGGGGCTGTTGGAGGATTGAGCGAATGGGCGACGCCAAGCGAAAGCCGTTCTCGATGGTGTTCACGAAGCGAGGCGTGACATGGCGCTTGGCGGCGTTGCTTCTGCTTGCGGCGGGATGCCGAACCATTGAGGAGCGTCTGGTTTTGGCCAAATCGCCGCAGAGCCTCGCACAGGCCGTGGCCGATTACTATGTGCAAGATGCGCAGGACGAGAGCTGTGCAGTTGCTCTCGTCCAGCCGAATGGTGTTGTTTTCGCGAATGCCGGTTCGGCGACGGAACACTCGCTCTTTCGCATCGCCTCTCTGTCGAAGTTTTTCTTTCATTTGGCTTTGCTGAAGCTACAGACGGAAGGCCGGCTGAATCTCGATCGCCCCGTCTCGTCCTGCTCGGAACTCGACCTTCCGCCTGAATATGGCGGCATCACGTTGCGGGACTTGCTTTTGAATCGCAGCGGCTTGCCACGTGAGTTCATTGTCTGTTGGGAGCCGCTGGACATGCTGTCGGCCTTTGCGTGCGGATTTTTTGGCACGCACATTTACTCGCCCTTTGACACGCGGGAACGCTTTGCGCAGATGGCGTGGCGCCCTTGGTGGCGGCAGACCGTGCGGAATCGCCACGAGATCTATTCGAATGTCGGGTTCGGGCTTTTGGGCTCGGCGACGGAAGACGCGCTGGGGATGTCGTTGGAGGAGATTGTCCGGACGGAGGTCGTGGAGCCGTTGCAACTGTCCGATACGACCTACGAGCCGAGGGACGATGGGACGTGCCGTCTCACGCGGGCGTGTGCGGGGCATTTGCCATGGCTGACGCGGCGTGGGCAGGAGGTGCCCGACCATCGTCTGGGCAATGCGCTGCGGGCGACGGGCGGGCTCTTCTCGTCTACGGCCGACTGTGCGATTCTGTTTGCCGACTACTGGTCGGTTGTCGATGAGCTGATGAAAGAGCGTACGGTCGATGCATTCGATGACGAAGCCGTCTTCGGGCTTTTGCGTGTGAAGGTCTTTCCATCCGGCAGACGCGGGCTTTATCGGTCTGGCATGATCTACGGCGGTTCGTCGTTCGTGGGGTTCGACTTGCAGGCGCGGACGATTACCATTATCTTGCGGAACGTGACCAGCTGGCCCGACAAGTGCGGATTTGCCGTGATGGAGGCGTTGCGGGGCTTGCGAGGAACGACCGCGCTCTGTCAATCCAGCCGTTGAGAACCAACATTAAGGCGGGGCGGTTGAAACGGTGCGGCATTTTCGGTATAATACGCATTCAAAATCAGAAAGGAAAGAAGAATGTCCATTTTCATTGGTTGCCTTTATGTCGTTGAGGTTGTTGTCTGCCTGTTGCTGGCGCTTGTCGTCATGCTCCAGAAGCCGAAAGAAGGCGGCTTGGGCGGCGCAATCGGCGGCGGGATGCTGGAGGCTTCGCTTGGTGCGGATGCGGGCAATGTCCTCATCAAGACGACGGCGATTCTTGGCGCAGTCTTCCTTTTGAACACGCTTGTCTTGGCGCGTCTCACATCGACGGTGCATTCGCGTTCGCTTATGGCTCGTGAGGCCGAACCTGTCGCTGAACAGGCGGCGCCGGCACTTCCGCAACTTCCGGCGGTCCCTGCTTCGGCAGCCCCGGCGGAAATGCCAGTTCCCGCTCCGGCTGCTCCCGAGACGAAGTGATGGAGGGTGCGATGAAGGTCCTCGTCACGGGCGGCTCGGGCTTTCTCGGCATAAATCTTGTCCGTTTCCTCCGTGCGCAAGGCGTGGAGGAAATTCGTGTCCTTGACATTGCCGATTTCGACTATCCTGAAAAGAGCGAGCCATGGCTCAAGTTCACCTTGGGCGATGTGCGGGACGTCCCGACCGTCGAGAAAGTGACGGAAGGGTGCGATGTCGTCGTCCATTGTGCGGCGGCCCTGCCGCTTTACAGTGAAGAGGACATTCGCACGACGGAGATTGACGGCTGTCGCAATGTCCTCGCGGCGGCTCGGAAGTTCAAACTTGATCGCATGATTCAGATTTCCTCGACAGCGGTCTACGGCGTGCCGAAGAAGCATCCTATCGTCGAAACCGACCCGCTTGTCGGCGTGGGTCCGTATGGGCACGCGAAGATAGCGGCGGAGGATCTGTGCCGTGCGGCGATCAAGGAGGGTTTCTGCGTCGCGATCATCCGCCCAAAAAGTTTCATCGGACCTGAGAGGCTGGGTGTTTTCGCGCTGTTCTATGATTGGGCCTATACGGGGCATGGCTTCCCGATGATCGGCTCGGGCGAGAACCGCTACCAGCTTATGGACGTGGATGACCTCAATCAGGCAATCTGGCACGCGATGACTTATCCGAAGGAAGTCGTCGCGACCGCGTTCAACATCGGCGCGAAGGAGTTCACGACGATGAAAGAGGACTATCAAGCAGTCCTCGACCGTGCCGGGCATGGCAAGAGAATTCATGGTATGCCAGTCGCGCCGCTTGTCTTCATTCTGAGGATTCTTGAAAAATTGCACCTTTCTCCGCTTTATCCGTGGGTTTACGAGACCGCCTCGACGGATTCGTTCGTGTCGATTGAGAAAGCTGAGCGGCTTCTCGACTACAGACCGCAGTATTCGAACAAGCAGGCACTTGTGAGAAACTACGATTGGTATGTCGCGCATGTCTCTGAGTTTGCGGGCAAGTCGGGCGTCAGCCATCGTGTCCCGTGGAAACAAGGGCTTCTCGCCGTCGCCAAGTGGTTCTTCTGATCCGCAAGGACATACCCGCCCTGTCTCCATTCGCATTGAAGGGGTAGAAAACCATGAAACTTACAGGCCTCCTTGACATACCTACCTGAAAGTATGTATAATACGCGCCCGTTATGCCAAGAAGGACAAAAGAGGATGCCCAGAAGACGCGCGAGAGGATTCTTTCGAGCGCATTGTCGCTCTTTTGCAAAAAGGGCTATGAACATACGACGTTCACAGACATTGCCGCTCGGTTGAAGCTGACGAAGGGAGCGGTCTATTGGCATTTCGATTCAAAAGAAAAGCTTTTGGTCGAACTTGTACGTCTGGCGCTGGAAAAGTTTCGCCGTCAGATTGAGGATCTGATGCCCGAAGGTGAGCTGACCTATCCGGCTGTGGCCGAAATGATGGTTCGCAATGCCGAACGGGTTGTCGCTGACCCGAGGGGCGCCGCGTTCTTTCGCCTGATGAAGTGCCAGATTCGTTGGGGTGACGATTCAATGGCCGCAGTGAGGCAGAATCTTTTGACGAACATCCAGTTTGGTCCGCGCGAAGCCTTCAAGAAGGCAATCTTGAATGATATTGCGGCGGAACGCGCCAGCGAGACGGTTAACGCCGAAGAGATTGCAGTGGTCTCCATCGCTGTGTGGGATGGCCTTGTTCAGGCCCGTCTCGACCAGTTTCTTGCCTGCGACTTGACGGAGACGCTTCGTCACGCGTTTGGCGCGATTTGGGAGAAAGTAAAGAAATAATACTTAGAACAATAGCAAGGAAAACTACAAATGAGCGAAGACAAATCGAAGATTGGCAGTGCAATTGCGGCACTTGTGTTGGCAGCTGTCTGTGCGGCTGGCGGCTGGGTCGGCTGTGGCATCTATGCGGACGCGGCGGCGAAGAAGTCTGCAGCGGCGAATGCGGTGCGGATGGCGGCGATGCGCGGGCAGGCGCAGACCGTGGCTATTGAGGAGGTGAAGGAGAAGCCTTACAATCTTCCTGAACGGTATGTTGCCCACGCCGAGGCGGTGGCCGAAGTCGATTTGCTGCCACAAGTTGACGGTTATATCAAGGAGATCAAGTTCAAGGAAGGCGATGTCGTCCGCGAAGGTCAGCTCCTGTATGTGATGGACGACGAGAAGTACGAGGCCGTCGTCGGTCAGGCGAAGGCCGATTTGAACGCGGCGGAGGCTGAAGCCCGTCGGGCGCGCCGCTATTATGAGCGTATGGAGAAAGCCGACGAGCGCGGCATCACCCAGTTGGAGCGCGACAATGCTGAGGCGGCGGCGGAAAAGGCCGATGCCGCCGTCCTGCAGGCAAAGGCGAATCTGGTCGTTGCCGAATATAATTGCAAGAAAGCGCGCATCTACGCGCCGATTTCAGGACAGATCGGAAAGACGTCGGTCCATGTTGGCGATTATGTCGCGCCGTCGAAAGGTGCGCTTGCTCACATTGTTCAGATTGACCCGATTCGCGTCAGTTTCCCGATGACGGACCGCGGCTACCTCGCGTGGCGCAAGGCGTTCAAGGGCGAAAAGCAGGGTGAGAACCGTTTGCGCGTCATTCTCCCCGATGGAACCGAGTATGCGCAGGAGGGCACATGGGACTTCGATGACAACGAGATGTCGAAGACGACGGCCTCGATCATCCTGCGGCTTCGCTTTGCGAATCCTGACCGGTTGCTCGTCCCCGGCACGTACTTGACGCTTCTCGCGGACCTCAAGAATCCGCCGACTTATCCGACTGTTCCGCAGACGGCGATCTTCGACCTCCCTGGCGGAAATCTCGGCGTCTATGTCCTCAAAGAAGGCGACATCGTCGAGGCCGTGCCGGTTGAGACGCGTCCGATGCATGAAGGTTTTGTGCCCGTCGTCAAGGGGCTTAAGGTCGGCGAGAAGGTCGTTGTCTCCGGCACGCGCAAGCTCAAGAATGGCATGAAGGTGGCCTTTGTCGAGGCGACGCCGAATGAGGAGAACACCCCCGGCTGGAAGGGAAAGGAACTGTGAGAACGCGTCGAATTGTCGAACAGTTGAATGTCTGAATGCTGAAGGTTGCAATCTATGAAACTTGGAATCAGAGCGAGCATTGACCAGATCAAGACGTTTTCGCGCGTCTTTGTCGAACGTCCGCGTTTCGCAATGGTCATTGCCCTCGTGTTGACAATGGCTGGCGTGATGTCGATTTGGAAGCTCCCCGTCTCGCAGTATCCGCAGTTGACCCCGCCGGCGATTTCCGTCACCTACACCTATCCGGGCGCGAACGCCCGAGAGGTGCTGAATACGATCGCGACGCCGTTGGAGGACGAGATCAACGGCGTGGATGACATGATCTACATGTCCTCGGACTCGACGGACGACGGACAGTATCAGCTGAATGTCTCCTTTGAGGTCGAATCCGACCGTGACATGGATCTTGTGAAGGTTCAGAACCGCATGTCTCAGGCCGAGGCGAAGCTGCCGACGGAAGCTCGTCAGCTCGGCGGACGTGTGCGTGCGCAGTCAACGGACTTTCTCGGCTTCTTCACCCTCCGTTCGCCGAAGGGCACGCTGTCGCGCCTTGAAATTTCGGACTACGCCTATGCGAACATCCAGCCGGTTTTGTTGCGTGTCGCGGGTGTCGGTGAAGCGACGATTTACGGGCCGAAGCTTTCGATGCGCATTTGGCTTGATCCGCAGCGTCTCGCCGCGCAAGGCATGAATTCCGAGGAGGTCATTGCCGCCGTTTCGCAACAGAACGTTCAGGCGGCTCTCGGCACAGTCGGCGCGTCTCCGACGTACGAACATGGTGCCTACACCTATACGCTTGTCTCGAAAGGCCGCCTCATGACGCCCTCCGAGTTCGACGAGATCGTCGTTCGCCGTGACGCAAACGGTGGCATCGTCAAGCTCAAGGATGTCGCGCGTACGGAGATCGGTGAGCAGAACTATATGTTCGCCGGTCTTTTTAATGGCGAGAACTCCATCTCCATTGGCCTTAACCAAAAGCCGGGCGCGAACGCAATCGCGACGATGAACGAGGTTATGGCGGCGTTCAGGAACTTGGAGAAGGACTTTCCGGATGACCTTGAATGGCTCGTGCCCTATGACGCGACGGACTATGTGCGTCGCACGATTAAGGAAATCGTCGAGACGCTCGTCATTACGTTCCTGCTCGTTGTCTTCGTCTGCTATCTCTTCTTGCAGGACTGGCGCGCGACGCTGATCCCATGTCTGACGATTCCCGTTTCGCTCTGCTCGACCTTCATCTTCATGGCGGTCATGGGCTATTCGATTAACACGCTGACCTTGTTTGGTCTTGTCTTGGCGATTGGCGTCGTCGTCGATGATTGCATTGTCGTCGTCGAACGTGTCCAGTTCCTCATCGAGACGCGAGGTCTCAATTGCAAGGAGGCGACGATTCAGGCGATGAAAGACGTCACTTCGGCTGTCATTGCGACGACGCTCGTCCTTCTCGGCATCTTCGTGCCGATTGGCTTCATGAGCGGCATTACGGGACGCATCTACCAGCAGTTCTCGATTACACTCTCGGCGGCGGTCTGCTTCTCGACCGTGTGTGCGCTCACGCTTGCGCCAGCCCTCACGTCGCTTCTCCTGCGTGAGGCACGTCCGTTCCGGCATGGACCGTTCGCGTGGTTCAACTGGGCACTTGAGCGGTTCAAGGGCTTCTTCGTTCGTTGCGCGAAGTGGCTCGCGAGTCGTATCTTCCTCGCGCTTATGCTGCTAGTCCTGACGATTCTCCTGACGGTGAACGCTTTTATGGCGACGCAGACGTCGTTCATTCCGGACGAGGACCAGCGCGTCATCTTCGCCTCGCTTGAGCTTCCCGAGGGCTCGACGCGTCAGCGCTCCACGGATGTCGCCGACCGCGCGACGAAACTCTTGCGCGAGCAGGTCCCCGAAGTGACGAGCATCCTTACGATTACGGGAATCTCGATGATCGGCGGTCGCGGCGAGAACATGATCATGATGATCATCGACCTCAAGTCGTGGGAAGAGCGCACGCGTCCCGACCAACAGGTCTCAGCGCTGCTCGCCAAGGTCCAGGCCGTCCTCTCGCAGATTCCGGAACCGGCCGTCAAGTGCTTCGTGCCGCCGGCCATTCCGGGGCTTGGCTCGAACTCGGGCATCGACCTTCGCCTTCAGTCGAAGGGCGACACGGACGCGATGCGTCTGAATTCCGTCACAAAGGATGTCTTGGCTCGCCTGAACCAGTTGCCGGGCGTGATGGTCGCGTTCACGGGTTACACCGCCGACACGCCGCACCTTCGCTTCCATCTCGACCGCGACAAGGCCGAGATGTACGATGTGCCAGTTGCGACGGTCTACACGACGCTCCAAAACTATCTTGGCTCGCGCTATGTGAACGATGTCAACCTTGGCACGCAGGTGAACCGCGTGACGGTCCAGTCCGATTGGTCGGGACGCGCGACGCCCGAATCCGTCGCGCGGCTCTTCGTCCGTTCCGACGCGGGCGCGATGGTGCCCATGGGTTCGCTCGGCACGATCACGCGCGAGCTTGGCCCGCGCACGGTCTCGCGTTACAACATGTTCCTTTCGTCCGCAATCACGGTGATGCCGAAGCCCGGCGTGGCCTCGGGCGAGGTGATGAATCAGATCAAGGACCTGCTGAAGGGCATCCTGCCGGAAGATTACGGTTATGAGTGGTCGGGCATCACCTTCCAGGAAGAGCGCAACTCGGGGTCGGCCGCGCCGCTTCTCGCGCTTGCGATTCTCTTTGGCTATCTGTTCCTCGTCGCGCAATATGAGAGTTGGACGATCCCTCTGCCGGTGATGCTGTCCATCTTCGTCGCGGTCTTTGGAGCTCTGGTGGGCCTCAAGTGGTGGGGCATCTTCGCGTCGGGCCAGCCGTATGCGCTCTCCATCTACGCGCAGCTTGGGCTCGTCCTGCTCATCGGCCTCGCGTCGAAGAATGCGATTCTGATCGTCGAGTTCGCGAAGGATAAACATGAGATTGAGGGCGAGTCGATTGTCGATGCCGCCGGCATGGCGGCGGGTGAGCGGTTGCGTGCGCTTCTCATGACGGCCTTGACGACTCTGCTCGGCACGTTGCCGATGATGGTCGCGACGGGTGCGGGCGCGGTAAGCCGCAACCACCTTGGCACGACGGAGTTTTGGGGCATGCTCTTTTCGGTGGCGTTCGGCATCTTGCTGGTGCCGGGACTTTACGCGCTCTTCCAGACGTGGCGTGAGAACGTGAAGCGGTTCTTTGCCTACGTCGGTGCAAAGGCCGTGCGCAAGCGCGAGCTGAAGGAGATGAAAGTTGTATCATGAATCAGGTTGTTGTCGTGCCGATCAGCGAATTGTTTTCTCAGTATGGGCGGCGGCTCTCCCCTCCGTTTCCCGTGCGGAAAAGGCCAACGCCTTCTTCATCCACGGCGCGAATGCAAATTTAGAAGAAGAAGCGTCGCATTGACTTCGGTCGGGGAGTTTTGCTAACATTAAAATCATTTTCATTTCAAACAATTAGAACAAGTAAACCATCTCAAGGCGATTTCAAGATCTCGAAATGACAACAAAGCAGAAAGAAAAGTTCAACATGCGCAACTGCAATTCCAGCGTCCGGCCCGTCGGGGCTTTGATGATTCGGCCTATCGCCCATTCGATTATCCGCCCATTCAATCATTCGATCATTCTCCTGCTCGTCTTCTCGCTCGTGGGGTGTTCCCATCTCCCTTCGGTCGGGCCGGACTACGAAGAGACGGCGTTTGAGGTTCCCGCCTATTTGTTGCCTGACGCGGGCCAGCCATCGACGAATCTGACGGCAACGGGCGAGTACGCGGCGGCGGACGCGAAGGACGACGTGCGCCAGATCATCTCGAAAGATGCGCTTTCGCTTTGGTGGAAGCGGTTTGACGACCCTGTGCTGGAGGCGCTTGTCGAAGGCGGCATCTCGAACAATGTGGGCTTCCTGATGGCCCAGAAGCAGCTGGAGGCGGCGAACTGGCAACTCCTTGGTTCCTATGCGGCGTTCCTGCCGAAGTTCACAGGGGCGGGCGCGTGGACGCGCTACTGGTACAATCCGCATACGCGCGGCAACGGGAACGGCCGAAACGGCTACAACTACAATATCGGCAACCTTGCGGTGGACGGACAGTGGGAGATTGACCTCTTTGGCGGCAGCCGTCGCGCGACGGAGGCGGCGCTGGCGCAGGCTGAGGCGGCGGGTTGGTCTGTCGCGGATGCGTGGGTGTCATTGACGACGCAGATCGGTACGCAGTATGCGAACCTCCGTACAACACAGGAGCGTATCGAAGTCGCGCGAACGAACCTCGTCCTCCAGTCCGAAACCTACGAGATCTTGAAATCGCGCCTGGATTCGGGCATTGGCGATGAACTCGCCGTCAACCAGTGCGCCTACGTCGTCGAGCAGACGCGCGCGCGCATTCCGCAGCTCTTGGCGCAGGAAGAGCAGCTCAAGAACGCATTGGCGATCCTCGCGGGCGAGATGCCAGGCGCATTGAACGAAAGGCTGAAGCCGCTGGACGGACGACGCGACTGGCTTCTTCAGCCGCAGAAGGTCGCGGAACTGAAGTTGGACACGTTGCGCGGTCGACCTGACGTCAAGGTGACAGAGCGTCAGCTTGCGGCGGCGACGGCGGCGATTGGTGTGGCGAAATCGCAGTGGTTCCCGAGACTTTATGTGAACGGAACGATTGGCCTTGAGTCGAAAAACAGCCTTGATCTCTTCAGCAAGGAGTCCTTTTTTGCCTCCCTTGGGCCATCCGTCAGCTGGCCGATCTTTCAGGGCGGCGCCATTTACGCGAACGTGAAGGCGACTGAGGCGAAGATGCATGAAGCCGCGCTTGCCTATGAGTATGCGCTTCAGAACGCATATGGTCAAGTGCGTGATGCCTATGCGGCCTATACGCAGGAATATCGTCGAAACCAGTCCTTGAAGAGCGCGGTCAAGGCCGCGACGGATGCGGTCACGATTTCGCAGGACCTTTACAAGAACGGCCTCAAGGACTTCAATAACGTTCTGGACGCGCAGCGTTCCCGCCTTCAGCTGGAAGAGGAGTTCGTCCTTTCGCGTGGCCAGATTACGCTCGATCTCATTTCCCTTTACAAGGCGCTTGGCGGAGGTCTCGCGACCACCAGTCTTTCAGACCTTCACTGATGTGTGCTCTTTGGGGGCGGACGCCTTCATGCTCATTCTTGTCGGGGCCTGTCGTTTGCCCTGCACAGGTTTATTGCCGATAGGCTCGTGCACTGTCTAATGCATTCTGACAAGGATCTTAGCGCAAACTCATCGACCGAATCATCACTTGGTGATTTTCGGAATGATAGAGCGAGTGACGAGCCGTAGTCTTCCGTTGTTATCATTCTGAAAATATGCTGTCATTTGCGTCATGAATGACGGCAATAGTGCCAGTAAGAGATCTCAAGGATACCAATCGGATATCTGAACTCTGCAATATGGTTATAATGAGCATGACCTATTACGAAGAGGCCATAGGGCGTAATGCCGTATACGCCAAATTTGAAGAAGCCAGGGCAGACATTGCCTCAGACCGTGTGAAACCATTGCGCAAGGCACTTGCAAGCCAAAGGGCGAAATTCAATGTACACGCTTGAAATCACCGAAAGCGCAGAAGTTGACCTCGACCAGATAACGGATTATGTCGGGAATGCGCTTGCCAATCCCCCCGTAGCCTTGGCCGTGCTGGATGAGGTTGAGCGAGTTTAGACACACTTGAAACGACGCCAGAAATCTTTCCTCTTTGCTCAGATTCTAGACTGGCAGAATTAGGGTGCCGAAAGGCGATAGTAAGGGCATACATACTTGTCTACGAGATAGACTATGCCGAGCAAGTTGTTCGTGTACTTCGTTTTTTCCATGGGTTTGTCGCGTGATCTCCGCCTGTTGCTTAGAAATGGAGGGGATGGGGAATGTCTTAACACATTGCTTGAACCATTGCCAATCTGTTTTATCCAACTTTGCGCTTATCCAATTAAGGTACTTTAGGATAACCTTTGAATTTGAAAGGCAAAGATAAAACTTCGCATGGGGGTTGTGGCTTGTGTATGCGCAGCTCAAGCTTTCTGGACACAACATCATCACAAAGTTGCATGATTCCTCCTCAATTTCTTTCTGTCGTCGAGGATCGGAAATACTCAGAGATGGCCTGAGAGGTATGGAAGTTCACGCCTTATATTATCAAGGATAAACCGGGCCGAACCTTGTGTGGGATGTTTCGTGGCTTTACGTGGTAAAGTGGGGGATCTGTACGGAAGATGTCGCGGTCCTTGCGGGAGGTAATTCTGTCCGATCCCGACGTCTGGGTTCCGGAGGGGCTTGTCGCCGGCTGCGAATGAGGGCGCGCTCCCGCCCTGGAGAC
>CAKTYZ010000029.1 GCA_934635225.1 uncultured Kiritimatiellota bacterium
GTTCTGAGCCAGAATCAAACTCTCAGAAATGAAACTTGAGAATCCGAGTTGGCTCCGCACATAGCATTCTTGCTGTTCCATGTCTCTTCCAGAGACATGCTCTCAAGCATCCGTTTTCAATGATCTATATCCGCTTTAGGCGAACGGATGAATAGTATACCATATTCTTCCCTAACGCCGCAAGGGGGTATTTTCGTTTTTTTGGCATCCGCCGTCCGGTCGCCTCAAGTCGCTCGCCGCATGGCGATTTCGGGGCAAGTGTAGGGGTTGGCGTGTTTCGTGCAGTTGATGCACCCCGTGTAGAGCTTGTGCATGATCTCGGTCTTTTCGATCTTCACGAAGCCCAGCGAACGGAAGAAGTCCGGCGCGAACGTGAGAGCGACGACTTCTTTCGGACGAAACGCGGCGACCTTGGCGAGAACCGCCTCGACCAGTCCGCGCCCAATGCCGCGCCGGCGGAACATCGACTTCACTGCCACGGAAACGATTTCGACCGCAGCCGCCTCGGCGTTGCCGATTTCAGGATGAATCTGGTACGCCGCGCATCCAACCATCTCGCCCTCGCATTCAGCCAAGACGAAGCGGTCGATCATCTCGACCACATTGCCCAGCGAACGCGGCACCAGTTGGTCGCGATTCAGCGAGATGAGCGCGTAGAGCCGCTCCGCGTCCCGCAATTCCGCCGCACGTATGCGCATGTCCATTTCTCCCATGCCGCGTATTATACCATATTGTCCGCACGGCACATGGTGCAGCACGGGATCACGGAGACGACGGATCGGCGCGAACGACCTCGTAATACAGAACGGCGGACGCATCTCCTTGCGCAGGATCAGCCGTCCAAGAGAGAATCCCCTTGCCCGAACGCGCGGACGGGACCTCCTTCACGCGCCGTCCCGCGAGATCCAGCGCATAGACGACGACACGGCCTTTCGCAACCGCCAAGCCAATCCGCGCCGAAGCGCGACGGACGAGGTGCGGCGACCTTCCCCAGCTCAAGACGACTGTCCGTGTCGCGTCCTTGTAAGTCGCACCCGTGTTCTGGAGGTCCGTCAGGTGCGCGACGAGAATCCGCCGTGACTGGTCAAGCGGCAGTCCGTCAAGCGCGCTCGCCCAGACCGTCATCGGCGTCGCCGCGCCGCGTGCCGCCAATGCGCCGCATCGCAGGACCCCCGTCTCGGAGAAGCCCCCGCACAGGCGTGGCGAACGGACCGAGAACGCGCCCGTTGCACGGTCGACCGAAACTTCCGCCCCCTCGCCGTCACCGCGCAGGAACAGGCAGACCACGGCGCGTTCCGTCGCACGCGCCAGCGGGTCACCCGCAAGGCCGAAAAACCCCGCGCGCACTTCGTGCGGCTTCGCGAGTTCCCACGGGCTGCCGCCCCAGTCAAAGCGCCACGCCGCGCCCCAGTCCTCGCGACACGCCTCCGCGCCCATCACGAGTCCCGCCATCGACCGATAGGCGGACGGCCCCGTAAAGTTCCACTCGCTCACGGCGAACGGCTTGTCCGGAAGCCGCACGCGCGCGGCATCCGCAAGGACATCCGCGCCGTGACTGCGGATCGGATTCGCATTCAGGCTCTGGGCGGGGAGCGCCCATGCCGTCTTCGGGAAAGCCGGATGGTCCCAGTAGAAATGCTCGTCCACATAGTCGTACGCCGCCGAGGCGCGCACGGGACGGAACTCCTCGCGTTCCATGCCCGAGCTCATGTCCGTCAAGAGCGCCTTGACCCCAATTTCACGGCGCAGGAAAGTCGAGAAGCGCACGGCGAACTTCATCTCCAGATTCGCCAAAAACGCCGCGACACGCGCCGCGTCAGCCGTCTTGTCCCACGGGCGGCCCGCCGGAATCGCGCCCTTGCCACCCCAAGCCCGCCACGCCTCGGGATAGCGCGGCAGCTCATTCAGGGTCTCCAGCCCGTCCATGCCAAGATGTCCCTCGTTGACGAACGCCAAGAAGGCGAGCGTCGGATCGTCCGCCCATCGCCGCCCGTTCACGACATTGACATGCGACAGCCAGTCTCGCGCGAAAGCGCAGAGGTTCGAATACGCGCCCTCGTGGACGAGGACAAGCGCCTTGAACGCGTCCATGCCGACAACGCCGTCACGATTTTCGCCAATCGCGCGCCACGGGACTTTTCGAGAGACGAAGACGTCGGTCGTGACGTACAGCCCCTTTCGTCCGCACGCATCCATGAAGACGTCCATCTTCTCCAGCTGACGCGGATTCAACGCCGCATCGGAAGTTCCCTCCGACAGAGGCCCGTCGTGGTGATGGAAACGCAGCGCATTGTAGCCACGCCGCGCGAGGCGATCCGTGAACGCCTCGATCACATCCCGACGCGGCGTGACCACCGCATCCGAGCAGACGTTGACGCCATAGAAGCGCACGCGCACGTTCGGGCGGTCGGCAAACACGAAGTCGCCGCCGTTCGCGAGGACGCGCCCGAACGTGCCGCAGGGACGACGTTCCCCGCAGAGCGTCGTGAAGTCGAGAGCACTCCCCGGCACGACGTCCGACGCATCTTCCGCAAGCGCACACCAGTCGGGACCCGCCTCAATCACATGCGGCGCACGGTGCGCGACCGACACCCCGCCCTCGGCGTGCAGACGGCAGACGAACGGCTTCGCATTCGGCGCACAGGGACGCCAGAACCGCCAAACGAAGGTCTCTTGGCTCCACTCGCGTTCGTCCATCACGTGACAGGCGACCGTCTCGTCGAAAGCCAGCGCGAAGACCTCGCGACCGTCCGCGTCGAGAAAGGCGAACTGCGTCGCCTCGCCGGTCGCCAAATGGATGTTCTTCCCCGGCTCATGGACAGTCGGCAACGCCACCTCGTGCCCTGCGTAGACTACCCGAGAACCAGCCCAGCGCACCGCGTCGAGTTTCAGCCAGACGCCCTCCCGCGTGCCCTCCGTCGCCCTGTCAAATGTCCAGTCAAGACACGCGGAACCAGTCCCCTCGGCTCGTGCCGCAACTTCGGCGGCAAACGGGCGGAATGACCCTCCGATCTCACGCCGAGCCTCAAAGCGCGCGCCAATCGCCGCGCCGAACGCTTCCCCGCCCCAACCCGTCTCGACCGTCAGCGTCTGCGCCCCGACCGAAAGCGTCACCAACGCCCCGAAAGCAAAAAGCAGTCGTCGCACGCGATCAGCCCCGATAGAAATTCGCGGGCTTCTCGTAGAAGAACGACGCCTTCAGTCCCTGATGCGCCGCAACGCGCGATGCCCACGCCTGGGGCTGCGGACGCCCCTTCCATTCCTTGTTGAAGAAGAAGTCGCTCTGCCGCAAGGTGAGTTCCGCATGATCGTCAAACGTGCGGAAAACCGCATAGCCGAGGTCACCGTAATAGCCCGATGACGGCAACGTCACCGTCTGAACCGTCTGCGAGTTGCCGTACGTCCCGTCGTGCAGGTACGCGTCCGCCCACATGTGCTCGTGCCCGTAGACATAGCCGCAGACCGTCGGCGCGGTCACGACGAGTTTGCGCAACCCGGCCTCGACGGCGCTATGGTGCGCCCCAAGGACGATCGGCCGTTTTGCCGTCGCCAGTTCAGCCTTCAGCCACTCCAGCTGTTCGCCGTCCACGCGACCGTCCACGAAGTTTCCCGCATCGCCAGGCTTCTCTCGCAGGGAATCCAGCAGAATGAGATCGCATGTCGGAAGGGCCACCTTCGAGACGATGCGATCCTTCACGGGCGCAAGCCCCGACGCCGCTTCGGGGAAGACTTCGAGAAAGTTCCGACGCTTGTCATGGTTGCCCATGCCGTAAGTCATCGCGATGCCCGCGTCCACAAGCGGCTTCATGAGTTCACGCGCCAACAGAAAGTCTTCCTTCCAGCCATTCGAGGCGGAGAAGTCGCCGAAGACGACGACGCACGCGGGGAGCGGACGCATCGCGAGAATCTCCGTCACGAATCCGCGCAGAATCGCGTGCTGGTGCTGCATCCATCGTCCGCGGTACTTGTCGTTGCAGTGAATGTCCGACAGGAACACCGCAAGATTCGGGTCGTGCGAGCCGGTCGCCGTCGATTCGGCGACGGCAGACGCCATCGTCGCCGCCACGCACCCCGAGATGAAACCACGTCGTGAGATCGTCGACATCACCGTTCGCTCCTCATCGAATGTAAATGCAATGCCCAAAGGCATTATAGGGCTTGACCGTCAACCGCAGGCAATCGACGTTCGCCCAACCCGACATCACGCGGAGCTCGACCGCGTTCCAGCCCGCGCGGAAAAGCTCATGCGGAGCCTTTACGTCATGGACGCCCCCGCCCTTGACCTGCAAGGTGTCCAGCAGACGGCCGTTCATCGAGACAGTGGCCGGATAGGTGTTCCCGCCCGTATTCTGTATCCGGAAGCGCAAGACGCCCTTGCAGCGGTCCGCCATGTCTTCGGGAAGGCGGAAGGACATTATGTAAGCGGCCCTCGCGCTCGTATCCGCCGCAATCCCGCGGATATTGAATTTTCCATTGCCGCATGACGGACTCAAGTTGTAGCTGTCAAGAGACGTACGGTCATAGCCGAAGCATCCGATGCCCTCGCTCGCGACATCCCGCCCATACGACCACGACCCCGCAAGGGAGACGGCATCCAGCTTGAGCGTCATCCCGGAGACGCGCACCAGAACCAGCGCATTCGCGCCCGTCGCGATCTTCTTCGCCGGCACATACAGCCGCGTGGCCTTGCCGGGCCGAAGCGCGAGCGTTCCGAGCGCGTCGCCATTCAGGCGAACCTCGACCTCGCCCGCATCCGAATCGGCGCACGCCGTCACGCGCAGGAATTGCGGCAAACCATCCCACTCCTGCGGGCAGGAGAAGTCAATCGTCGCAGACGGGTTCGCCGCCGTCAGCACGGGATTCAGCGATTCCCAGTCTCCCTCTGCCGTCACACGCGTCTTGGTCGCGAGAAACTCCACGTTTCCTTCGTTGCCGGTCTGACCGATGTTCACGAGCGCGGGCCGTCCCATCGCCTCCTGGACTTCGGGCGTCGAAAGCGTCCGGTCCCAGAACGCGACCTGATTGAAGACGCCGCGGAAGTCGGCGTTGATCGTAGACGTCGCCGAAATGCCGTTCGTGAAGGTGGCCGAATAGAAATTGGAGCCGTTCGAGCCAAAGCCAAACACGCGTCTGTTCGCCGGAATGCAGGGCTTCGCGACCGTTGGGCCGAATGTCTCCGTGTACGTGTAGACGACATTCGTCGTCGCCCCGTCTTCGCCGTCCTCGTAGCACAGGTGCCAAGTGAGCTTCGGGCCATCTGCGATAATCGCGAGATCGACCCAGCGGTCCTGACGAATCTTATGGTCTTCAAAGTTCCTCTGCTGGTCGCCGATGAACGAACGCAACACGAAACGATCGCTCAACGTGTCAAGCGTGTTGAGGCTGAGGCTCAGGCCGCTCGGCTTGTCGCCCGATTGGTAGATGCTACTCAAATGAAGAAGATGCATCGCGTTGTTTCCGCCCGTGACGGGGTTGATCGCCTCGCCGGGCTTGAAGCGCAAAACGCAGGTATAGTTCGAGCAGACGGCATCCGTCGGCCAGTCAGGAAGCCAACTCGGAAACTTGAGGCCGCCGACACGATAGCTGACGACTGGACGGCTCATCATCACTCCGTCAATCTCGACATCGACCCAGCCATTCGTCGTGACGGGCGCGGGGAAGACCATGCACGGGGACTCGCCCAAGTCAAGGTTCGCATACGGCAGCTTCACGGGCACGTTGTCATACCGCATCCGCCAGCCCCACCAGAAATAGGAGCCGCCCGCGTAAAGTGCAGCATCCGAACCCCACGCCGCGCCCGTCAGCGGCTTCAGCTTGCAGACGGAGAAGTCCGACCACCCCTCATTCACCCCGCCGGTATCGCTCGTGCCGACGGCGTTCCCGGCCGACCCCTTGTACCAGACCTTGACGTCGTCGAAAACCGAGGTGCCGACCGCACGGGCCTTGATGACGTTTCCGTCCGCATCAAGGCTGAATCCTTCCGGCAACATGACGTCCTTCGGGTCTGCCCCGAAGAAGCGAATCTGGTCAAGCGCGGCATTCACCGCGACTTCATTCGGCGTGAGCTCCGTCGAGTAGATGCGGATGGACATCAACTCGCCGTGCGCGGGCTTCGTCCAAACCGCGCCAGCACGACCGCCCAAGGAGACCGTCGCCGTCTGTCCCAGCCAAGACCCCGTGCTGACGGGCGCCACCTGCTGCCCGTTCTTGTAGACGGCCTCCAGTGCGGTCGGGCGCGCCGTGCCTATGGTGTAGACGATGCGGTAGACGTTCGTCGCGTTCAGTTCGAGCGGTATGCCCTGGGCATCTGATTTCGTCGGGTCAAAGAATGCGAGATACCCGTTGCCGTTCTTCACCAACGTCACAATGCCGCCCTTGTAGTCCTCGTAGCCCGGCGAGAAAACAACCGTATCGCCCTGCTCCGTTGCACGGTAGATGAACTCGACCGTCTTCATCTTGCCGTTGAAATCCGAGTTCTTCTTCGCATTCGTGCCGACGACAGGCGCATTCGACGTGCCTGGCCCTTGAAGCGTAATCGCCTTCTCCGTCCATGTATAATAGCCGTCCGTCAGCGTCCAGTCAAAGCCGTTCCCCGTCAAGTCTTTCCATGTCGTTGCGGACGCGTCATGCACGCCAACGCCCACATTGTCAATCGCATCCCAGTGCGCGACCAGCCCGCGTCGCACGTAACTTGATGAATTTATCCCCCCTGCAATAGCATCAAATAGCGGAAGAACCGCACAAACCAAGGTCAGACGGAAGGCCCTTCCGCGTTCCGTTCCCTTCGGGAGCGTCTTCTGTGTCATGTCACTTTCCTCTTGTTTGGGTGATACGTGAACTGATACAAATCTACCTAAACGGATTATAGCACTTTCTGCCAAAAGCCGTCAACCCCCGTCGAGATTCTTGCCAAAGCACCAACTACCAAAGAGTGTCCGTTCTATTTGACGAACTGGGAGCCTCTTTAGGCTATTGACTTCAAGACGGAATAGTTTCGCCGTCGAATGATCTCGACTTCGGGAAAGAAACGCTTTTGCACGGGTTCGAGACCTGCCGCGTTCTTGACGACCTGATAGCAGACGCCGCCCGGCTTGAGGGCACGCTTGGCCGTCTCCAGAAAGACCTCGGCAATGCGATAGTCGCTGTAGTACGGCGGATTCCCGACGAAGACGTCAAACGTGCCATCCATCCGCGTTGGCGTGCCATTGTCGGAGAGGATGACCTCCGCCGGAACGCCGAACTTCGCCGCATTCTCCGTCGCGGCCTCAACCGCACGGCTGTGGGAATCGACGAGGGTCAGGGATACGGCCGAATGGTCAGAGGGCTGGCCCGCCGCAATCAGGAGCCCCACGAGCCCGCAGCCGCAGCCCATGTCCAGAAGACGCAATTCCCCTCCGTGGCTCCGTGCCGCCGTGTGAACCTTCCCCTCCCGCAATTCGCGGCTCACGACTTCCGCAAGCGCAAGCCCGCCTTCGTCAAGCCGACGATGGCAGAAGCACCCCGGATAGCTCGTGAACATCAGCTTCGGACCGCCCGGCACGGACGCCGGCCACTCGGCCTTGAACACGCGCGTCCGCCGAGCGTCCTTGCGCACCTTGTCGAGCAGGTCGTTGCGGTCACGTTCACGGCCGACGAAATCCAACACGAAGCGCGGCGGCTTCAAGTCGCCCCCAACCAGTCTCGCGCACTCCTGCAGGAGGTCAAGCGCAAGTTCGCCGCTCATGGACTTTGGACCCGTCCGAAAGCGCACGACATCCCAAGGGCCTTCGGGCAAGTGAGGCGAGCAGATCGCCTTCACGTGATGGACCTTCTCAATCGCGTGGCGATGATAGACGTCCAGCGTATGGCACGTCACTTCGCCCGCCAACAGCACCGGGGTGAGATCTGCGGCCTTGTAGCCGACCAAAAGCGTCTTTGACATCGTGCGTCAGTCCTGATTGATCTCGATGACCTTGCCGCCCGAAAGCCGCGACTTCTCCGCGGCAAAGCAGATGAGATGGCTCTGCAGCGCCTCCGCCGTGATCTCGCGGATCTCCTCCGGGTCGTTCCGGCGCAAGATGCGAATCATCTCCGAGACGAGGTTGAAGTCGCCTCCGCCATGGCGCGACTTGTTCGGCAAGCGGAAATTCGTCGGCACGCCCGTCTCGACCGAGTTGCCGTCAAAACGGCAGATGTCGAGGTTCTCGCCGTCGCCCACGATTTCGCCGCGCGTCAGGGCGATGCGCGTCGTGCGGATGTTCCGCGCGGTAAAGCCCGTCATCACGTGGCTCACCGTCGCGCCGCCCTCGAACTCCATCGTCACGGTCTGGTGGTCGGGCACGTCGTTGTCCGTCTGATAGACGCACTTGCCGTACTCCGTCTCCTCGATGAGCTTCTCCATCGCCGCATCCGAATGGTCGGCGAAAAGATACTTGAGCTCGTCATGCCGGACGTACATGTTGCGCGCGCTCCAGACGCACCGCTTCTCGATGGCGGGCGGGCAGTCCACGCAGCGGCATGCCGCGCCCTTCGGCATCATTTCCTTGCGGAAGAGCTTGATCGAGCCGAAGGAAGTGACCTTCTTGCACTTCTGGCCGCCGAGCCACCAGACGAACAGGTCGAGGTCGTGCGAGCATTTCGCGAGGATAATCGGCGAGCTTTTCGTCGAGTTCGCCCAGTTGCCGCGCACGTACGAGTGCGCGACCTTCCAGAAGCCGGCGGACTCCTGATGCGCGATCGAGACGACCTCGCCGAGTTCCCCCGAATCGATGAGCGCCTTAATGTGCGCGAAATACGCCGTATAGCGCAGGACGTGCCCGACGATGACGAGTCGCCTGTTCCGCAATGCGCAGTCGATGACCTCGCGGCATTCCTGCTCCGTCGGCGAGATCGGCTTCTCCAGCAGAAGATGGTAGCCCGCGTCCAGCGCCATGATCGCCGGGTCATGATGCAGACTGTCCGGCATCGTGATCATCACGATGTCCGCCTCGGGCTTCTCCGTCAGGCAGTCGCGCCAGTCCCTCCAGTACCGCTTCGCCGGGATGACCTCGGCTTGCACGGGGTCGGCGACGCCGACGATTTCCAGCTGGTCCGGATGCTCTTTCGCGTAGTCAGCGTAGGCTCGTCCGCGATACCCAGCGCCGAGAATGATGGCCTTCAGCATGATTCGTTCTTTCTTTGTCAGTTGATTCGGAAAAAGATGTTCCCCGTATTATATCAAATCGGCGGTTGTGCATACGCAAGTCGCCGACGGGAAATGCGTTTGCCTGATTGGTCAGCCAAAACTTTGCGCTCTCATCGGCTCTGAGAAGGAAGGAATCGACGTCAGGACGCGGCAAGTTCGTCCGCCGCCTTCTGCAGGCGCGCGAGCGTCTTCTCCTTGCCCAGAAGCTGCAGCATCTCGAAAAGCCCGATGCCTTCGCCTCGCCCCGAGACGGCGACGCGGATCGGATGCACCCACGGGCCCATGCCGTTGCCCTGCGAGTGGCCCTTCACGAGCGCCTCCAGATTCGGCGCCGTCCAGTCCCCGACCGCCGCGAAGCGCGTGACGAGATCGAGCAGGACCTCCTTCACCCCCGGCTTCTTCAGCCGCTTCTCGACCGCCTTCGCGTCAAACGGATAGTCGTCGGTGAAGAGGCAGAGGCAGGTGCCCGGCAGGTCGTTCAGGACCTTCGTGCGCGGCTGGACCTGATCGACGAGATAGTCCCACCACGCCTCGCCCTGCGCCTCGCCGGCCGCAAGGCCGGCCGCCGCGACGCGACGCTTCAGCTCGGCCTTGAACGCCTCGTGCGGGATGCGCTTGATGTACTCGCCGTTCATCCACGCGAGCTTCTTCGGGTCAAACATCGCCGCCGTGACGTGGACCTTTTCAAGCTCGAAGAGCCGAATCATCTCCTCGCGTGTCAGGATCTCGCGGTCGTCGCCCGGATTCCAGCCCAGGAGCAGCAGGTAGTTGAACAGCGCCTCCGGCAGATAGCCCTGCTCGCGGTACTCGCCGACGAACGCCGCGCCGTCGCGCTTCGAGTAGGGTTTGCCCTGCTGGTTGACGATCATCGAGAGGTGGCCGTACTTCGGGATCGGCGCGCCAAGCGCCCGGAAGAGGCAGATGTGCTTGAACGTGTTCTCGACGTGGTCGTCGCCGCGGATGATGTGCGTGACGCGCTGGTCGATGTCGTCCACGACGTTCGCGAGATGGAAGATCGGCGAGCCGTCGGAGCGGACGATCGCGAAGTCCGGGATGTCCTCGGCCTTCTTCGCCATGTGGCCCTTGACGATGTCGTCGAACTCGATTACGCCCTCCTTCGGCATCCGGAACATCGTGACGACGCCCGTCTTGCCGTCGCGCGAGGTCTTTTCGACCTTGTAGGCGTGCCCAGAGGCCAACAGCTGGTCAACGACCTCCAGATGACGCTTCACGTTCTTCGTCTGGTAGAAAACCTCCTCATCGTAGTCCAGCCCAAGCCACTGCATGCACTCGAAGAGGACCTGAATCGCCTCTGGCGTCGAGCGCTCGAGGTCGGTGTCCTCGACGCGCAGGAGGAACTTGCCGCCCGTGTGCCGCGCAAAGAGCCAATTGTAAATTGCCGCACGGATGTTCCCGATATGAACCTTGCCCGTCGGAGACGGGGCGAAACGCACTCTGACTTCTTCCATAATTGGAGAATATTATAGCATATTGGCGTTCTCGCCGACAATCGCCCCAGAAGCCGAAGTCGCCCCATTCTTCACGACAAGACAGGTCAGGCAAACCGAATGTCCGCCTGACCTGCCGTGTCGTGAGAGGCCTCTCCTCTCCAAGAGAGAAGCCCCGGTCGCTTACGCGAAGAAACGCCTGTACAGCCCCGCGAAGCCCGCGCCGTGGCGCGCCTCGTCCTTCGCCATCTCGTGAACGGTGTCGTGGATGGCGTCGTAGCCGAGTTCCTTCGCCCGCTTCGCGATGACGAGTTTCGCCGCGCATGCGCCCGCCTCGGCGTCCGCACGCATCTTGACGTTCTTCTTTGTGGAGCTCGTCACAACCTCGCCGAGGAGTTCCGCGAACTTCGAGGCGTGTTCGGCCTCTTCCCACGCATAGCGCTTGAAAGCCTCCGCAATCTCAGGATAGCCCTCGCGCTCGGCCTGACGCGCCATCGCGAGGTACATGCCGACTTCGCAGCACTCGCCGTTGAAATGGTCCTTGAGACCTTGCGTGACTTCCGCATCCTCGACCTGGCCATCGCCGACATGATGCTCGCACGCATAGCCGGCGCCTGCCTCCTCGAGCTTGAACTTCGAGCCCGGAACGCCACACTGGGGGCACTTCTCGGGCGCCGTGTCGCCTTCATGCACATACCCGCAGACCGGGCAAACCCATCTTTTCATTTTGTTCTCCTTGTTTGGTGGTTTACTGATGGTTGTTTACTGAATCACTGGGCCTCGAACTGGTCCTTGCCGACGCCACAGACGGGGCACATCCAGTCGGACGGCAAATCCTCGAAGGAGACGCCGTTGTTTTCCGCCGGATCATAGACCCAGCCGCAGACCTTGCACACGTATTTTTTCATTGTTTGCTTCCTTTCTTTTTTGCCGAACATCTCTTGCAGAGGCCATAGTAGATGACCTGCTCGTCATCAAGCTGAAAACCCTCGGGCAACGGCACGAACGTCACCTCATGCCCGCCTTCGACGGGTATGTCGAACAGCGCGCCGCACCCGCGACACTTGAAGTGGGCATGGAACGCAGGGCTCCCGTCAAACCGAAGCTCGCCCTCCTCGCACCGGACGTCACGCGTCAGCCCGACGCTCTGGAACAGGCGCAGGGTGTTGAGAACGGTCGTCTTCGACAGCGTCGGCATCGTCGGACGCAACGCCGCGAACAGGACCTCCGCCGACGGATGGTCCTTGCGCCCGGCAAGGGCCTCGTAGACCGCCGTGCGCTGGGGCGAGGGCCGCACACCCCTCGAAAGGAGTGTCTGGACTATTTTTGTTCTCATCACAAAATGAAGTATATCATATTTTGTGGATGAGATGCAAGAGGGGCACGCCGCGCGTCAGACCAGGTTGACGGCGTCGATGTCAATCGAGACGCGAAGAGGCACAGGGGCGGGACGCGCCGAGACGATCCAGCGCCAGGCTTTGACGATGGCCCCGGCCTTCGCCGCACGCACCATCACCTGCCAACGATACCAGCCCTCGGCCTTCTCCAATGCGCTCGGCATCGCATCCGTGACGTTCAGCCCCGGGCACTTCGCCAGAGACGCGGCGTACATCGTCGCCCAGTCACCGACAAGCTTCAGGTCCTTCGACTTGAAGTTGACCATGGCGAGATGGCAATACGGCGGAAAGAACCCCTCCTGCCGCGCCTTCAGCTCGTCTGCCGCAAATGCCGCAAAGTCGCCGCGCACAACCGCCCGCAAGACAGGGCTGTCGATCTCGTGGCTCTGGATGAAGACCTCGCCCGGCAGTTCCGCGCGCCCCGCGCGCCCGGCGACCTGCGCAAACAGCTGGAAGCTCCGTTCGACCGCGCGGAAATCCGGCATGTTGATGGAGCTGTCCGCATTCAGCACGCCGACCAGCGTGACGTTCGGAAAGTCCAACCCCTTCGCAATCATCTGCGTACCCAAGAGGACGTCCGCCTCCTGCCGGCGGAAGGCGTCGAGGATGTCGTCATGGGTGTGCTTGCGCGACGTCGAGTCGGCGTCCATGCGCAGAATCCTCGCGCGCGCAAAGCACTTCTTGAGCGCGGCTTCCGCCCGCTGCGTGCCAATGCCCCGATAGTCAAGCGCCGGCGCATGGCAGGCCGGGCACGCCGTCGGTCGGGCGATCCAGCCGCCGCAGACATGGCAGCGCAGACAGTCGTCCGCCTGATGATAGGTGTACGGAAGACCACAGTCGGGACATTCAATGACATGCCCGCACGCCTCGCAGACGACCTGCCGCGAGTAGCCGCGTCGATTCAGGAAGAGGATCGTCTGCTCATGACGGTCGAGGCGCAGTCGAATCGCGTCCAGGAGTTCGGGCGAGAAGATCGCGCCGTCACGCATCTCGACGAGGCGGACGATCGGCAGCGTGCCCGCACCGGCACGGCATCTCATTGTCGCAAGACGATACTTGCCATGTGCCGCATTGAGCCAGCTTTCAAGCGAAGGCGTGGCACTGCCGAGAACGACGCGGGCCCCCTCGATCGCGCCGCGCAGGACGGCGACGTCCCGTGCGTGGTAGCGCGGCGTCTCGTCCTGCTTGTACGAAGTCTCGTGCTCTTCGTCCACGACAATCAGCCCGAGATCCTTCACGGGCGCCCACACCGCGCTGCGCGGACCGACGACCACGCGTGCCGCACCCGAACGGATGCGATGCCATTCGTCATAGCGCTCGCCGTCCGAGAGAGCCGAATGGAGGACCGCGACGCGGTCGCCGAAGCGCGAGGCAAAGCGCTGGACCGTCTGCGGCGTGAGCGAGATTTCCGGAACCATGACGATCGCGCCACGCCCCGCGTCGAGTTCTCGCGCGATCGCCTGCAGATAGACTTCGGTCTTGCCGCTGCCCGTCACGCCGAAGAGGAGGGTCGGTCCAGCGGCCAACTCCTCTTCCGCAAAGATCGTCTCCAACGCCATTTGCTGCTCGACATTGAGCGGCCAGGGCTTTGAGGGCAGAATGCGACGATTGCCAAGCGGGCTGCGCCGCTTCGCGCGGACGGTGACCGAGACCAGCCCGAGTTGCCCAAGCTGCCGCAGCGACGTGGGCGTCGTCTTCAGCTCTCGGCAGAGCTGCGTCATCCAGCCTCCGCCAAGTCGAATGATGTTCTCGTAAAGCCAGCGCTGACGGGGGGTCAGGGTTGAGGCGTCGGAGGCTTCGGCCGCCGGGGGGCTGACGGCGCAGCCCCCCATAAGACCCTCGCGCCGCCCAGGTCGCTCAAGTCTCGCGCCCTCCCTCGCCTCAACGAACAGCTGCTCGCGCGGCCGGGCGTTCTTCTTCAGCACCGCCGCAGGCAACGCCGTCTTCAGCACCGTCTCCAGCGGCGCGGCCGTGTAGGCTGCGACCTTCTTCACGAGTTCCAGCAGCTTCGGCGAGAAGAACGGCGTCTCGTCAAGAATCGCCGAAATCGGCTTCAGGCGGTAGGATTTTCGGCTGGAGAGACCCGAGAGGCACGAGGCTCTTGCGGGGGGCTGCGCCGTCAGCCCCCCGCCCCCCGAAACGGGCGACACCTCGACGGCGAAGCCACGCGCCTCGCGGTGCCCGAACGGAACGGAAAGAAGCTGGCCGACGGCCAGCTTCTTCTCAAGCGCTTCAGGCACTTCATACGTGAAGAGCCGATCCAGCGCGAGGTCAATCGCGACCCTGACGAGCATCAGAGTTCCATGATCTCCAGCTGGTTCGCAAGACCGCTGTTGTCAAAGCTCTGCTTGTTGAAGATCACGTTGAGACGCGAATACTTCGCCTTGATGACCTGCGCCGCGCCTCCCTTGCGGATGAGAATCCACGCCTTGTTGCCAAACGGGGTCGAGGTATACTGACCGCCGCTCTTGCCGCATTCGACCTTTGTGGACGAGGTGCCCTCATACTTCTGGAGGCTGGACTGGAGCGAGGAGTAGTCAACGTTGCGCGTGACGAGCGCCGGAACGACATCCGCGACTTCGCTCTGGAGGTTCTTCGTCACGAGCCAAGCGACGTTCGCCTTCTCAAGCGTCGTGCCGCTCATGCCCGGAACGCCGCCGCCCGAGAGCGTGCTGATGTCGACGTCCACATACGGCTGACGGCTCTCGGCAGAGGTGTCGAGGTCAAAGAGAGCCTTGAAGAACTCCGTCGAGCTGGAAGCGTTGATGACTTCCTTGTCATCCTGGTCAACGCCTTCCGTCGAAGTCTGCGGCCACACCGCCTGAAGGCCCGCGCCCTCACGTTCGGTGTTGCACTGCGTAATCGCCACAAACAGGTTGCGGCCACGCATCGACATGGCGGACGTGTTCGCCGAGAGCATTGCGGACGAGATGGCCGGGAAGAGAGCACCCATCAGGATGCCGAGAATGCCGATGACGACGAGAAGCTCGACGAGCGTAAAACCCTTGGACTGCTTTTTCATATTCATAGACCTTTTTTAGTTTTGTTTTGGTGTGTGTATTATCTCACAAATCTCATCTGTGTTCAAGTGCCCTCTTCAAATAGGGCAAATAGGCGGCGGTATAGGTGTGAAGGCTCCAGAGCGTCAAGACGATGAGCCCCGCCTCGACAAAGTAGCAGCTCGCCAGCCACAGGCGCGCCCACGCCGACGGCACGTGCGCGTGGAAACAGAGATAGGCGTAGATCCAGCCGGCGCCGGGGAACGACAGGGCCGTCCGCACCTTCCCGAGCCACATCGCCGCGACGTCCGCCCCGTACATCGCGCCGACCGAGCGCATGAACGTCACCCACGTGTCGCGCGCCATGTAAAGAATCGTGAAGCCGACCATCAGAAGCCCGTGGAACTCATTGCCGCCTTGGCGCATGACCTGCCAGGAGAGGACCGGGAACGCGACGATGTAGAAGATCTTGTCCATCAGCGGATCCGACATCTTGCCCAACGGCGAGACGACATTCCAGCGACGCGCGAGCGCACCGTCCCACGCGTCCGTCAGGCCCGACAGGAGCATCGCCGCGCACGCCACAGACGCCAGAACGACACCCCCGCGCCCGGTCGAGGCGGCCAGGAGCTCCTGAACGACAGCCAACGCCGCCCACGCGAGAATGAGCGGCACGCGCGCGAACGTCAACGCGTTGACGACGCGGGAGTGAGCGCGGCTCGTCACGATTCGCTGAGACCTTCCGCGACGACTTCCTGCATGACGCCCAGCGTCTCCTGCAGTTGGACGAGACGCGCCTTGAGGGCTTCGGCGCGCGCCTCCGCCTTCTGGTAGTTGCGCCGCGTCGCGAAGAGCTGTTTCAGGATCTCGCCCGAATCAAGGTCGAGGTCCGTCAGCTCCATGCCGTCGGGAATCGGCACGAGGACAGGCTCACCGCATTCCGAGCAGTTGATCTGAAGCCCCGCGCCTCGATAGTCGATCACAAGGTTCTTGCCGCAGTGCGGGCAATCAAAGACGATATCCGTATCGCGGATTTCCGTCTCGTCCAGGTTCTCACGCACCGGGACCTCGGTTTCTTCATATTCGGGTTCTGCCATAGATGTTTGTCCTCCGTTAGATGACGATCGGCATTATACCAAAAATCGAAGAGCGCGGCAAACGCCCGGCCTCTTTTCCGAAAATCCACGGCCTGAGCCCACAGGCGGCTTGCGGCGACGGCACGGCGCGAACGCGTCGTCCCCATGTCGTCGCCGCACCGGCACAAAGGCAAAGTGGCGACAGCAGAACGCTGTCGCCACCGCAATCGGCATTGCGAGACGAAACCTTACTCGCCGTAGACGATCGTCGTGTACTCGGCGACGATGCCAAGGATGTTGCGGACCTCGCGGTCAACGTGGTGGATCTTCGTAATGCCACCGTTGTCCATCGCGGCCTTGAGCGACGCGTCGCCCTCGCAGAAGCAGATGAGGCCCGACGACTTCGCAACGCCCATCTTCGCGGGCTTGACGCTGTTGTCGATGAAGCTCGTGTCCGGGCTCTTCACGTTGAGCGTAAGCATGGACGCGATCGTGTCGTTGCGCGTCATCACGCAACCGGACGCGCAGAGTGCGAGAACGGCAACCGCCATAAGTTTCTTCATGTTTGTTTCTCCTCAATGTTCGCGGTTTTCCCGCCCGATCCAGCTGTGCGACACCCGTCGCATCACCACTGACCGCTCGGCACAACCGCGTTTGTTGATTTCAGTATACCAAAATCCAACAAACCGCGTCAATCCGTCAGACCGAACAGACGGAAATCGTTCAGCATCTCTTACCCCTCTTCGGTCACGCGGAGAATCTCCTTCACGCTCGTCACGCCCTTGAAGGCCTTCGCCCAGCCGTCTTCGCGCAGGGTCTTCATGCCTTTCGACAGCGAGAGGTTGCGAATCTGCGTCGCGTTCTCGCGCCGAACAATCGCGCCTTCGATGTCCTCATCGACCTCCAGCACCTCGAACAGCGCACGGCGCCCCTTGTAGCCCGTCTTCGAGCATTTCTCGCACCCGTTCGGCTCCCAGACCGTGTCGCGCTCGGGCGGCACGGACAGCGTGTAGTACTTTCGGTCCAGCGGCACTTCCCGCCGACAGTCCGGGCAGAGGCGGCGGCAGAGCCGCTGGCCCATCACGCCCGCCACGGCAGACGCGATGAGAAACGGTTCCACGCCCATGTCGATGAGACGCGGGAACGCGCCTGCCGCATCGTTCGTGTGCAGGGTCGAGAACACCATGTGACCCGTCAGCGAGGCGTTGATCGCGATCTCCGCCGTCTCGCGGTCGCGGATCTCGCCGACCATGATGATGTCCGGGTCCTGTCGAAGGAAGGCGCGCAAGGCCCGCGCGAAGGTCATGCCGATCTCGGCCTGCATCTGCACCTGGTTGATGCCCGCCATGTGGTACTCGATCGGGTCCTCCGCCGTCATGATCCGGACGTCGATCTTGTTCACCTCGCTCAGGAACGAGTAGAGCGACGTCGACTTGCCGGAACCCGTCGGGCCCGTGACGAGGAAGATGCCGTTCGGGCGATGGATGATCTTGTCCACGACGGAATAGTCGCGCGGATTGAATCCGAGGTCCTGCATCTTGACGAAGCTGCCGCTTTTCGCGAGGAGGCGCAGCGAGATCGACTCGCCGTACGCCGCCGGCATGGTCGAGACGCGGATGTCAATGTCTTGCCCCTGAATGCGGATGCCGATGCGCCCGTCCATCGGCAGACGCTTCTCGGCGATGTCAAGGTTCGCCATGACCTTGATGCGCGAGATGATCGCGCTCTTGAGGCGGTTCAGCTGGGGCGGCACGTCCACCTTGTGAAGCATGCCGTCGATGCGGTAGCGGATGCGCAGCTCCGTCTCCTGCGGCTCGATATGGATGTCCGTCGCGCCCTGGCGGTCGGCCTCGGCGATGATCTGGTTGACGAAGCGCACGATTGACGCCTCCTCGCCCATCTCGCCGACGTCAATCTTCGTCATCGCGCCGAACTCGTCGCCCACGTCATAGCGACCGTCCTCCAGCATCTTCTCGATGGCCTCGGCGCCGACGCCGTAGAACTTCTTGATCGCCTTCTCGACATCCTCCCGCGGCGCCAGCGCCGTACGGATGCGACAGCCCGCCACGAGCCGAAGGGCGTCCGCCGCCGTCGTGTCGAAGGGATCGGACGCGACAACCGTCAGCGAATCGGCCTCGACGCGGTACGGCAAGACGCCGAACTGGTTGATGGCCGACGCGGGCAGCTTCGAGAGGGCTTCGGGACTCGGGTTGTGCGATTCGAGATCAACCGTCTCCAGCCCGAGGACCTGCCCGACGGCGGACAGGAAATCGCGCTCTTTCACGCCCCCGAACTTGACGGCCGCCTCGGCCAGCCCCATGCCCGCATTCTGCGCGCGCATCGCGAGGATCCGCGCGACGGCCTCGTCCGTGTAGACCTTCGCACGGCGAAGAATCATTGCGGCAAGAGATTCGTTCTCGTTCATATCCGACCCTTCTCTGTTAAGCCGACGGGAAGAGGAACAGGCAGATCAGCCAGTTGATCGCCAGCGAATAAAGGTTCGCGACAAAGTCGTCAATGACGATGCCGCGCCCGCCGGGAATGGACTGAAGCCGACGGCACGGCCACGGCTTCAGGATGTCCACCGTGCGGACGACCGCGAAAAAGACGAGCATCGACCACCACGGCAATGCCGCGAGCGGGATGCCGACAAGCGCAATCGGATAAAGCATCCACTCGTCAGCCGCAATGCGCCCATCGTCCTTGATCCCGAGCGCCTTCTCGGCGACGTCGCAGAACGGAATCGCCAAGAGCGTGAATCCGAGGCACGCGGGGATCTGCAGCCACAGCGGCAACGCGGTGACCGCATACGCCAACGCGACGCCCGGCAAAGAGCCGAACGTGCCCGGAGCGAACGGCACCACAAGCCCGAGGCCGAAGCCGCTCGCGACAAAGACGAAGAACCTCCTCATGACGACGCGCCCTCTCCGTCAGGCTTCAGCTTCGCCGCGACCGCGCACACGCCCTCATGATGCCAGGCGTCGAGCTTGATGCCGTCCACGCGCACGATCCCCTTCTCCTTCCATTTCGACCAATCCACCCGTTTCACGTCGGCAAATGCGCGGCGGACGCCACGGTAGACAAAGCCCTCGTCGTCATACTCGAAGCGGAAGGCCGCCAACGCGCCGACATGGCCCGCGATGATCAGCGCGGCCAGCAGCGAAAGGACCGTGAAACCGTATTGCGTCTGCGTCTTCTGACGTTTGAACGCCTCGAGATCGAAGCCCGCCGGCGCGTCGCTGCCTTCAATCGAGCGGTAAAGGTCCGCCGCCGGGGTCTCCGGATAGCGCACGAACCCGTCGTAGCCGAACCAGCCCGAAAGGCCGAGCATCAGAAGCGCGACGCCCAGATGACGCGTCGCAAACTCGCGGTTGAGAGTCAGTCGTTTCATGCGCGTTGCCTCAGAATCTCGTACATTGCCACCGCCGCCGCGACGCCGGCATTGAGCGACTCGAAGTTGCCCGGCATCGGCAGCACGCCGATAAAGTCGCAGTTCTCACGCACGAGGCGCGAAATCCCCAGGCCTTCCGCACCGATGACAAGCCCGACGCGGCCCTTGAAGTCGATTTCCGTGTAAGGCTTGGCGTCCGCGCCCCAGTCCAGCCCCGTGAACCAGAGGCCGGCGTCCTTGAGAACGCCCATCGTGCGCGGCACGTTCACGACACGCGCGACCTTCAGATGCTCGGCGCCGCCCGCGGACGCGCGGACCGCCGCCGGCGTGATGCCGCATGCGCGGTCTTCGGGAATGACGACGCCCGTCACGCCAACGGCGCACGCCGTCCGCAGAATCGACCCGACGTTCTGCGGGTCCTCCAAGTGGTCCAGAATGACGACCAGCGCGTTCTCGTCCGCCTCAACGGCGGAAGCGATTTCCTCGATCCCGACATAGGGATAGCCCGTCGTCTTGATCGCGCAGCCCTGATGATGCCCGAAACGCGTCAGGCGATCCAGCTGGTCGCGCTCCATCGAGCGGATGACGAGCCGACGGCTCCCCGCCTCGTCGCGGATGCGCCGAAGCTGGTCGTCCTCATTCGGCGAGGCCGGCGGCAGGATGACCTCCGAGCAAGTCCGTCGCCCGGCGGACAGCACTTCCTCCACGGGATTGCGCCCGTAGATCCACTCACCGCCCGTCACGAGTTCGCGCGGCCCCTTGTGATGTCGCGTATTCTGATAGTTGCCCATGGTCGTATAGTATACCACATCTTGGACGGGAAAGTGCGCCCAAGGGCTTGCCCGCAATTCTTTATAATGCCGGACACCATAGCCAAATTCTCATCTTCGCTGGGGATGGCGCATTCGTCAAATGCCAGGACACCGCAATTTGGCTTAGAATATGAGGCATGAGCACTATGTCACGAAGAACGACAATGGAATTCGTCGGCGCCCAGAGGCGCGCCTACGCGCAGCTGAAAAGCAAGGCCAAGAAGACCGCACTCATCAACTCGATGTGCCAGGCCTTCGGCTTGTAGAAGCGGTAGCAGATGGTGGACCCGACACCGAGCTCGGCGAGGGCGAGGAGGCGGAAGACGTCCCAGAAGAGCCCGTTGATGCCGAGGTAGCGTTCGGAGAGGATGGCGACGAACGCAGTGCGGTAGGCGAACCCGGTAACGACGTTGACGACGTGGCAGAGTGTCCCGACGCCGGATGCGCGGAGCATGCTCGCCATGCGGCTCTGTCGGTTGAACATCATGACGCATCCTTTTCCTCAAGACCGAAACGCCGGGCGGCAGACGGGGCCATTCTCTCAACAGACGGCATGCTCACTTGTCAGCCCCTGAAGATGAAGAAGACCGCCGCGAAGATGCAGCCCGCGGCCGCCAGGTAGTTCCACGAGACGGGCTGGCGCATCACCAGCACCGAGAACGGCATGAAGACGAGGAGCGTGACCGCCTCCTGCGTGATCTTCAGCTGCTCCAGCGTCATCGTCTTCGCGCCGATCCGGTTGGCGGGGACGGCCACGCAGTATTCGACGAACGCGATCAGCCACGAGACGAGGATCGCCACCCAGGCCGGTGCGCCCGACAGGCTGCGCAAGTGGCCGTACCAGGCGTAGAGCATTACGAGGTTCGACACGCAGAGAAGCCCCACGGTCATCCAATTGACGTTTGACACAGGTAAAATCCCTTCATTTCACGACTTCCCATCGGCCACCCTTACGGCCTCCGATTCTGCGGAGTCTACCGTCGGCTTTCAGTTGCGCGAGGTTCTTTTCAACGCCTCGCACAGAAAGGCCGACCTCCTGCGCCAGCCTCTCGCGTGTGATTTCAGGGTACTGCGCAACAAGATCCAGAATCTTTACCACACTTTTTACCACACCTTTTCCCACACTTTTCTTCACGGCCACCAAAGCATCACGCAACGCCACAAGCATGAACTCGATGAATCCGATCACCTTACTCATGACATTATCCCAACAGTAGGGTCCCTCTGTGCCACTCGCCTCATGCGGACTTAATTCGATTCCACGATCTGCCAAACAGTTCGCAGCCATTATTTGACAATCGCAAAACCGCTTTCCCTTCCAAGATTTCTGAAGCCAACGGGGAATAGGAATCCGATTTATCTAGCGCAATAAAAATCTGTTTGCCCACCGAAGAGTACAACTCAAGGATCTTCTCCATGGGTTCATCACCTATATTCTTCAATAGCACAGAATCGTGGACGAGTACAGGCAAATTTGTCAAACAAAGAATCGCCAGATCAAACACTACAAGACTCTTGTACGAAGTTCCTGTCCCAGAATCATCAGGAGTCTCAAATGTATATGAATTACTTTCCAGAGATATCACAGGAGCTTTACGATTTTCTCCATAAATGAAATCATTCAACTCTTTCATTTTGATTGAGATTGAAGTCTGTAAGTCTAATAAATCACTTTTTATTAATGATACATATCGTTTCTTATACTCATTAGACTCGCATTTCAATCTATCAATTTCATCAAAATTCTTAATCTGTTCTTCAATCTCATGAACTCGTCGATCAGCTGCGGCAAAGTCCGTCAACACCTTCTTTGATATCCCCATTGGAACATCATAAGTTCCAAGTTCAGCCTCTACCTTCTGTATTGCAACCTCAATCCCATGCGCTTCATCTTCTGCAGACCGTTTCTCTTCCGCCATTTCATCCTTTAAAATAGACGAGAGTCTTATGTGGAACTGTTCCACTTCCGACAACTTCCTCATATCAGCCTCTGGGAAATATGAGGCAAATTCCTTAAAGTCTTCACAATATGATATTTCTCCTTCATTCATGTTAGTACTAACCCGTGCTATGCGACTTTGTGTTCGAGTAAGAGCCGCTCGTAATCTCTGCAACTCACATTTCAAATCTGCGATACGCATTGCCACTTCAGCAGTCTTGCCTGCCAATATTTCTGGATCCGAAATGTTGTCTCGCCTTAGCTTTTGCTCATTCAGCTCCAATTCCTTCTTCTTTCTTTCCCTCTTACTTGAAATAGTCGGTATAAACTCGTACTTTATGCCATTTCGATAAGTCTGAAACTTCTTATTGGCCTCTTCTGAAATAGACTTTGCATCCACAATGTCTTTATATTTACCGAACAATTTCAACAGAACAAGTACCGCATCTCTATCTGGTTCGTTTTTATTCGCCTCAAGAGGACGTTTCTCATTGAGATTATCTTTCTGATACACACGAGCATATCGTGTCACCGCCGACCTAAAAGTAAGACCAACCTGATTCATGCCATATTGCTGTTTCAGCCATTCACAAAACTCATTTAATGTAATCTTTGAAGTGATATTATAATTTTCATCGCACAAACCAACTGAAAGATATTCCGACGTATTCCTAGAAAAGAAATGTTTTATACCTTCAAACTCAAACGCAAATTGAATCACATGCGCCCCTATATTTTTTTGTACATCTGGGGCTTTTTCAACATACGAATTACCTCCAAAAACGAAATCAACCACAAGAAGAAACGTCGATTTCCCAATTGAATTACTCGCTTCATTATCCCCAAGAACTACGTTCAGTCCTTTCGTGAAACAAATCGCACCACGAGGCACGCCTTTGTCCACAAATTTATCACAGCGAATTTCACTCAACATAAATCAACTCTCCATTTTGGTAATCAAGCTTTTTAAGAGCATAAAGAACATCTATTGCAGAGAACATATCCGTAATCGGTATTGATTCCGCTTTACACTCACCAACCAATTCAGAGACAGTCAGAGTCCGCCGTCTCAGTTTCATAGCAACCGTCAATAAAATTCTGAAAATGCTCTCATTAAATGAGGTAACTTTACTCGGGAAGAGCATCAAACACCTCACAATCTTGTATAAAATAAGCAATCACAACCTCGCAAGCGGCACGGCTTGAATTTGTCTTGGAAAGCAACCAATCCACGAGACCATTAACTACTTCTTCACGTGACAATCGAAGATCTGCCTGTGCTTTCAACCCTGCAAGTTTAATTTGCGTAGCCAGAACATTAAACTTCCCTGCGCGTCGTGCGTCCATAGCTTGAAACTGCCCTCGCAAACAACTATAGTACTGCGTAGCCAACTGAATTATTTTCTGCCGAAACAGGCCTGAAGTCAGTTTTTTCTTGATAGGAAACGGATCCATTCTCAATTCGCACACTCCATCCGCCTCTATCGATTCAAGCTCCTTTAGAACTTTTAACAAATCCGCTTCAATCTCAATCGTTGCAAGTTCGCGTTTAGCTTCATACCGCCCCTTAAGTCTACACTTTAAATCATACATTTTAAGATACTCATCACACGTCGTAAACGTATCATACTTTTTATGGCAATCCTTGCACAGCAATATCAAGTTATTAATTGATTCAACAGCAGCAGGTGGCACAACATTTGCAAGAGCTTCTATTTGCTTTTGCGTTGGGCTATGCGGATAAACATGGGCCCGATCATACAAAGACATTTGACGACCATTTTTCTCTATCACCAAAGCACGCCCACAAACGGGGCAAAGGCTATTAACTTCACCAAGAAGCCTTTCATCCTCCTTGTGTGTTGTTTGTATTCGTTTCCCCATATTGATCATTACCTCAACATCGTCTTCTTTTCTTACATGAAATCACTCCATCAAGTCAATCATTACAACCTTGAATTTTGCTCAACCTTTGCGATTTCGCACTTCTTGTAGATCCCCATTTATTCCACATGGTCTAGGCTCTCGTCTGCAAGCAACATTGCAGGACAATTCAGGCACCCAAAAGCGTACTCATCAATCTCTCAAAGCCTGCCGGATTCACAAAATAATTACATGGATTTGCCGTCAGGCAACCGACAAGGTCATCATACTGCCTTTGGATCTTTGGTGTCCGCTTTGCGGCGAACAACATATCGGCATATTCGCCATCCAAATATGTTAGATAATGAATTCGTTTGTCAAGTTCAGCAAATCTAATGAAGTTGATGATTTCAACAAGTTGCTTGTCTTGACCGCCGCCAGTTCCTTTCATCATTTTGGCTTCAACAATATAATACTCCCCGTTAATTTTGATAACAATATCAGGGAGTTTCCCTTGTTCAGCCTCTGACGATCTCATTTCAATGGCGAACATTCGTTTAAACTGATCGAACTCGCACCTATCGCCCTTATCTGGGAGCAAATAGGCATTTTGAGACTCGTTAAGGTAAAATGCCGATTTCATATGCTCAACCGAAAATCGGTGAAGTACATCGGTAATTTTCACAATACTTGTCTTCGAATTTCGTTTATGCGAATAATTGTCAGACATGACCTGCAATATCGAATCGGAATAGCCATGACTTTGGTACATTGCATGGCGTTCTTTGCAATACAACTGTAGCATCCGATAAACGAATTGACGCTTCTTTTCCATCGGGAATGCTTTGTAAGATGAATGAGCGGAATTGTATACCATGAAGAACTGTGAGAAAGCCGAGAAATTAATACCGGCAACATTGTCCAGAATCTCAATGACCTGCCGTACAACTTTCACAACTTCGGGCGACCGTTCATCCTTTCCTTCGCCAATAAGGTAATTGAAGACAGTTATCAGCTCTATCAGTCGAGCATTTGAAACCATGAGCCGATTCCGCGTTTCCTTTGAAGGGGTTATGACCAACTCTCCCTTATTGTAATAGGGATCGATTAAAGGATTCGGGTGTCTGATCGAGTATTCGAGTAGTTCAAGGTTTGTCATTGCCAAATCTTTCTTAAAAGAATTCTGGTTGAGAAAACTGCCCTGCTTTTACAACTTGGTAATAGGCACGTTCAATAATAGCCCTACACGTCAAAAAATCCAAGCGGCGACGACGGACACCATTTCGTGCGTTCCCCTTAAATGGACTTAATATGATATCGTGAGACTTCTGACGGATTTCCTCCAACATCCTATTACATTCCAAGATAAAGGCAGAGCGTTGTTCATCTGGAACATCAATCGCAATGAGTGTCAACAATCTGGACGAAACCTTGATCTTCTCTTCCCAATTATAGTTTATGTCACTTTTGAAAGCAAAACGCAAACGATCATCTGGACTTGTATTGTCAACACAGCGAACAGCAAGCCATCCGCTTGGATCGTTGAATTTCATCTTAACGGAATTCTTTGGGACTAACCGACTATTCTCGACCTCATCTAACGAACATACATATTGCGCATTTTTATACACTTTGATCTTCTGAAAAGGCTTACAAACAGAATCAAAGCACAAAACGACAACAGGGGCATCTGTATCATTGAAAGGGTTTTCCTCCAAGATCGTAATTGAAGTCAGTTTGTCCTTCTGTTTGTAGGACGAGTTAATAAACGTCTCTGGCACAATGGCGACAACGTGACGTTGGGCTTCCAGCATCTTGTCAAGGGCAAGCAGATATACATCATCATAGCACGTTGAATCAAAATACTTATCAAGCTCAACGTTAATCTTTTTCCTACGTGCTGAATAGTTCGATATATAAGGGGGATTGGTGACAATAATGGCATTTGGTATATGAGGGATACTAATCAGAGAATCATTGAAATCCCATCCTAGCGAGCGATCTATGTCTAGTCCTTTTGATTCAGAAATCGACGGCACCTCATCTTTGACAGACTTAATGAGGCATCCAATTCCTGCAAATGGGTCATACACTACACGGCATCCACATGAAGAAATAAAATCCTTGATGTGCGGATGGAGCCAACATTTCTTTTGTGTGTAAAATTGTCCCAAAGCACGTTTCTTTGAATCAACGACAACAGGGAAACTATCGTTTGGAACAAACACGGAAACGGCCGTCACCGCCATCCCTGCGCAGAACTCTTTTCGTGTCACCATAAACCTCTCCACATCCATCATTAAGTCAAAAGCATTACGCCGACAACTTCAATTCATTATTCTCTTATTGAACCTGTTGAACTGTCGAACATATGTTTATTATACCAAATCTCATCGCAGCCATTGCCATTTACCAAACACGTTTCCGCAAGCGTGGGACGCGGCTTGCCCCGACGGTCTTTAGTTCGGACGTGACGACCGTCACCGACACGCCCTTGCGCTTCTTCGCGAGCAAGTCGAGCGTTTCCACTCCCACCCAGTTGTCGATCAGCAGAATCGACGCCCTCGCCCGCGCCACCAGCCTCTCCACGAGCGAACAGGCGTCCCACAGCTGTCCATCGTAGAACACGCCCTGAATCGGCCGCTGCCAGATGCGGCGCAACGGCGAGCGCAAGGATGGCAACGCCCCTGGCGAGACGCCTCACCGGCGAACCCGCGTGTTCCTGAACTTTCCCTTTCTGTCCGAACGAATCAGCTTGCATGCGATTTCCTCCGCGCCTTTTGGCTTTCAGAGGCAGTTGCAAAACCCCTCCTTCGCGCCGTTTGCGAGCTAGACCACGCAGCCTGACGAACCCGCTGAACGCCTCTCGCAGAAGTTGAACTACAACGCCAAACGCCAATATGGTACCAAATCCGTCCCCTCCATGCAAGGGGAGGGATGGCGTAGCAGGGGAACGAAAATGGTAATATCTAACGGGTCAGCAAAGAAGAGAGGAAGGCCATGGGGATCGAAGAAGAAGAAAGACAATCCA
>CAKTYZ010000030.1 GCA_934635225.1 uncultured Kiritimatiellota bacterium
TGGCTTGTCTTTCTTCTTCTTCGATCCCCATGGCCTTCCACTCTTCTTTGCTGACCCGTTAGATATTACCATTTCCCTTTTGAGGACCCATTCATCTTTGGGGTTGCAAATTAGCCAAAAATATGAGATACTATGTGCCCGTTCACTGGAGGAATGGCCTTTAAGTGAGCAATATACAAAGGAAACAGGCAAAAATGAAGATCAAGACCGTCAAAAAGGCTTCCGCCGTCAAGGCCGTCGTCAAGAAGGCCACGACATGCGCGGTGAAGCGTTGCGCGGCAGAGAAGCCCGCGACAAAGGCCGTGACGTTCACGGTCCATGCGGAAAAAGGCAAGGCCGTCTATGTGGCCGGCGAGTTCAATGACTGGAACCCGACGGCGAAGAAGATGGCGTTCAAGGGCGGCGTCTATTCGGCGTCCCTCAAGCTCGCTCCGGGCGAGTATCAGTACAAGTTCGTGATCGACGGCACGTGGTGTGCCGATCCGGAGAACGTCAACGCGGTTGCGAACGATCAGGGAACCTTCAACTCGGTCATCACCGTCAAGTAAGCGCGACAGACCGGTTGTTCTATCATCAGCAAGGGCCTCGGACGTCTCCGAGGCCCTTTCGCTTTCGCTCAGACGCCCAACACGACAGAAGCATTGCTGCCACCGAACGCAAAGGAGTTGGACAGCAACGTGTGAAAGGCCGTCGCATCCCCCACTGCTGGGATCCGGAACGGCGCAAGAGCGGAATCGACCGGCGCGGCCAGATGCGGCGGCAAGCCCCGCCCCCGACGGAGGGCAATCCATCCCAGCGCAGCCTCGATTGCGCCCGCCGCGCCGAGGCAATGTCCCGTCAGCGGCTTCGTGGACGAACACGCGATCGAATCGCCAAAGACGCGCCGAACCGCCGCGCATTCCATCACGTCATTGAAGGCCGTCCCCGTGCCATGCAGATTGACGTAGTCAATGTCCGACGGTCTCAGCCCCGCATCCGCCAACGCGGCACGCATTGACGTCTCCGCGCCCTTCCCCTCGGGATCCGGCGCGGTGAGATGATAAGCGTCCGAGCTTTCGCCCACGCCAAGCAGCCGAACGCCCGCATCCGCCGCGCGCAGGACGAAAAGCGCCGCGCCCTCACCCAAGTTGATGCCGTCGCGGTCCGCGCAGAGCGGTCGCGTCAAGCGCGGCGAAAGAGCCTCTAAGCCATGGAAACCCTCGACGACTGTCCGCGTATAGGCATCGGCACCGCCGACGATCACCGCGTCGCATATGTCGTCAGCCAGCAGCCGACGCGCGGATGCGAAGACTTTTGCGGAAGACGAACACGCCGTCGAGACGCTCCACGCCGGGCCGCCGAACCCACCCTTCCTCTTGAGATAGGTCGCCGGATAGGCCATGTCGATCCGATCGGGGTTCTCCGTGAACTCCTCCATCGTCGAGTTGCTTGTGCCGATGACAACGCCAATCCGACGCGGATCGACCGCATGCGTCAGGGACGCGAGATCCAGCTGGTCGAACGCCGCGTCCAGAAGCCGCCCGATGCCCGTCGGGGCGGACGAGACGATCTCCCCTCGCACGAAGCCGAACACCGTCCGGTCGTCGCCCGCAAGACCGGCCAGCGGCTTCATGCCACGCGCGTCGCCCGCCAGCAGGTTGCGTTCCGTCTCCTCAACGCCAAGGCCCAAGGCCGAGACGATTCCCAGTTCTGTCAAAGCGAATGCCGCCATCTTCTGTCCTTCGATACGTTCTCAGTGACGCGGATGAAGCCGATGGACCTCGGCAAACCGCTGCGCGTCAACATGCGTGTAGACCTGCGTCGTGCCAATGTCCGCATGCCCCAGCATTTCCTGGATCGCGCGGATGTCCGCGCCATGCGCCAGCAGATGCGAGGCGAAACAATGCCGCAGAACATGCGGTGAGATGCGATCCGCCGAAATGCCGACAGCCGCTGCGCGCGCACGAATGATCTTGAAGACGCCCTGCCGCGTGAAGGGACCGCCCAACCGCGTCAGGAACAGGTGCGTCTCCGCAAGGTTCCCGTGCGCGAACGCCTCGCGTCCGCCGTCTTGGTAGGCCTTCAGCGCACGGCCCGCCGAACCGCCGAGCGGAACAAGCCGTTCCTTCGAGCCTTTGCCGAGAATGTGCAGGAGCTCGCCGTCCGCGACGAGGTCTTCCTGACGCAATTCGCAGAGCTCGCTCACCCGAAGCCCCGAGCCGTACATGACCTCCAGCATGGCACGGTCGCGAAGCGATCGCGGATCTTCGTCCTTCACCGCGTCCAACAGCGCGAAGACCTCCTCTTCCGACAGGACGCGCGGCAAGACGAGCGCCTTCTGCGGCGCCTCCAGAAGTTCCGTCGGATCGTGCAGGACGAGCCGACGCGACTTGAGATAGCGGAAGAAAACGCGAATCGCCGCCGTACGGCGCGCCCGCGTCGTGCCCTTCAGGCCTCGCGTGCGCTCGTCCGCCAGGAAGGCGACAACGTCGTCACGCGTCACGGCGGACGATTCGGTCCGTCCGCGTGACGCGAGGAACTGCGCGAAGAACCTCAGGTCATTCCCATAGCTAACCAAGGTGTTGGCGCTTTGCCCCTTCTCCAGCGTCACCGCCGCGAGGAACGTCTCGATGTCAGAGTCGAGCAATGAAGTCCTCAATGAATGCCGCCATGGACGGCTTCGCCGCCGCGCCGGCGGCGACGACCTCTTCATGGGCAAGCGGACGGCGCGAAATGCCGGCGGCAAGGTTGGAGACGAGCGAAAGCCCGGCGATCTTCATGCCGCAGGCTTTCGCGAAGACGGCTTCGGGCACCGTTGACATGCCGATGACATCCGCGCCTTGCGCCTTGTAGGCATGGACCTCCGCCGGCGTCTCGTAGGCCGGACCCGAATTGTAGGCGTAGACGCCGTCCATCACGCGAAGTCCCAAGCGGTTCGCCGCCGCATGAAGGAGTTCCGCAAGGTGCTTCGTGTAGACCTCCGACATGTCAGGAAAGCGCGCGCCCCATTCCGGACAATGCGCACCGACAAGCGGATTCGATCCGATCAAGTTGATATGGTCACGGATGATGACGAAATCACCAGGCCGGAGAGCCGGATTGATGCCGCCCGAGGCATTCGTGAGCAGAAGCGACGAACAGCCCATGCGGCGAAGGATCTCGATGGGCAGGACGACCGGTTCCCAGCCGACGCCCTCGTAATAATGGCGACGCCCGCACCACGCGGCAATGAGCCGGTCTCCGCGTCGATAGAGGAAGAACTCTCCCGTATGCCCCGGCACCGTCGAAGCGCCCAGCCCGGGGACTTTGGCATAAGTCGTATGGAAGAGAACCTCGTCCATCTTCAAGGCTTCTCCCCAGCCGCTGCCGAGAAGAATGCCCAGATCGGGCGGATTCTTGAAGCAGATGTCGGGGAAGTATCCCGCCGTCGTATCAAAGGTCTTCACGTTCATGCCCATATTCTATCATTTCCACGGCTTCCGCGCCACCCCCCTCCCTTGTCGGAAATTGTAGGGAAATGGTAATATCTAACGGGTCAGCAAAGAAGAGAGGAAGGCCAGGAGGTTCAACCAAAGAAGAAAGCGGACAACGCCACCCCATAGACGCCGGGGACGGCCCGGAACGGATGCGTCAACCGATGCGGATGGAAGAGGCGTCTCCATGCGGATGGAAGAGGCGTCCCCATGCGGATGGAAGAGCCGCCTCCATGCGGATGGACTGCGAGACGGGCGAAAGGACGAGAATGAGGGGCGAAGTTCCCTTCAAGAGAATGTTGAGGACTTCCTTCTCCAACGGACTCTGAAACCCACTCATCACACACATTCCTTCGTCACGCGTGCGTGTCGCCACCGAACCTGAAGCACGGGACGTTGGCCCGTTCGGCCCAATTCGGCACACGACAGTCACCAAACGCTCGGCGCAACCGAAGGTCGGACGTTCCGACAGGCGACTTCCGCCTGGAGGGCGCATCCAGTCCCGCACGACGCAGGGCCTCGCGCTTCATCGCACGAGACGCCCGCCATTCCTCCCATTCGATGACAATTGGCTCACCCATGGGAAATCTCCTCTTTGAGTGCCCGTAACTGAGGTAGAACCTTGAAGTCCCGGAGGTCCGCCAGTCGCTCGGCCTCCGCCCAGTCGAACGATGCGTCGTTCAATGCCGCACACATCATCTGCCGTGCGGAAGGCTTGCACTCGACATCCTGCTCCGCATAAAGGATACGTTCGACAAGCGCGAGTTCAGGCGGAATGATCCGCACCTCGCCAAAAGGCGTCCGTAGCGTCCGTTCGGGAACAAGCGACTCGTTCTCCAAGACTCCAAGCAGATCGACATACAGGCCGCAGATCATCCAGCTGCGCCCCATTCCCCTACCGCCGAGGGATTCGGCAATTTCCTGCATGAGCCGCGGCGGAATGGCTTTCAGCGTCTTGCGGCAGAAGTCGATGTCTCCGCTCATGTAGCCGCCCTCGGTGTAGAACTCAACTGCGCTTCCGCCGACGACAACAAGGGGGTAGCCGCGCTCCTGAAAAAGCGTTGCCAAGAGTCCGGCCAACTTCAAGGCGCGTTCGAGCAGATCGTCCGTCGCCTCAATGTCGGCCCGTGCCGCAATTCTTTCCTCTGCCGTCATTTGACGCAGATTATACCAAATTCTCGTCTCGCGCGACAGGTCTCGCGCGACGTTGGCGACCTAAACGGTGGGGCGCCCTCGCATTTATATAAATGCGAGGGTAGCGGAAGGAGGTCTGTCAGTGAGCCGTCTGGATCGAGCGCACCGAGGAAGAGGCTGTCGGCGTGGTCGAGGATGTAGCGGTTGCGTTGGGCGGCGGAACGGGCATCGACGCGGCGGATGGACTGCGAGACGGGCGAAACGACGAGAAGCCGCCCCTCGGCAAGCGGCTTGCGGAAGAGCGTGGGAATGTGCCGTTCGTCCCACATCCACCGCGCCAGGACGAGAATGAGGGGCGAAGTTCCCTTCAAGAGAATGTTGAGGACTTCCTTCTCCAACGGACTCTGAAACCCGCTCATCACGCACACCCCTTCGTCGCGCATCCGCGTCGCCCAGTCGAGACACCGCATCACCGCCTCCGGCGGCACACGCCGCGACGCGAGAAAGCCGACCTTCTCGCGCTTCAAAAGTGTCTCGTTCCCGAACATCATATTCTTCAGGCCCCGTAATATTGTCCACCGTGCAGCTAAAAGCTTAGCAATCAAGGCGTTCCCGTCCTGAACGTACAAAGAAAGATACCGAACGCAAGAATACCAACACACATTAAGAAAATGTTAAACCAGTTCATGCGCTGCGTCAATCTGTCTGACCTCACAGCGTCTGAATTTGCAGATGCCTGATATGATTCTATTGCCTTAACAGCATTTTGTGAGGAAAGTAACAACATTACAAGAATTAACGCCCACGATACAATCGACACACTTAACACACTTAAGGAAATAGCCGAGAACTGCACGGCGGCTTTCGACATCAGGAAACTCACAACCGAGAATGCCAGACCTATTCCGCCTATTGAAATGGTGCTTAATGTTGTATCCCTGAATTTCTCGCTCTCCACACGCAACTGTCTTAAATAGTGTCTGTCATCCTCCGCCAGTGCTTCATTTCTGCGCTTTGTATTCTGATTGTCAAGCGCGTCGTTAAAGAACTCAAGATCCTTCTGTAATGCCGAATGACCTTTGCTTGTCAATCTATAGATTTCCGCTTCTTGCGGAATACCATCATGCGGTAAAACCTCACCCACAACATATCCCTCATCAAGTAATAAGGCAACATGATAGGCATCACACGGATCCTTTGTCTTAAAACTGGATGTTTGCTCGTACTGCAAGAGTATCCGCCGCATCCGCCAACGATCTTTTTTCATACGCCTCCCCTTACCTGTTTCTGCGAATAGTCGCCATCTCGCCTTTGAGGCTCTGATGTCTCCATTTGCTTACTGCCACCATCATGCGGTTTCGGACGATTCAACGAACTTCCGACCGTGAAACCATCCTGAGCCCATGTAATAGGATTCCATGATTTACCTTCTATTTTCATATGTTCCTTTTTAACTTGCTTGTATAAGAAAGTATTCCAATGTCAATCACCGACATTTAACTCATCCCCCATGCGATACTTGATGTCGTAGTTGATGATGAAGTCGAGTTCTTCTTCGGTAAAGCCGTAGTGTTTGGCAAGGAATTCGTCAATCTTATCAATGATTGGCTTTGCCCCAGCCACCCAGTATTGACCATATTCCACTTTACCACTTTTCTGGTTCTAGTAGACCCTGGCCTGCACAAAAAAAGCTGTTCCCCGATGATGTTCATTCGACCTCAATTTCGCTTTCTGCCTGATTGAAGATTTCAAGCTGATTGCTGATGGTGATTCGATCCACGAACCATCCTTTCTGCTCACACGCCTGAACAAAATCATCGAAGCGGTTTACGCCTTTCATCTCCTTGAGCGTCACGACAAGGCCAAAGGCCAGCGCGTCGCGGCTGCCATCGTTTCGCCTGTCTTTCGTAACGACGCGGATGCCCCACATCTGTGAAACACCGGGCTTGCGCGGTTTGGAGCGCGGATTGAGTTCCTCCGCTATGTGCTTGACGTTGTCCCACTTGCGGAACATGGATCGAGCTGTCTCTTCAAGCGTACCCTGCGCTCCGTCGTCGCATTGCTTGTTGTTGTTGATTGCGCGGACATGCGGCTTACCATCCTTTTCTCCGACAGGTCCAATGTACACGTCCATTTCCGTAATCGTGTAATCAACACCTTGGTTGCGATCGCAGCTTGGGAAATAGACCAGCGTTGCGCGGGCAAAATACGGATGCTTGCCCTCTACAACGGGAACGGGCAGACGATAATTGTATGTTTCCCATTGTTCGGCCGTGGCGGTAATCACGAACTTGATCTCATCATCTGGGCAACTCACGATTTGCTGAATGTCCTTCGGAACGAGGCCATAGCCCTTGCGCAGCATTTCGTCTCGTGTCCTGTTGTTCCACGAAGCCGCCGCGTCAATCACCAACGCCTTGGCAATTTCCCGCTTGATGTGCATGACATCTATGAGATAGGCCATTTTGCGGGCAATCCACGGGGCGGCAAACGAAGTGCCGTCCGTGTAAACCTTGCGACAACCATTACAAACACACATCCCCATTTCACGGTCTTCGCCATCACCGCCGTAATAGCAAATGTCGGGCTTGTAAAAGAACGACAGAACCGGGCCGATCCGCGTGTAGCTCGCAGGGTTGCCGTCCATGTCTACGGCGTTGACCACCAAAGAATTCAGCGAATCCGCCGGTGCGCCCAACAGCATATCCGACCGGCCTTCTGACTCTTTGGGGATGTTGGTTCCCGCGACGACAAATAGCACATCATACATGCGTTGGATTTCGTCGAGAGCGGCGGCCTGGGGCGAAATCGCATTCGGATTGATCTCCATGGCCGAACCGAGCGAGAGATTCCAAACGTGGATATCCTGATTTTCGCTGACGATCTGACGAATCTGATGAATGACCTCAAACGAGCTGAAACGACCTGCCGTCGCAACGCCAAAGTGCCGCACTCGGAACCGTCCACAACCATCGTTAAGTCTCGGATTCAGCGTCGGGCCATCCACGATAATTGAGCACACCTCCGTGCCGTGCCACTTGTCTCGCAACGTCACGGGGATGTCTTTGTGCAATCGCGATTCGGTCTTAACCCAATCCTTGAAATAGGCATCTTCGTCAAAAAGCGTATCGATGACACCAATGGTTGGCTCACTGCGTGGTGCGGGTATGTCTGGAAACGTAAACGGATCAAGCGAATCTACCGTTTCCTTGACAGGCATCTTGCAGAGATCGTGAACGCTCATTGCGATCAGATAAGGGGCATTGTCGTTCAAGGCGTTAAGCTGCTTTACGTCAAGCTGAACCATTCCATCGTCCAGGATCGCACTCGGTTTGACTTCAATGCCGTATCTTGCAAGCAAAGTCCGAGGGTCGATCCCAGTTTTATAAAGTGAAACCAATGATGTCTGATCCGCATGAACTTGACTATGAGCAACCTCGATCTTACGGATGATCAGGACATCATGGATCGCCTTTAAGAACTGTGTCTTAAAATGCGGATGGTCCCGATCCAAAGCCCCCGCCTTTACCTTTTGCAACGATGCATTGTCAATACAACCGGAAAACGCATGTTCGATGATTTCATCCACGCGATTGAGCAAGTCAACCGAACGCTGAAGTGTGACAAGAGACACAAAATGCGTGAAAACGTGAGCCGTTATTTCGCACCCATTGCCATCTGTAAAACGCTCAAACCGTGAACCTCGAATCGATTCATCCGAGGTCCGTGTCGAGCCAGAAAGAATTGCTTGTATGCGTCCGCTTTTAGGCACAATCCGCTGATAGTGAACATTGACAAGGGCACCGCCCGCCCGTCGATCCGCCTTAAAGAAGGCAAGGACTTCGCCAAGCTGGTTCAGCACTTTCTTTACACGCTCACCGACGAGGCGAAAATCATCGGGAAACTTCGGGCCTTTTGGCATCGCGGGATTCTTTCGAGACTTCAGTTCGCCACGCAGCTGGATCAGCTCATTCATCTATGCCTCACCTTGAAGTTCGCGGCCAACGCCGCTTTTCGATTGTCCGGTCAACATGCTGATCTCGCGTACCGTGAACCCTTGCTTCTGCAATTCCTTCGCATCAACCGGCTCAACGCCGCAGAGTCCCGAATACAGCCGCCGCATATAGTCAAAGCCGTTTTCGGGATCGCTGAAGGCAACGGCTGTTTTTATGATGTTCTGAAGATCTCCCGGTAGCGGCAGCTTCTTGCACTGTTTAAGAATCTTTCGGAACAGCCGCACGTCACGTCCAGCGAGTTTTACCCGTTCGAGATACCTGTCGAGCAATATCTCCGCTATATCGCAAAGATCATCATTGCCATAGCGATTGAAATCAACCACATAATCGAACCGTCGCGTGAGCGCACCATCGAAATGCTTGTAAAGATTTGTTGTGGCAATCAAAACGACCTCATTGGGAAGATAGTCCAAACCCTTCAGCACTTCAGTCGTCGCCCGCCCCATTTCACGAAGATCATTTGAATTCGTCCGATCCAAGGCAATGGCATCCAATTCATCAAAAAGCACGACAACCTTGCTCGAATTCGGTATGGACGCAATTGAATGAAACACGGCGGCGATATTTTTCTGCGTCTGCCCCAGCTTGCTGTCAATCAACGCCGATTCGTTCACCTGAAAGAGTTCACGTCCAAGAAGTCGGGCGACTTGGATAGCGGCTTGCGTCTTTCCAGTACCCGGACTTCCTTGAAAGAGGAACTTGTTCGTGCCTATGTTCTTTTTGACGGCATTGACAATGCCAAGGATATCTTTGGTGATCGCGTCAGGCAGCAGGAGCATGTCAGCCGCCTTGGAAACCTTGTCAAGAAAAGGCGATCTACATTCGACCTCATCGTTGGCCTGCGGAACGAAAACATTGTTGGTCGAAAGCAACGACATAACATAGGCCGCGAGTTGTGTATCACCCAACGAATCAAATTCGTGGGCGATTTCTCGCGCTTCCGATCTGAATCCCACGTCGTTGTTTTCGACATGGCATCGGATCAAATTTAAGATGCTCTTTTTCTTCATGAGACTATTACCCCGAAAACGCAAGTATTATAGCATATTTGGGACAACGAAGGCAACGCTGGGACAAACTATTTTCGCCAACACTCAATTTGTCGCCCATGCGATACTTATTGCTTCGGCAATTAAATATAGTGATTCTGTTTTTCTATGAATCGTAAACTCCGATACGTACGGCTCTCGCTACCGCTCCGCAGAATAGGCCGCCGAAAGGTTGACAATTCCTTGAAAACGGTTTGGAAAAAGATTGTTTTGGGGGCTGGCCTCTGCGAAGCCTGCAAGAACCTGCGAAGCGGGAATGCGCCACAGAAGCTTGCTTCGGAGGGTAGCCGTAGGCCGCGCGAGAGCGTCAATCATCGGAGTTTATCACAATATTTCGTTGCCGCATCTATAAGATAGGTCATTACCCGTTTGCATTCTGAAACGCCCCATCAATGTCAATCACCGACATTCAATTCATCCCCCATGCGGTACTTGATGTCGTAGTTGATGATGAAGTCGAGTTCTTCTTCGGTAAAGCCGTAATGTTTGGCAAGGAGTTCGTCTATCTTATCGATGATGGATTTTGAATACTTGGGATAGTATTCATCATAAACAACCTTGCCTGTTGCTTTGTAATAGGTTTCCTTGCGTGTTTTGTGGTTTTCATAATCAATCATCAATTCATCAAATAACCTTAGGAGCGCATTTCTATCTGGCTCTATGTGAGAGATGCAAGGAAAATTATCAACTTCTCGCGCATTTAAGTGTCGGCAATCTGACATCACAAGAAACCACATATAGAATAGTGAGCTATTTAACATTGCACAGCCAATGGTTGCACTATCCTCATCTTTGAACGAACATATCTTAATGGAGACCGACAGTTTTTCACCTTCCTTCTGATTCCAAAAATATGGCATTCGTTTTGTTGCCCGGATGAAATACCTGGGGGCGCTATGATAATATAAAAGCCGACCATTCTTCCTACAAAACATTGCCAATCTCGGACATTCATGAACTTTTCTTAAAATACTGTGCTCAACTGGGGTCGATATTTTACTTAGGGATGTAAAATCGGCTATCATTCCATCCGTAAACTGAAGCGTGTTAAACAGGTATGGCCTGTATTCCGCATTCCATCTGTTATATTTCGTAGTTTTAACAGAATTAAATCCAAGAATGTAAATCAACAAACGCTGATCCACTCCGTCAAACAGTTTATCTGGGCGTGTATCGTAAGTTGAGAACCAACCTCCTCGCTTCACGATGATGTTAAAAAACGATTCCATCCGATCAGTACAAATGGCGGAGTGGGGAATAATCATTCCTGTCTTGCCGCCTCTCGCAAGCAACTGTTCCACTCGCTCAATGACATATGCGTACAAATTACCACAACTTAAGGTCTTATACCCATTTATTCGATATTCTTTGACCTTCGTATATTCCACATACGGCGGGTTGCCGATGATGACATCGAAGCCGCCGCGCTGGGCCATGACGGGGTAGAACTCGGTGTACCAGTGGAACGGCTGGGCGTCCTTGTGCCATTGGTCATAGGTTTTGCCGCTGCCGTTCGTTGCGTAGAGCTGCCGGTCGAGAAGTGTCCGAATCGTCGCGAGGCGTTGGTTGATCTCCTTCTTGGCCTTGATGAGGTCGGCGTGCGAGCCGAGCAGGTTGAGCTGTTCGCGGCGGAAGTAGTCGAACGCGGCGGACGCCTTGGTCATCTCGTCCTCAATCCTCTTCTTGAGTTCGACGTAGGCGAACATGTCGCCGTTGACGAGGCCGTCCTGTATCTCCTTCTCCGTCGCATAGCCGACAAGCGTGTTGCCGCAGCGGATGTTGAAGTCGATGTCGGGGAGCGGGTCGAGCCCGAGGTTCGGGTCGTGGCGGTCCACGTCCACGACGGCCACCATCTTGAGGAAGAGCCGCAGGCGGGCGATCTCCGTCGCCTCGTGCATGATGTCCACGCCGTAGAGGTTGCGCAGGATGATGTTTTTGTAGACGAAATACTTGCGGTTCGAGCGGAACTTGCCCGCAATCTCCTCCAGTTCCGCCTTGAAGAGATTCGGATTCGCCGCGTTCATCTCCTCCATGCGGTCGAGACACGCCTCGTAGAGCGGTTCAAGGATGTTGAGCGCGGCGAAGAGGAACGCCCCCGATCCGCAGGTCGGGTCGAGAACCGTCACCTCGCGCAGGGCGTTGTAGAAATGGAGGATGAAGCGTGAATCATCGCTTTTGCGGATGACGTCCTCGGCGAATAGGCGGATGTCGAGATTGTAGGTGATGAAGTCGTGGATGTCGGCAATCTCTCCCTCCTCGATCTTCGCCCTGATTTCCGCATGCCTCTGCCGCCGCGCCACCGTCTCGCGCCAGATTTCCGTCGGGAGCGCGTACTTTTCGGGTGTCGGACGGTTCCAATCCGCCCGCCGCTTGCGCAGATCGGGCTTTGCCGTATCAACCCCTTTCTCGATTTCGGGCGGCAGGGGCAGTTCCGCGCCCTTGCGGACGGCCGCGAAGATGTAGTCGTCGGGATTCGCCCGCAGGATCCGCCACACGGGACCGTCCGCCGCGAACGGCTTCGCGTCCACCTTCTTCACCGCCTCGAAGAGATACGGCACGATGCAGTTGCGTCCGATGTACTCGGTGATGTCCTCCTTCGTGTAGTAGGCCCCCATCTGCGCACGGTCGTTGATGTACTGCTCGAAGATGTAGCCGAGGACGTCGGGGTTGATGTCGCGTCCCGTCGCCGTGAGACGGCTGTCGAGGTGCCACCGCCACTGGTCGAAGAACCTGAAAAGGTTCTCGAAGACGGCATCGGGGATGTCGAGATCGGGGTTCTTCTCCTCGATCTCGTGCTTCGCGAACATGCCGCCATTCAGGTAGGGGATGATGCCGTACATCTTCCTGAACGCGGCAGAGCGCGTGTTCGCCGGCGCGTTCAGCCCTTCTCCGAAGAGCTGTTTCAGGAAGCCCTTGTAGAAGGACGCATAGAACGAGGTCTTGCCGCGTTGTGCCTGAACGTCCGCCAACCTTTTGCCGAGATAGTCCGTGTCGTTGTCGAGGAAGCCCTTCTTCTGGATGAAGTAACAGAACATGAGACGGTTCAGCATGACCGAGGCATACCATTCGCGGTCGCCCTCTTCGGGCAGATTCTCGATGCCCGCCACAAACGCCTTGTGCTGGACACGGAAACCGCGATAGAAGTCCTTCGTCACCTTGTCGGCATTCACCAGAAACGCGGCATTCACGCGATTCACCACGTCCACGATGGACACGCCCTCATCCGCATCGAATCCGAAAGAGATGTCGTTGACCTTCTCCAGGAGAAAGGCCGCCTGATCTTCCGTCTGGTACTCGACCGTGACGAGGTGGCGGCGGTCGACGCTCCGCACGGGAATCGACCACAGGTGGTGGAAATCCTCTCCCGCTCCCGTCGTCCGGTAGATGACGAAATTGTCGTGGCTCAACTTTCCGAGCTTTGCGTCAAGCACACGGCGAACCGCCGAATCGGGAATCGTCTCGCCTACGCAGACATACACGCGGAAGCCCCTCTTCTGCGCCACTTCCGAAAGGACGTAGGGTTGCCTGTTCGCCTCAAGCGGAACCGGGTGGCGTGTCGTGGGATTGTCCCAGCCGCACTCGATGAAGAGGCGCGTAAAGTCGCCCGCCCGAAGACATCCGAGGAATTCGTTTCGTGTCATGTCCTACTTCTCCTGGGAAAGTCCCATTGAACAGATGATGCGGGCGGAGGCGGGCGATTCGCCGTCATCCTCCGGCACAAGGCAGAGGTCGCCGTTGCGCTGCAGTTCCAGCACGGTCTGGATGATGTCCTCCGCCGGCACGCGCTTCTGGAGCATGCGCCCAAGTTCGTGCTTCGCCGCCTCCTTCATCGGATAGGCGTAGACGAGATCGACGGCCGCCTTGAGGTTTTGTTCGAGAAGCGGCATCGGATTCTCCTTGAGACGCGCGGAAAGGATCGCGAAGATCCTGTACTTGGTCGAGGCATGCGTCCCCAATACGCCCATGCCGGCGTTCGGGGCGTTCTGCAGATCGCGCAGCGCCTGCGCGACCAGCTCGTGGTGGTTCGGGAGCGGCGGGAGGCGCGGCGTCTGCGCCTCACAGGCAAGGGCCTTGAAGATGCGCGTCGGGGACTTCGAGACGACACGCCCCGCCACGTCGAGCCAGGTCAGCACGTCGCTGTCGTTCCGCGTCCGGGCATAGGTGATGACGCCCTGCGGCTCATCCCCGCGCGGCTTCGTCGCGTAGACGACGTCCGCCAGGCCCTGTATGCGTTCGCGGAGGGCCGGGCTGCCCTTCGTCGCCGCCTCCCACACCTGATAGGCCTGCGAGGCGAGATCGACCTCGCCGTCGTCCGCCTCGTCGAGAATGCCCGCCTTCTCGTTGAAGATGTCCTTCAGGTTCTGGATGTTGCCCTCGAAGAAGACCTCGTCCGAACCGACCGTCTCAGCATTCGCGTTGATGCGGTCGTTGAGCTTCTTGCGAAGGTTGATCGCCTTGTCGATGCCCTCCTGCGGGAAGAAGGAATAGCAGTAGACCTTCTCGGCCCTCTGCCCGATGCGGTCGACGCGCCCCGCGCGCTGGATAAGACGGATGATGGCCCACGGAAGGTCGTAGTTGACGACGACATGCCCGTCCTGCAGATTCTGGCCTTCTGACAGCGCGTCCGTTGCGACCAGCACCCGCGTCTGCCTCTCCGGCGGAATGGGAAGCGGCACATGGTTCGAGACCGGCGAAAAGCGTTTCACGCGCTCCATCACGTCGTTCGTGCCGCCGTCCACCAGATCCACGTGCGCGACGCCGCGTTTCGCAAGCTGCGCCGCAAGGTAGCGGGCCGTATCGGAATACTGCGTAAAGACGAGAACCTTGTCGTTCCCGTGCCGGTGCGTCACGAGGTTTGCCAGCGCATTCAGCTTCTCGTCCTCGGCGGGATTCCACACGCGGCACTTCGCCAAGATGCCGAGGATGATCCTGTTGTCCTTCTGGAGGGCCCCGGCAAGCGAACGCCTGAAGAAGCGCGGCGAGATCCATTTCACCGACGCCTTGCGCCCCGGAGGGTTCTCCTCGACAATCTTTGCATAGGTCGCCCTGCCCCACTCTGCGTAGTCCTTCGGATCGACGGAGAACGCAAGTGGCGTAGGCTCCGACGATTCCTCTTCCTCGTAGCAGTCGCCGATTTCCGTTCCGGCGCCCAGCGGGAGATCGAGCCCGTTCTTCAGCGCGTAAAGATAGACCGCGTTGCGCACGGCGTGGCGGTGGAGCGTCATCAGGAAGGCAAGTCCGCTCGAATCCATCCGCTTGTAGAATCCGCTTCGGCAGAAGCCCATCATCCGCCGTCCGGCACGGGAAAGGTTCTTCAGGACGTCCTTCTCCGCTCCCGTGGCATCCGCACAGGCGCATTCGTCGATGTATTTCTGCAAGCCGTAGCGCGGCAGGGCAAGACCGCCCATCGCCTCGACCACCTCGTCGCCATAGAGACGCTCGAACATGTCGCCGGGGGCGGTCTTGAAGACGAGCGTCCTTGGAACGCGGTCCGGGAAGTAGTTGCGCGTCCCGTCGTGCATTTCAAGGTAGACGCGCCCGGATTCCGCATCCCGCGCGGCATAGTTGCGCCGGATGAAGGTGCGCGTCCGGCGCACGAGATAGAGCTTCATCAGGTCGCGCCAGTCGTCCGTCTGGACGCTCGCCTCGAAGGCCCCGATAGAGGAGAGCGGCGTTTCGCTGTGCTTGACGGCGAAGGCCTGCTCGCCGCCCTCCGCCTCGATCTGCCGCTCGGGACGGATGCCAAGATCCTCGTCGGCATCGACGAAGAGCCGCAGCTGATTGGCGAGATCCGTGAAATCCTTGTTGTAGGGCGTCGCCGTGAGGAGGAGCACCTTGTTGTCCTGATAGTCCAGCAAATCCTTGATCGCGGCATACCGCTGTCCCGTGCCGTTCCGCAAGTTGTGGCTTTCATCGACGATGACGAGCCGGTAGTAGCGTTCGCGGTGCGGGTCGAACCTCTCGGCAATTGACTTTACGCCCATCTTGAGGTCATACCGCCGCGCATACTCTTTCCACATTTCGGTCAGATTCGGCGGACAGATGACGAGCGTCGAAGCGCCCAGCGTCTCCTCATAGAACTTCGCGACGGCACAGGCCGTGATCGTCTTGCCGAGGCCCACGACGTCGCCGATCATCGCGCCGCCGCGCTTCTCGAGATGCCGAACCGCCAATTTCACCGCCGTCTTCTGGAAGTCGAAAAGTTCCGTGTCGAACGGCGCGGGCAGATGGTATTCCGAGACGCCCTGCCGCGCCTCGCGGCTGAGGTGATACATGATCTTCAGGTAGACCTCGTAGGGAGACGGCCCGTTCTCGGACGCCCAACACGCATCCAAAGCGGCCATGAGGTCGGCTGTGACATCGATGGAGAATCGGTCGTTCCAGCGTTCATCGAACCACGCGGCATAACGCTGATTGTCATGGTAGTCCCCGAACTCCGCATCCAGCTCGCCGTTTCGAGAAAGGCCGCCGAGCGTGAGATTGCTCGACCCCATGATGGACATGACCGGGTTCGAGGTGTCCGTCGGACGGTAGGCCAGATAGAGTTTCGCATGGAGCGGATGCCGCAGGTGGAGCTTCACGCACACCTTGCCCTCGCCCAACTGCCGCCGGAGCGTCCGCAAGGTCTGCTCGTCCGCCGCCGTCGGAACGCCAAGCGTCAGCTGGCGGCGGAAGTCGTTCGCGACCTGCCGCCGCCATTTTCGGACACGTTCGGAATCGACGGGCGGACGGTCAAGCCCGTACATCTCGCGGATGATCTCCGTCGGCGGACGATGCATGCCGACAAGGAGCCGGCAGATGCGACGGACGGACGATTCGCCGCCCTTCCCGTCCATCTCGAAGACCTCACCGCCAGGGAGGTCTTCCACATCCGCCGCGACCTTCTTCCAGCCGCGCAGGTTGAAGTAGCCCGTGCAGAAGTCAGCCCGCTCGACCCCGGCATTCGTCAGGATCGCGTGCAGCCCTTCCTCAAACTTCTCATCCGCATTGTCGAAAATCCGTGCCATCGCCCGCTCGCTCCTTGCCGCTCTGTTCGACAGACGAAGACGTGCGGCGGCAAAAACAGCGCGTGCCTCGTTCAAGATATCTCTACGAGAGGCACCGGAAAGAGCCCATTCAGGAAATACCAAAGAACGGGCACGCAGAGCGGGCATACTGAGAGAGGGCACAAGGCACCCCCTGTATGCAGGCCTGCGCAGCCACATTCTCTGCCTCCTGAATAGAAAATTTCCGGTTTTCCGTAGAAGCAAAAAATGCGCTTGCGCACATTTGATGATGGCGACAGACTCCGTGTAGGCGCATGCCGCCGATATCAAGGATCAATGTCAGACCGAACGACCCTCGCCCAGCCGACAGTCCATATTATAGCAAATCTCAGCCGCTTCAGCGCATGAAACGGGACGTTATTCGATTTGCGGAGATGCGGACGGGGCGGGCAGGGACGACGCAGGAGGCCAGTACAGCGCATCGCCGAACAACTCAAGGCGCTGGCGGATCTTGTAGTCGAGTTCCTCGCCCGAATCAATCTCCTCTGACCAGGCGCAGCATTCGCCGCCCAGAATCACGCCGTGAAGTTCGGGCGGAATCCCGTCGAGCGGCGAGAACCGGGCCACCCGCGCCGAGGGCAGCGTCAGCTTCAGCTTCGTCGGCCATTCGCGGTAGAGCCACGGATCGCAACCGATCTCGCCCGTCGGCTGGGTGAAGTAGGCCGTATTCAGTGGCGACATGACCACGCGGCAGCCCTTCTCCGCCGCCTTGCGCACGATATCCGCGCCGCTCACGCCGTTCGACGCCGAACGCCAGTTCTGCACGATGGTCCCCGTCGGCAGTTCGCCCGCCTCCAGAATCTCGTCCCAGCCGATCACCTTCTTGCCGCAGCGGGCCACCATCGCCGCGACCCGGCGAAGAAAATACGCCTGCAGCTCCGCCGACTGGACCATGTTCTCCCGCGCCATCAGGCTTCTGCACCTGTCACACGCCTCCCAGCGCGTCCGAGGGCACTCGTCGCCGCCGACATGGAAGTAGTCGCACGGAAAGAGCCGGGCGACCGCCGCGATCAAGCGCTCAAGATAGTCGTAGACAGCCTCGTTCCCCACGCACAGGACTTCGGGGGAGACGCCCCACCGGACAAGCGGCGTCCCCGGCTGCGCGTCCGGCGCACAGGCCAGCTCCGGATGCGAAGCCAGCAGCGCGCCGACATGCCCCGGCATGTCGATCTCGGGAATGACCTCGATGCCGCGCGCTTTCGCATAGTCCACAATCTCCCGGATGTCCGCCTCCGAATAGAAGTACGGACCATACGGGCGACCGTCCGGCTTCGTGTCCTGCCCGCGCAACGGCGACGCGGGACGCAGAGCCCCCTTGCGCACCAGTTCCGGGAAGCCCGGCACGTCAATCCGCCAGCCCTGGTCATCCGTCAGATGCCAGTGGAAGTAGTTGTAGCGGTGACGCTGCATCAGGTCGAGGTACTGCTTCACCTTCTCTTTTCCGAAGAAGTGCCGCGCCTCGTCGAGCATGAATGCGCGGAAGCCGAAAGCCGGCAGACTCTCTGACTTCACGACCGACACCCGCTCGGACGTCTGGAGGACGACATCCTTCTCCAGCGACAGCGCCGCCCCGTTGACGCGATTGCCGAACAGTCGGACGTCCGTCGCGTTTTTCAGCGAGACGGGCGCGATGGCCAGTCTCTCGAAGACGTTGTCCTCGATGTCCACGCCGCGAACGGGCGCAACCGTGACATCCGACTTGGACCCATCCTCCAGAGAGAACATCTCAATCCACGAGCCGATGCCCGTGCCTGACGCGACGAACCTGCAGTTGCGGATCCGCACCGCATACGGCGGAGGCCCCTCGCGCCAGTTTCCCAACGCCCCGAGGCGGACGCACTCGTTCCGGATTCCGGAATACGTGCAGTCCTCAATCAGCGACAGCGGCGACTGGATGACGCTGCCGGACCAGCGTCCATTCCGGAACGCACAGCCGCTGACCACGGTTCCGATGCCGAACTGGCGCGGCTCGTACTGGTAGGCATTCTGCGCAACGCCCGGCGGCAACGCCTTGCCAAAACGCGAGACGCGGCGCCAGCCGTTGGTGAGGAAGACCGCCGCGTCCGTCTGGACCAGCGCGGCGTTCGCCAGATACTGGCCCGTCTTCGGGTCCGCAAAGGCGACGAGCGCCCCGCCGCGATTGACGCCGTTGTCCAGATGCGCGGTTTCGTTCGGCGAATTCCCCGGAGCCGTCACCAACGCGCGGCTTCGCACATTGAGGCCATCATCGCACATCGCATCGAACGAACAGCGAGACACGAACGTGCCCGGATCGCAGAAGCAGCCGTCCGCATTGCTCGAAAGAGAGTGTCCGTCCAGCGGAAACAGTCGGCACCGGTCAAACGTGCTGCCGCGCGACCGCAGCGTGCAGAAGGCCGAACTGCGGCTCGTGCGCACCCAGACGTCCTCCGCCGTGCAGAACGTGCAGAAGCGGAACGCGAAAGCCCCGTAGGCGTTGGTCCGATTCGGCAGCACGAGCGTTCCGCCGACGACGATGCCGTCCAAGTGGTTGCGCGCGGCCTTCCCGTCGAGAAACAGCCGCCACAAGCCGTCGCCGAGGTCCTTGTAGTTCTCGCCCATCCGCCAGCACAACAGCGCGGCGGTGCGGATGAGGTTGCCCGCCTTGTCGAACTCGACGCCAAAGCACTCAAGGCCAAACTGCTTCTCGAACCCGACCGGCCGCCACTTCGGGTCGTCCGGGCGCAAGGTGCCCGGTCTGAGGCGGATGTCACAGGCGAAGGTCTCGCGGTCGTACGCCAGCACTTCGCCTTCGAGGAACGGGATTTCCTCGGTCGCCAGCTCCAGCCCCTTCACCGTGCAGTTGACGCAGTTCACCAGAGCCAGCTGCTGCCCGCGGTACCCGGCCCGCAGACGCGTCTTCTCCGGCCCGTCGCCTTCGATACGGCAGTTCTGAAGACCGTCGAACAGGCAATAGCCCGTCCGCACCCACGGATCTTCGTTGAACTCGCCGTCCGCCGTCGTGAACGGCCGCGCCATGCGCGTCGTCACGAGCCGATAGGTGCCGGCCGGGATGCGCAGGACCGTCGGTGTGCCTCCCAATTGCCCCAGTGCCGCGTTCGCGCGCGCGAAGGCCACCGAATCGTCCGCCTGGCCGTCGCCGACCGCACCGTAGTCACGGATGTTCAGCACAACGGGGCGGTTGGCCCCGGACGGCGCCGTCCGCCGAAAGCGCAGCTCGTCTTCCAGCAGCCAGTTGAACTCCTCGACGTCGGCCAGTGCCTGTTCGGCGAAGCCAAGCCCGTCGGCGTCGCCGCGCCGGAGGTTCGTCTCGGCGAACGTCTGCGCGCGGTCACGCATCTCTCGCCGCTTGCCGATGCGCACGGCGGCGACGTCCTCGCCCGCCGGTGCGCCGACCTCGCGCACGATTCGGTCGTCCAGCGCACAGGAGCGGCTGCGACAGCGCATCGCCTCGACCGTCAGGTTCGTCGTCACCCATGCGCGCACGGCCGCAGGAAACGCCGCCTCGGCATAGGACGGCGTGACCGGCTCGGCCGCATTCGCGAGAGCGCCGCCAAGAGCGCACGTCAGGGCGATTGGGAGTTTCAGCATCATGTCAGCACCTCGTCTCATCAGAACCTCGTCGTGAAAATGTAGCCGCCGCGAAAGACGGGATCGTCGCTCGCCGATTCGTAGGCACACGCCTTCGTCCGCACGGTCGGTGCTCCTTCCTTGAACAGTTCAACGGCAAACGGCGCATAGACGTCCGCAGCCCGGATCGGCGTCAGGCGAACGCCGTAGCCCTTGTTGTTGACCGTCTCCGAACGCCTCAGTTCCGCTTCGGAGACGCCCAGCCGAACCGACTTCGCCAAGACCAGCGGCCCGAAGCACACGGTTGCCGCCGGTTCGGTCGGAACGAGGCCACGCAGGTCGTCATCGACGTGGAAGATGTAGCGATCCTCGCCCCACGTGCGCGTCGCCAAGGCCCCGGCAGGCGTGTCGACGCTCGCGGCAAGCGACCGGTTGACGAGCCGCGCGTTCATGTCGAACGTCAGTTCGTAGACCGCAGACGTCCCCTCGTCCGTGCGGACGACGTCCAGCTTCGGGCACCAGCCGGGCTTGCGGAACGCGACCTCGGCCGGACCGTCCACATGAACCGTCACACGGCCCTGCGCCGGATAGTCCCCGCGAATGACGAACCGCGTCCCGTTGAGCGATACGGTCGCGTCCTGGTAGAGGTTCACGCGGTAGCGTCCCGAGGCCTCCTGCGTGACGACGACCGAGGCGATGTCCATGACCGTGCGCGGCGCATTGTCGAGACAGCAGTGGTGATAGGCATAGGCGCACTGTCCGCCCCAGCCGTTGCGGTGACGGCCGGCGTCCCGGACGACGAGCGGCGCCCAGCTTCCGCTTCGGTAGATGCCGGCCAGAAACGCGTTGAAGTAGCTGAACTCGATGCTGTCCATGTACGTGTCGTCGCCCGTCTCCAGAAAGAGGTCGAGGTTGAGCCGAATCCAGTGGATCACGTCGCACAGCTCCGTCGAGGCGAACGGGAACGTCTCCGCCCCCAATAGACGGTCTGAAATGCCGAGGCCGCCGATCGAATTCACTTCGTGCCGCGCGAGGTTGTCGCGCACGGCCCGTGCCGTCTCCAGCGACCGGCGAGAGCCCGTGACCCGCGCGTGCTCAATCAGCCCGTCGACGCAGCTGAGCATCTCGTAGGTCTTGGCCCACATCTCCGGCTGCGGATACCAGGCGTACAGCGGACGCCCAGACGACACGTTCCGGAAGAAATTCGGCGCCCGCCCGTCCGCGCGGTCCCAGTCCGCCACGATCTCGTTCGCAAACGCGAGGAAAAGCGGCTCCCGCGTCTCCTCGTAAAGAAGCAGCATCGGCTTCAGGACGCTCATCGTCGGCATGCCGTACAGCCCCGGATGCCCCGTGTCGGCAAGGGAAATGCCCGCGCGGCGCACCAGCCCGATGAAGTGCCGCGCCTGTGCGACGGCCGCATCCAGCAGGGGCCTGTCCCCCGTCGCCTTGTAGGCCGCCAGCAGACCCCAGATCGCGTACTTGCGGTTCCAGAGGTTCCAGTTCGTGCAGTTGTTCGCGTGCGCCTTCATCTGGGCGGCGCTAACCGTGCAATTGGTCGCGACCGCATAGCTGCCGATGTAGCCGTCGGCATCCGCCGTCGCCATCAGGCGATGCCCCTCGACCACAAGCGCGGCCTTCAACTTCGGATCGTCCAGATACTCGGCGACGCGCGCAGCGGACAGCATCGTCTTTCCCCAGAACTCGCCACGCCACATGCCGTCCCATGGACGCTGGTCGTCGTCGCGCACGACAAAGGCGCGCAACGCCTCGTCGAAGATGGTCTGCCGCATGAAGTCGTCCGTCACGCGCCGCGCCAGCAGACGGTCCGTCTTCGCCGCCAGCGGGCCTTCGAGGCGCACGTCCTTCAGCGCAGGCGTCTTCATCGTGCCTGCGGCAAAGGCGGCAGACGCACAGACGCTCGTCAAAAGCAGGATTCCAAAGACTCTCATTTCCATTCCTTCTCGCATTCTGATCGCACACTTAGGTGTCCCGCCTTCAGACACCTAAGTGTCGCACCCCTGGGCACTTAGATGTCGGGGTCTCGGACACCCCGTCTCTTCCCTATCGGATCGTCAACAGGAAGGGGATTTGGGCATACAAGCCGTCTTCCCGCGCCTTCGCCCGGACAAGGCGCACGTTCTTCAAAGACGGCGCGACGTCCCAAGAAGCCAGTTTCACGCCGCCCGCCGCCTGCGCGCCATCGACGGCAAAGGCCATCTTCCCGTTTCGGATCTCCGCCAGCGCGAGGCTCAGCAGACCGCCGTCCACGAGATCGACGGTCAGCAGATGTCCGCCCAGGTCGAGGACGCCGGCGCCCGCCGCGCCGCCCAGCGTCAGCGGCCCGCGAACGGACAGGGACGAGTCCGCCGTCAGCGCAATCGACTCGAACGTCTCGGTCGGCGCGGACTCGGACAGCATCGAGCAGGCCAGCGTGCCGCCGTCCAGGCGGACGGGATAGCTTTTCCAGCCGCCGAACGCATCGATGTCGAAGACGCCCGGCGCGGCAACCGCCACCGTGCAGAAGCCCGGACGTCCCAGGACGGCCTCGTCGCCGGACAGTCCCGCCCGCAAGGTTCCTTCCGCGACACGGACGTCTCCCATGAACCGCTGCTGCGGCATGGCGGCGACAAAGGCTCCGGCGCCTTCCTTGACGAAGTCCAGCGCGCCGCTCAACGCAACACTTCGGTTGGTCTGCGTCACGCCCGAGTCGACGTTGACGTGCAGCTGACCGCGCGCCGTGCCGAATTCAAGCTGGTAGAGTTCCAAGACGCCCTCCCCATTGGACGCCGTGACAGCGAGCCGATAGTGTCTGTATTTCCGCTCGTTGGCGAAGGCATAGGAACGCGCCGCGCCTTTTGTCCAGCCTGTGACGTCGGCTCGGCGATCCAGCGTTTTCCAGTTGCCGTCTGGGTCGTCCGTCCCCTCGAACGTCCACGCCTTCGGCGCACGATGCTCATAGATCCCATTGAAGTGAATCGTGTAGCCATTGACCACCTTCGATTCGCCAAAATCATAGGCGAACCAAGTCGGAAACTTGTTCGCGCAGATGCGATGAGACGTCTGGTCATAGAAAAACTGGTTGTCGAACAGCGTTGCCGCCGTTCCGGCATACAAGTCCGAGGCGCTCGCGCACGTGGCGTCTTCCGCAGTCAGGTCCGTCACCGGGAATCCGTCGGCGGGGGACGAAGTAATCAGGGCGCCGGAGAAATATTCGATCTGATACAGTTCCATGAAGTCCCCCCAGACAGGTGCCGTCACTTCAAGCCTGTAATAGCGAAAGGGTCTCGGATCCGCACAGTCAAACGTACGAACATCTGGAAAAGACCAATTTCCTTCAGCCGTATGCGCGTCCACAACTGTCCATGTTTCCTTGTCGGCCGAACCCGCCAGCGTCCATGTTCCCGGCGCACGGTCCGCATTGCCCGACAGGCTACCGTAATGCAGACGATACCGATTCACGCACACGGGCGCACCGAAATCATAGGTCACTTCAAAGGGCGCATTGTTGGTGACATAAAGCGCGGCGCGATGATCCGAACGGTGCTCGAACACATTGTCGAACAGGACGTCCGCGTTTCCGCTGAAGAAAGTCGAGGCCGAAGTCACGCGACTTGCATCCGCCTCCGTCCTGTCAATCAAGGCCGATGGCGTCTTGAAGCACTCGACCTGATAAAGTTCCAAAGCCCCGTCGTCCGTAGGCTGTACGTTCAGCCGATAATGCCGATAGGCCGTGGCGTTGGCGAACGTGAAGAGCCGCACGCAGGGGTTGACCCAATTGCGGTCGTTCTGGCGTGCGTCGACAACCGTCCATGTCTCGTCATCGTTCGAGCCTTCAAACGTCCACGTATGCGGGAAGCGGTCTTTGCCCGCGACCGCCGCGTAATGCAGCTTGTAGGCGTTCAGGCAGACAGGCTCGCCAAAGTCGTAGGCAATCGTGCACGGATAGGTGTTGGCCCCAAAACGATGATCCGTCGCATAGCGGATGTCGTTGTCAAAGAGGACGGATGCCGGTCCGGCAAAAAATGCGCTCGAAGACGCCTTCGACGCATCGTCCGTCGTCACGTCTTCCCACGAATCGTCTCCGCCCGTGATGCCGTCTGTCCAAAGACTGAAGCCCCTCAGGTCGATCGAGCCGGACTCCGTCAGCAAAACGGCACCCTCTCCGCGCCAATCCGTATCCTGCGTGAGCATGACGGGCTTCGAGACCGTCTTCGCAGAAGCGAGCCCCGCCGCCGCGCACACGACCGCCAGGCTCGCGACCTTCAGCGTCCGCCCGAGACGACCAAGGAGCGCCCTTTCTCCCTGAAAGGTGGTGATTCGAGATTGCAGGCCTTGATTTGCCTTGTCGTTTTGTCTCTGTCTTGTCATGACTTTAATCCTTTCGCCGAAGTCGTTGAGTGCGCGGCCATTGTGCGCAGCTCCCGATTCGTTCGCGTGTAATTATAGCAAAACAGAAGCAACTTGTTCGCCAACACTTTTCCGACTTTTTGACTACACAAGCCGACGGCTTCGCGACCATTCACGCGAGTCCGCGCCGCCGGAACGGGCTTCTTCACCCAACGATCCGTCAATAGTTGGCGATGGGCTTCATCGTGCCGGCGGCGGACTTGGCCTTCTCGGCCGTCGCGCGGTCAAGATCGCCGATATGGAACGCGCCGAGAGGCAATCCCGCCTCGTTCATGAGGGAACCGCGCCACGGACGCGAGTGGAGATAGCGCAGACTCTTCGGTTCCTTCACCTCGTCCGACCAGACGACAAGTTCAGCACCGTCGATCTGCCCCCGGTATTCGACCTGCGGCACATTCGCAAGCGTCCGGGCGGCGGCGGCAGCGTGCAGTCCGGTATCCACGTCTCGATGTCCGTCGCGCCGACGTAGGCGCCGAGGAGTCCGACGGGGACCTTGAGCGTCGTCTGCAGATAGTAGCCGTACCAGAGGGCGACGGCCGAAAACCCGCCCGTGAGACAGAACTTCGGCGTGACCTTCCGCCAAGGGTTCCAATCTGCTCAATAGCCCTTATGGTATAATATGCGCCGCTTATGAAATCGCGTTCCGCTCCCTGTCGCCTGACAGACTTCTCCGCCGATGCAGTCACGTTGGCGTCGCGTCTGCTCGGAAAATTCCTCTGCCGTCGTCTGGCGGACGGGACGGTTCTGCGGCGGCGCATCACGGAGACGGAGGCCTATTTCGGAGAAGAGGACACGGCCTGCCATGCGCATCGGGGACGGACGCCTCGAACGGATGTCATGTATGAGGCGGGCGGCTGCGCCTACGTCTACCTGTGCTACGGCATGCACGAGCTACTCAACGTCGTGACGGGGCCGAAGGATCATCCCGAAGCGGTGCTGATTCGCGGCGTGGAGGGTGCGGACGGCCCCGGCAAGCTGACGAAACTCCTGCATATCACGCGCGCGTTTAACCGCGTGCGTTTTGCGACCTCGGCAGATCTTTGGCTGGAGGACGACGGCTTCTCGCCAAGATGCCTGCGCGCGCCGCGCATCGGCATCGCCTACGCCTCGGCGCGAGACCGCCTCCGCAAATGGCGCTTCGTCTCCAATGACGCGGATGAAGCCCCTTAGTCGCCAAAGATGAAAGAGGGCTCACACGATTGCATCTTGCGGGGCGGCAGTCCCTTTTAACGCAAAGAACGCAGAGGGTTAGGGGAGGCGGAACCACCGCGCTCGATGTGCAGCTGATGCACAAGCGCATTGATAAGTGTTTCGCGCAAGGTCAAGATGATTTTGTTGCTGAACGATAGGCAAGGTACTTTTCAAGCCTTGTTCGCATCATTTCACGTCCGTAAGCATCCATGTACAAGAAATCAGGTTCTCCGCCTGATGTCGCGGGCAACATGACCTTCAATGTCTTCAGACGGCCTTGGCTGATGGAGTGCCCGTGGCTGAAACAGGGGTGGCACATCGAAATAGAACGCGATATGAACAGTTGCGCGAACTTGGAGATTGGAGTTTTGGGATAAAGCGCGTAAACATGCGTGTCAAGCAGAAACTCGTGCGGCTGATAATAGGAAAGGCCAACCCCTCCATCGCCGTCATTGTTGAGCGTGAGACAATTGCCGACAAAACGGTTATGAGACTTCGCGCCGCTGTAAAATCCCTTGAGGCCATTCTCCACATTCCGCGCCGACACAAGCATTTCGCCGCCCAGCGAAAGTGAGTTCATGTCCTTTTGGTCGCCGCGTCTGTAGTCGAAATGATCAAGCAGCCTAAACGGTCTCCAGACGACTCTACGACGAGGGTTTACCCCCCCCCCCCCTATGGGGGATTGCGCGGCCCTTCACAAACGCGCTGTAGCGCGCCAGGAGCTCGTTCTCGCGCTCTCTAATGTACGCCTCCATGAAGGCGTAGTCCGGCTCGCCGTGCGCATCGACTGGAAGCATTACGTTCTGACGTTCCATCCGCTCGCCGTTAAACTTGTAGCCGTAATCGTGAATCTTTGCTTGTTTCGCAATGGCCACAGCGAAGAACTGCAAAACACGTCGCCCATCTTTGCGATCCTTCAAGTGCAACCTTTTCACATCGTCTGTGAAAATACACTCGTAGGGGTGGTAAAAAGCATCGAAAATGGTAATATCTAACGGGTCAGCAAAGAAGAGAGGAAGGCCATGGGGATCGAAGAAGAAGAAAGACAATCCACACCACCCCCATGGGGGTGGCCGCCGGCGCAGAAGGAAAACGCCCACGGCGTCGAGGAAATCGTGTATGATGGGAGCTG
>CAKTYZ010000031.1 GCA_934635225.1 uncultured Kiritimatiellota bacterium
TGCCGCGGCCTTCGCCGCCGGCCCGGACGGTACGGCGTCTGGCCGTGGAGCACGCCCATGTCGCCCGCCTCTATGTGATTGTAGAAAGTCTTCAGGTAGGGGACCTCCCTGTCCGGCATCGCCTCCCTGATCATCATCCTCGCGTCGTACGGGGAGCGCCCGAGCTTCAGCACCGCGTGCCTGAAGAGGATGGCCATGCCGACCGTGAGCCTCATGGGAGCGCCCATGTTGCTCCTGCCCTTGTTTATGGAGGCCCTTGCCCTGTCGACGTCGTGCTCCGGGCACGTCCAGCGGCTCCCCCGCCTGGCGATGGGGGAGGCCGCCCCGCGCCTGAACTCGCGCCGCCACGTGGCGAACGGGATGTCCCTGCCTGGCTACTGGTTGGCGGGGGTTTTCGAGAAACACGATCTTTGGTATAATACAAGCATGCCTTTCCCCTATACAGATCTTGAATTTCAACGAAAGCTGAAGAGCGCCGCCGAGTTCTATTGGACAACCCGGCAAAGGCAGGAGACGGCGCAAAGAAAGCGCGGCGCATCTGACGCTGGAACACGCGGCCAGGTCACGGGCGGTCGCCATCTTGACGGGTTTGCCAAGCTTGTCGAGGAAGTCTGCATCAAGGCCCACTTCAAAAGATCTGAAATATTTTTCGACAGGGCAGTTCCCGTGCCGGGATACTATCGTCCGCAGAAAAACTGGGACGTGGTGGTTCTTCGGGACGGAAAACTTGTCGCGGCAATCGAGTTGAAATCGCAAAGCGGCAGTTTCGGCAACAACTTCAACAACCGTTCCGAAGAAGTTCTTGGCGTGTCGCGCGATTTCTGGATGGCTTATCGCGAACGCGTGTTTGGCGTTGCAGAAGCTCCTTGGTTGGGCTATCTGTTCTTTCTTGAAGACTCCCCCGCTTCCAATCGCGCGGTCGCGCTTGCCGACAGCCCCTTGCGGCCGCTTCGGGATTTCGAGGGCACGAGCTATCTCAAGCGATACGAGTTGCTCTGCGAACGCCTTGTTCTGGAACGAGACTATACGGCAACGGCACTCATCGTATCCGATAAGAAGACTGCTTCTGTTCGCGACGGAGGAACGTCCGTTGGTGCGGCACGATTCTTTTTGTCCCTTTACAGCCACCTGATTTCAAGACCGTGAAGCGACACGTCGCAGTTCCTGCACATCGAACGACAGGTGCCGTCTTCACCCGTCCGGAAGTTGTCGCATACATGATGCGCGAGGTCCGACGCGCCGGCGGCTTCCGGAAGTGGGGCGGCTTGCGGATCCTTGAGCCAAGCTGCGGCGACGGCGCGTTTGTCTTGCCGCTTGTCGATGCGCTGATAGAGGAGAATCCGTTCGACTGGCACAATGCGTCTCTTGACGGCTTCTTGACGGCATTCGACATTTCCGAGGAAAGCATTTCTCGTGTCCGCAAGTCTGTCAATTCCAGGCTTGAAGATGCGGGCTGCCCCGAAGAAGTCCGCGAACGGTTGCTGGACCGCTGGTTTTCCTGCGGGGATTTTCTTCTCCATGACTTCTGCGGCGCGCATTTTGACGTCGTGATTGGCAATCCGCCGTACATCCGCTTCGACAATCTCGCGCCCGAGAAGCAACGAGCGTACAAGGCGAGGTTTTCCACGTTCACGGAGCGGTGCGACATCTACGTTCCTTTTTTCGAGCGGTCGCTGTCGCTGTTGTCGGAGCGTGGCGTTCTTTCGTTCATTTGCTCCAACAGGTTTGTCAGGAGCAGCTACGGCAGACGTCTTCGCCGGATGATCTGCGAGGCGTTCCATGTCGCGCTTTACCTGAACATGGAACACGCGCAGCCTTTCGAGACAGAGGTGTCCGCATATCCGGCCATATACGTGGTCGACAGGCGTGTTGGACGCGCAACACATGCCGGCGAAATCGCCTCCATTGAAGACGGCGCGCTTTCGAAGTGCATGACCGGCGTTCCCTCGTCCTGCCTCTGCCGCTTTGACGAATGGTATGGCAATGACGAGCAATGGATTACGACGGACAGCGCCGAACGCGAAAGGCTGGCGCGCATTGCCGATGCGCTTCCGACGATCGAGGAGTCCGGCGCAGGAACCGAAGTCGGCATAGGCGTGGCCTCCGGGGCCGACGAAATCTACATGGACCCGCAGAAGAAAGCCGAGCTCGAGCTATCCTGCCTGCTCCCTGTCGTGACGTCCGACGACATACGCGGCGGGGTCATCGAATGGGACAACCGGTACATGCTCAACCCGTACGACCACCAGGACGATCGGCAGATGCTTGACCTTGCGATGTTTCCGAAGGTCAACGCCTATCTGAACCGCAACGCCGAGAAGCTGAAGTCCCGTTATTGCGCGAAGAAGCATCCCGACGCATGGTACAGGACGCTGGACAGGATCAAGTACAGCACGCTGAAGGCCGCGAAGATCCTTCTGCCGGACATCCAGCGGGGCGGGAACGTCGCGTTGGACGAGCGAGGAGAATACTATCCGCACCACAACGTCTATTGGATTGCGTCGAAGACCTGGAACCTGAAGGCTTTGTGCGTCATCATGCGCAGTTCGTTCGTCACGGAGCAGGTGAGGCGCGTTTCGGCGCAGATGAGGGGAGGCAGCATCCGCTATCAGGCACAGACCCTCAGGAACGTGCACATCCCGGCATGGAGCAGCCTTGACGCGCAGGATGTCGATTCGCTCGTCTGCCTTTACGGCGAACGGGATGTTGCGAAGATCGACATCTGTGTGGAAAAGGTCGTTTCAAAGGCCTTCGGTGTCGATTGAAAAATCAAGTGGGCAGGGGCGACGGACGGTCGGCAAAGGCCGCTTTCCCCATGTCCGCCCCGTTTCTTCCCTGCCCACTTACTTTTTCAATCGACGCAAAAATCCGGGATAAGGGTGTAGAGGTTCGGTCCTGGAATATCTCCAGTTTTTGACCTCTGAAATGAGTCGTATGCCTGATTTCATTGAGCGGGACGAGTTTTCGGAAGTGAAATAAGCGAAAAGTCGGTTCCACTTGCTGGGTGTGGTATAATGCCACGTGCAAACAAACCACCAAGGGGAACCGACATGGGAAATGATAGCATAATTGCCTTCAGAACGCGAGAGCAGCTTAGAAAATACCTGGGGATATTTTCTCCCGGTCCCTGTTTCCAGCACTCAACGCAAATACCACTTTGCATTCACTTCTGGAAATGACCTTTCCAAAGGCCCCCATTTCGCCGTCTGGGATTGACGGGATTCGGCCATCTTTGATAATATATAACACCATGAAACTGAAAAATCCTTCTGTTTTTGCCTTGAGAAGGGCGGTTCTCGTCCTGTCGCTTGGGATTGCGTCTGCGGGTGCGGGCGAGACGGCGGTTCGCCGCGACATTCCGTATCTTTCGGATGAGGCTCTTGCGTCGGCATCTGCCTATCAGAAGGAACGCTGTCGGCTCGACATGTATGTCCCGAAGGGAGAAACGGGGTTCCCGACCGTCGTGTGGTTCCATGGGGGCGGACTCGTCGGCGGCAAGAAGCATTTTATCCGAATTGACGAGAAAATCGCCCAAGTTGCCGCGAATTACCGTTTTCTGCAGAAGGACGGGAGCGTGACGGGGGATGACTGCATTGATGACGCGGCGGCGGCCGTCGTCTGGACGCTGAAGAACGTCGCGGCGTTCGGCGGCGACCCGAAGAAGGTGTTCGTGAGCGGCATGTCGGCGGGCGGCTACCTGACGATGATGGTCGGCATGGATCCCTCGCGGCTCGGGAAATACGGATTCAAGCCGACCGATCTCGCCGGGATTGCGCCTGTCTCGGGGCAGGCGACCAAGCATTTCAACGTGCGGGCGTTTTCCGGAGACCTTACTCCCCAGTATCTGCCCGTAATCGACCGGCTGGCTCCGCTTTCGTTCTGCTCCAAGAACCTGCCGCCGCTCGTGGACATTTGCGGCGAGCCGCCGTGGGAGTGGCCTTGTCGCGCCGAAGAGAACCGACTCCTCGTGGCGACTTGCACGGCGCTCGGACACAAGGCGGCTTGTTTTGTGTCGTGCGCATTTTGTGACCATGGCCGCACCCAGACCGCATCTTATCCGTACATCGAAATGTTCATTCGCGGAAGCATCCCCCCGACGCCGGTCTCATCGCTCGCACGGTGAATCCGTGGCCAAACCGCGGTTGTACCTTGTTCGTCCCTTCTTGCAGATTCTGCTTGCATTTTCGGAAAAGTCTCTGCTATAATGCCGTGCAGAACGTTGGGAATCAGGTTTCCAACGACAACAAAACGATTAAGCGAAGGATGAACAAATGAAACGCATACTTATGTCAATCGTTGCCATGCTTGCGGTTCTCGCGGCGCATGCGCAGGAGAGGATCATGGTCATCGGCGATTCGATTACCGGACACGCGATGAACCTGTCCGAAGGCTACAAGCACCAGTTCGCGTCGGCGCTTTCCGCCGTCGGCGTTTCCGAAGAGGAGGTCAAGCTGGTGCCGCTCGGCGGTTCGGGTCAGCGAACCTCCACATGGCCAAGCATTCTTGCGGACGCGCGCAGTTCGTTTACGCTGGACATTCCTTCTGTGGATGTCGCGGCAGAATTGAACGCCGGGTGCGACAAGCTGATCGTCTTTCTCGGCATGAATGACATGATCTTTCATGAGGTGACGGCGGACAATCCCGAGAGATTCGCGGAGAACCTGCAGACTCTCATCGACAAGATCAAGGAGCGCACGACCTACAAGAAGCTGTATCTGGCGACGCCGACATTCTACGGCGAGGAGCCGGAGACCTACTGCAACAAGGTCATGGACACGCTTGCCGCCGTCCAGATTCCGCAGGTTGCCGCAGCGAACGACGCGGAAGTGCTTGACATCCGATCGTCATTCCGCACATGGTGGCGCATGGGCCGCATGAGCGGAGACGGCTTTCGCATGACGCAGGACTACATCCATCCGAATGGCGCAGGGCATTTCGCGATTGCGCTTGCCATTCTAAGGGCCCTCGGCTACACGGAAGCCGCGTCTAACTGGGAAACGACAAAGGCCGCCGGGTTCTTCGGCGCGGCGGTCGGCGGTGCGGCGGGGTTCTCGGCTTATGTCAGGCAGACGGCCGACGTCCTCACGTTCAAGGGGTTCGCGAATGCCGACCTTGCTTCCGTCGAGGTTCGCGGTTGGGTGCCGGCGCAATCCGTCTCGGGTACGGAGTTTGAGATCGCCGTACCGGTCAAATGGTATGATTCCGCCTACACCTTCAAGCTGGCGGCTGTTTTTGCGGACGGAACGACGGTTGTCCGCAGTTTCAGAGTCGGCACGCCGTGGCAGGTGAAGACGGGGATTGACGACTATTCGGCTCATGACGATTACTCGTATCACCATCCGGTGACGGGCTTTCACGCGGATGCCGAATCCGCGCACTATCTGGCCTATGACAATGAACTGGTTTCGGGCAAGAAGTTCGCGGAGGTGTTCGGTGACGCGCGGCCCTATTGGCCCAATGCGGACCATTTCGGCGAAGGGGCCGATTCGCTTGACTTCACGACAATGACGGCTTCGCGGCGCCTTGAGGCCTGTTATGCCATGCGCAGGCTTTACGTGTCTGCGGACAAGACCGTGCAGATGACGATCTCCTGCAAGGCGCAGTCTGGAAGTCAGCGGATAATCGCGTTTCTGGACGGCGAGGAGGTCTTTGCCGCCTCTCTTGGAGCGGGAAAATCGGCCGACGCGGAACTCGTGTTGACGGCCGGTGAGCATGAGTTCGTCATCAAGGCCGTTCAGGCCACGAACTGCTTTCAGGCGAGTGTGGCGTTTTCGCCGCTTGTCGGTGTCGATGCGGCGACATCCGGGTCCGGCGACGCGCAGCCGATGCTGTGCACGGGTGGCGATCAGGTGGATTCGTTTGACGGATGCAATGTGCATCGGTTCGTGAAAGACGGCGTGCTGACGGTCATCAAAAGCGGAACGGCCGAGTTGTTGCTCGTTGGCGGCGGCGGCGGCGGTTCAGGTTCGGGCGGCTGTTCCGGCGGCGGCGGCGCGGGCGGCGTACTGCATCTTGGAAGCGTGCAGCTTTCGCCTGGCGCGTATGCCGTGTCGATTGGCGCGGGCGGCGCGTCGGGCCTGAACGGCGGCGACACGGCCTTTGCCGGATTTGTCGCGATTGGCGGCGGCGCGGGTGGCGTCAAGACGGTGGGCGCTGCCGGCGGTTCGGGCGGCGGCGGCAGCGGCAAGGCAAGTCCAAGCGAGACGGCGACCTACGCGGGCGGCGCCGCGACCGAGGGGCAGGGCCACCCCGGCGGAGCCTCCTTGGCGGGAACCCCCAACGCGGGATTGAACCGTTACGCGGCGGGCGGCGGCGGCGGCGCGGGCGGACGCGGCGGCGACTCAAAACCCGACACGCGCGTTTCGGGCGATGGCGGTCCGGGGCTTTCCTTTACGCAGTTTAATGCGCAAGGCGCGGAGGAGTGGTTCGCTGCCGGCGGCGGTGGCGGCGGCTCCTATCGCAAGTCCGTCAAGGCTGGTGCGGGCGGTACGGGCGGCGGCGGCGCCGGTGCGTATAGCTTGTCGGATTCTCTCGATTCGGGCGAAGCGGGCACGACTCCCGGTTCGGGCGGTGGCGGCGGGTCCTTCATTTGGCGCGCCGACATGTCGCCCGATTGGCGCGATACGCCTGGCGGGAATGGCGCGGATGGCATTCTGATCGTCAAGTATCAGGCGAATGCGGCGCATGATTCGATTCAGGCGGAAGGCGGCGACGAAATAATCAAGCAGGATGGTTATGTGACTCATGTCTTCCGAAATGACGGCGTGTTTACGGCCAATCGGCTTGGTGAACTCGAACTGCTCGTCGTGGGCGGCGGCGGTGGCGGCGGGACGTCGGGCGGCGGCGGCGCGGGCGGACTCGTCTATTCGGCCAAGTATGTGATGACCGAGACGGAGTTTGCCGTTCATGTCGGCGCGGGCGGAGCTGGCGCGGAAATTGAGGGCACGAAGGCGTTTAACGGGGAAGACTCGCGGTTTGGTCCCGTCATCGCCTTCGGCGGCGGTGCCGGAGGGTGTTATAGCGGTCAAATGAAGGGCGCTGCCGGCGGCTCGGGCGGTGGTGGCGCGGGGCGGGTAAACGATCCGCGCTCCTACGTAGGCGGCACGAGCGTTGCGGGGCAAGGCTTCGCGGGCGGCTCGGGTTGTGCGATGAAGTCATCGCAGTCGTATTCCGGCGGCGGTGGCGGCGGTGGTGCCGGCGGCGCGGGTGGCTCGGCTGATGAGGTCGCCCAAAAGGCCGGTGACGGCGGCTTGGGCCGCTACATCGAATCCTTCGGGAGCTGGGGCGCAGACGGCTGGTTCGCTGGCGGCGGCGGCGGCGGCATCCGCTATGGCAACGGAATGACGGGGGGATATGGGCATTCCGGCGGAGGAAATGGCCTTTCCGCCCCGAGCGGACTTTCGGGAGATGATGCGATTGACGGCACGGGGTCCGGCGGCGGTGGCGGCAGCTATTCATATGTCGAGGTCAATGGCAAGAAAGATTGGCGTTTTGTCGCCGGCGGCGCGGGCGGATCCGGCATTGTCATCGTGCGCTACAAGCGGCAGAAGCCTGGGTTCGTCATTCAGGTCAAGTAAACGGAAGAGGTGACATATGGCTTTTCGCAGGTTATTGATTTCGGCGATGGCGGCATCGACCGCCGTGGGCGTCTGGGCCGGCACGTCCTGCCGAAACGGCGAGGCGAACGCCTTGCCGCTCCCGAACGGGGTGGCGCCAGCCATTGACGGCTGTCTGGACGACTGGGACAAGTCGGGTGCCGTCCTGTGCTGGAATACCGAGGAGTTTGCCGACCGCGAGAACGCGACGCTTTACTTCATGTATGACATGTCGAATCTTTATTTTGCGTGCGAGATGAGGTTCGACGGGCGGAGCGCGAAGAACGAGAATCGTCCGCAAGACCGGTACTGGTTCGGCGATCTCGTTCAGCTGCGCCTTTCCACTGACAAGTCACTGCCTTACCCCCTGCCGCAGAAAGGGCGTAAGCCCGCGCCGCCGTATGAGAAGAACGCGCGCGTGACCTGCGTCAACCTCTGGCGGAACACGGCCGAAGGGGTGGACAACCTTTATGTTACGCCCGGTGCGCACTTTGACTGCCCGCCGGTCAATCATCCTGCCGGCAGTGCGGTGAAGAGTGTGGCTTGTGGCGAGACGCTGACCTTTGAGGCGCGCATCCCCTGGTCTGCGCTGGGAGTCGAGGACGGCAGGTGCCCGTTCTCGCCGGGGGAGAAAATGACGGCGGTCGCCGACATCAAGTGGGTCGGCGTGACCGAGAACCACCCCCGTGCGGGCGCCGCGATCTACAACAAGGACCCTGGCGTCTTCGCGTTTCTGAACGTCCAGACGTGGGGGCGTATCGTCTTTTCCGAAAAGGGCGATTTGCCGCCGATTCAGGATTCGTATGCGGCCATTGCCGCAGCGGCGCGGGCGAAGAATGCCGCAGATACGAAAGGATGGGCTGAGATCGCGTTTGACTTGCCGAAGAAGGCGAAGGTAACGGTCAATGTCCTTGACGAGCATGGCGGTGTCGTCCGGGAGATTTTGGGCGGCGAACCGCGTGATGCGGGACGCGTTGCCGCGTATTGGGATGGCCGGGATGCCCTCGGATTCCCCTGTGAAACGGGTAAAGTCTACAAATGGGGTGCCTATGTCCACGAGGGTCTCGACACGTCCTATTTCGGGACGGTCGGAACGAGCGGCGAGCCTCCGTATGACACGCCCGACCGCATGGGCGGATGGGGCGGTGACCATGGTCCGGTTGTCGATGCGGCCTGCGACGAGATGGGACGCTATTTCGTGTGGCACATGAACGAGTCGGGCCGAGGCATCGTGAAGACCGATTCCGCGGGCCGCGTAATCTGGCGCACGATGCCGTTTGTGGTCGATGGCTGGGGAAACTATTCCTGCCTTGCCGCTGATGGCGGCAGTCTCTATTTGGTCTACGAAAACAGGCTTGATCCGAAGAAGAGCCCTGTCGTGCGGCTTGTGCGGGTCAATGCCGCAACGGGAAACTACGAGACTTGGCCATCAGGCGCGGGCGCAATGCCGATTGACGTCGCGCCGGAGGATCCCGCTCTCCCGCCCGGTTGCGCGGTGCGCCGTTCGTATGCGTTTGACATCGTCGGAATCGCGGCTCGAGGCGGGAAGGTCTTCATTTCCGACTTTACCGGGAATCGGATCCTCGTGCATGACGCCCGGACCGGCGAGAAGGAACGGGAGATTCCCATTCAAGGTCCGCGTGGACTCTGGATGGACGGGAAAGCCCTTTATGTGGCGACGACGCCTGGCGCGGTGCTGAAGGTCGATCCCGCAACGGGCGCGGCTGAAGCAGTCGTCTCCGGCGGACTTGCCGCGCCGCACGGGATTGCCGTGGATGCCGCAGGGCGCATTTACGTCAGCGACCTCGGCGACAGCCAGCAGGTCAAGGTCTTTGAAGGGGGGAAACTCGTCAGGACGCTCGGAAAGAAGGGTGGTCGCGGATTTTTGGGGAAGATCGACTTTGAGTCGTATCAGTATCCGTTTGGCCTGGCAGTTGACAAGACGGGCACGTTGCTCGTGACCGAAGCCTCGGCGCCGAAAATCGTGAGCCTGATCGATACGCGCACGTTCGAGACGCAGCGGCGTTATTTTGGCTATACGGCCTATTCTCCCTCGAATGTGCCCGACCCGGACGATCCGCTCGTGCAGTACTATTCGCTGTCGGGTCCGGATTGCTTTGCGCGGGCGCGGCTTCCTGAAGCGGGCGGCAGCGGATTCCCGGATGCCGTGTGGGATTTCGAGAGCGCGGGAATCTCGGAGTTTGGCTGTGTCATGAACACGATGACGATGCCCGATGTCGTGAAGGCCGTCAACGGATGCAAGTACCTGGTCCCGGACAGCACGCCGGATAGCCGCGATCCGTTCACGCCGATGGCCGTTTGTCTCGTGGACGGTGACGAGGTGAAGCCGGTCGCGGGCTTCTTCCGGGTGCCGGGCGAGAAGAACGCATTTGAGCTTTGGATGGACGCGAACGGAGACAATCGCGTGCAGAAGGACGAAAAGACCAAGATTGCCGAGATCGCCGGCAGGCGCTTTACGTTTGCCGCGCAACTGGGGGCCTTTCGGATGGAGGCGGACGGAACCGCTTACATCCTCACGCAGGAGAACGCCGTTCTGGAAGTTCCTTGCCGAGGATTTGCCGAAGCGGGCGTGCCGCAGTGGGACGTTCGGGCGATACGGATCGCGATTCCCGAGATAATCCCCGGGATGAAGCGTCTCTTCTGCACGTGGCGGCAAGGCCTCATGGGATTGCGTCGCGACAGCGAAGGGAACTTCTATGCGGCCGTTTCGTGCTCTCCCCAATATGCGACAAGAGAATATACGGCGTACATGCACCGCGGCATGGGCCACACGGCTGACGTCGGCGCCGTTTATCTGACAAAATATGCGCCTGACGGACGGCTTGAGTGGAAAGTGGGCCGCAAGGCCGTCGGCGGCATGCGTCATGGCGAGATGCTTCATCATTGGTGCCTGGCCGGCTTGATTGGCGATGACTACGTTGTGGCCGCGTCGGAATGGGGCGTGTTTACGGTGTACACGAAAGACGGCTTTTATGTCGACCGGCTCTTTGACGTCCCCGGGAATGAGGGGCGAGGCATTCCCTATTCATTCGGCGGAGAGGATTTCTCGGGGCGCATCCAGCTGTATCCCCGACGTGATGAGGTGTGGGCTTTTAATTCGGGTCGCACGTTTAGGGTTTCGGGGTTCAAGAATGGCCGTGTGCGCGGCGAGCGGCGCCTTTATGGCGAGGTGCGGCTGGAGAAGGTGCACCCGCTCACATTCCCTGGCGCACCCAAGAAAGCCATTTCAGACGCCGTTCTGAAAGTACGGGGCGACAAGCTCCTTTTCCGTGCGCACGTGGCGGACGATACGCCGCTTGTCAATGTCGCGGAGACCGGCAACGCGGTCTTCAAGGGCGGTGATGCGGTCGGCTTCGAGTTGGGGCCCGCTGCAAAGCCTGCGGAAATTCCCGAAAGAAAGCCGTCGGCGCGGAAGGTCGGCTTTACGCGCATCTTGGCGGCGCGGCTTGGAGGGCGGGATCGTGTCGTGGCTTTTAAGCCTTTCACGGACGGCCCCAAGAAACCGCAATCTTACGCGACGCCGGCCGGCGGATTGTCCGCATTTGAATATTGCGGCGATGTTCCGGGCGCGACGGTCTCCTTTGCCGTTGATGCGGACGGCCGCGGCTATACGGCCGAGATTTCCGTTTCGAAAGATTTCCTCGAGCTTGACTTCGACGGTGAGGTCTGGTACGACGTCGAGGCCCTTTTCTCAGGTGAAGGCGGGCGCGGCCTTCAGACCCTGCGTCGCGAGTATCTGTTCAATCCCGAGACTTCCGCGACGACCATGGTGGATGATGTCCCGACAGAATCGCGTTTGCGTCCCGTGGGATGGAAGAAATTGGAAGGAGCGTTGGAATGAAAGTCGAACAGCTGCTTGCGGTCTTGTTGAGCGGGGCGCTTCCGGGCTGTCGGGAAGTCGCAGAAGCGCCGGACCAGACCTGTCGCTTGAGCGTGGCCGAAGACGCCCGCGTCACGATTGTCATAGAGGATGCGTCAGGACGACGTGTGCGTAACCTTGTCGCGGACGAGCCGTTCAAGGCCGGCGCAATCCATCTGAAATGGGATGGACGCGATGACAAGGGCGATCCCTTGCCCGTGGGCGATTACCAATGGAAGGGTATCGCTCACGCGCACGAGATCCAGGCATGCTGGACGGGGTCGTTTTATTCTCCGGGCTTGACGCCGTGGAAACAGTTCGCGCGTCCGCGCGGCTGGAACATCCGGGAAAGTGGCGCAGGCGGATGGCTGTCGGACCATGCCGCGCCTTGGTCTGTCTACACGGACAGCCTCCATGTCTACCTTGGGTGCAAGATCGCCGAAACGGGCGATGCCATCGTCCAGTGTGATCTTGACGGCAACAAGATATGGGGCAACCAATGGCTGGGGCTTTCGGGAGCTCATGCCATGTGCACGGAATCAAATGTGCTTTATGTCGCGTCAGAAGGTGGCTGGCTGGGCGAGCGGATGGCGGTCAATCGCTATAATGTCAAGGACTACGCGTGGGTGCGCAATCCTGCTGACGTTCGCCGTCGGCGCTCGCAGCAGGATTCGGCCTTCATCCTCGAGTCGACGAATGACTTCAGCGGTGTCGAGGGGCTGTATCTGACGCCACGGCACATCGTGATTGCGCTTTCGGACAAGAAAAGGCTGGCGTTCTTTGACCGGGAGACCGCGCTGTGGGACCATGACGAGCCTCTTAATAACGTCAGTCGCCTTGTGCGGCTTCCGCGCACGAAGATCATGCACGGTTGCGCGACGGACGCCAAGGGCAATCTTTACAGATGCGCGACAAACAGCGCGGAGCAGTGCGTCAAGGTCTATGCGCCCGACGGCAAGTTCTTGCGGCGCATCGGCAAGCCCGGCGGTCGCCGCGAAGGGAAATACGACCCGGAGGCGATGGGCCGTCCGGTTGACGTGGCGGTGGACGCGAAAGGGCTTGTCTGGGTTTGCGAGAACTCGTTCTATCCGAAGCGCGTCAGCGTCTGGACACAGGAGGGGACGCTGGTTCGCGAATATGTCGGCACGCCGTTTTACGGCGGCGGCGGCTCCCTTTCTCCCGACGGACGGTATGCCTATTATTCGGGGATGCGGTTTAAGATGAGCCCTGACCTTTCCAAGGGCGAACTTGATGCGGTCTTGTTTATTCCTGACTTCCACTTGGGGCTTCCGGGCTTTGGGGCGACGAAGGAGATGGGCGTTGCCGGCCCCGACGAGTGTCGTCTCCATAAGGGAAAGACCTATCTTGTCCAGGATGACGGGGCTTGTCTGCGCCGGACTTTCATCGGCGAGGTCGTCGGCGATCGGCTGGAGCCGCGCGTGGTGTGCGGACGGGAGGGGACGGGCGTCTACCTGTGGCAGAATGGCGAGATGACGCGTTCAGACGCGTTTGTCTACGGGGCCGAGTGGGCCATGCGCCTCGGGCCTGGCATGGAACTTGTGCTACGTACGGCGGACCGCAAGTTCTTGGCGGTCTTCCCGCCCGACGAGAATCTGCGCTATGATTTCGGCAGGCGCGAGCTCGTGCCGCTCTCTCCCGAGCTTGCGGGGGTCTGTTCGCTGTCGCCGACGCCCGACGGCAAGGCCTTTGTCATCTCCTGCGGGGGTCTTGGCGGACAAGGGTCGGTGAAAAACAAGTTCGGCGCCCTGTCGCGAGACGGGGAAACGCTTTGGACCTACCCCAACCCCTATCCGTCGAACGGGCACAACTCTCCTTTGCCGCGGCGCGGGGAGTTGCGTCACACGCTGGGAATCGAGGGCTTTTCTTCGGTCGCCGGGGGGCTCATGCTTCTCAACGGCAATAAGGGCACGCGCTACCTTTTCACGATCGACGGCCTTTTCGTGCAGGAGTTGTTCGGCGACATGCGCACGACGAAGCCCATGCAAAGCGTTCTGCGCCCTTGCCGGGGAGAGCCGCTCTCGCGCTATTCCCTGCTGGACGAGTGTTTCGGAGGCTGGATGGGCGACGTCAACGGCAAGCCGTACCTGATCGAGGGAAAGGACTCGCTGAACGTTTGTGAATTGCGCGGCGTCGAATCGATTCGACGCCTTTCGGGCGGAAAGCTCCGTGTCACCGAGCAGGCGGTTCCGCTTGTCGATGTCCCGCGATCCGTACGCGGTCCGTCTCGTACGATTAAGGCGGGAGGGTTCGGGCTTTCGGTTCGCGACTGGTGGAAGGCGACGGAATGCGCGTTCCCAGAGAAAGACCCGGTTGCGCGGTTTTCGATGGGCTGGAGCGAATGGTGGCTGACGCTGCACTTTGACGTGACGGATGACACGCCTTTTGAGAATCATGGCGAGGCCCTGCATACGCTGTTCCATACCGGCGATGCGGTAGAGTTCCGTTGGGAAGGGGACCCTTCGGCCGAGAAGGGGAGGCGAAACCCCGTCTTGGGCGATCAGCGGATTGTGGTCGCGCCTTTTGGCGATCGCATTGTCGCCGTGCGGTATGTCTTCGTAGACCCGACGGCAAAAGGAAGCCCGATCGTGTTTGAGTCGCCGGTTGGACGGACTTCATGTGCGCGCGTGGAAGAAATCAAGGATGTAAAAGTAAAGTTGGATCGCCGAAAAGGCGGCTATGCAATACGCATCGACATCCCGTGGTCGGCGTTGGGTGAAGACGCCGGGCGTTTCAAGGGCGGGCTTCGCCGCGCGGACGCGGGCGTCTTGTTCGGCGACGATTCAGGTACGCGCGTCATGCGGCGGCAGTACCTGTTTGATGAGGGGAGCCAGGAAGTCTCGGACATGCCTTCGGAGGCGCGGGTCAATCCTTCGGCCTGGGGCGTGTGGGAGTTTTGACCTCTTCTTGTTCGCCCTTGCCGCGCGCACGGAAGTGTGATACAATACGACTCGTTTCATCCCTTGTCGAGAGAGGCCTTTTGCCAGGCGCGCCCAGTGCGCTTTGGAACGGCGGAAGCGCCAATTAAGGATAGAGAGAAATGAGTTTTTTCAAGGCATATGATATGCGCGGGACGTTCGGGGTTGACTTCGATCTCGACACCGTCCGCAAGGTCGGCGAGGCCCTCGTGCGGGTCTTGTCCGAGAAGTGCCCGGACCTTTCCGGGCGGCCGCTTCGGGTCCTGGTCGGGCGCGACTGCCGCGTCACGTCTTCAGACGTGCGGGACGCTTTGGTGGCGGGGTTGAGGAAGGGCGGCGCGGATGTGACGGACCTTGGCCTCTGCACGACGCCGATGGTCTATTTTTTCACGGCCGAGGACGGCTACGACGGGTCGGTGATGATTACCGCCTCGCACAATCCGCCGTCGGACAACGGGCTCAAGGTCTCGATGCGCACGGCCCTGCCCGTCGGCTATGCGAACGGGCTGAATGAAGTCGAAAGGATTGTCCATGAACTTTCGTGAACGCTATCTGGACTGGCTGAAGGCGCGACGGCCCGATCTCGGTGGCTTGCGGATCGGCATCGACTGCTCGAACGGCATGGCGAGCCTGCTTGCGCGCGACCTCTTTCCGGATGCGGAGATCCTGAACGACACGCTTGACGGGACTTTTCCGAATCACTCGCCGAATCCGCTCAAGGCCGAGGCGCGCGAGCAGGTCGCGGCGTGCGTGCGTGCGCACGGCCTGGACTGCGGCGTCATCTTTGACGGCGACGCCGACCGCGCGATGTTCGTGGACGAGACGGGTGCATTCGTCCAGCCCGACTACCTGATTCCCGTGGTAGCGCGCGCGACGGCGCGTGCGCGGAAGAACGAGACCTCGGGCGCGTTCGTTCTGCACGACGTCCGCACGTCGCGCGGCGCGATCGAGACGCTGGCGGAAGAGGGCTTTGCGCCGGTGATGGTGCCGGTCGGGCACGCGTTTGCCAAGCCGAAGATGCGCGAATGGAACGCGTTGTGCGGAGGCGAGCTGGCGGGGCACTACTATTTCGGTGAGTTCTTCGGCTGCGATTCGGGCTTCCTCGCGGCGTTGCGCATCTTGGGCGAAATCGCCTTGGCGAAGGCGCACGGTCAGACGTTCGCCGAGATGATGCGCCCGATCGTCTCGCGCTACGCGAATTCGGGTGAGCTGAACTTCAAGGTCGAAGACAAGCCGCGCGCGATTGCGCGCGTCCTGTCGGCCGCACGGGCATTCGGCGCGGAGACGGGGCGGAGCGAGATCGACGGCGTGCGCCTGGAGTTCGCCGAGGGTTGGATCAGCGTTCGCAAGTCGAACACCGAGCCGTATCTGCGGTTGCTCGTCGAGACGAGGAGCGCCGCGCGGCTGCGCGATTGGGTCGAGAGGCTGACGCAGGCGATTGGCTGAGCCATGACGCTTGACTTCCACGTTCACTCGACGGCATCGGACGGAACTTGCGCACCGCGTGAGCTGGCCGAGATGGCCGCGCAGGGCGGTTTTGCCGCGATTGCGCTCACTGACCATGACAACGCGGACGGCGTGGACGAGTTCCTCTCCGCCGGTGCACGGCTCGGGGTCCGGACTGTCGCTGGGATTGAGCTGAGCATCGAGCCGGGGCGGACTTTTGACCGTTTCCACCTGCTTGGGCTTGGCATTGACCCGGCGGATGCCGGACTCAAGGCGTTCCTGCGCAAGGTGCTGGACGGTCGCAACGCGCGCAATGCGCAGATTCTGGAGAACTTTCGCCGTCTCGGCATCGAGATGACCGACATCTCGGCCTATGCGCACGGCGAGGTGCTGGCGCGTCCGCATTTTGCGCGGTGGCTCATGGAGCACGGGTACGCGCAGTCAATCATTGAGGCGTTCGAGGCCTATCTCCTGCCCGAATCGCCGGCGGCGACGCGTTGCTACGAAGAGCGGTTCCATCCCGATCAGGAGGAGGCGTTTGCCGTGGTTCACGCGGCGGGCGGGCTGTGCGTGATGGCGCACCCGAAATACTGGCGCAGCGCCTGGAAGGACGTCGGCTGTGACTTTGACGCGGCGGCGCACGAGCTGGCGGTCCTGAAGGAGAAGGGGCTGGACGGCCTGGAATCGCTTTACCGGGCGAATCGTCCTGAGGAAAATGTCATGTTTACGCGCATGGCGACGTCGCTCGGTCTGCTGAAAAGCGCCGGAAGCGATTACCACGGCGCGAACAAGCCCACGATTCCGCTGGGGATGGACGTTCCCGATTCCTTTGCCGCGCCGCTCTTGGAGAGGCTGGGGGCTTGATGGACTTCACGGCGATAGACTTCGAGACGACGGGTTACGAATGCGGGGGCACGAACGAGCCTTGGCAGCTGGGTCTCGCAGTCGTGCGGGACGGCGTTGTGGTCGAGACGCGCGAGTTCTTCTTTGACGTCGAAGGCGCGCCCGCGCGCGCACATGAGCGGGATGCGTTGGGAACGCTTCAGAGCTCGTTCGAGACGTGGTATCCGCACCTTGCGGGACGCCGTCTCGTCGCGCACAACATTGCCTGCGAGCGGACGATTCTGACGCGCGTGGCGCCGCTCACGAAATGGGGCCCGTGGTCCGACACGATGAAGCTGGCGAAGGCGCGTTATCCGGGTCTGCCGTCCTATGCGCTCGGAGACCTCTGCGAGGCGTTCGGCTGTGTGCCGCAAATGGACGGGCGAACTTGGCATGACGGACTGTATGATGCCGTGGCCTGTGCCCGGCTGGCCCTCTTCCTCAACCTGTTTTGAGCGTCGCCAAAGCGCGTGCCGGACGGTCCTGGAGCGAAGGCGGTTCGGGATGCGGTTGAAACGCGGCGGGCAATCGTGGTATAATACGCGCCGAAAGGTTCTTTGACATGATTGCGACACGTAGACAGGCCCGCGAATGGGCGATTCAGATGCTCACGGCGGCGGATTTGAACCCCCCGGCGAACGTGGAGGAGTTTATGGCCTCCTATTGGAATCAGATTCTTGACCTTGATGAGGAGGACGGCGGGCCGCAGTCCGCACGGGGCAAGCTGAAGGCTTTTGCCGAGGAACGTGTCGCAGGCGTGTTGGGTTCACGGGCGGAGATCGACGCGCTCATCAGCTCGCTTTTGGTCGGGTGGGACCTTTACCGTCTGGGCACGGTCGAGCGTGCGGTCATGCGCCTTGGCATTTGGGAGATGAAGAATACGGATGTGCCGAAGCCCGTCGTCATCAACGAGGCCGTCGATCTCGCGAACTGGTTTTCGAGCTCCAAGACTCGCCTCATCGTCAATGGCGTCCTCAACAAGTATGCCCAACAGCATCCGACAGCCTGAAGTTCGGTTCATTGCGCGCGCGATTGAGCTGGCGCGGCGCGGATGCGGGCACACGCGGCCCAATCCGCCCGTGGGCGCGGTCCTCGTCCGGAGGGGCGAGATCGTCGGAGAGGGTTTCCACAAGAGGGCCGGGGGCGACCATGCCGAAGTCGCGGCGATCAAGGACGCGCGCCGGCGGGGCTTGGACTTGTCCGCGACGAAGATGCGCGAGGCGACGCTGTATGTCACGCTGGAGCCGTGTTCCCGTCCGGGGCGCGTGGGCGCGTGTACGGATGCCATTGTCGCGGCGGGGATCGGGCGTGTCGTCTATGCCGTGCCCGATCCGAACCCCGTCAATCGCGGGCGCGCGGCGCGCGTGCTGGCGAAGGCGCATGTCCGGTGCGAACGCTATGCGGGTGCGGCGCAGGCGCTGGCCTCGGCCCGTCGGCTGATTGCGCCGTTCGCGAAGCACGTGACGACGGGTTTGCCGTTCGTGACGGTCAAGCTGGCGATGTCGCTGGATGGGCGCATTTGCGACGATGCGGGGCGCGCCCGATGGATTTCCTCGGCGAAGTCGCGCGTCTGCACGGGACGGTTGCGGGCGGCGGTTGATGCGATTCTCGTCGGCGCCGAGACGGTGCGGAAGGACAACCCGTCGCTTCTTTGCCACCAGAAGCGGAACAGGGACCTTTTGCGCGTCATCGTCTCGAAGTCCGGGAATCTGCCGCGCACGGCGCAGGTCTTCACGGACGGACAGAATCCGACGCTCGTCTTCCGTGATGCGGTGGAGGCCGTGCGGGAATTGGGGCGGCGCGGGGCCTTGCACGTCCTGTGCGAAGGCGGGCTCTCCCTCGCGACGTCGCTCGCGGAGGCGGGGCTCGTGGACGAGTGGATGACGGTTCTCTCGCCCTGCGTCATCGGACACCGCCCGATGTCCGAGGCGCTTCGCCTGAAACTTTCGTCGGTCGTCTGCTGTGACGCGAAGTCTGGCGACGTCCTGGCCGATTTTCTCTACCCTGCCTAAGGAGTTCAACGTGAAGGCTGTCTGGTGTGTGGTTTTTTCCTGTTGCGTGCTGGCCTTTGCGCGCGGCGAGCGCGAGGTGTCGATTCGCACGTTCTCGGACGAAGTGCGGGCGCGTGTCGTCGAGAAAGTCGCAGAGGCGCTGAACGACAGGAGTTCCCAGACGGCGGAAATCGAGGGCGTCGTGACGTTTGCGCGCGACGACTTCCTGTTTTTGCAGCGGGACGATGACGGGCTCAAGATCGAGGCGGCCGCCTTGGGGCGGTCGGTCCGTCCGGGCGACTGCGTCGCCGTCAAGGGTGTGCCGTCTTTGGAAGGCGGGCGCGTCATCCTCAAGGCGAAGACGGTGGAGAAGACGGGCACGGAGGCCTTGCCGCCGCCCAAGGTCGTCTCGATGAACGAGCTCATTTATGCGGAAAACGAGGAGCGTGACGTCAATTGGCTGCGCGTCACCTTGACCGGGCGCGCGATCGGCTTGGCCGAGCACGGCTTCGTCATCGACGTCTCGGGCGTTCCCGTCAACGTGATGTGCACGAATCCGCCGGGGTTTCTCTCGGATTCGGCCCATACGCATCCGAAAGTCATCGTGACGGGCGTGGTCGAGCTGATGCTCGATCCGTCGGTCCTTCTCGGTCGCGAGACCTACGTCATGGGCGTGAAGCTCAACGCCGACGGCGCGGACGTGACGCTGGTCGCCGACCTTCCCTATTTGGCCGCTCGCCGGACGCGGCACTTCATCTTCGGAGCCGTCGCCGTCTCGGTTGCCTTGGCTGCGCTCCTCTTCGTTCTCGTGGCCTTCTTCGTGCGTCAGCAGAAGCGACTCTTCCGGTCGCGTACGCTGATGGCCGAACGCAAGCGCATGGCGGACGACCTGCACGACACCATCGAGCAGCATCTCGTGGGCGCGGGCATGCTGATGAAGCTCAATCGACTCAAAGAGGCGGAGGGCGTGCTTGTCCGGGCGAAGCGCGAGATCCGCGACATCGTCTGGGGCCTGAAGAATGACGACATGATGCGCCTGTCCCCGGCTGAGATGCTGCGTCAGCTGGCGCATGACGAGAACACGAAGGGCCTCTGCCGCGTCGATACGAAGCTCGCGGGCCTCCCGCCGCAGATGGACGCGGCGCAGATGCGTGACCTCTCGCTTGTCGTCCGCGAAGCGATTGGCAATGCGATCAAGCACGGCGCGGCGAAGAAAATCGCCCTGACGGCGGATTCGACGGCGGGCGGCGGCTGGCTTCTGCGCGTGGCGAACGATGGTGCGCCGTTTGACCCCACGAAGGCGCCGGGCGCGGCAGAAGGGCATTTCGGGCTGGAGGGGATGCGGCAACGGGCGCGTCGGCTGGGCGCGACGCTCTCCTTCTCCCGGCGGGAGAACTGGACGGTCCTCTCGCTTGAACGGGCGTGACGAATGCGTGTCAAGGACTTGCGCATGGCGAAAAGACTGATCATTTTGGGAGCGACTGGCTCCATTGGGACAAGCGCGGCGGACGTCGTGCGGACGCATCCGGACGACTTCACTGTCGTGGCGGTCTCGGCGCTTCGCGCACGTGTCGCATGTGAGGACTTGGCGCGCGAATTCGGCGCGAAGGCCTATGTTGGCGAAGATGCCGCCTTGCGGGCTGTCGAGGAGAACGAGGCGGACATCTGCCTGGTCGCGACGGTCGGCGCGTCGGGGCTGAAGCCGACATTGGCCGCCATCGAGAAGGGCATGGACATTGCCCTCGCAACCAAGGAGGTGATGGTGATGGCGGGCGAGGTCGTGACGGCGCGGGCAAGGGCGCGCGGCGTCCGCTTCCGCCCAGTTGATTCGGAGCATTCCGCGATCTTTCAGGCATTGCAGGGCGGCGGTGAAGTCGAACGGCTCATCCTGACGGCTTCGGGGGGGCCGTTTCTGGACGCGCCGGCGGACCTCTCGTCCGTGACCGTCGAACAGGCGCTGAACCATCCGCGCTGGAAGATGGGCCCGAAGGTCACGGTCGATTCGGCGACGATGATGAACAAGGGCTTTGAGATCATCGAGGCGCACTGGCTCTTTGACGTGCCGTATGGCCGAATCGAGGCCGTCGTTCACCCCGAGTCCGTGGTGCATTCGCTCGTCACGTTCACGGACGGCTCGACGTTGGCGCAGCTTTGTCCGCCCGACATGCGCGTGCCGATTCAGTATGCGCTCTCTTGGCCGGAACGGTTGCCCGCCGTGCGCAAGGCCCTTGACCTGCCGGCGCTGGGCGCGTTGACGTTCCGTGCGCCCGACTTGGAGCGTTTCCCTTGTCTGCGGCTCGCGAAGGAGGCGTTGCGTCTCGGAGGGCTTGCCCCGGCCGCGCTGTCGATTGCCGATGAATACGCCGTCCGCGCGTTCCTTGAAGGGCGCATCCGCTACTGCGACATCCCGTCCGTGCTGGAGAAGGCCCTGTCCGATCCCGACGTCTGGGTTCCGGAGGGGCTTGTCGCCGGCTGCGAATGAGGGCGCGCTCCCGCCCTGGAGAC
>CAKTYZ010000032.1 GCA_934635225.1 uncultured Kiritimatiellota bacterium
AGGAACACGACTCATGCGAACGAGAAATATGAAAGCGATGCGGAAAGAATTGACCTTTCTCAGGGGGGGGGGGGGGGAACCCCTGCGCCATGGCTTACGCTTAGATGGAGTCTGCTGTTTGGACTCCTGTCGGTCGGTGCGTGGAGATCGGCGGCGGTTCCAGAAATCCCTGCGGATGGCGTGCGGCTATCTCAGCGGCCGGGTACCTCGCAGGCAATCGTCGAATATGAGCTCCAGAACGAAGACGCGATCGTCACATTGGACATCTGCACCAACGGCGTATCCATCGGATATGAAAACATTCGCCACCTTGTCGGAGACGTCAATCGTCTCGTCCACCCTGGCTCAACCAGACGAATCAAATGGAATGTTCACAAGTCTTGGCCAGGACGGCTTCTCACGGATGGGGGTGTGACGGCGGTCGTCACTGCGTGGGCCACGAACTGTCCGCCGGACTACTTGGTCGCCGACCTTTCCGGAGCCACGACGGTCTGCTACTACCCGGCTGCAGAAGCGGTTCCGGGCGGCGTCACGAATGACCTTTACAAGACGGAGAAACTTCTGATGCGCAAGATTCCGGCGGCCAACGCCCTGTTTAGGCGCGGTTCGCCGGCGAAAGAGGTCGGGCGGGACGGCGGCAACTACGAACGTGCGCATCTTGTGTCCCACACGAACGACTACTGGATGGGGGTCTATCCCGTGACACAGGCGCAGTATCGGAGAGTGTCGGGGACGTTGTCCGGCGTTTTCACGAATGACGCAGAATCGGCGACTTATCCGTTGAATGGCGTTTCGATCCTCATGCTGCGCGGCTCGAATCTTGAGACGACGAAAAAGCGCTTGCCGACGGTGGCCCAGGACAGCCTTGTCGGTTGCTTTCGGCAGGTTGTGCCGTCGTTGCCGCTTGACATTCCGACGGACGCCCAATGGGAATATGCTTGTCGGGCAGGATCGTATGCGGCGTTGTACAACGGGAGAGATCTCGTCGATTCGACGTCGGGAGAGAATCTTGACGCCATCGCCTGGCATGCCGGGAATTCGGAAGGGCGTCCGCACGCGGTCGGCGAGAGGCAGCCGAATGCCTTTGGCCTCTACGACATGCTTGGGAATGTACGTGAGGCGACATTCGACCTTTACTATCCGTTCGGAGCGGCGCCGCAGTGCGATCCGTTCGAGCCTTGGAGCGATGGGCAGAACATGCGGGCCTCCTATCGCGGTGGCAGCTTTGCGGATACGGCCGCCGGTTGCCGTTCGGCGAAACGCTATGGCGAGTTTGACTGGAACCGGCCGTCGCGCACGAGTCCCGAGTCCGAACAGGCGCGCTGCGGCGTTCGTCTGATGGCCTTGATTCCTTGAGGAGGAGGTCGTGATATGAAGGTCCTTGCGAAAAGTCTATCTCTGCTTGGAAGCCTTGCGGCAAGCGTCAGCCTTGCGGCCGTCCCGACTATCCCTGAAGACAGCGTCGTTGTCACTCAAGACGCCGATACGGGTCTTGTGCGCGTGGCGTACGCGGTGGAAAATGAAGCGGCCATCGTGACGGCCGAGCTGGAAGTCGGGGGCGTTTCGCTTCCCGCTGGAGCGTTCACGTCCCTGTTAGGGGAGGTCAACGTCCGTGTGGGCGTGGGTTCGCACACGTTTACTTGGAATCCGTCTCGGGACTATCAAGTCGCGCCGGTGTCGGCGTCGGATGTCAAGGTTCGCCTGTCGGCATGGGGTGAATCCTCGCCACCGCCCTATATGGTGCTGGACCTGTCGGGTACTGGTGCGGTCTCCTACTATGCGACGCCAGACGCCCTGCCGGGCACCGGCGGCGTGTCGAACGCCCTCTACAAGACGGAAAAGCTTGTCTTTCGCTATATTGATGCGAACGCGCGGACGTTTGAGATGGGCGGCGCGGGATCGGGTCGGATGGTCACGTTTGGGAAAGACTACTGGATTGGCATCTATCCCGTCACGCGGCGCCAATGGATGCTGGCCACGGGTTCGGGGCTTGACGCGTCTTCGTCTTCGGAAGAGTCCGGAAGTCTTCCGATGACCGCAGTCTCCTTTTATGCGCTGGGGCAATGGGGTGTATTCAACAACTGGCCGCGCACATATGACACCGGATTCGCCTTGCAGCAGCTGCGGACTGCGGCCTTGAATGATTTGCTGGACATTCCGACAGAAGCCCAGTGGGAATTCGCCTGCCGAGCCGGAGCGGAAGACGCAGACGGCGCGGCGCTTGACGAATGCGCCTGGCATGCGGCGAACGCCGGTGGTGTCGCGCACCCCGTCGGACTGAAGAAGCCGAACGACTGGGGACTCTATGATATGCTTGGAAACGTCAGTGAACTTGTCTACGACTGGTGGCAACCAACGTTGGAGAGCGGGTCATTCACCGATCCCGTTTCTGCGAAGCTCGCGGACGACTTTAGAAGCTGTTACCGTGGCGGATCCTTCGCGGATTCGGCTGCGGATTGCTCAGCGTTCGCGCGAAACGGCACATACAGCTGGAGCACGGGCGACGAACGCACGGGGTTGCGCCTGAGCATCACGCTGCAGACAGCCCGATCCGAGCTGACGCCCGTGCGGGCCGAAGGGATCCTGTCCGGCGAACGATTTGTTCCCGTGTGCGCATCTACGGCTTCTTCGGGCGGATGCGGAACGCCGGAAGAGCCGTTTGACACCCGGTATGCCAGCGTCCGCAGATCGAACGTCTGCGCCGTCAGCGGACTTCCCTCTGGTGTTGTGATGGTCATCCGATAGGAGAGGAGATGTTCTCATTATGAAAAGAAAGATTCTTTTCGGACTGTCGCTTGCAGGCGTTGGCTTGCTGTTGATGGGCAGTCGCGCGGAGCGTCCACCGGTTGACCGAAAGGCGGTCGAGAAGAAAATCTTTGTCCATTGCAACCCGTGGTTCCCGATTGATGTCGTGGGGAAGCACACGGTCGGCGGGCCGAATGTCCCTTGGGAGCATTACATAGGTGAGACGCCATGGAAACGCTGCATGGAGGTCTTGTCGGGCTATGGCGTGAACGGCATCCTGCTTGAGATCAATGAGCCGACATACGAGATCCCGGTGTTTCGCAAACTTTTGGATGGTGCGCCGGACGGGTTTCAGGTCCTGATGCACTTCGGTTTCTTCTCGAAGACGATAGACGAGACGGTCACGAATATCCGAAATGTGCTGCGTCCGTATGCAAAGGATTTGGCCGAGAGTCCGCATGTCTTGCGCCTGAATGGCCGGCCCGTCCTGTTCGTCTACTTTCTCAACAATGGTCGAACGGTGGATTATTATCGCGAGGTCTTCGCGCGGATTGATCGTGAGGTCTGCCCGATGACCTATCTTTTCTGCTATTCGGACCTTTGGATGAAGGGGGGATGGAACGAGGCGAAGTTTGAAACGCTCGTGCGGGACTATCTCGGAGTCTTTGACGGTGTGAGCACCTATTCGTTCAGCTACGAAGACGTGCGGGTGCAACGCAAGGAGGCGCGCGTGCTCTCGAAGGTCATGCGGGAGAATCCCGGCAAGGTTTTCTTTGGCGGTGCTTTCACCACGTGGACGCAGCCATTCGTCCAGGCGGGGTTGGAGGTTCACCTTTCCCGCGACTGGCGGGAAAGTGTCGATCTGTGGATGTCGCCTTCGGTCGGCGCGGACGCCATCGAGCTGACCAACCTTTTCGACCATTTTGAACAGTCGCTCGTCTATCCGTGCTATGAGCGGGAAGACTTGCTGTTGCGCTATCTTCAGTATGCGGCATCCTGTTGGCGTGCGACGCCGTTTCCACGTGAAAAGGAACCCGAACTCGTCTTGTGCAACTACGAGACGGCGCAGTTGGGCTGGACGCCTCTTGATTTCGAGATTCTGGGCTTCCCGATTGATTCGCCCGTCACGGAAGTCGAGACTTCGATTCAAATCTGCGACACGGCGGGTCGTGTCCTCAAGACACTGGGGCCTCGCAAGATGGACCTTTCGAGGTTCTCGTCCGAATGGTTTTCTGTGCCGTCGATTGACTTCGCGTCCGAGCGGGCTGTCGTGCCGCGCCTCGTCTACCGATGGAACGGAAAAGATCGTGTCGCGCCGTATAATCCGATGACGATCCTTTCGCCGTCGGCGCGCAACTACCGCCTGTATTGGGCACGCTCGACGCGCAATGCCTATGAGCGTCGCGTGCGGGAGGGTGATTCGGAAGACTGGACCCTGGACGGCGTTCATCCCGGCGGGACGCGGCGTTCGACGGCCGATGGGCTTGGCGTCTTCAGTTCCCGCATTTCCTATCATCTTCAGGATGGGAATCCGAAACGCGGGTATTTTCGGTCTGGCGTGCGCCGGGACGGCGTTGAGTTCGCGTTCACGAACGAACGGCATTTCGCCCTGACATCGACACGGGCGTTGCAGTTGCCGGTTCCCGGCGGGGCATTGCATTGGTATAGCCTTGAAATTGAAAATCGGCACGGTCGGCGGTGGCAGTCCCTGCCGATCTGGGAGACCGACGGTTCGCGAGACCGTCTGGTCACGATGCCGATCCTGAATACAACGAACGGGATCGTTCGATGCGAGATCGAAGACTGCCGTGTGCCGTTCTTCTACTGGCCCTGTCGCCGCGACGGGTTGGAGTTGCTGCTCGACGAGTCCGGCTATGTGCACAACGGCCATTTCAGCACGAGCACCTGCAGCTTCTACAACGGAATCAACTACATCGGCTACAATCTATACCACAACTCGTCAGTCGGTCACGCTGCCGGATTCAAGACGCTTTTCCGGATGGACGCGGACGGTCGCGGCGCAATCGAGTTCGGTGGCGAGGACTTCTGCAAAGTGACGGGCGGTACGGCGTTCCCTGGCGCATCGACCTATGAGATCAGCGTGAAGCCGAAGTCCCTTGGTACGCGCATGGGGTTGCTCAATACGTCGGCGGGTCATGTCCTGCTGTCGATTCTCCCGGACGGGCGTGTCCGGGCTGCACGCCGGGCCGCGCCCATCTCTGGCGCGGACCAGTTCGCCTATCGATGGCCGGAGGTCGTTTCGCGACGGTCGATTCCGCCGGACGCCTGGACGCGGATTGCCGTCGTTTACGATCTTGAGAAAATCGCGCTTTATGTCGATGGGACGCTTCAAGGGACGGCGGATGCGCCGCCGTGCTACGTCAATCTCGGTTGGGGATCGAAGTCCAATGTCATCACTTCGCATGAGAACCATAACTTGCTGATGATTGGAGCCGAAACGGATGTCACGGACATCGACAACTACAATCCCCTCAACAGGTTCAAGGGGAGGTTACGTGAGATTCGCGCCTATGGGCGTAACCTGAGTCCGGAGGAGTTCCTGAAATGAATGTCCGGACATGCGTATGCCTGACATCGCTTTTGTCGGGGCTGGCTTGTGGTCCCGCATGGGCGCGTTGCGCCACGGCGACGGAGACGGTGATCAATCTCATGACTTACCCCTATTCGGATCCTGACCCAGTTCCCGCCACGGACAAGGTTCGGTACCCCTACTGTTTCTTCGACGGCTCGACGACCAACGGGACGTTGAGGTCTTGGAAAGCCGTGGTCCTTGAAAACGAACGGATTCGGGTGACGGTCCTGCCGGAGATTGGCGGCAAGGTCTGGGGCGCGTTGGACAAGCAATCCGGGACGGAGTTCATCTATTTCAACCATGTCGTTAAATTCCGCAATATTTCCATGCGCGGACCGTGGTGCTCGGGCGGCATCGAGTTCAACTTCGGTATTATCGGGCATTCGCCTACGACGGCCGTGCCGGTCTCGTATTACGTGCGCACAAACGCCGACGGCAGCGCGAGCTGCTTCCTTTCGGACACGGAACTCATCTGTGGGACGACTTGGCAGGTGGAAGTCAATCTGCCGGCTGATGCGGACCGCTTTTATACGAGGACGATCTGGTACAACGGCTCGAACGATCCAGCTCCCTACTACCAGTGGATGACGGCAGCCTATTCGGCTCGTGGCAACCCGGAATTCTTCTTTCCGGGCGTGAATTACGTCGGGCATACGGGAACGAGCCATGCCTGGCCGATTGACGAAAACGGACATGACCTGTCGAAGTATGCAGACAATGCCTTTGGTTCCGCGAAATCCGAGCATGTACTGAACGGGGACAACCGGATGTTCGGCATCTGGTGGCCCGAACGGAAAGTCGGCTCGATTCATCGCAACCATATGATGGACAAATACGGACGGAAAGTTTTTCTCTGGGCGCAGTCGCGTGCCGGCGGCATGTGGGAGGACCTTCTGACGGATACGGACGGGCAGTACGTCGAACTGCAGTCCGGGCGCTGTTTCAATCAGCCGTATGACACGTATGAGACGCCGTTCAAACATCCCGTCTTCGCGCCAGGGGCGACGCATTCGTTCGATGAGGAATGGGGCGTTGTCCGAGACAGAAGGGAATTTGAGCGATACATGTGCGAATCGAACTTCGTCTTCCGCCCGCAGCGGATGCCGGACGGGTTCGACAAGAACACGGCGTATGGCCATTACGTCATGGGCGAGCAGATGCTTCGCCAGAAGTTTGATACGGAGGGGGAACGCGAGCTGAAGTTCTGCCTTGAGCGTGAGCCTTGCTTTGCGCCAGCGTTGGGTGAGCTGGCAGCTCTTGCGCTTCGTCGTGGACAATACGCCCTTGCCCATGCCTATGCGGAAAAGGCGCTGGCGGTCAACACCTACGACTTTGCTGCGAACTTTGCGGACGGGCGAGCCTATTTTGCGGAAGGAGACCGTCTGCGCGCCAGGGAACGTTTGGGGATCGCGGCCTTTAGCCCCGAATACGCCACGGCGGCGTTCGCGCTGGTGGCAAAGGCTGAGCTCGCCGACGGCAACTGGGCGGAGGCTGTTCGACTCGCGGAACGGGCCCTTCGTCAGAATGCGCTGAACGTGGATGCGCGGCTAATCAAGATCGTGTCTGCGCGCAAGGTCGGCGACGATGCGCAGGCTCGTCGGCTGGCCGAAGATCTGCTGGCCGAACTGCCGCTCTGCCATGCGGCGAGGCATGAGCTGAATATTTTGGGCACGGGCGAGCAGATGACGGACTTCGTTCGCGGCGAACTTCCGTATGAGACCTATCTGGAGTTGGGGCATTGGTATGCAGATGCCGGCTTGCGCGAGGAGTCTCGGAACCTTTATTCGCTTGCGGCGCAGAAGAGCGCCGTGGCGGATGTCCTGCTCGGCAATCTGCAGGCGGCGAAGGAGAAGCCGATCTCCTTCATGTTCCCCTTTCGTGGACGCGAGATACCGGAGCTGCTGCGGGCGGCGCAGTCCGACGGTCATTGGAAGCTGCGCTACTATGCGGCGGTCGCGTTGGCGGCAAACGACCGGAACGAAGAGGCCCGGACGCTGTTGGACGCCTGTGGCACACAGCCGGATGACAAGACGTTCTACCTTTATCGCGCCTCGCAGCGAAAGGGTGCCGAGGCGCTCTCGGATTTGCGTCGAGCCCAGCGGCTCGACCGCGCGTGCTGGCGCACAGGTGTTGCCATTGCCCGGTATTTCATGGATCAGACGGATTGGGCAAAGGCCGCGCAGGAGCTCTGTCCCTATGTGCGGGAAAACCGCGACAAGAACGCCGTCGTGACGACTTATGCGATGGCGCTGGCAAAATCCGGACGGGCGCGCGAGACGGTTGACTTCCTATCGCAGCAAGTCATCCTGCCGGCGGAATTCGGCGGCGACGCATCGGTCGCCTGGATCGCCTCTTGGGGAAAGATCGCCGATGACGCGCTTCGCGCCGGGGAGCTGTCGTCCGCGCGGGAGGCCATTGCACGCGCCATCTCCTACCCGGAGAACTTGGGTCGAGGACGCCCCTACACATTGCCGCTGGACCAGTCGGATGCTGAGCATCCGACTGGGTTTGAAGATTGGACGCCGGCCGTTCGGGCGCAGCTTGACGAGAATGGACTCAAGCCTGAGTGCCTGTCGGATACGCGGCCCTACGAATTCATCGTTGCCGACCGTCGGGAAGATTCGGATCCGCCTTGGATTGACTTTGAGACGGAAACCGGCTGGCGGGCTGAGGCGGCGACGGGCGTCGTGAAGGCGGAGCGGTCGCAGGTGCGCCAACTTTTCGGAAAGTGGACGCTGGCGTTTACCCTGAATGCCCGAGAGGCGAGGCTTCGCCCGGCAAAGCCCCTGACGGTTCCAGTCGAGGACTACGACTTTTTCGGCGTCTGGATGCGTGGCGCACGCATGGGCTATGACTTGGAGCGGACGGACAAGTCGATGCCTGTCGTCGACCTGGTCTTCGTCCATCCGGACGGACGGGAGGAATGCGTGTCGTTGACAGACAAGATGAGAGGCAAATGCCTGAACTGGAGCGAATGGTACTACGTCGGCCGCAAGTTTACTCCCGACGAGTGCGCGCGGATCCACGGCCTGGAGTTTGACGGGTTCAGGTTCGAGGGCGATGCCGATCGGCGTCCGTCGGTCATCTACATCGACAATCTGGCTTTTCGGAAAGACGAGCTGAAGGGGACTCTCAGTTTTGCGCCGCGTCCGAAGCGGAACTTAAAGCCGCTCAAGAACGCGTGCGTCGGGCTGAACACGGGGGAAGGCGTCTTGTCGTATCCGACGCGTGAGGAAACGGCCGCGCCCGAATCGTTCGGCACGAACGGGCGCAATGCGATCGTCACGAATGGATCGGAAGTCGTTCTCTCCTACTGTGGGGATGACGGAAGCCTTGTCTACCGTTGGCGTCTTGGCGCCACGAGCCTTGACGCTCTCTCGGCGAGTTGGAACGGAGGACGGTCCTTTTCACCGATGGCCGACGGCGGCGCCTTGGCGCATCCGGAGAGGGCCGAATACGAACTGTCCATCCGCGGGAAGACCCTGTTCGTCGATATTTTCGCTCCTCCGGGCGAGACGACCGTGTCTCATGGACGTCTTGCGGGCGTGGACCGGGTCGTCTCTGAACTTCCGATTCCTGGCGCATATGACGGCTGGCGCGGAGAGGAGAAGTCGCAGTCGCTCGTCCCGGCGTTCTGGCAGGATGGCGCGAAGCTCTTCTGCCATGTGTTCGCCGACTGGTACCGCTCGAACGCCAGCCGGGAGTGGCGTGTCAGGGAATGCGGCGATCCGCGTAATGACCGGGCCGAGCTTTACTATCCGAAGACGGACGGAACCTACAACCCCGTTTCAGAGCGGCTGTTCGTGACGGTCTCGCCTGAATATGCCGAGGTCTTGCCGACGATCGCAAATCCGCCGTCTCCATGGAAGCACGTGACGGGCAAGACGGCCTGGGTCACCTACGGCTCGACTGACCAGCGTGGGCGCGACAAGCGCCATTGGAAGGTCCTCAACCGCTATGGCCTGAAGGACGTCGTCATTTGCGATCATGAGATCTGCATGCGCGACGGCGGCGAAAGCTTCACCTTTCGCGACAGGGCGGCACCGGGAAAAGGCGGCGATGCGGGACTGAAGGACTACGCGAAGTTCCTGATCGAACGGTTGGGGTATCGCTACGGCCCCTACAACAACTATACGGACTTTGCTCCCGTCAACGCGAACTGGAGCCTTGATCGCATTGGCCGCGAGTCGGACGGTTCGCTGACGCCGGCATGGGTCCGCTGCTACTCGCCGAAACCGGCCATGGCTATTGAGGCGAGCGTGAGGTATGCGGAGGCTTTGAGGCGGAAATTCGGGTTCAACACGGCCTATTGCGACGTTCACACGACCATGCTGCCTTGGGCGCGGACGGACTATGACGCGCGCGTGCCAGGAGCTGGCACATATGCGCAGACTTTCTATGCCTATGCTGAAGTCCTGGAGGGGCAGAGACGCACATGGAGCGGGCCTGTTTATTCGGAAGGGGAGGCGCGGTGGTATTATGCGGGTATTTGCGACGCGAATTACGGGCAGATCCTGATTGACCCGGAAAAAGAGCCGTGGCTGGTCGATTTCGACCTTCTGAAAATACATCCGCTGGAGTGTGACTTTGGCGTCGGCAATCCGAGCATGTTCTATCGCGGCGGACAGACGCCCGAAGAGGCCAAGGCGGGAAAGATCCACCGTCCGCTTGGCACAGCCGAGTCGTCCTTGGATCTCTTCGTCGCGGCGGAACTTGCCTATGGGCACGGCGTCTATCTCGCGCACGAATACCTCTGGTCTCATGAATGCGGGGCTGGGCCGTGCTACATGCGCACGGACGCCGTCGAAAGGCCCGATCAACTCCCGCTTGTCCTCAATAGCTATTACATGCCGTTGCCGCTGGCGCGACGCTACACGCAGACCTTGGCAAGGGAAATCGCGTACATGGGGACAGACGGCCGCCTACGTCGGACGTCTGAGGCGATCTTTGACGGCAGCGTCTCGAACAACCAGATCATCGTGGCCTATCGGGACGGCACGGTCGTCATTGCCAACGGATCGCTGAAGCGGCGCATGCGCGGGTCCTATGCCGGGCGTGCGTTCGACCTCCCGGCGACAGGCTACTGCGGATGGTCGCCGGCGCAGAAAGGCGCGGGGATTGCCGTTGAGGTGCGCTCGACGGACGTCAACGGACATCGCTACGACTACGCCAGTTCGGACGAGGCCGTGTACCTTAACACACGCGGCAAGGCCGTTGCGGAAGAGCGGATGCGCGGTACGGGCGTGGCGATCTTGCGACGGGAGTCCGATGGCGTCCTGGAGTTCATCCCTGTCTGCGGGCAGATTGAATTTCGGTGCGATGTCTCTGCGGTCATGGCACGAGGGGAGGATGACGAGGATTTGGGCGAGGCGGGATTCGTTCGGTCAGACGACGGCTTTGTCTCGGTTCTCCCGGTTCCGGATGCGTTCAGCTATCGGATCCTTTGCGCTTCAGATGATGGTGTGGCCCGTCCATAGAAGATTGGCGTTGACAGGGCCATCGTCTGTATCCGCTCGAATAGTTCTCATAAAGGATTGGCTGAGATCAGGCGGACGGAGACATGGAACCTTCTTCGGCTTTCTGGGATGCGCAAAACAGGCGAAGATTTTGCCGCAAAATTTGCACTCTTCTGCC
>CAKTYZ010000033.1 GCA_934635225.1 uncultured Kiritimatiellota bacterium
AACGCCCCCCCCCCCCCCCGGTTTGTGAACAAAAAGCAACACTTCCAAGAAGTTTCTTTCGACTTCCGCGAAAGCCCGCCGTCACATCCGGATTGAAGATTACAGGCCGTTCCAATGACGATGACGCCCGATAGACAGTCTCGCGAGCAGACAGCAAATGCCAGTTGTTCCCCGAAACGTCAGTCCCGTCGAAGTAGGCGCCGTTCTCGGCGTTCAGCGGCCAAAGCGCCAGAACGGATGAAGCGGATGTCCCGTCCGCTGCGCACATGAACTGCCGGGGCGATAACGCACCCTCGCTGAGACGAACGCAATCGACAAGCCCTTGAAAAGTCTCTCCAGTTGACGAGTCTCCCGCAAGGCAGAAACGGCTGTCACACGTCTGACCGGAGGGAGGAACGTCATTGAACGCCGATTTCTGCAAGATCCCGTCCAAGTAGAAGTCCCAGCGCCCGTTACCGTCCGTCGAATCGTAGACAAGCGCGGCGTGCCGCCAGTCGCACCAGTCGCTCAAGTCTCCGGACAACGCCGCCGAGACGATCACGCTCGTCTCGTTCTTCGCCAGCACCTCTATGAACCAACTCTGGCCATTCCGGGCCAAAAAGCATTTCCAGCCACGCGCCTGGAACGATCCCCAAAGAGGCTGTCGCCCAAACGTCGTCACGCGCCCCGAACGTTCCGGTCTGAACCAGCCTTCAAGCGTCCAGCTCTTCGTCAGCGGAAACGAATTCCCCAAATTGTCCCTTCGCATGTAGCTCGACTCCCCTTCCCCGAAGAAAGACCCGACATTCCCGTTCGGCAACGCGACGGTCGGATTTGCGGGGCTTCCGGAAAAGGCGCAGTCTGCCGACGGGCGAACCTTCGAGGCCTTGAAGGACACGGAGTCCCAAACGCCACCGTCCAATGACGCTGTGCCAACGGAATCCCGAACGTCAATCAGGCCCATGTCTGGGGAAATCCCCGGCAGACGGTCAAGTTTCCAGTAGCTGACAGTCGAAGCCTTGGACGCGACCGGGCAAGCGGCCAACAGAATCGACAGCAGACATATGTTGATGTTTTGCATGGAGCTCTCCTTTTGTTGTGTTTTGTTTTGGCTTTCCGCCGACAGGATCGGCGTTCGGAAAGTAGTATAGCATATCTCACAGGAGATATCGCCAATAAAACGCAAAAAAATCACGCCAACAGAACGAATGCTGGGGCGCGGGACTCCAGATCCCCTCCTTCGCGTCCAAGTGCCTTTAATCCATGACTATCCTATGGAAGCCGACCGACCCAAATGTAGTCGATTCGAGCCGTGCCCGTGACGGGCTCACCATCAGACGAGAATGAGATCTTCAGTTGTTTCACCTCACCCGCCATCGGCATCGGAACGGTGTAAACCGTGTCTTCCGAGTCATGCGGCGTGACTTCAAACGAAACGCTGCGCACAAGGTCCCATGTAGGCTCGCGACGCGTTTGCCACCAGATGCGCAGACGACGCGACGACGTGCCGTTCTGCATCCGGATGCGAATCGCGTTCGCCTGATCGGAACGGAACGTCACGCCAAGGCCTCGCGTGTCGGACGTGACGATCGCCGCACGACCGCTTTCCCGCACGGCGACGACGAAATAATCGCCGCAGGCGGTCTTTACGGGATAGGACTCCGCGTCCCAGAAGGAAGACTTCCCGACGAAATGAACGTAAGCCGTCCCCGTCTCGACGGCCGTCCAGCCCTGCGTGTCAAGATTCCGTGAGAAGTCCCAGGCCCGAACCGTGCGCGCGCCGGGCGGCAGCACGTGGACTGCTGTCCGCGCGGTGCGCCAAAGGATTCCGTTGTCGGCTTTCACGTTCACGCGATAGTCCCCTTCAAAAGGAAACGTCGCACGCGTGCGCGAGATGGAGGGATCTGCAAATGCGGCATCCGAAGGGCCTTCAATCGTCTCCCACGCGACAGCGGCGTTCGGATCGTCGACCTTCGCCCAAAGAGCCACTTCTCGCGCGTCCGTCCAGACCTCGCCGCACGCCGTCACCGACGGCGGGTCTCCCAGCGGGAACGCGGCGTCAAGGTCTTCCGAGAAATCAAACGTGCGATTGCCAGTGAGCGTCCAGCCCTGCGCCGCGCACGTCTCGTTCGTGTAGAATGCAACGCCGGGAAGAAGCACGTACCCATTGTCCTCGATGCGACCCCCCGCACAGGCTATGTCCGGCGAGGTGTTCGGGAGTCCCCAGACCTGAATTTCCGCCGGCCCGTTCTTGAACGCCCAGTTGTTGCGGTCAAACCGGCAATGGCGAATCCACAGGTTACGCGTTTGCGGACGATGGAGACCAAGTATCTCAATAGCCGCTCCCGCGTTGTTGCGGAACGTGCAGCGCTCAACGAGACAGTTCTCGCCCGAGGCCTCGAAATCGATTCCGCCCTGGTCTGGCGAGCCAGAGTCCGGCTGATCGAGAAAATGGCAGCCCCGGACGACAAAGCCGTCGTTTCCCGCGAGCATAATGCCCATCGTGCCCGCAGACGCCTGCCATCCCGCAGCCTCAAACACACAGTCTGTCATCCACGAGCGGCTCGCACGGTTGCACGGATGCGGCGACGTATTGGGCGCATAGGCATCGTGGCAGTACATGCGGTTGACGAACGTCTCCGTCCCGCGCACGCTGAAACCGCCTGAACACTGATAGGCCTCACAGTCGCGCAGGACGATGCTGCGAGGCGTTCCGTCGGCGACCGAAAAACCGACGGAGCGCATGCCGGCGGGAGGGTCGTCCGCGTTCCATTCGGGAATCCCATGTGCACGCAAGCGGTAGTTTCCCTCGATGTGATGCGCCAGGCACCGCTCGACGAGGATGTTTCCACTGTCCGGCGAGGCGCATGTCACCGCCAACCCTGCGCCCGCGTTGCAGACGATCAGGTCGCGAATCGCGAGATACGAAGCGTCTGGCACGGTCAGACATCGCTCGTGGGGATGTCGGCTTCGTCGAATCTGCGGACGCATTCCCTCGCCGTAGGCGCCGACTTCCGCCCAGTTGTCTGGACTTCCCTTCGCCCGAAACGTCAGTTCCTCGCGGAAGACACAACCACGCTTCAGAAGCAGACGCTCGCCCGGACCCAACACAAGCCCCGCCGCATTCCGAAACGTCCGCCAAGCCGTCTGTGGGGTCAATCCGTCGTGCGCGTCATTTCCAGCTGCCGAGTCGACATGCCATGTCCGTGTCGGACGAACCGGCGGTTGCCATGCGTGCGCCGAGAGGTCGGGATCCGCCTCGGGCAAGAAGACAATCCGCTTCGTCGCCCGAACAAGCGGACGAGACACGTCCGTCGAAACGAAAGGCTCGTCAACGGGACGGATGACAAAATCGACGAAAGCCAGCCCGTTCGTTCCGGGATCGACCGTCCATGCGAGCGAATGTGTCGCACCCTCGGCGAGAGGAGGAATCTCGACAGACGATGGCGTCACGGCAACGCCGTCACGCCCGATTGCCGTGAGACGGCATGCGCCAAGAGGCTTGCCGTCGTTGAAGAGCACGCCCTCCAGCGTCGTCGGCGCACCGAGGCGCGGCAAAAGTTCACGCGTGCGGAACATGCCGAATGACAGCAAGGCCTTCGGCTCATTCTTCAAGATGAACTTCGACACGTCCGCCCGCCCCTGTTCGCCTAAGACAAGTGGCGACGCGGTCATTGCGCATCGTCCTCGACGCAGAATCGGCTCGCATCGCGTACCGTTCACATCCAGCACGCTCGCGCGACCATTCCAGCCGCCAGCGATTCGATAGGCGCACCCCGGCATGACTGCCATCGACACGGAGGCACGCGGCTCCCAGCCGCCATTCAGGCAGACGAAGAAGCAAAAAGCTCCACGTCCGTCTGCCTGTACGTCATAGCGCAACCAATACTCGCCGCGTTTCGTGATGAGCGAAACCTGCCCAGTCGGCGCGGACAGGAATGTCACCTCACAAGAGAAACGAAAGCCCGGCCGCAAATGGTCATCCACACCGACGGCGGAAGCCCGTATCGCACAAAAGGCCAGTGCCATTGTCAGGAAAATCACGTTTTTCATCGTTACACACTCTCACGCACCACTTTTCAGAAAAGCGTGGTAAAGGCGTTCTCGCCCGTGCACCACGTGTCGGCTGACGGATAGTCGCAGACATCCGCCATGACCGTCTCGTCTCCGCGACGGAAACGCAGCCGCCACGCTCCCCAAACGCCCTCGGCGGGGATCCTCTCCGCCGCAAGCGTCCAAAGCCCCTTCGACTGGAGACCGTCGTTCACCGACTGCGCCACGAAGACCTCCTTCTTCGGCGTGCCAAGCCGCACGCTTCTTGCAAGCAGGAGCGGCCCGCGCAAGACCTGCGCATAGGGCTGCGTCACGAAGAGCGGCTTGAGGTCGGCCTCCGTCTTCGGGTCGCACCAGCGGCGGCGGCGGTAGTCGTCCGGCGACACGACGTCCGTCGCCGGACGGCACGACCCCTCGATGCGCGGCGCCATGTCGAACGTGAGCGTCCACGACGAAGCGCCTGCGGGGGCATTGGCCTCGGCCCATCCTGGCGTACGCACCGTGCGCGAGACGCCTGGCCCCGACAGCGCAAGTTTCGGGCACCACGCCGGCACGCGGAATCGCACCTTCCCCGGTTCGGCCCTCACAAGGCGTACCGACACCTGGTCGCCGACAGGATAGCCGCCGGCAATCTCCACTGAATCCCCGCCAATCCGCGCGGATATGTCATGGTAGAGCGCGACATGGAGCGTTCCCGCCGCATCGTGCGCAAGGACGGCCTCGGCGGCGTCCATGAAGCCGCGCGGCAAGTTGTTCACGCAACAGTGCTGCAGCCTCATGCCGCTTTGCGGCGGCGCAGGCTGATGCCGCCCGTGGCTGCGCACACAGCGCGCGCCCCATGCGCCGTCGGGACGGACGGACGCGAGGAAGGTATTGCAGAACGTCGCCTCGAACGCGTCCATGTACCGCGCCTCGCCCGTAACGAGGTAAAGGTCGAGATTAAGACGCATCCAGTGAATCGCGTCGCACGGCTCGCTCACACCGTTCAGGGCGCGGCGCGCCGTCACGAACTGGTCGTTGTAGCCAACCGAGCGGCAGAGGTTGATCTCGCCCGCGCGAATCAGTCCCTGCATCCCCGCCGCGACCGCGAGAGCCGCGTGATCGCCTGTCACGCGATGAAACTCCACAAAGCCGTCAAGGACGCTCATCATCTCGTAGGCCTTGCCCCACTTGCCGGTTTCCGCCGGATGCCAGGCGTCGAGCGGAAGCGACTCGGCAAGCCTCGCCGAGAACTGCGGTGCACGACTCTCGCCATCCGAAAAGTATCCGACGATCTCACGCGCGTAATCTATATATTCCCGTCTGCCCGTGTCCGCATAGAGCCAGAGTAGCGGTTTCAGAATTGAGCACGGCGGCAGTCCTCGCATTGTTCCCGTCCCCGTGTCGCACAGCTTGAGTCCAAGGCGGCGCAATGTCGCGATCTCGTTCGCCATCGCACGGTCGGCGGCGTCGAGAAGTCGTCGGTCGCCCGTCAGTCGCCAGCACGAAAGGAGACCCCAGAGCGTGTACTTGCGGCACCAGAGATTCCAGTTCCAGGTGCAATCCCAGCCGACGCGGCGACGCGCCTCCTCCAGCGGGAGCGGCAGGATGCCGTCCGGATTCGTGTAGGTGCCGAGGTAGCCGTCTGGACGCTGAAAAGCTACAAGCCTCAAGCCCTCCTCGTGCAGGAAAGACCGGAGCGCGGCATCGCCTGTGCAATTGGCAACGCGACACGCGCTGATCATGAGCTTGCCCCAAAACTCGCCCTTCCACATGCCGACGCCGCCGTAAAAGACGTCATCGTCCGGGTGCGCAAAGGCATCACGCGCCTCCTTCCAGACCGCCTCCATCGCGTAGTCCGAAAGAACACGTCGCGCGAACAGACGGTCTTGAAGCCGACCGACGAAGCCGCCGACCCGCACATCGCCAAGGCGGGCGGGGACGAGCGCGTCTTGCACGGCGGCCGGAACGGGCGCCGACGCGGCAACGCCAGTTCCTGCCGCACACGGAACGGCAAAACCCAACAGAACGACAGCCCGGACGGCTATGCGCATCAGAACGACCTCTGGTCAGGGGTGATCGCCGCGGCTCCCGTCAGCTCGCAATTCACCGTCCGCACGTCGGGACAGTTCGTCACGCCGTCTGGCGCAAGCGCGTTATGCGCGAAACGGTTGTCTCGGATGTCCAGCCCCCTGACCGCCGAAGCGTAAATGCCACGCGTGCCGTTGTCGTGAAAATCGTTGCCGCAAATCAAGATGTTCTCGTGGACACCCACCGGGTACTCCGCCGCACCGACGTCATGGCTCGCCTTGATGACGAGCGCGCCAAGATTCGCAGTCGTCGGGAGGGTTCCGCAACGCGTGAACGTGCAGTTTCGGATTATGACGTCCTTTGCAGGGCCAACCTCGTTCCAAGTCAAGATGTCAGGCGCGATGAGGAGCCCGGCAAGCAGGTGGCCGCTGAAGCGGCAATTCTCGATCCGCATGTCCTGTGACTGGAGGAGAATGCCGCGCGCACGCGAGTTCTCGAACGTGCAATCCGTCACCCTCACCTTCGGGTAGGACGCATGGTTCGCGAGAACGTCGCCAACCGCCAGCGTCCCCTCAAGGCACGTCACACGCCCGCATCCCTTGTGGTGTCCGTCGATGACGAAGCTCCCCTTTTCCAGAAAGGTCTTCGGGTCGTAGACGACGATCTTGTCCCCCGTACGCGCCCAGTTGTCGGCGTGCAGACGCTCACCCGCGAAACGCGTGCGCCGCCGGATATCGAGTGCACCCGTCACTGGATCGTACGCCTTGACGAAACCCGCAAGCGAATGCACGTTCAGCGCATCGTCGCCAAGCCCGCGAAAATGGCAATCCTTCAGGACGAGCTCGCCTGAAAGCCCCTCGACGTGGATGCCATCGGCGTTTCCCGTGAAAACCTCCTTCGCACCCGCCGGCGCACGGACGACAAACCTCTCGAATGTCGCATTCCGGCTACGCATGCGAATCCGCACGATGAAGCTCGCGCTTCGCTCGACCGTGATGTCGCGGAAGACCATGTCCTCGCAGTCGGAGAGGAGAAAGACATGTCGCCCTGACTTCAGATAGCGGTAGACAATCCGCTGGCCCGGCTTCAGTTTCGCGTAGTCATACCGCCACGCCGGCGATCTCTTGCGACGCGGACCCCGTGCGCGGATCGTCCGAGACCCGACAATCTCGTAGGGTGTCTCTTCTTCGCAGATGAGCGCCGAGTCCGGCGCACCGTCCGCACCGATGCTGTTGGCCGCCGCGAAGACCTGCCGCGCATCTATCTGGAAACCTGAGTCAATCTCAACGTCGTACGTATCGTTCGCGGCATCGACCGCGACGACCGTCCCGTTGCAGTTGACGGGACGGTCAGTCGTAAACGCAAGGTTCTCGAACGTGATGCCCTTCAGGTTGCGGCAGACGAAACCCAGCGCCGTACGTGTCATCGCCTCGACGGGCTCAAAGCGGATGACGAACCGCGCCCCCGTCTCACCGCGCACGAGGAGATCATGCCGATTGGAGACAACAAGTGCCGTATCAATCGGGTAGTCCCCCGACGCAAGGCGAATCTCCGCACCATCCGGCGCGGCGGCAAGAGCCCGCTGCACGTCATCTCCCGGGGCAAGGCGGACGACAGGGCGGGGCACGGCGAACGCCGACAGCGCACAACAGGCGACCGAGACGAGCGCCCACGCATCAATCAGGAATTTCTTCTTCACAACAGTCTGTTCTCCCTTCGCTTTCACGGTTCGCTGCTTCAGCGGATCGTCAACAGAAATCCTTTCGGCCCTAGACGAATGCCGTCCGAATTGACCGTGACAAGCCAGCCTTTCGCACCGACGACCGTCACGGACGGACGCCCCGAAACCGGGCCCTTGAGTAACGTGTAGACGCGTTTTTCCTCAAGTCCCGTCGCGTCAACCGAGACAGACGCGCCATCAGCAAAGACAAGTGCGCCATCAATCGTCAGCGTCTCAGACGGGTTGAATGCACACGCGCCCGTAACCGTCAGCCCCGACGCCGGAGTCTTGAGCGTGCCGTCCCCGGAAACGGACGGCGTCGCGGCATAAGTCGCCGCCGAGAGATCGAGCGTCCCGGCCTCGACGGCAAGACCGCCCGTGAAGGACAAGGCTCCCTTGAGCGTGACCGTCCCAGCGCCACGCTTGACGATTCCGCCGTCTATCGCCGGCGCGTCCGCGCGGTCGTCATGTCGCAACGCCGCTTTCACCATGACGGCAAAGCCATTCGAGTCGAAGATCGCACCGCCCGCGCCGACGAAGACGCCGGTAAGCATCTCCGAGATCCAGTCCGCGTTGTCTTTCTTCGCCCGGAAGACGCCACCGTCCAGGTAAAGACGCCCTTCGTCGGCCAACGTCACCTTCTCCGCTTCCGACGGTGCAATTGCCTCAGCCGTGACAACGCCGCCTTCCAGACAGACCGTCGATTGGTGACCCTTGCCGCCCCAGCCGAGATAAAGCGGCGTGTTGGCCTTTCCGATGCGGACATCCGCTCCCTCGACGAAACGCACCGTGCCCGTCGAAGCCGCGTACTGCATACCGACGAAGAAACGATTCGCCGTCAGCAAGCCGCCAATTGTGGCCGTATAAGCACCGCCTTCGTGCCCGCCGCGGAAATCAGCCGTCAATGTCGTTTCAGACCCATCTCCGTCCTTATAGGAGCCAGTCGCGCCTGCTGCACACGGCAAACGGATCTCGTAAGCCGTCACCTTCGAGCCGTTGTTCTCGTAATGTCCGACGCACTGGTCTGCGTAGCCAATATAGAGCCCATTCAGCGACGTGAAGGACACGGTTGCGTCCTTAAGGACAAGCCGCCCGGGCTCATTCGCGTACCTTCCAACAGCGATGACGCCGTTCAGCTTCACCTTTGTACCCTCAAATGCCAATTCGCCGGGAACCGTCGGCAGATTCGGGTGCGTCCAGGAGAGATTCCCGTTGCCGACGAGAACGTTCGCGCCTGCGGTGAACGAGCCGCCGCGCATCCGAAGCGAGAGACTGCCCGCGTCCGCCTGAGAAGAGAGGACATTGGGGGCGAAAACCGATGCGGTATCCAATGTCGAATCGACGAGTTCAATCGTCGTGTGCGAACCTGCGGCACGCGAGTAGCCGGCGGGACTCGCCGTCAAGGCCTGATTGTGGAGAATCAGCGTTCCGGATCCGCCTGCGACATCCCCCACGCGCAAGGTGTCACACGCGAAGACCGGCAGCGTCCCATCCGCGTCCGGCGCCAGTTCAAGCGAACCAAAGCCGCCTCGAGCTCCGCCAAGGCTGACATTCCGAACGGAGAACGAGCCGCCCACGACCACCATGCGACCAATCGTGTTCGAGCCGTTGCCGGCAAAAATGCCTGCCTCAGAAGAGAACGTGCAGTTCGTCAGCAACAACTCGCCGCTGGAGCCGAGACCGTCAATGCCCGCAGCCCGGGCTGTGCTACCCAAGTGAATCTGCCCCTCAGCCGTGTTGTGCCATGTTGAATCGCATCCGACGAGACGTCCCCATGAGCGATGGTAGGGGGCATTGGCATCGCGTTGCTGAGGATGCCCAATATAGAACTTCGTGGCCGATTCGACGACGGAGCCGTTCTTGAAACGGACTGTCGCAGGTTCTGTCGCCGACTTGTTGCCATTGCCCAGCGCCCAGCTGTGCGTGACATTGTTCCAGACGCGCGCGTTGTCATAGCAAATGCTACCCGTCGCGTCGTCCCACACGCCCATGACGACATTCTGCGTGCCGTTCGTGACATCGCAGTCCCTGAACGTGAGAAGCGACGGCGCACAGCCGCGGCCAACCGAAAGACGCCAGCCTCCGAAGGTCGTGCGGACGTTCTCGAAAATCGCCGTCGAGGCGCAATAGCCGTAGAACTCGACAAGATGCGTCGACTCAAATGAACCGCCCTTCTGATAATAGTCGACCCTGCCGTCCGGATTCTTCGCCATGAAATTGAAATGGACCTCTTGGGCCTTGACGTCGGCATTCGTGCCTCTGAAGACGGACATCTGGCTAACCGTGTCACCAAAATGGAGGCTCTTCGCGACCTCAAGGCTCGCGTCCGTCACGTTCAGAAGCGCGCTTCGGACAATGAGGGAGCCGAGAATTGGGGGGGGGGGGGGGGGGGGG
>CAKTYZ010000034.1 GCA_934635225.1 uncultured Kiritimatiellota bacterium
TTTGTCCAGCCGATGCAGGGCGAGAAGACCGTCTTTTCCGAATTGCCGAAGCCGTGGCCCAAGGAGACGGGCGTCAGCCTTCAGGGCGCGCGGTGAGGCGTCTCGCCTTAAACGACAGTCCCTAAAGACGGATCTTGTCTTGTCTGAAACGCTACTAAACTCATGCTTGAAACGATAGGTGATTTTGAGCGTGTGCAGGATTGGTTATGCTATAATGCCCTCACGTCAGAAAAGGCGTGATAAGAAAAACGAAAGGAAAACGCTCATGACAATAAGAAACCAAGTCAAATGCTTGCTTCACCTGCTATCCCTAGGGGGGGGGGGGGGTATGCCTTGACGTTTGCGGTCATGGCATCGACCTCTCTTGCGACGACGACCTACACCGTCACGACCGTGGCGAATGACGTTGACAATCCGACGCCGCTTGCGTCGGCGACGGTCGAGGTTCGGGAAGACGGCTCCGACGAGGTGAGGAGTGTTGCCTTTTCGGAGATTGGCACGTTCCCGGAGGGAGCCGTCTTCCGCAAGCGGGGCGATGGCTACTTGCTGTCGTCCGATGGGCTTAAGTCCCTTTCCAAGGGCGAGCTCCGAATCGAGGAAGGCGGGTTCGTCATTGATGCGAACGGGCAGTTGGGCGCATCCGACACGACCGTCGTCGTGTCCGACGGCGCCTCGCTCGTGCTGAATTGCTCAAATTGGAAACAGCTGGAGATTCGCAACGCCTTCCGCCTGTGCGGCGCGGGCTATGAGGGGAAGGGCGCCATCCGCAGCCGCGGCAGCGCCTCGCAGCAGGACTACTGCTTCTACAACAGCCGTTGGCAGCTTGACGGCGATGCGGTGTACGTGACGGACTCGACGGCACGGATTGACTGCGGCGGTGCCGACTTCCGCCTTGACCTCGGCGGGCACACGCTGACAGTCCGAAAAGGAGACGCGGCGGGCACGCTGGGCCTTGCCGATTTCGGCGGCATCGTCAACGCCGGAGCGACAGGCGGAATCATCGTCGACGGTGCCAAGCTCATGACGCGCCAGACGGTTGCCGCCGACGGCACGGCGGACAACCTGCTGCGGGTGGAGAATGGCGGGATGCTTCATCTCGACCGGTCTTGGCACACGTTGCCTTGGACGATGCGGCTGACGGGGGACGTCACGCTCTGGACAGACGGAAGGCCTTACGTGTTTGCCGCAGACCAGTCCACGGACAGCATCGTCTACGGTCCCGTTGGCCTTGATCAGGCATCTGTGGCGCAGACAATCTACGGCGCGGGATATGGGCTCACCTACTTCGGCCCCGTCACGGGGACGGCCGACTACCGCGCAAGTGGCTCATATCTCCATCTGCATGGCAAGACGGACTTCGACGGCAGCCTCACGGTCACGCGCCAGGGCGACAATCCGGGCGGCGTCGCGTTCTGGAAGCCGGAGTCCGTCCCCCAGCGTGCGCCGCTGTCCGTTGTCGACGCCGACATGGCGTTCGTCTCCGACTTCTCCGCCTATGGCTTGCCCGCCGTCACGAACACGGTCACGGCCGGACGGGTCCAGTCGGTTCGCGGCGGCACGAACGTGACGGCCGCCTCCTTCGTGAAGCTGGGCGCGGGGCGGCTTGACATCCATTCGCCGCTTCAGGTGACGGGCGCGTTCGAGCTCGCCGAGGGCTCGGTCAAGTTCGCGCGCTACGGCGGCGCCGGCCTTGTCGGCGGACGCGTCACGGTTGTCAACAGCAGCCAGCCGGTTGTCGCGGTCGACGGCACGCGGTATGAAACGGCGCAAAAGTATGTCATGCACAACTGGACGCACGCTGAAGTGCCTGAACTGCCGGCGTATACGCTCGAACTCGGCGTCGGTGCGGGCACGTACCCGTCGCACCGAATCTCCGCGACGGAAAGCGCGGATGACGAGACTGTCGTTGTCTGCTACGCGGGCTATCTATGGAATCGGAGCGCGACGAACGAGACGTGGACGTTCTCCGGCGCATTCGGGACGAACATGGTGTTCTACCAGAATTGGAGACGGTATGATCACCAACAGTGGAACAAGATTGAGACGGCACAGGTCGAGGTCAGCCCGGGGGCCCACTATTTCCAGGTCACGGCCTACGGTCCGACCTATCGGACGTTGACGCGCGAGGGCCAGTACACGGGCCCGGCGGGCGGCAACGACAGCAACTACGGCGGCTGGAACTGGAAGACGTCCGACGGCGTTCCCGCCGGCATCCGCGTCGACCGGCTGGGGCGCGCCTCCAAGGACTGGGCCGACTACGAGCCGCTTGAGGATCCGGGCGACGGCTCCTTCCTGACCTACGCGAAGGACGGCTCGAACACGAAGCGCGCCGACTACCGGTTTGCGGCATTCGTGGCGGCAGACGGCACGTCGGTCGACCTCTTCGGCAATCCCCTGACGGTCGGGACGCTCACGGGCGCGCCGGCCGTCACGAACTCGAACGCCTACCATGCCGATGTCATCACGGTAACGGACGCCTGGACGCTCCCGGCGGCAAGCATTGTCGCGGGCCGGCGGCTGTCCGTGGTGGGCGACCTGGCGTTTGCGGAAGGCGCAACGCTGACGGTTGCCGGCCCGAAGGCGTTTCGCGGCCATGCGGGCGAATATGTCATTGCCGAGGTGACAGGCTCGTTCAAGGGACTGCCTGTCCTGAACATTGACAGCGATTTTGCGACGCGGATGAAGCTGCGCCTGTCGGAGGACGGCAAGCGTCTTCTGCTGTCCTATGCCTCGCCCGGCGTTGCCATTATTTTCCGTTGACGTGTGGTTTCTCAGAACAAAAAGGACTAACAAGATGACAAGTCGAGACAGGACAAGGAGCCGTTTGATCCGACAGGCGTTGGGCATGGCCGTGCTGGGTGGATTCGTGGCGACGGCGACAGCCGACTGCACCGTGACGATGCAGGGGACTCTGGCGGTTGATGCGCCGGTCGACTTCAGCTTCGCGCCGAAGGCCGCGCTCGCGCCCTGGCAGATGATGGCCGTGACGGGCGGGTTCGACGCGAACGCCGACGGCTCGCGGAATTTCGCGTGCGTTGCGGACGCGCGGCGCATCGACGGGCGGGTACGCATCGCCGAGCCGAAGCCGGGCGTCGTCACGTGCGAATGGACGTTCGAGCCGAAGAGCGACCTGAAGCTCATCGTCCTTGGCCTCATGAGCGACATGAAGATCGCCGACTACGGCGGCGGACAGCTGACTGTCGACGGCGAAACGATGCCCGTGCAGCATCTCGGCGAAATCCGCGACATCCGGCGGAAGGGGCTGAAGCGGCTCTCGCTTGCCGACGCGCAGGGCGGCAAGCGCCTCGACTGGGCGTTTCGCGAGCCGGTCGACCTGCACGTCCAGTACTGGGGCGGCGAGACGCTTTCGTTCCGCATCCTTCTGCCGGCGGACGACGGATACCAGTCCTATGCGGCGGGGCGCAGGCGTGCGCTGACGTTCTCGCTGAAGGGTGCGGGACGCCTGCGCGAGAGCCGGCTGAACCCCGTGACGGTCCGGGCGGGCGCGGACTGGATCCCGTTCACGGCGGCGGGCGAGATCGTCGGGGGCTCGGCGCTCGACCTCTCGGCGATGCGTCCGACGGGGAAGCCGGCGGGGAGGCATGGCCGGGTCGTCAGGCGCGGCGCGCACTTCGAGTTCGAGAGCCTGCCGGGCGTGCCCCAGCGCTTCTACGGCGCGAACCTCTGCGGGACGGCGAACTACCCCGAGACGCTTGAAGACGCGCGTCGGATTGCGCAGAATCTCGCGCGCATCGGCTACAACACCGTCCGCATCCACCACCATGACTCGCATTGCGTCGACCGGACGAAGCCGGGCCGCACGGAACTGGACGAGGCGATGATGCGCCGGATGGACAACCTCTTCAAGGCCTGTGCCGAGGAGGGCCTCTACATCACGACCGACCTTTTCGTCTCGCGCATGGCCGCCGGCATCGCCTGGCGCGACCTTGGCGTTGACCGCGACGGGTCGCTGTCGATGGAGGACTACAAGTACACGGTTCCCGTGCACGAGGGGGCGTACTCGAACTTCCTCGCGTTCGCCCGGAACTTCCTCAGCCACGTCAACGTCCACACGGGCGTGCGCTATGCGGAAGACCCGACGCTCGCCTGGATTTCGCTCGTCAACGAGGGCAATATCGAAAAGCCGGGCGCCGACGGCTATGCGTCTCGCCCCGGCTGGCAAGCGGCCTGGTCGGCGTGGCTTGCGCAGAAGCGGCGGGAAGAGCCCTCGGCTTATGCGGGCCTTTCGGACGCGATTCCAAACCGCAAGACGGGCTCACGGGAAGGCGCGGCGTTCACGCTCTTCCTGCGCGACGTCGAGACCCGCTTCACGCGCCGCACGGCGGCGGCCCTGCGCGCGTGGGGCTGCAAGGCCCTCGTCTCCGACATGAACGACTGCACGGGCGTCATGGTCGGCATGACCCCGGTGCGCGGAGAGGTGTTCGACTATCTGGACACGCACTTCTACGTCGATCATCCGGGTTTCTTCGAGCGGCCGTGGGCGCTGCCGAGCTATTGCCCGAACACGAATCCGCTGAAGGGCGAGGCCCTCGGCGCGGCCAAGGTGACGACGCTGCGCGTCCTTGACCGCCCGTTCACGGTTTCCGAATACAACTTCTCGGGGCCGGGCCGCTACCGTGGCGTCGGCGGCATCCTGACGGGCGTCGAGGCGGCCCTGCAGGACTGGTCGGGGCTCTGGCGTTTTCAGTGGGCGCATCACGCCTCGACGGCGCTTCGTCCGGGCACGGAGGGTATTGGCTATTTCGACATCGCGAGCGATCCACTGCAGCTCGCCTCCGAGCGGGCCTCTATCTGCCTCTTCCTGCGCGGAGACCTCAAGCCGCTTCGGCGGACGTTCGCCGTGACGGTTCCGCCGGAGAAGGCGCAAGACCTCTCGATGCCGGTCGCCGCATCCGCGCTCTTCGGCTGGCAGTGGGCCGGCTGGTACGCGAAGACGGGCTTCCTCAGCGCGCCGTCCGCGCCGCCCGGCACGGACTGGGCGGTCGGCTTCGACGCGGCGGCGAACATGACGGCGGGAGACGTCCGCAGGCTCCTCTTCGGCTCGGACGCGCTTCCGGCGGCGGCGGGGGACGGCGCGGTGCGCGTCGACGGGATGCGCGGCAGCTTCTCGGTCGAGACTCCCCTGACGGCAGGCGGGTTCGCCGAGTCGGGGACGGTTGACGCGGGGGCGGTCCGGGCGTCCCTCGGCGGTGCGCTGGCGACCGTCTGGGCGAGTTCCCTCGACGGGCGTCCGATTCGCGAGTCGGGCCGTCTGCTCGTCACGCACCTGACGGACGTGCAGAACACGGGGGCGCGCTACGCGGACGAGGACATGAGGATCGTCACCGACCTTGGCAGCCTGCCCTACCTGATGCGGCGCGGCACGGCCGAAGTGTCGGTCGCGCGGGCGGCGGACGCGTCGCCGTGCCGGGTCTACGCGCTGGACGCGACGGGTGCGCGTCGCGGCGAGGTGCCGTCGCGGTTCGAGGGCGCTCGTCTCGCGTTCACGGCCGACGTCGGGCGCGACCCGAATCAGGCCACGTATCTCTACGAGGTCGTGGCGGAGCCGTCGGTGCGCCGCCTGTCCGTCGAAAGTTACCGCGACAAGATGAAGGCCGGGTGGCTCGGGCAGATGATCGGTGTTGAGTGGGGGCTCCCGACGGAGTTCTGCTATCAGGGGCGGACGATCCCTGACGCGGAGGTCCCGGCCTGGAAGCCGGAGATGATCAACGGCTCTTTCGCAAACGATGACCTTTTCGTGGAGATGACCTTTCTGCGGACGCTGGAGCGGCATGGCTTTGAGGTCTCCCCGAAACAGGCCGGAATTGACTATGCCAACGCGACATTCGGCCTCTGCGCGGCCAACTGGGCCGGGCGCGACAACCTGCGGCGCGGCATCGCGCCGCCCGACTGCGGGCATCCGCGCTACAACGCCTGCGCGGACAACATCGACTACCAGATTGAGAGCGACTATGCGGGGTTGATCTCGCCGGGGATGCCGCAGCGGACGATCGAGCTCTCACGGCTCTTCGGAACGCTCGTGAACAGCGGCGACGGCATCTGGGCCGGGGCGTTCATGGGCGGGATGTACGCTGAGGCGTTCTTTACGCGGGATCTTGATGCGGTCATCGATGCGGGGCTGGCGTGCATCCCGCCGGAATCGCACTATGCGGAGATGGTTCGGGATGTCCGCGCGTGGCATCGTGCGCTCCCGGACGACTGGCGGGCGTGCTGGCGGAAGGTCAAGGCGAAGTACATCGACGACCCCGCCTACCATCGGGGGCGGATTGACCAGCCTGGCTCGGACGTCAAGCCGAACGGCGCGTTCCTGCTGATGGGGCTTCTTTACGGGAACGGCGATCTCGCGCGGACGGTCAAGGTCGCGATGCAATGCGGCTGGGACTCGGACTGCAACCCGTCCAGCGCGGCGGGCGTGCTGCTGACGGCACGTGGGACAGGGGACCTGGCGCCCGAATATGTCTCGGCGCTGGATGGTGACCGCAAGTTCTCCTACAGCGACTATCGCTTTGGCGACCTTCTGCGTGTCTGTGAGAGGCTGATGCGGCAGAATGTCGTGAAGGGCGGCGGACGCATCGAGCGGGATTCCGCCGGGAAGGAGTGGATCGTCGTCCCGCAGACAAAGCCCATCCCTGATGCCTATCGGCCGAACTGGAATCCGCCGCCGCTGACGGGTGCGCGCTACACGGCGGAGGAGATGCGGCAGATTGTCGAGAAGCCGTTTCCCGGCATCGGCCCGACCATCGCAAGTCGGCAGAAGCTGCCGCTGCCGCCGATCGGCACAGGCAAGAAATGGATGATTGGGGATTATCCCGACGAATACGGACTCTCGCTCCTGCCGTTCCCGAACGCGCCCATCAGCCTCGACAACGAGCCGTTGCCGGTTCGCATCTGCGGGCTGACGAACACGGTCATCCATCTCGGCTGGGGCAAGTACCAATTGGCGAGGCCGCAGACGGTCTTCTTCTTCGAGGACTGCGACAATGTGGTGCTGCGTGACGCGACGATCGTCGTGCATGATGCTGAACCGTCGGACTTGCCGCCGCTCTACAGGGAGCGGAACTGCCGTCAGGTCCGCTCGCATGGCATTCAAACGCGCTTTGTCGGACAGGAGAAAGGGGCAGAACAATGAGAAACGCACATTTGACATCGACGATGCTGACGGTCATTTTGACGGCGGGCTTTGCATTCAGTGCCATAGCCCAAAGGAAAACGAATGAGGCGGCTTCTCGAAAGGAACGTGTGCTGTTCTTCGTCGCGCATCCGGACGACACGATCGCCTGCGCGGGCACGATGTTCCTGATGAAGGACCGCTTCGAGTTGCATGTTGGCGTGCTGACTCACGGCGAGCGCGGCCTTGGCGAGAAGGGCTATCGCGACGTCTCCACGAAGGCGACGCGGACGAAAGAGGAAGAGGCCGCCGCCGCAATGGTCGGTGCGACGGTGCACTGGTTCGACGAGATCGACGGCGACGCCTACCCCAACCGCGACGTCTGCCGTCGGGTTGCGAACCTGTTGCTGGAGCTGAAGCCTCGTGCGATCGTCTCCATGTGGCCGCTCGACTTCCATCAAGATCATGCCATGAGCAGCGCATGCATCCAGAAGGCGATTGGCCTTGTCGGCATGCGTGAAGTCATCGAGTTCTACTTCATGGAGCAGTCGTATGACTCACGCACGTTCATGCCGGCGCACACGGTCGATGTCACGGAGGTCATGGAACAGAAACGAGCATTCATCCGCAGGCACGTCAGCCAGAACAAGGGCGACCGCATGTGTGCGCTGGAGATGTTCGACGCCGAAATGCGTGCCCAGCGTTGCGCGACGTTCAATGTCCTCGGTTCGGCGCGCAGCAAATGCGTGGAGCGCTTCGCGCAATGGGACGGGAAGCCGCAGGGTTCGCGCTGCATCTTCAGCGAACTGCCGCCGCCGAAAGGCTGGAAGCAGGACTGGTCGATGGTCAAGCCGTCCGTCTGGACTCCAGAAGGAGGCATGAAGTGAGAGCGCTTGGACTTGTGGCGGCGCTCCTGCTTGGCGCATCTGCGGCTTCGTATGCGGAATTGACGTCTCGGACATTCGATTTGCGGGACTACCCGTCGGTTTCGGATGCCGTTGCGGCGTGTCGTGCGGCGGGCGGCGGACGTGTCGTCGTGCCGAAGGGCGTATGGCGGTCAAAGGGCCCCGTACACCTCGCGAGCGACTGTGAGCTGCACCTTGAAGAAGGGGCTGAACTTCTCTTCTCGGACAATCCGAAGGACTACCTTCCGTCGGTGCGTGTCGCCTACGAGGGCGTCGAGTGCTTTAACTACTCGCCGCTTGTCTACGCTTTCGGCGCGACGAACGTCGCCGTCACGGGAACAGGCACGCTACGGGCCGAACACGCCTTCTGGTGCGCCTGGAACTGGCACAACGGAGCCAGCCGCAAGGCTCTCGACGACCTCGTCTACGACTGGTCGACGGGCGGCCGTCCGGTCGAGGCGCGCGACATGACGAAGGTTCCCGGCTGCCGTCTGCGCCCGCAGTTCCTTCACTTCAACCGCTGCCGGAACGTACGAATCGAGGGTGTGCGCATCCGCGATTCGCCGTTCTGGTGCATCCACACCTATGTCTGCGACGGCGTCGTCGTGCGAAATGTGGACGTCTGTGCGCACCTGCACAACTCGGACGGCCTTGATTTGGAGATGACGAAGAACGCGCTGGTCGAAGGATGCACATTCTGCCAGGGCGATGACGCGATCTGCGTAAAGGCCGGCAAGAATGCCGACGGGCGACGCGTCGGGGTCGCTTCGGAGAACATCGAGATACGGAATTGCGAGATCAAGGCCGGACACGCGCTCCTGGCGCTCGGCAGCGAGGTTTCGGCCGGCATTCGCAACGTCTGGCTGCACGACTGTCGAATGACCGGTGCGACGTCCAATGGTCTGCTGATCAAGACGAACAAGGAGCGTGGCGGCTTCGTTGAGGACATCCGCTTCGAGCGCGTTTGGGCAGCCTGCCTGGACGGTGCGCCGGTCATGATTGATGCCAATACCTACTATTCGGCGCCGCGACCGAACTGCGAGGTCGTCCGCACGCGCATCCGCAACGTGACGGCAAAGGACATCGTGGCCGCGGAAGCCGCCTGCGCCTACTCGCTCAAGGGTGATCCCGCGCTGCCGGTCGAAGGCGTGACGGTCACGAACGTGGAGGTTCGCCGACGGACGGATGGCCCAGACCATGCGGAGAACATCAAGGGCTTCAGGAAGGACTAAGGAGAATAAAATGCAGAAGATGAAGAAAATCTCAGGAATTGTGGGCGTGGCCTTGACGCTGTCCGCGTCGGCATTCGCAAAAGAGCGTGTCGTGATCGTTCCTGCGCACCCGGATGACCTGATTGCCTGTCTCGGTTTCGCGCACCTCGCGCGCGACACCTTTGAACTTCATGTCATCGACTACACGCACGGAGAGCGCGGTTGCGGCGAGGAGAAGTTCAG
>CAKTYZ010000035.1 GCA_934635225.1 uncultured Kiritimatiellota bacterium
CCCCCCCCCCCCCCCCCTGACTGTCTTTGCAACAGAACATGCGACTTTCATGATAACCTATCCTCCTGTGCTTATGTTTTATTGTGTTTATGTTTTACCTGATGGCCAAACATCTGTTCAACGCCTAAACCGCATGAGGACAATGCCTTGCGGCGGAAGTGCCTTCACTTCGGCCTGCGGAACGGCCGTCCGGCTCGCATCGGTGACAATCGCATCGACAAACGCGAACCCCGGCACCGCGACCTCAACAGGAATCGGCACATCCCCGTCGTTGACGAGAAGGACGGCCGCGCCAACCGCATCCGCCGCGGCCGCCACATGCAAGCTCGGCGATTCCGCCGACACGGACGTCCGCACCGCCTGACCGCGCTTGCGCAGTTCGTTGAACGCGACAAATGCCTGGTAGGCCTTGCGCGGCTCGTAGGTCAGCGGATTGAACAGCGGCGAATAACCGCCCATGTCGCAACGCGCGTCATAAACGCAGGCGAGATCGCACGGACCGTCCTGAAGCCCGACAAGCATTGCCGCAATGGCCGCCGCCGACTTTGCCGTCCCGAGGTTTTCCCGCCCTGCGTATGGAAGCCACTCGTTGAAGATCCTCTCCGTTTTCCCAGCCGGAAACCCATAAGAATCCAACAGGCGGTCGGCATAACGCACCTGTTCCAGCGCCACCGCCGGCTTCGAGTAGGAGTGGTAGGAGAAGAAGTCCAGAGGCCAACCGTTCGCCCGAACGGTCGAGAGAAAGTTCGTCGCACAATCGATAAAGTACTCAAGCCGCGTCGAGGAATTGCCCGCCGCCACACGCGTCGCCCTGACCCCGGCGTAGAAACCGCAGCTTCCGTAGCCGCCGATCTTCAGATGCGGAAATCTCGCCTTCAGATGAGAAGCCACGACGCCATAAAAGCGAATGTACTCCGAAAACGAACCGTTCCACATCGGATTCCGAGACGGATCCGGCTCATTGTCTGGCTCGTTCCAGACCTCCCAATAGGTTATCTTCATCCGAAAGCCGTTCGCCCAGCCCTCCGTATAATGGCGGATGACGTGTTCGCAGACGCGCGCCCATTTCGCGTAGTCCTTCGGGGGGTCGATGAAGTAGCCGGGATAGCCCGCCGTCACGGGATTGTCAATCGTGACTCCCAGTCGGAAGAATGGCTCAACGCCATTTGCTACGAGAGCCTTCAACAGCGCGTCCGTGTATGAAAAGCTGTAGTTTTCTGGTTGCGTCTCGTCCGCATCAAAATCTCGGAAGAGGTTCGGTATGTCCACATAACGCAAACCCCCATAAGGGCCGCCCACGTCATGAAGGCGTGCGTAGGGAACGCCCGCCTCCTTCAGGTGGGGCATCAGGTCAAATGACGTCGGCGCACCGATCATCGGCGGCTGTCCGACGCCATTCACGGGCTTGACGAGTCCTCTCGGCTCGCCGCAGAAAACGGACACCTTCACCGGCGCCGCCATCGCAACCGTTGGCGCAAAGGCCGGAAAAAGCCACAAAAGCCTGAACATGAGCAACTTCGACATGCCTTCTAATCCTTTTTTTCTATTCGTGTCGGTGAGTAGTATATCATATCCAACAGACAATAACGCCAATAGAACGCAAAAAAATTACGCCAACAGGACGAACTCCGACACTGTCTCTGCTCAAGGCTCCATCCATTCGGGACCAATCTCACGCCCAACGAGGCAGTACTTGTCATCGGGGAACCACAGCACGCCCGTGCCGCCGACGACGGTATAGGACGAATAGAATGAATTGCACGAACGCCGGGAAGAAAAGAGCTTCGGCGCGGCAAACTCGACCGGTTGCGCGGCTTTCGGATTGAATCGCCCGGCAATCAGATAGAGCGGGCCGCGGTTCTGGTAGGCCGTCTCTCGCGTAAAGTCAAACATGTTATGGACCAGGCAAAAGTAAAGTCCGCTTGCGGCCTCGCATCCCTTCCAGTCGTAAATGGGGCACGGGCTTGTCGGATGGCGGTACGGCTGTCCGCCGTCCCGGTCAAGAAGCGCCTTCGGACCGCTCCACGAACGGCCGCCGTCCCGGCTCTGGCTCCAGACCGGATAGCCGATCGACGAGCGCATGACCGCGAAGAGGCGACCGTCCGGCAACTTGACGATGGAGGCCTCTTCCACGGTCGGCGGCTCAACCCATCCGTCAGAGGGTCGGGTCCAACGTGGCTTGAAATACGGAACGCCAGGAATCGGCTCGACGCGATCCGCCGTGAGCGAATCGCGATTCGTGCAGAAAGCCGTGATTCGGATGTCCGCCACGCCCGGGTCGTCGTCAATGTTCTCGAACTGCCAGAACTCAATCCGTCCGCGCGTCTCCGTCTCGTACGGCGCGCGCCCGTACCGGGAACTCGCGACGAAGAACTTGCCGTTCTCGCCAAGCCGAAGCGGACGCTGCCAGTTGCACCAGCTTGGCAACCCCTCCGGACCCGTCGCATCGGCGTCGCGTGCGCTCATCGGCACCTTTGCCGGCGTGGACCAGGTCTCGCCGGCATCATCCGAATAGCTCCCGAACATCAATCCCCTGTGGGGTCCGTAGTCCCTTGAGACCTGCTGGTTCCAAAGACAATACAGCCTCCCCGAACGGGCAAGCATCGGCTGTTGCCAACCCGCATGCAACACAGGACGGGCGCGGTACTCGGAACCGGCAAGAATGACAGGCTCCGTCCAAACCTTGCCGCCGTCAGCCGACTTCGAGAAGGCCACATGCTGATCGGATGCGCCTTCCCAGGAGGCCTGTGTCCAAAACGCATACAGAAGCCCCCTTTTCTCGTCCGCAATCACCTGCAAGTGATCGTTGTAGCTGTCGCCCCTTTTGCGGACATCCAGCCTCACGCTCTTGTCGAACCGCTCGCGGTCGTGAGGCTGGCGCGGGACATAGACGACATAGTCGGCACGGTTCGAGAGAACTCCGTCGGGAATCCGCCGCCTTCCGGGCGAAGGCTCCGGGACCTCGAACTCGACCGTCGCGAACGACTGCGGCTCAAGCCACAGCTGAACCGAACCATCGGCAGCCTCTTCCGGCGTCGTTTCCGTGTAGACCGTCGAGAAATCCGTCACGTGTGCCCGCGCCCCGACTATCCGCGACCCGTCGGCCAGCCGGAATGAAACGGCCTTGGGCACGCAGACGTTGTCGTCTTCGTTGAAGCGGGCGATGTAGACCATCACTTGAGATCCGTCTTTCCCGACCGTGACGTGGAGATCCGACGCGGCGCCCGTGCAGTCTGTCGCGACGCGAACCGGGTGCCGGCACAGGCGGCTCCACGCATAGAACGGGTAATAGCCCTTCTTTGTCCGAAACAGCTGCCAGTCAAAGAGGGCGTTCATCTGGTAGCCCGGACGCGCATCGTAGAAATGCGCCTCCTCCACGGGCGCGTCCTGCAGGACGGACAGCGTCGCGGCAATGTAGGCCGCGCCCTTCACGCAGAGGTCGCCGGCATTGACGCGCAGCGTGTAGGGCCACTCTTCGCTCCAGCCGCGAACGTAGTTCCATTCGGTCAAGTGGCTCTCCGTCTTCAGGAAGCCGCGCCGGTCAAGGGCCGCACGCATCCGAACGGCATGTGCGCCGACGCTCTTCGGGTCCTTGTCGTACCCGTGCCAGGAAAAGAAATCCAGGGGGACCTGACGCGCCTTCACGTAGTCGAGGAAACGTCCCGCCCACTCTTCGTTCCAAGCAACGGCCGGACCACCGATCATCAGAGACGGAAAGCACGCTTTCAGGTGTCGGGCCGCCGTCTCGTAAAGGGCGAAGAACGCCTCGTCCGTCCCGCCCCAGCACGTCGGGTTCTTCGGGTCGTTGTTGTCCGGCTCGTTCCAGATCTCCCAATGCCGGATGTTCCACCGAAATCCGTTCGCCCAGCCCTCGTTGTAGTGCCGGATGATGTGCTCGCAAATGCGCGCCCATTTCCCGTAGTCCTTGGGCGGATACGCGAAATACTGCTTGATGCCATGCTCGATCGACTGTCCGAGACGGTAGTAGACCGCGCCGCCGGACTCGCGGATGTCGCCCAGGTACTTGTCCGTCCAGGCGAAGTCGTAGGAGGCGGCATCCGTCTCGTCCTTGTCGAAGTCGGGAAAGACGTTCGAGATGTCCACCGTGTGCCGTCCTCCGTATTCGTTGCTGTAAGCGGAGTCATGCGTGCGTACGCTCGGGATTTCGGCCGCCTTGAACGCGGGGAAGTTCCCCTTGCACTGGTCGGCCCGCGCCTTGACGGGGCCGTTGTTCACGCCATGGATGCGCTTGATCAGTCCCTGCTCGCGCATCGGGTCGATCGTCACCAAGGCCCGTTCGGACGCCGGCGAAACAAGGCCGCCCAAGGACAGGAAGACCGCGAGCCCCCCGACCGACTTATTCACCTTGTTCATCGCGTCCTCCTTTCGAGACGATCATCGGCATCGCATGCGTACCGCCCAGCATGACATCCGCCTCCGTGAAGCGCGTCAGGAGAATCTCATGCTCCGACATCCGCTCCCGATCCCAAACGGCGAAGATCGTCCCGTCCGCCGCCTGGTCGGCATCTGGATAGGACACGTTCTTGCGCGCGTCGAGGACGAGTCCGCCTTTCCAGCTTTTCCCGTCATCCTCCGACACGTAGGCAATCATCTGGTTGCGCTCATAGCCTTGGTTCAGCCGACCGTTTTTCACAAGCAGCAGTCGCCCGCTCCGAAGGCGCCGCACGAGCAGACGAGAAGACGGATGAGAGAACGGGCACGGGCGCGGCGCATTCCATGTCCGGCCGTCGTCTGACGACTCGGCCTCCCAAGCGCCGTCCGGGCCTCTGTCCGTGCGGATGTAGGCGCGAAGCCGCCCATCCGACAGACGCACGAACCGCGTTTCGTCGAACATCCGTCGTTCGATTGGCACCGTCACGCCGCCGACGCGCGTCCAGCTCCGCCCCGCGTCCTGCGAGAGCATCGCGACGGTGCTGGTCGGAGCATACCAGTCGGCAACCGGCATCAGCCAACTTCCGTCACGCAACACCTGCGGCTTCTCCAGCACAATGCCCTTTCCGAGCGGCTGAATCGCCGACCATGTCGGAATCTCCTGTTCGGCATCATCCCCGAAAGCGAGAAAAAGCCGATTGCCGTCGCATTCGTAGACGCCCCCGTAACCCGGCAGCAATTCGCTCCAGTTCCAAAGCAATCGACCGTCCGGCGTCACCCAGACGCTTGGGTCGAAGGACCGGACGGGACCCGCGCCGTCCGGGTCGTAGACGGCCACTTCGCGCCACGTCTTCCCGCTGTCCCCGCTGGTCGCCAGCACGACATAGTTGTTGGCATCCTCGTTGGGCGTCACGCCCGCATACCAAGTCACCCACAGCCGCCCCTGCGGTGTGACGCTAACGCTGGGAATCCCGGTAAACCGACGCGACTTCGGGTCATGCCGCGCGACCGGCGGACCAAAATGCGGCCGGCGCGTCACATCGCCCGGCACGTGCAGACGCGGCGGCGCCGACTGCACCTCCTGTACGTTCTCGACGAACAGGTGGCGTTTTGTCCGGTCTGTTTCGTTCCCCGAAAGGGAAACGTTTCGGCAGTTCAACAGCCAAATGTCATGCTTCGGCTCGGGGCGGCGCTCGTCGAACACGCGTGTCGCGCATCGCTGGAAGACATTGCTCTCAATCGCCACGCCGTCCGTCGCCGAGACGCAAATCCCCGCGTTCGCGCAGGCATCGAAGCGACAGCCCTCAATCCGGATGTTCTGATGCACACCCGCCGGATAGTCGGCAAGCCCGCCGTCATGACTGGCCTTGACCACGATTGCCCCAGCCGACGCGCCCGTTCGCGCAACGCCGCACTTCATGAACGTGCAGTTGCGGATCACGCCCTTCCGCGTCGGCCCGACTTCGCTCCACTGCCGTCCGTCGGGCGCGACCAGGATGCCTGGCAGAGAGGTGTTTCGGATGTCGCAGTTCTCAACGCAAAACGAGCGCGTCTGCAGGAGAAACGCCCGCCCGCGCGTGTTTCTGACCGAGCAGCCGGAGATGCGGACGTCAGGCTGGTCGTCAAGATTTGCCACAATGTCGCCTTCCTCAACGACGAATTCGGCATTCCGCACCGTCACGCAGCCCTCCGCGAAACCGTCAACTGTCACGACACCCTTCTCCCGAAACGTCTTCGGCTCGTAGAAGGCCAGCCGACTACCCGAACGCGCCCACAGCTTCGGCAACGGACGCTCGCGCTCATACTCACTCCGGAAGACGAGCGCCGTACGCCCAGTCGTCGCGTCATGGCTCTTCACGAACCCGGCTCTCGAATGGACGTTCAGGATGTCATCGCCAAGGCCCCAGAAATGGCAATCCCGCAACGACAGCGTGCCGGAGAGGCCGCCGAAGTGGATGCCGTCGGCAGGGGAGGAATAATAATAGCGGTCGTCGTCCTTCGGCATCCGGATGTTGAAGCGCTCGAACGCAAAGTCGGATGCCGGCGGCATGACGCGGACACCGCATGTCGTCGTCCGTTCAACCTCGATGTCCTGCAGGCGCACGCGGTCACAGCGCGCAAAATCGAACATCGCCAGTCCCGACACGTATCCATGACGGAAGAGAATCCGCTGACCGACGCGCAGACGCGACCAGTCCGGGCACTCCCAGCTCTTTTCGCCGTGCGGTGCCGTCACGCGAATGAGACGGTCCCCGATGACCGTGTAGGGTATGCAGACAGCCCTCTCACGGACGATGCCCTGCGCATCCGTCACCTTCTGCCGCGCAATGCGCCGATAGTCGAGAATCGCCCAATCGGGAGTGCCGTCTTCGTCGCAGGTATCGACACGGCAAATCATCTCATCTCCTGTGACGGCATATCGACTTGCGATTTTCACGTCATACGTCCCGTTCGCCGGATCGAGCGCGGCGATTCGACCCGACCAGCCGTGCGGGATGTCCGTCGTCGCCGTCAGATTCCGAAAGACGAGGTCCGACGAATCGCGGACCTCGAACAGTCCGCCAATCTCCCGATAGCTGCCGTCAGACGCAAAATGCGCGACGAGCCGCGTCCCCGCCTCCCCGCGAAAGACCACGTTCGTCTTGCCGACGACTCGGACCGTTCGTCGGAAGAAATACTCCCCGGCTGGGAAGAAGACATCCGAGCCACTGGGCGCAGCGGCGATGATCGCCTCAACCTTTGCCGCGACGTCTTCGCCAGAGACGGCACAGAGACCGGTCGCCTTCACGTTAATCTCATCGGCCGACAAGGTTAGCGTCAACCCTGTCCCAAACAAGCACATCCATTGTTTTGCGTTCATTTCTGTTCCTCTGATTCAATCAACGAAAAAGAAGGAGTGTTCCTCTTCCTCCATTCAGCCCATCCGGCAGGAACGCGTCACTCGCGAGAACGCCAGACGAGACACGCCAAACGTCATAATCGCCGGACAATGCCCGCAGTCCCTGCCGCACCCCCTTCAGCCCAAGGGCAAAAGCCGTTTGACCAAGACCGACTTCTCCCGGATGATAATAGCCTTGGGCCTCGCCAATCTTCGTGCGATCCACATACAAAGACCACCGTCCTTCGGACGCCTCCACATCATAGGTCAACGCCATGTGCTTCCAGTCTGTCGGCACGGCCCCGTCGAACGTCGCATCGACAAGCGGCGACAATCCACTTGCGCCACGCGCAAAAACCCGGAAGCGGCGCTCTCCATCCACGCGGACAACCGAAAGCTTCCAGCCGACACGCGCAACCGGATCAAAATTTCCAACGACAACCTCCTCATCCGTCGTCCCCGACTCCGCACGCGTCCGAAGCCAACCTTCGACCGTGAAAGAGGCGTCCCGACTCAGGTTCGACCCGACGCTCTCGGACAAGAGATAGGCCTGCACGCCATCAAGCGAAACCGCACCAAGGTTCTTGACGAAATCACCGGCAGCGACTATCGGATCGTCAACAGGCAGAAACCGAAACGCCGCGTCACCTCGCTCAATCGGACGAGCGTTCAAGAACTCCGAAATCGGATTTTCCAGCCCGGAGAGGTCCTCTCCCGACAATGAACTTCCGCTTCCGTCCAGCGGCCAGTACGCCAATGTCTGTGGTCTCTCTTCGGGGATGTCCTTCTCGGCACAGAGAAACTCGGACGGAGCCAACACCACGTCAGAAAGTCGAATCGAGGACAATTCGCCCTTGAAGCTCTGATCGCTCCATGGACGACCTCCAACATAAAGCAAGGGCGACGCACCCATCTTCGCCTCCTCGCGCAACGCAGCGGAAAGCGTCCCGCAGGACTCGCCGTCCACAAACAGCTCGTAAACGCCATTGCCTGCCGACACGCAGAACGTCAACGCGACATGATGCCAGTCGCCGACGGCAAGGTTCTTCACGGTCGCCGGAAACGCCTTGTCATCAATGCCGAGGCCGCCCGTTGCGTTCTGCGTCTGCATCTGCTCAAAAAGCACGAAGCCGTTCGCGCGATAGGAAAGGCTGAAACGACTGTCCTTGCCCGTATAGCCGACGCCATCATTGATGCCCAAAAGGTACTCCCAGGTCGAAAGCTCGGAGCTGCGCCTGACATAGAACTCAACCGTCCATCCGCTTCGCGACTTCAGTGTTTCCAAGACAGAGGCATCGCCGCAGAAGAGGCAAGAACGGGGGGGGGGGGGGGGGGGGGGGGGGGGGGGG
>CAKTYZ010000036.1 GCA_934635225.1 uncultured Kiritimatiellota bacterium
CGAAAAACGGCGGGCGGTTGCCGCGCTTTTCTACCCCGCCATCCGAGCCAAACCAAAAAATGGGTAAACTCCAGCCGGTAAACTCCAGCCACCTTGTCGATTTGCGAACCCTTCCGAAAAATGGTACACTATGTCCCGTTTATTTGTACGGAAAGCATCTGTCGGTCTGGACTGCGCAATGGATCTTGCGTCGTTTATTGGTCGGCGGGGAGGAAGGAGACATTACATATGGCCTATGATTTCAAATTCAGGATGGCGGAAGCATGCGACAAGAGCGCATTCCTTGAGATGAGTCGCGAATTCTACTCGTCTGATGCGGTTCTTCACGCCGTAGACCCCTCATTTCACGAAAAGGCATTCGCCGAACTGCTTCGTTCCGGCACCTATCTCACGTGCTTTGTCTTCGAATGCGGCGATCGCGTGGCGGGATACGCTCTCCTGAGCAAGATGTTCTCGCGCGAAGCCAGTGGCATGGTCGTCTGGATTGAAGAGATTTACGTTCGCTCGGCGTTTCGCGGACGCGGCGTCGGCGGCGCCTTTTTCGCATGGCTTCGCGCGAACGTCCCGGCAATCAGGTATCGCCTCGAAGTCGAGCCGTCGAACGAGCGCGCGCAAAGCCTCTATCGGCGACTGGGGTTCTCCGAGCTGCCGTATGTGCAGATGGTGCTGGACGGCGGCCTCAGGAAAGGCGCGTCTTGAAGTCCTCGTAGCCGAAGGCGCGGAGCGTCCTGAACCGTCCCGTCTTCGTCTTGAGGACGATGGACGGAAGCGGCATGCCGTTGAACGTGTTGTTCTTGACCATCGTGTAGATCGCCATGTCCTCGAAGACGATCCGGTCGCCCGGCTTCAGGGGGCGGTCGAACGAGTAGTCGCCGATGACGTCGCCGGCGAGGCACGTCGGGCCGCCGAGGCGGTAGGTCTGGCGCTTCTCGCCCGGCTCGCCCGCGCCGGCGACGCGCGGACGGTACGGCATCTCAAGGACGTCCGGCATGTGGCACGCGGCGCTCGTGTCGAGGATGGCGAACGGATGGCCGAAGTCGTTCACCTCCAGGACCGAGGCGACGAGCGTCCCCGCGTTGAGCGCGACGGCCTCGCCCGGCTCCAGGTAGACCCCGAGGTGCGGCCAGCGGCGGCGAAACGCCTTGAGCGAGGAGACGAGAAGGCGGATGTCGTAGCCCGCGCGCGTGATGTGATGCCCGCCGCCGAAGTTGACCCACCTCATCTTCGGCAGGAACGCGCCGAACGCCTCCTCGAAACGTTCGAGGACGCGCGCGAGGACGTCCGCCCCCTGCTCGCAGAGCGCGTGGAAATGAAGTCCGTCAACGGCGGCGGCCGTCTCGTCCGTCACGGCCGAACGCGGCGTCCCGAGGCGCGAGTCGGGCGCGCAGGGGTTGTAGATCGCGTGTTCGACCTCGCTGTAAAGGGGATTCACGCGAAGCCCGGGCGAGACGCCTGCGCGACGGGCGCGCGCGGCGAAGCGCGCGACCTGCGCCGGCGAATTGAAGACGATGTGGTCGCAGACCTTCACGACCTTCCGGAAGTCCGCCTCGGTGAATGCGGGATTGTAGACGTGGTTCTCGCGCCCCGGCATCGCCTCGGCGGCCAAGAGGGCCTCGAAAAGGCCGCTCGCCGTTGTGCCGTCGAGATACGGCGCAAGGAGCGGATACGTCTTCCAGACGGAATACGCCTTCTGCGCAAGAAGAATCTTCACGCCCGCCGCCTTGCGCACGCGATCGAGGACGTGCGCGTTCCGCACAAGCGCGTCCTCGTCGATGAGATAGTACGGCGTCTTCACGGCACCTTCACCGGGTTGAAGTTCTCCCGCCACGGAAGGCCTTGGACATTCAATTCGGCCATGAACGGATCAGGATCGAACTCCTCGCACGTATGCACGCCCGGCATCGTCCACTTCCCCTCCAGAAACATCTTCGCGCCGATCATCGCGGGAACGCCCGTCGTGTAGCTGATCGCCTGAGAACCGACCTCGGCGTAGCAGGCCTGATGGTCACAGACATTGTAGACGTAGTAATCAACCGTCTTGCCGTCCTTGAGGCCGTGGAAAATGCAGCCGATGTTCGTCTTGCCCTTCGTGCGCGGGCCTAGGGACGCGGGATCAGGCAGAAGCGCCTTGAGGAACTCGATCGGGACGATCTTCTGTCCCTTGAAGTCAATGGGGTCGATGCGCGTGAGGCCGACGTTCTCAAGGCACTTCAGGTGCGTCAGATAGCTCTGTCCGAATGTCATGAAAAAGCGGATGCGCCGAATGCCCTTGAGGTTGCAGCCGAGCGACTCGAGTTCCTCGTGGTGAAGGAGGTACATGTCCTTCCTCCCGACTTGGTCGAAGTCGTATTCACGCTTGATCGCCATCGGCGCCGTCTCGACCCAATAGCCCTTGTCGAAGGCCTTGCGGTTCTCGACGGGCACCTCGGGCGCGTCGTCCTTGGGGTCGGCCACCCAATAACTGCCCTTCGCCGCGACCTCGCGGATGTTGATTTCGGGGTTGAAGTTCGTCGCGAACGGATACCCGTGGTCGCCGCCGTTGCAGTCGAGAATGTCCAGCGTCTCGATCGTGTCGAAGTAGTGTTTCTGCGCATGGGCCGAGAAGACCTGCGTCACGCCTGGGTCGAATCCGCACCCGAGAATCGCCGTAAGGCCCGCCTTCTCGAACCGCTCGCGATACGCCCACTGCCACGAGTACTCGAAGTGCGCCTCGTCCGGCGGCTCGTAGTTCGCCGTATCCAGATAGGAAACACCCGCCGAAAGGCACGCGTCCATGATCGCGAGATCCTGATAGGGAAGCGCGATGTTCATCACGAGGTCGGGCTTGAACGTGCGGATGAGGTCCGTCAGGCGCGGCACGTCCATCGCGTCGATCTGCGTGGTGGAGAGCTTCGTCGTGATGCCCTTCTCCGCGAACCACGGACGGGACTCGATGTCGGCCTTGAGCGCCTTGCAGCGCGCCTCGGTGCGTGACGCAATCAGGACCTCGCCGAAGGTCTCGGGGTTTCGGCACATCTTCGCCGCCGCGACGCCGGCAACCCCACCCGCGCCGATGAGCATTACTTTCTTCGCCATGACTCGTTTCCTTTCGTTCTTCCGATTTTTCTTCAGGTTCCTGTTCCTCTCATCCTGTCACGAACGACCGCTCGTGCGCGAGCAGACATTCCCGCAGCAGCTTGCACGCGAGGGCCGTCGAACGACCGCTCATGTCCAAGGCCGGGGCCAGCTCGACGAGATCGAACGCGACGACATCGAGGCGCGAGAAGATTTCCATCAGGGACTGCCGCAGGCGCTCGTAGCCGAGTCCGCCCGCTTCCGGCGTGCCCGTCCCCGGGAACTCCGCCGGATCCAGCACGTCCAGGTCCACCGTCAGGTAGACCGGCGCGGTCGGCCCCAGCGCGGCAACGACCGACTCCAGCGTCGCGTCCGAGAAGAGCTCCGCCGTCACGTGCCCGTCGCGCATGAACTGGCGTTCGTCGCGCGTCCCCGAGCGGACGCCGAACTGGTAGATGCGCCCGTCGCCCAGCAGGTCATGGCAACGGCGCATCACCGAGGCGTGCGAAAGCGGATTGCCGAGATAGTCCGTGCGCAGGTCGGCATGCGCGTCGAAGTGGACGATCCGCAGGTCGGGGCGCCTTTTCGCCGCCGCCCGGACGGCGCCCAGCGTGACCAGATGCTCGCCGCCCAGGAGACACGGCGTCTTCCCGGACGCGAGAATCTCGTCCGCGCGCGCCTCGACCTGCGCGAGAGCCGCCGCCGGATCGCCAAACGGAAGCTCCAGGTCGCCCGCGTCAAAAACCGACGCGTCGACGACGAGATCGCGGTCAAGCCGCATCGAATACGTCTCGATGCCAAAGCTCTCGCGCCGCATCACGTCCGGGCCGAAGCGCGTCCCAGGGCGAAAGGACGTCGTCGAATCATAAGGCGCGCCAAAAAGAACGATTCGCGCGTCCTCAAAAGGTTTGTCGCACCCGATGAACTGGTTGGCCTGCGCTTTCATCCGCATCCGAGCCTCCACTCAGCGGGAGGTCTCCTCCTCTTCCTTCAGGATGTCCAACACATAGTTCGGCAATGCGAAAGCGCCGCGGTGCAGCGCCGTATTGTAGTAGCGTGTGCTGATTCGCAGCTTGTTCCAGCGCGCTTCGTCAAGGTTGCCGATCGGATGGTATTTCTTCGAGGCGAACCCAAAGAGCCAATGTCCCGACGGATAGCTCGGGATGTGCGCCTGATAGACCGTCGAGACGGGGAACTCCATCACGATGTGCCGATGCGCATCGCGGACGGACCGCTGGTGCGCCGCGTAGAACGGGCTTTCGTGCTGGTTGATGAGAATGCCGTCGTCGCGCAGGGCCTTGTAGCACGTGCCGTAGAACTCACGCGTGAAGAAGCCCTCGGCCGGACCATACGGATCGGACGAGTCAACGATGATGAGATCGTACTCGGCCTTCTTGCCGCGCACATAGCGAAGCCCTTCCTCGAACCAGACCTTGACGCGACGGTCCTTCAGCTTCGAAGAGACGAACGGCAAGTGCTTCTTGGCGAGCAGGACGACGGACTTGTCGACCTCAACGAGGTCAATCGTCTCGATCGAGCGGTACTTCGTCAGCTCCCGCACGGTCCCGCCGTCGCCGCCTCCGATCACAAGCACGTTCTTCGCGCGCGGATGCACGGCCATCGGCACATGCGCCAGCATCTCGTGGTAGATGAATTCGTCCTTCTCGGTTATCATGAGGCCGCCGTCAAGGACCAGCACGCGACCGTAGGCCGGCGTGTCAAGTATGTCGATCTGCTGGACGGAACTTTTGCGCGAGACGATCTGCTTGGTCGTCTTCACGGAAAAGCGCACGTCCTGCGTGTGTTCGTCAGTATACCAGAGTTCGGTTTGCATCGTCAGGCCAATACGTTGATGTAGTCAAGGTTCATGTCTTCCGTGCCCGTCATGAAGCACCCCTTCTCTTTCGCAAAGAGAATATGGGCGAGGACATCGGGCGTCATGCGCTCGCCCGGCGCAACAATCGGGATGCCGGGCGGATAACTCATCACGAACTCGCCCGCGACAAGCCCCGTCGATTCACGCATCGGCACGCGACGCTTCTTCGCATAGAAAGCCTCCTGCGGGGGCAAGACGATCACCGGATCGATGTATTCGTGGTCAAAGAGCCCGATTGGACTCTTCTCGCGCTGGCGCTTGATCTCTTCCAGCGCGGAGATGAGACGCTCGATGTCCATCATGCGGTCGCCGCATGAGATGATTGCCAAGAGGTTGCCGATGTCGCCGAACTCAATCTGGATGCCGTAGTCATCGCGAAGGTGATCGTAGACCTCGATTCCCGCCAAGCCGATGTCCCGCGTATGGACAGAAAGCTTCGTGCGGTCAAAGGCGTAGACAGTGTCACCATCCACCAGTTCGGGACCAAAGGCGTAGTAGCCGCCAAGCGCATTGATTTCCTCGCGCGCATAGTCCGCGAAGTCCATCGTTTTCTGGTACATGGCATGCCCGCGAAAAAAGAGATTGCGGCGCGCGATGTCGAGGGAGGACAACAGCAAGTAGGAGGCCGACGTGGACTGCGTGAGCGTAATGACCTGTCGCACATAGTCCGGATTCACCGGTCGCCGCGTCAGGAGAATCGAACTCTGAGTCAGCGAACCGCCCGTCTTGTGGATGGAGACCGCCGCCATGTCACAGCCAGCCGCCATCGCCGAAATCGGCAACTCGTCATGGAAGTAGAAGTGCGTGCCATGCGCCTCGTCTGCGAGGACACGCATCCCCGCCGCATGGGCAACCTTCACGATCTCGATCAGGTTCGAGCAGATTCCGTAGTAAGTCGGGTTGTTGACGAGAATCGCCTTCGCCGTCGGATGCGCGGCAATCGCCCGTTTCACGTCCTCCACGCTCATGCCAAGCGGAATGCCCAGTCGCTTGTCCGTACCTGGATTGATGTAGACGGGAATCGCACCGCAGACAACCAGCGCATTGATGGCGCTGCGATGGACATTGCGCGGCAAGATGATCTCATCACCGGACGAACAAGTGGACATAATCATCGCCTGAACGGCAGAAGTCGTGCCATTCACCATGAAGAATGCATCGTCCGCGCCAAACGCCTCAGCTGCAAGTTGCTGAGCCTCCTTGATGACTGAGACGGGATGTCCGAGATTGTCGAGCGGCTTCATGGAGTTGACGTCCATGGCCATCGCCCGCGCACCCAGGCATTCGGTAAGTTCCGGATTCCCGCGACCGCTCTTGTGCGCCGGCACATCGAAATGGGCCAGTCTGTTAATCCGCTGCCGATCCAACGCGTCCGCCAACGGCGTCAGGTTTTGATTCACGCCACCTTCTCCTCAACATGTCGGCCCGAAAAAAAGCAGCAGACAACAGTCGGGGGCGGCTCATTCCTGCGCCGTCTTGCAACCAGCATTCCTGCACCCGTAGGTACGGTTCTTGCCATTTAATCTACCACCTTCTAAGGTCAGTGAACAACAGCCCGAATTCCATACTCCCGAGGAGCAGTTCAAGGGACGGACGGAATTATAGCAAAAACTCTGCGCCCAAATCAATGGCAAACGAAAAGAAGCTTAAAAGCGAAAAGTGTAATATGTCGTGAGACACCCAGGGCAGGCCGTTCCGAGGGGTGGAGAGAGAAAGCGAAGAAGGAGAAGGACCGGTTGAGGAAGCGACAGGAAAGGAAGAGC
>CAKTYZ010000037.1 GCA_934635225.1 uncultured Kiritimatiellota bacterium
GTCGGCTATCAGCAGAAGGAACTTAAGGGAGGCGCGGCCTATAACCTCTCGGTCGCGACCTTCAAGGCCGTCGGCAAGGACGCCGACAAGATGATCCTCGGCGACATCGCCGCGAGCGCAGACTGGATGTCGGGTTCGGACGAAGTCATGACGCTCAAGGCCAACGGCGCAACCGACAAGGCGTATACGTATGTCAACGCAACGGAAGCGGCCGGCTTCGGCTGCCCTGCGGGCTGGTATCTGACGTCCGATTTCAACAACGACTCGATTGAGGACCTGACCCCTTACTGCAAGAATAGCGAGCCGCTCCCGCTTGGCAATGGTCTCCTCGTCCTTGTCGGCTCGGCCTCGACGACACTGACGTACGCGGGTGAGGTCCTCACCGCAGATCAGGCGATCGCGCTGAAGGGCGGTGCGGAATACAACATCACGGGCAACATCTCGCCCGTGGACATCACGCTCGGCGACATCACGGCCGGCAACGACTGGATGTCTGGATCGGATGAACTCATGACGCTCAAGGCCAACGGCGCAACCGACAAGGCGTATACGTATGTCAACGCAACGGAAGCGGCCGGCTTCGGTTGCCCTGCGGGCTGGTATCTGACGTCCGATTTCAACAACGACTCGATTGAGGACCTGACCCCTTACTGCAAGAACGCAATCCCCGTTGAAGCGGGTGAGGCGTTTATCGTCCTCGTCGGCTCGGCTTCGACGACGCTCACGATTCCGTCGGCGCTCTAAGAAGATTTCGTGCGGCGCGAGGTGTGCCGCGCAACACAGTCGGGAGGTTGCCTCGGGCCTCCCTACTTCAATAGACTGAGGCGAAGCAAAGGAAACAACAATGAAGAAACTCATTCTGGCAACTGCTGTCATGGGCGTTGCCATTGTGGCTCAGGCGGCCACGGTCAAATGGGACTCCGCAAAACTGTACACGGCGGCAGGCGAGACGGGCGGCTTCTCGTCCGCGCTCGTCAAGAACGCGGCGACGGGCTATCTGTTCACCCTCACGTCGAGCGAATACGACAGTTTTCTCGCGGACTATACCGCCAACGGCAATATGCTCAAGGTGTGGGATACCTACAAGGGTTCGCTTGAATCGGCGACGGGGTCTGCGGCAACCTCCGTGCGTGGAAGTGTGGCAGCCATTACCACGGAGGCCAATGTCGGCGACACGGTCTACGGGGCGATCATCTACACCTACCATGACGACACGCTTAACAAGGACTTCTACATCGCGAACATCGCGACGGGCACAGTCGGCGCGGAGTCGGGCCTGACGCTCGCCAACCTTGGCACGAAGTTCCTCGGCGGCACGAATCCCTCCTCGACGGGCGGCTGGCAGGCCATCCCGGAGCCGACGAGCGGGCTTCTGCTCCTCCTCGGCGTTGCGGGTCTCGCCCTCCGCCGTAGGCAGAAGTAAGCGACAGGATCGCTTGCCGTATGGAAGACCCGTTCCGCGTCTGCGGGCGGGTCTTCGTGTCGCAGCCCCTCTCCAATTCGTCAAGCCCAGAATCGCCGAATGAAGACGCTCTCTGTCCTGCTGTGCTCCTTCGCGCTCGCCGATTGTTCCGGCACGGCGAAGATTCCGCCGCCCGAAACGAGCGAACGATTGCGCGAAAGCGTCTGCACCTTTTACACAAGCGAAACACGGCCCGGCCCATCTGGCGTGCTTGTCGCGACCCAACAGGACGGATTGACCGGCCACATAATCTTGACGGCGGGCCACGTCGTCAAGCAGCTGATTCCCTTGCACAGGGATTCGGGCAAATGCTATCTGGGCTTTCGGAGCACCAGTCACGCCAACGCCGTCCGTCGAATCTGCGCACCTTCGGGGTATGCCTGTCCATTCCTGCACCCCGACTGTCCTGTCGAAGACCTGGGCGGTTTCCTTGTGAAAGACCTTGAAACGGGCGTCAAGTCAAACAGCGGGCGTGGCTTTCCGATTGACCTTGACATTCCCTTCGCGAATGGCGTCGGCATTCTGCGCGACGAGTCCGATTACGTGAAACACGCCATCTCGGCTGGAACGGAGGCCTTCACCTTTTGCTCGGACATCACGAAACCGACTGACAACCTTGGCTACGACTGGCGCGACTCCGTCATTGTGCGCACGGGGACGATCCGCGACCTCCATGCGAAACTGGACATACCCGGTTCCGTGAAACGGCAGAACGCAATCATCGTGGACTTCCCGAGCGTCAACGGCAACAGCGGCGGGCCCGTCTTCGCCTACGGGCTTGTGGATGGCGTCCGCTATCCGTTCCTGCTGGGCGTCGTCTCGGGACAGGCCGGCGCGAAGACGGGCTGGACGGCGGTCGCGCCCATCGGGCCGATTGTCAAAGAGATCAAGAAGGAACTGAAGTAAAGGAGCGGAAATGGGCTGGAACGGTTCTTCTGGACAGGTTCGGGCAGATGCGCCCGCCTCGCGCGGGGTCTGTCCCCCTTCCTCTTCGCGGCAGGGTCTGTCCCCACGCCGAGGGAGGCTGTCCCCGGCGGCGGTTCGTCTTGTCGCCGCGCTTGTCCTTGCCGCCGCGCTCGGCCTTGCCGTCTGGCTCGCCGTCCGCCCGGACAGGGGGCCTGTCCCCATTCCCGCGTCGGGACCTGTCCCCGCCGGGAAGGCCCCCGCCGTGGGGACAGGCCCCGCGCCGGCGGACGGCAGACAGGCAGAGACGGACGAGAAACAACGGCTTCCGAAGACCTACCGCGACGAGCGCGGCGTCCTGCGCTACGAGGGCGGGCTGCGCGTCCCGGAGCAGCGTCCGCTCGCCAGGCCCATTGAGCTTGGGGCGCACAGGCCGAAGGTCTTCCGCCATGCCGCCGAGGAGCACATCTCGTGGCTTCTCGACATGAGAATCGGGGAGCCGGTCATCGGAGACTACGCCTACGGCGAGGCGTTCGCGAGGAGCTTCCGTGAGAGCCTGAAGGAGCCCGTCAGGATTCTCGACACGGACGACGCGCGGACGCGCGAGCTGAAGGCGGCCGTGCAGGAGACGAAGGAGGACCTGAAGAGACGCATGGAGGCGGGCGAGGACGTCGCAAAGGTCATGAACGAGACGCTGAACGAGTTCCGTCGCCTCGCCCGCTACCGTCACGAGCTGCAGACGCAGCTCCACGAGATCTGCGCAGACGCGGAAAAGTACACTGACGCGGACGTCGGGGACTTCACGAAGGCGGCGAACGAGCTGCTGGAGCGCGAGGGTCTGCCGCCGCTCACGATGCCGCGCGCCGTGATGCGCGGGCTTCGCCGCCGCTGACACATTGGAAAAAGGGAACGAGTGACATGAAGAAGACAGTCCTGACAGTCGGCATCGCCCTTTTCGGGCTGGCCGCATGCGCGGAGGAGACCGCGCCCGCGCCCTCCAGGCCTCCGCGAAGCGCGCTCGTCCGCGCGGCGCAGATGCGCCGTTTCGGCGGACTCGTCGTCCGTCCCGACTCGGGGCGCGGGCGCATCGCCGTCGTGGACGCGGGCACGGACCGTGGAGAGGAGATCGCACGCGCCGTCGCCGCCTTCGCGAAGGAGATCAAGATTCACATCGAAGTGACGGCGGGCGAGCGTCCCGCGCTCGGCACGGCCTCTGCTCTCCGCGCGAAGACCGGCGCGGAGGCCGTCCTCTTCGTGACGGACGACGCGGGGCTGCCCGCGCTCCTTTCCGCGCCCGAAGACCGTTGGGTGATCGTCAATGTCGCTCGGCTTGCGGACGGCGCGGCCACTCCTGAGACGGCCGGGCGGCGCGTGCGCTGCGAAGTCGCGCGTGGGCTCGCGCTGCTTTCTGGCGCGGCGGCCTCCACGTTCCCGAACTCGCTCATGTCCGCCGTGACGGGGCCGAAGGATCTCGACACGGTCTCGGACGAGATCCCGCCGGCGGAGGTCTTCGCGCGGATGCCCGGCTACCTGAAGGGGTTCGGCATTACGCCGACGGTGGCCATTCCCTACCGCACGGCGTGCGAGGAGGGGTGGGCGCCGGCTCCGACGAACGATGCGCAGCGGGCGATCTGGGAGAAGGTG
>CAKTYZ010000038.1 GCA_934635225.1 uncultured Kiritimatiellota bacterium
TCTGGAGTTTACCCATTTTTTGAGTGCGGAAACGCGTTGCACCCGCATGGATAAAGGCTGAAGTGCGTTTTGTGATGTGGTTTTAGGCGTTTCGCGTCCGAAACGGCTATCCGTCGTCGGTGTCGAGGAGTTCCGCAAAGCCCGGCAGGAGCTGGATTGCAGCAGGTTCGGGAGCCTTGGCAAGGGTCTCGGCTGCCGTGCGCACCCATTTCCCGAAACGGGTGAACGCCCGCCTTATCCCGTCCGCAATGGCGCAGGCCGCGAACTCCGGCACTTCTCCGAGCCGCTTCCCGAGGTTCGCCAAGATGTTCCGCAAGGACTTCTCGCTTGATGTTGCGGCCTGTCCACGCCGTGGCGAAATATGCGCTTGCAAGGACGAGCGAGGCCATGTCGCGTATGCGCGCGCAGGTCATCACCCGGATGTTCTCGAAGCCGTACGACTGCTTGACGAAGCGGATCGTCTCCTCTATCCTCCACCGCGAGAGACAGCCCTCTACGACACGCCATTGCGACTTGAACGAGCCGTCCACTGGAAGCGACGTGAGCAGCATCACCGGATCCTGCCCGAAACCCCTGACGACGACGAGGCGCAGTTCCTTTTCCGGATGCATCGGAAGCCGCACGGGCATCGCGCCGAACGATATCGGCACGTCGCATTCCTTCCCGTGCGAGTCGAACGTGACGTGGTGCGAATGGCGCATCGTGCACTGTCTGGCAAGGTCGTGCACTTCGTGCATTCCGCCCCACGACAGGACGCTTCGGCCTTTCAGCCTCACGATGAAGTCGCGGTTCTCGCCTATGAAACAGTCGTGGAACGCCGGCCTGTCGCCGCCCCGGTCGTATACGGCTATGCCCTTGCCGCCCGTCGCGGCGTACACCTCCTTGACGACCTTCAGCACCTCGTCGCTCTCGCCCTTGAACCCCGGCGAGCGCGAAGACCACAGCCTCAGCGCAAGTGGCACGGTCTTGCGCCCGCCGCAGCGGCAGGCCGCGACCATGCGGCCGTGGTAGCCGTTCACGAGGACGTCCCTGCCCTCCTTCGAGGAGCGGCTCGCGTCCCTGACGCGCGTGACGAACTCCATCTTGTGCGAGAACTCCTTGCGTATCTCGGTCGGGTCGACCAGCAGAAGCGTGTCGCTCCTCACCGAACGTGCGCCGTCCTTCAGAGCACGGCTTCGGACACGGATGCCTCCAGCGTCTCGTCGTCCAGGTTCCGGCTCAGCCGTTTTTCGGTGTATATAGGCTTTATGTCGTCGTCAATCGCGCGGACTATAGACGACAGTTTCGTGTCCCCTGAAGCCTGTATGCCGTAAATGCACTCCTCCACGAACTTCCGGGACGGCTTCGGGAAATGGGTAAACGCTTTACCCATGAAACTGGCGAGCTGGGCTTTCGCCTTCGATGCAATTTTGGTATCGTTCACGGTGCGGCAACCTCCTTGTTTGTTTTCACAAGTCGGTATTCTACCGAAAAACGGCGGGCGGTTGCCGCGCTTTTCTACCCCGCCATCCGAGCCAAACCAAAAAATGGGTAAACTCCAGACAGCTTCATTCCCTTGACGAGTCTGGCGAACGCCGCGTCGAGCCTGTTCGTCACCTTCATCGGCGCGCCTTTGTTGGATGCCCCTCGTTGACCCTGTCCTGGGCTTTCCCGGCGTCGTAGAGGGCGTATGCCTTCCGCCCCGGGCGCCTCGTGT